>NZ_JBWPVS010000009.1:0-49041 GCF_056590235.1 Pauljensenia sp. C0170B4 | reverse complement strand
CAGGGCCAGCAATATGCTCAACAGCCCATGCAACAGCCGCAGTACCAGCAACCGGTTCCGCCGCAGCAACCGCAGTACCAGCAGCCTTATGCTCAGCCCGCTCCTCAGCAACAGAGCCAGCCCTACGCTCAGCAGCCATACGTTCAGCCTCAGGGCCAGCAATATGCTCAACAGCCCATGCAACAGCCGCAGTACCAGCAACCGGTTCCGCCGCAGCAACCGCAGTATCAGCAGCCTTATGCTCAGCCCGCTCCTCAGCAACAGAGCCAGCCATACGCTCAGCAGCCTGCACCGCAGTCGGGCCAGCCCTATGCTCCACAGCCCATGCAACAGCCGCAGTACCAGCAGCCGGGCCAGCCATACGCGCAGCAGCCTGCGCAACCAGCAAAACCAGTGCTCCCGCCAGCATTTATGGGCGAGCTCAAGGCAGGATTTGCCAATGGGCGCGGCCTTGCTGCCCTCGGCGCCGTGCTGGGGGTGCTCGTCGTCGTCTCATTCATCTTTGGCCTGTTCCTCATGCCTCTGGGATCGGCGATGGGCGGCGCGGCCGGCTCAGATGACTCCATACTGTCGGGCCCCTCGCCCCTCGTATTCGCCGGTGTTGTGCTGGGAGGCTACATCTTTGCAGGTGCTCAGGCTATGGGCTTCACAATAGCCGGAGGAACACTCTCAGTGCTGTTCATCCTCGCCTGGGCTGTCATCTGCACGCTGATCTGGGTCGTGCTCAAACGATTCTTCAAAGTCCAGCGCGATGACACTAACCTTGTTGCCCACCTGGTCCGCACGGTACTGGAAGCTCTGGCTATTGGCCTCGTTACCTCGATCCTGTTCGGTTTTTGGAGGCTGCGGCTTGTCGCACCGCTCGACGGCGGTGACCTGTCCTTTGACAACCTCGGCAGCCTGTCAATGGGACCCGGTTTCTTCCACATCTTCCTGAACGTGACATTCTTCGTTGGGATCACGCTTTTCTTTACTCGTAAATTTCTTCCTGCCAGCTGGAAAGACAATAAGTTTGTTGCTGAGCTGCTTACTGGTGCTCGCGAATTCGTTCAGGCACATGCGGTGCTCTTCGCCATCTTCGCTCCCTTCGCTCTGATTCTCGGGATCGTGTTTTTTGCCAAGACAGATGGCGTGTCCGTCACGCTGGTTCTGCCGCTGTTGGCCAACATCATCATCTGGATTACAGGCATGTGCTTCTTCGGTGGATTCTCGGTGGGTGGCTCAATGATGGACATGTTCGGTTCGGGTGGATCCTACGGTGGCAGTGGCACTGCCATGATCTGGAATTTCCACCCCATCGCCGCGGTCATCGGTTTCATCCTCGCCATCGTCGCCATCATCGCAATGGCGATCCACATCGGGGCTCGACGCACGCGCACCGGCTCGATTCAGTGGGCCAGGATCTGGCAGATGCCAGTCATCGGCCTTCTGGCGTGGCTCATTGTTGGCCTGTGGCTTTCCAACGTTACGATGCATATGTTCGGTGAGAGTGCTTCTCTCGGCATGTCATGGTGGACGCCGTTCACGGTCGCCATCCTTGGACTCTTCCTCGCCTCACTGCTGGCCGAGATTCTTCCCGAAGCATTGGTCGACACTCCACTGCTGCCGTTGCTCGCTGGAAAGAAGACGGCGCAAGCCTGGCGTCAGCAGCCTGCTCCGGTTCAAGCTGCTCCTCAGCAGCAGTACGGGTACGGAAATGGGATGCAACAGGGCATGAACGCTCCTCAAGGCCCCCAAAACTCGGCGCAGTACAACCAGTACCCGCAAGGGGCGGCCGCACCTTACCAGCAGGAATTCGGTTCGCAGTACCCGAATCAGGGGTACCAGCCTCCGGCTCAGGACCCGTCAGGATCAGCCGATAACCAGGCAGAACCGCCGTATCCGCCGCAAGACTCCTCACCTCAGCAGTGAAAGTGAGTCGCTGAATCGATCACTGAAATGAAGATGGTCTCCGAACTGACTTCGGTCAGATCGGAGACCATCTCCACTTTTCAGATGCGCCCGGTTCCTGCCGCAGGCGCAAAAAATTCGCCGCCTACACTGTAGACGGCGAATCAGAAAGCAGCGTATCAGCGGGTGTGACGCGCCACTCGTTCAGACTTCAGGCACTTCGTGCACACATTCAGTCGCTTGGGTGTGCCGTCAACCAAGGTACGAACGCGCTGGATATTCGGGTTCCAGCGGCGATTCGTGCGCTTGTGGGAGTGCGAGACACTCTTACCGAAGCCCGGTCCCTTGCCGCAAACGTCGCATACGGAAGCCACGATGATCTCCTCTAAGTAGTCAGTTATCGTCCCAAATGAGACAGTCGATGTGGTGCGAATCCACCACGAGCAACCACAAAATGGTAGCTGATGACAGGCCTATTCTCCAACTCTTTGAACCACATTGCCTGTGTCAGTTCCACCACATCTGCGCGCGGGCGACCAAAAGTGAGACGATAGGATCACCCGTGACTACTCATAGCGAAAGGCCTATCCGTGACCGGTGAACTCTCAGCACACACGCTGGCACTCACGCTGACAACAGCCGCCACGGAACTGGCCAAATTGCGTCCCTTCCTGGATGACCTCGATGGATGGAACTCCCACGACTGCGACACGGGCACCAACGCGCTTCTGACAGTGGAATCCATGAGCCGCCTCGCCCCAACTGACCCGGACATGCCTCTGGCTGATTACCTCGACACGTTGGTCAGCGAGGGGATCCGCACAGGGCACGGACACGTCGGATTGCTCATTACCGCTCTATGGAGTGCCTGGGCACACGCCCTGCGACAAGAATCCGGCGCAGATCTCAATCCGATCATCGTGCGACGGATGCTCACATCCGCCCCCTGGGATGCGCCCGACGCCCACGTGAATGTCGCACCTGCCCTTGCTGCAATGTTTGATGAGGCAACCAGCGAACTCGAGGTTCTGGGAGCAACGGTTCCTGATCAGAGCGACCTCGTCTCCCTGTATTCCAGCCAATTGCAGTATGGGTTGATCAACGCCACTGATGACTATATCGACGCAGGTGCAGCAGCCCTGATCGTCATCGCCGCATCACTGGACTGCACCATGCGTAACGATCCAGCCATCCTGGACTCACTGGCACGTATGATGAGCGACCTGGCTCATTCACATTCGCGCCTGGTTTCGACCGCTGTCCGCCCGCGCGACGCCTTCAATGTGGACATGATTGTGGCAGGCAGTACTGACGATGCCACGAATGCAGGCGACTATCTTGATGCACTGGAAGCTCGGTGGGCGGCAGTGGGAGCCACCGATTTGTTTGCCTATGGCACCTGGCGTTTCCGCATCGACACATCGGCGCCATTGGCAGTTCGACCACCCCACGGCACCGTCACCCGGTTTATGGTCCGTGACGGCCGACCCGACGAACTCATCGGCGTGGACACGCTCAGTGACGGTGTGACGCATCGCGGCGCTCAGCTCCTCGAACGCCGCACCCACCAGCGCATCGAACGCGCCACAGTTATAGCGATGACTCATGCACCCGGCCTTGTCGAAGACCTCGCACAGGCAGGAGCACTGACACTGCTCGACCCGAGTGACCAGGACATTGAGGCCATCACTTGCGCCCTCGCGCATTCGTCAACAGGAGTGTCGCTCATTGCCGCCTGCGACAGTGCCAGCCGCGCACGTGCCGAACGTATTCGTGATGTATCGCCCCACACAGTCATTGTCGCCCCGTGCGAGGACGACCTGACAGCGCTGGAATGCACCCGAGCGTGCGCCAGCGCCTTCGTCCCACAGCCAGGCGGACCCACCGTCGCACCTGTCATGCAGACCATGCTGACTCAGTCAGCAGCGCGCGCAGCTGCAGCCAGCTTCGCCCTGGCCATTACCTATGATGCGGATGAGCAACTTCCTCTTGCCGTGCGGGAAGTCAAGGCGCGCGCCCCCAGACGCGTGCGTCTGTTGATCGGAGCTGCCGACGGTCCGAACCTGACGGCAACGGTTCGTCAGATGCTGGCACCTGACATCAATGAGCTCGAAGTAATTGACGGCGGGCAGGCAGGCCCCAGCATTATTCAGGGACTGACCGTATGAACGGGTTTTCCACCTCCCTCGACGTCCCCCTTGCGCTGCGTCTGCCCGCCTCGACGGCGCGAAAACTTGCCGCACACGATCTGATCTCGGTGGCTGACCTGCTCACGTACGGGCCACGCAGGCTCGACCAGTGGGGCTCGCTCACACCGATCAGTTCGCTGCACGAAGGGGACACGGTGACGATCCTCGCTGAAGTGCTCAGTGCCCAGATGATGCCCAACCGCACGCGCAAAGGGGTACGCTTCGTGGTTGAACTGACCGATGGGTCCGAGACGATCACCGCCACGTTCTTCGCTTCCACGCGCTATCGCCTCGCGCCCCACGAACGACTGCTCGAACCTGGTGCGCGCATGCTGTTTGCCGGCAAGGTCGGTTCCTACAAGGGGAAGGTTCAGCTGACAAATCCGCAGTTTGAAGGCGCGCAGGACGCCACGATTCCGGAGATCGTTGAACGCAGCCAGCGACTCATCCCCATTTACCCGGCCACTGCCTCGCTCAATTCGTGGACCATTGAGCGCGCTGTGTCTTTTCTGCTTCAGTCCATGCACGAGGGCGACCTGGCTGACCCCGTCCCGGAAACGATTCGCCGTGAAGCTGGTCTGCCTGATCTGGTCACCACGTTGCGCGCACTGCACGAGCCGGACAGCCGCGAGGACTGGAAAACTGCCCGCGCGCACATGGCGTGGCGTGAAGCATTCACACTGCAGGCTGGGCTGGCCTGCGTCAGACGCGGTAGTGACATGGAAAGGGCGCCGGTGTGTCCGCGAGGCGATGACGGTGCCGTCCAGGCTTTACGCGACTCCCTGCCTTTCGACTTGACGGGCTCCCAGGAAGCAGCGGTGGAGGCCATTTCACGTGACCTCATGCGCGAACGCCCCATGCAGCGCCTCCTGCAAGGCGACGTGGGATCCGGTAAGACGGTGGTATCGGCACTGGCCATGTGCCAGGCTATGGATTCAGGATTCCAGGCGGCGATGCTGGTACCCACCGAGGTCCTCGCTGAGCAGCACTACCAGTCCCTGCATGCCCTGATCGCGCGGATGACCACCCACGCGCCACGCATCGAACTGCTCACAGCTTCCACTCCGCGCGCCGAGCGCCGCACTCTGGAACGCGACCTTGCTGACGGCCAGCCCATGATCGTGGTCGGTACACACACGTTGCTGCAAGATAGCGTCACATTCGCGCACCTGGGCCTGGTTGTCGTCGACGAGCAGCATCGTTTCGGTGTTGCCCAGCGTGACCACCTGCGCGGCGCGGCCACCGCTGCCACGCTGACGATCCCGCACCAACTGGTCATGACCGCCACGCCCATTCCGCGAACTGTCGCGATGACCGTGTTCGGTGACCTGGACCAGACGTGCATCAATGAGCTTCCACCGGGGCGTCGCCCCGTCAGCACATTCTTAGTCGATGTGGCCAACGCGGCGTGGATGCAGCGTCTATGGGAACGCGCCCGCGAAGAGATCGACCAGGGCGGCCGCATTTTCGTCGTCTGTCCACGTATTGACGAGGGAGACGACGTCGAAGACACGGATGCAGCTGACCACCGTCCACCGCTCGCATCCGTCCACGCGGTGGCGGCCGCACTGCGCACCCAGACAGCGTTACGGGGTATCGGGATCGAGGAACTGCACGGACGAATCGGCAGTGCTGACAAGACCCGCATCATGGATGACTTCATTGCGGGTCGCGCCCCTGTCCTCGTGTCCACCACAGTGATCGAAGTGGGAGTGGATGTGCCCGAAGCGACCATGATGGTCATCATTGACGCCCAGCAATTTGGCCTCTCACAGCTGCACCAGTTGCGCGGCCGTGTCGGACGCTCGGATTCAGACAGCGTGTGCATGGCGGTACACCGCCACGACCTGTCGGCACCAGCCCGCGAACGGCTCGAGGCCTTCGCGCGCACGACAGACGGATTCGAGCTGGCGCGCGTGGATCTGACGCTACGTCGAGAAGGCGACGTGGTCGGCGCCCAACAGTCAGGGCGCACCTCGGGACTGCGTTTCCTGTCGGTCTCACGAGATGGCGACATTATCGAGCAGGCGCGTGACGCTGCGCGACGCACCATCAGCGCAGACCCCACACTGGCCGATCACAGCGAACTTGAACGAGTCATCAGAGCGCGACTGTCCTCACAGGTCGCGTGGATGGAGCGTTCCTAGCCGACCACTGCTGACAGTGCGATACACACGACTGTTCCGCTGAGAATCGAAATCATGAGGTTGTGTTTCCACAGGTGCAGTCCGACCGTCACGACGAGGGCGACCAGTGTCGGCACTGTTGCCTGCAGGTCGCTCCACGCAACATCCATCATCGTGTAGACGCTCAAGATGGCCATGATGCCCACAGCCATGCGCCTGCCCAGCCACTTGATGAGGCGAGATTCGCGGATCGGGGCGAGCAACGCGAACGGCACGGCGCGCAGCAACACGGTGACAAGACCGGCTACCGCAAGGATCGCAATCAGATACATCGTATTCATCGCCTCTCCTTCGCGGCGAACATGACAACCAGAACCAGCACGTAGGCCGACATGGCGATGACCAGCATTGATCCGGGCACAACAATCGCGGCCGCCACGCCCAGGCGCCCCGCATATGCCACGTCGTGTCCGATGCTCACCGAAATTATGGTGGCACGAGGGCCAGTGGCCGCGATGTATGTCCACGCTGCGAACCAGTAGAGTAGGTCCCATGACACGGATTGTGGCCGGAGAGGCAAAAGGGCGCGTACTGAAGGTGCCTGCACGCGGAACGCGGCCCACATCGGAACGCGTGCGCGAAGCACTGTTCTCACGCCTGGATGCCATGAATATGTGCGATGGGGTAGCGGTACTGGACCTGTACGCAGGGTCGGGAGCGCTGGCCTTCGAGGCCCTCTCACGCGGAGCAGCCCGGGCTGACATGGTGGACAGTTCACGTCAGGCTGCCCGCGCCATGAGTACGAACGCAGCGATGATGGGCTACGAAGATCGCACGCGCATCCACACCCTCGACGCGCTGGCGTTTGTGCAGTCAGGCCGCGTGAGCAGCCCGGTTGACCTGGTGTTCGTGGACCCTCCCTATGATTTGGCACAAAATGCGCTCGCGGCCGTGCTGGCCGGACTCGCGGCGCACCTGTCGCCAGACGCCCTCGTCATTGTGGAGCGATCAACCCGCTCACAGGCGCCAGACCTGCCGGATGGCCTGGTGTGCGAAGATCACCGTCACTGGGGTGAGACTGCCGCGTGGTTCATTGGCCGTGCCGATAGGGTGGAGTCATGACGCAACGCCAGCCACTCATCGCAGTGATCCCGGGATCCTTCGACCCCATCACCTGCGGCCATGTCGACATCATCGAACGCGCTGCACGCTTCGCGGACCGCATCATCGTGGCGGTGGGGATCAACTTGGCGAAAACCACGATGTTCGATTCTGCGGCGCGTATCCGCATGGCGCAGGCAGCGTGTGCCGATCTGAACCCCGCCATCGCCGGCCGCATCAGTGTGGAGAAAATGGACGGCACGGCGATTGATTTTTGCCGCTCCCACCAGGCACGCGTGATCGTCAAGGGAATCCGAAACGCTGCCGACATGCAGTGGGAAGAGGTCCAGGCGTGGGTGAACCGCACTCACGGTGAGGTGGAAACATTGTTCCTCCCTACCGCGCCGGAGCTGGCACTCGTTTCCTCCAGCATCGTGCGCGAACTGTTGGCGTGGCAAATGGACGCTTCTCGGTATGTTCCACCGGCAATTGTGCCGATGTTGACGGACAATAAGACTCATAGACACTCATGAGGCAACAGGCGGAGGACACAATGGCTTACGACGAGAACGTCCCTTCTGACGAGCCGAGTGACAGCTCGGAAGTGTATGGCCCATCGACGGTGATCGCGGCGCTCGAACAGATCGAAGCACTGGTTGAAGAGGCTCGTTCGGTTCCACTTTCAGCATCCGTGATGGTCAATCGCGCTGAGATCCTTGATCTGATTGAACAGGCCCGAGCCGCGCTGCCTGAAGACCTGGTTGCAGCAGACGCCCTCGTCGCTGACGCCGACGCCGTGCTGGGCCGGGCTGACTCGGCCGCTGAAATGACGCTGACGGAGGCCCGCACGCAGGCACGAACCCTCACTGATGAGGCGCGTGAGCAGGCCGAGCACATGATCGCTGAGGCGCAGGACAAGGCACAACGCACCGTGGCCCACGCGCAGGAACAGGCTGAACATGTTGCCAATCAGGCCCGCTCCGACGCTGAAAACACGCTCAGTGATGCGAACGCTCAGGCTGAACGCCTCATCGCGAGTGACCGAATCTCCCACATGGCGGAAGATCGTGCACGCCAACTGGTCGGTGAAGCGAAGAACGATGCGCGCAAACTGCGCGAAGGTGCCGACCGCTACGTTGTGAAGTCCCTGGGCGAGCTGTCCGACGTGCTGTCGGATCTGCATCGACGTGCGCAGGCCGGTCAGCGCACCATTCTGGAGCGCGCCAGCCAGGAAAAGACGGATATCTCCCTTGACGATGAGTAAACGCGAACCGGTAGCGGCATCCTCACTGACCGTGTCACTGCGCGACGTGCCGCGCCGCGTTGGAACGACCCGCAGTTATGAGCTGCAGTGGCACGTGCCCGCAGGTATCGGCACCCCGATGATGGCGATTCGTGAAGGCGCGCTCGTCCCCGTCACCGTGGACATCACGTCCATTGACGAGGGAGTCCTGGTGCGCGCACGCTGCCAGTGTGACCTGGAGGGTCAATGCGTGCGCTGCCTGGATGACATTGTGCAGGAAGCGGACGTGGACGAAAGCGTCGTCTATTACGATCAGCAGCCGGAAGGTGACGAGGACGCCCTTGTCATCAGTGCGCACGACATGCTGGATCTGGAACCGATGCTGCGTGACGCAATCGTGCCGCTGATTGATCCGCAACCACTGTGCGGTCCGGACTGTCAGGGGCTGTGCCCGCATTGCGGTGAGCGTCTGGATGATCTGCCTGAGGATCATCACCATGAGGTTATTGACCCTCGGATGGCTTCCCTTGCGCAGCTGCTGGATGATCTGAACGTACAGGACGGGCAGGATCGTGGCTAAGCATTCGAAACTTCCTGAACCTGTCAATGTGGATACGGCTGAGCTGGAACGCAACTGGGGGATTGAGGTTGACCCCTCGCTGCTGCACCGCGCGCTGATTCACCGATCTTTCGCCTATGAGGCCGGCGGGATTGCGCATAATGAACGCCTGGAATTTCTGGGCGATTCTGTCCTGTCCATCGTGGTGGCAGCCCGCCTGTTCGAGGATCACCCTGACCACAGCGAAGCAGACCTGTCGCGCATGCGTGCGGCCACCGTATCGCAGGAGCCTCTGGCATACGTCGCGCGGCGCATCCACCTGGGTGATTTCCTGTACCTGGGCAGGGGCGAAGATATTCACGGTGGACGTGACAAGGACTCTATCCTCTCCGACGCGCTCGAAGCGCTGATCGGGGCAACGTTTCTGACACACGGGTTTGAGAAGACTCGTCAGATCGTGCTCCACCAGCTTGCTGACCTGCTGGATCGCGCTGTTGTGCGCGGACAGATGCAGGACTGGAAGACAACGCTGAGCGAATATGCGCGCGACCACGGTCACGAGCAGCCCGTCTACCAGGTCACCAGCACCGGCCCGGATCATGAGCGCAGCTTCACCGCCACCGTTGCTTTCGGTGAGGTGGGCTATGAGAAGTCGGCGCTGGCAACAGCGGAAGGCACGTCGAAGAAGCACGCTGAAAATGCGGCGGCTCGAGCTGCGATCGCGCGGCTTGACCCGGATTACCCCATGGAATGATCGCGCCGCCAGGCACACTATGATGGGACATGTGATGAGTAACGAAAATCCTGAACGTCCAGATGTTCGCGTCATGATCGTCGATGATCATGAGATTGTGCGTCGAGGAATTGCTGAAATCGTCGACCGGGCCGATGGCCTGGAAGTGGTTGCAGAAGCGGGCACCGTGGCCGACGCTTTGCGCCGCGCCGATCTGGTTCGCCCGGATGTTATCCTGGTGGACTTGCAGCTGCCAGATGGCACCGGCATCGACATTATGGACCGTCTGGGCACTGACCATCCTGAAATCCGCCCGATCGTGCTGACCTCGTTCGATGATGACGAGGCACTGGCTGAGTCCCTTGAAAAAGGGGCACGCGCCTACGTGTTGAAGACAGTGCGTGGAGCTGAAATCACTGACGTGATCCGCGCCGTTTCAGAAGGGCGTGTCCTGCTCGATGAGCGCACTGTGACGCGTCGCCGCGCTGATCACGATGACCCTACAGCTGACCTGACACCTTCTGAGCGCAATGTGCTCGAGCTGATCGGCGATGGCCTGTCGAACCGTGAGATCGGAGAGAAGCTCGGTGTGGCCGAAAAGACGGTGAAGAACCACATTACGTCGTTGCTGTCGAAGATGGGTCTGCAGCGTCGCACGCAGGTGGCAGCCTGGGTGGCGGGCCAGCGAGCGGCGGCCTGGCGTAACTGACCTATTCCGGGTCGATTTCCGCGCGCCAGATAATTTCTGCACCTGCGCCGTCGATACCTGCGCCGAACACGAAACTGCCGGCGTGACGTCGGGCGCGCTCACGCATATTGGACAGGCCGGAATTGCGTGTGCGGTGCGGGTCGATTCCGCGTCCGTCGTCAGCCACACGCACGCACACTTCTCCAGCAGTGTCATCGGATGGGGACGTCACTTCCAAAATGACGCGCCCCGCCGTTGCGTGCGCATGCCGCGCAATATTGGACAGTCCTTCACGCACGACAGCCACCACATCATCACCCACATCATCGGACAGCATGTTTTCGATGGCGCTCACCATCGCGTCTTCTGCTTCTTCGTCCTCGTTAATCGCCGTTCCGTCCAGTGAAATGACGAGGGAGGGCGCGAATCCGAGGAAGGAGCGTGACAGGGAAGATTCCTGACGGACGCGCTCGACCAGACCGACATTCTGGTCGGGCTCGCGCAGGCCGTGGACGATGGCACGGATCTGGCGCACGGCTTCATCCACCGAGGCCAGTGCTTGATCCAGAATCGACGACACCTCGTCGGTCGATGCCTCTTCTTCCCTGACTTTTGAGCGGGCCGCGTCCAGGCTCATCCCCGCCGCGAACAGCTGCTGGATCGCGAAATCGTGCAGGTCCCGGCTGATACGTGAGCGTTCATCGAGCAGGGTTTCCACGTCTTGAATGTGGCGCGCCGATGCCAGCTCCAATGCCAGGGTGGCCTGGGATGCGAGGGATTCAGCCAGCGGCAGGTCTGACTGGGCGAATTCCTGGCGTCCGGGTTTGCGCAGCAGGATCAAGACACCAGACGTTTCGCCACGAGCCTTCAGGGGCGCGTACAGCGCGGGGCCGAATTTCGTGAATTCCGGGACGCGCATGATCTGTGCGTGCTCCATTGAATCAACCATCATGCCGGTGCCTTCCCTCAGCACGGACATGGTGCGGCCTTCTTTCGGGAAGGTCAGTCCCAGCAATCGATCCGCGTCGTAGCCGTCGGTGATCTCCGCCGCATACGTGTCGCCCACGGAGGGCAGCACAATGATTGCGGTATCCGCGTGGGACACGTCGCGCACGGTGTGCGCAATGAGTTCGAGGGCTTCTTCCTCGTCGGTTCCTTCCAGCATTGCTGTTGTCAGGCGTTGTGAGGCTGAGATCCAGCGTTCGCGGTTACGTGAGTGTGCGAATCGTTCAGCGTTTTCGATTGCCAGTCCGGCTGCGCGTGCCAGCGCGCTCACCGTTGCGACGTCCTCGTCGGTAAAACCGCCGACGCGCCCTGTCAGGAACAGGCGCCCGAACACCTGTTCGTGCACGTTGAGGGAGATTCCCAGGAAGTTGTCAATCGGTGAGGAGGACCCAGCGTCGGCTGGTTGGGCGGGAAGTTCGAAATCGACGTTCGGGTTGAGCAGGTCAGGTATGACCAACGGCTCATGGGGCGGGATATGCGCCGTGAGCGTTTCGATCAGGGGCTGCGTGTGAAGTTCCTGGGCTCTGGCTCCGTGACCGACCAGCCGCGCGGTGCGTCCCCACGTGTCCAGCACGGCCACGCCGCCCCACCTGGCGCCAGTGAGCAGGCACGACTGATCGACGAAAGTTGTCAGAATCGGATCCAGTTCCAGTGAAGCCGTCAGGTCCAGTACAGCCTGCAGGATCGACGAGTCCGCATAGGTGTCATTCGTGTGTGTTGGTGGTGTCACTGTTCCTCCTGCTGCAGTGCCCACCGATAGTTTCCAGCGTGAGCGATGAGCTGGTCGTGAGTGCCCGATTCCACGACATGTGCGATGCCGTCCTCATCCTGTTCCAGAACGATTACCTGGTCAGCCTTGGCAAGGCCCGACAGGCGGTGCGTGACGACCACGATGCCGCGTCCCTGGTCAGTCGGGCTGAGCAGTGTATCCATCAAGGCGTCAGCGGTTGTCGCGTCCAGATGCTCGGCAGGCTCGTCCAGCAGAACAAGCGGGGCAGGAGCAGCCAGCGCGCGGGCCAGCAGCAGTCGGCGGCGCTCACCACCGGAAACTGTGGTGCCTCCAGAGCCGATCAGCGTGTCCAACCCTGCCGGCAAGGCATCACACCACTGTCCCAATCCAGCCGTCTCCAGCAGCTGCCGGGCTTCTTCACGGGTCACGTCCGACCTGGCAACACGGATGTTCTCATAGACGGTCGTGGCAAAAATGTGTGCATCTTCGGCGGTCATCGTGATGCGGCGGGTCACGTCGTCGCGATCAGCCTGCCACGCGTCCACGCCGTCAATCGTGACACGCCCTTCCTTGGGCGGAAGCATACCGGCGAGCGTAAACAGGAGCGTCGATTTACCGATGCCGGACGGTCCCACAATGGCGATATGGGACCCCACGGTGATGTCCAGCGAGATTCCACGCGCAATGGTCGGTCCGTCAGGCCACCCAATCGCAAGGTTTTCCGCAACCACTCGAGGAGTGGCGCCGGTGTGCGCAATGGGATGAGTTTGAGGCGCGTCCCCCTCGCCCAGCAGATCCACAATGCGCGTTGCAGCGTCGGCAGAACGCAGAAGTTGAACGGCTGCGCCTGGAAGTTCCGCGGTGCCTTCAAATGCGGCCAGTGGTGTGAGTACGATCACCGCCAGTGCCACCGCGGCAAGCGCGCCCGAGCGTGTCTGCGGGATGCCGACCAGCAGTGCTCCCACGACGGCAGCACCCATGGCCAGTCGATCCAGCGCAGCAGCCCAACCGGCCGGCCACGCTGCCTGTCGTGTGGATGCGACGAGGGAATCCTCAATGCGTTCGATCCGTTCGCGCACATGAGCCAGGCGGCCCTGGATCTGCAGTTCACTGGCACCATCCATGACGGTGACAACAGATTCAGACAGCTGCGTGCGCGCGTGACGCGACGACATCTCGGCTTCTCTGGCTGCATACATGTTCAATGCGGGCGCGATAACGCCGGAGACCAGCAGGCACAGGAGCAGGATCAGCCCGGCGGCAGGGCTGAGCAGGCTGATTCCAATGACGGTCCCGACTCCCACGATGGTGGTGACAATCGAGGGGAGCAGTGACTTGACGACCAGGTTGCCTACTTCATCTACGTCCGAACCGGTGCGTGCCAGCAGGTCGCCGCGCTGAAGCTTGGCAACGGTGTCGACGCGGGTAGTGGACAGGATGCGGTAGACGTTCTGCCGTAGCGCATCCATTCCCGTTAAGGCGACTTGATGGCTGGCCAGGCGCTGCAGATACCGCATCAGCGCGCGAGAAATGCCGAACAGGCGCACCGCGACGGCCGCGACCGTCAAGTACAGGACCGGCGGGTGTTGGGAGGCGCGCGCGATCAGCCAGGCAGAGGTGGCGGACAGGGCGATTGCAGCGCCCAAACCGAGTACTCCTAACAGAACCGACAGAATAAAGTTCTTCTTATCGACATCCAGAAGGTCGATGACGCGGCGCACAGCGCGCCGTTCTTTTTGCGTCAGAAACAGGATCATTTCACCGCCTCCGATTCGTCGAGGAATCCGGGCAGCGTCACGCTCAGGTCTTCCAGTTGCTCAATCTGCGTGAGGATGGGGTACTCCTCGGCATCCTGAGCAGTTGCTGCCTGCGCCGAGACGGTAATGACATGGTCTGCTGCCGCAACGACGGCCTGGCGGTGCGCAATGACGATGACCGTTCGCCCCTGCGCTTTCATCTGCTCTAGGGTGCGTACCACGACGTGTTCACTGACTGCATCCAGGTGCGCCGTCGGCTCATCAAGGATGACGATAGGGGCCGGATCGAGCAGCGCATTCGTGAGGGCAAGGCGTTGACGCTGACCCACTGACAGGCCGACACCGCGGTATCCGATCTGCGTGTCCCATCCGTCGGGTAGTTTGTCGAGCACCGCGTCGAACCCGGTTGCCTTGCTGGCGGCATCACGCTGCTGATCAGTGACATCGTGCGATATGACGTCTCGGATGGTGCCGGGAACGAACGTGGGGGATTGTGGAACCCACGTGACCTGGGTCCACCATGAGTGTGGATCGATGTCGGCCAGGTCTACAGGTTCATCTGTGCCGGTATCCGGCTGTGCGATGAGGATCCGCCCTCGGGTAGGTGGTTCCAGTGCCAGAAGAGCCATAACCGTCGTTGTTTTTCCGACTCCGGATGGGCCGACGAGGGTGTTGATCGTGCCCGATTGGATCGTGGCGTTCAGACTATGAGGTGCCCACACTTGCCGGGCGGCAACAGACAGGTCCTCGATGATGATGTCGCGCGAACTCATGTCGGGTGACTGGTGTGCGCCGTGTTCGGTTACGGGCGTTTCCAGAATGTCGAAGGCGGCTTCCGCGGCGGCAATTCCGTTTGCTGATGCGTGGAACTGTGCGCCGACTTGGCGCAGCGGCTCGAATACTTCAGGGGCCAGCATGATGACGGTCAGGCCGACGGTGAGCGATACGGTTCCGCCCACCAGTCGCATGCCTACCTCAACCGCAACCAGCGCCACGGACAGAGTAGTGAGAAATTCGAGGACGCCTCCAGACAGGAAGGCGACCGACAGCGTCGCCATCGTGGTGCGCGTATTTTCCGCCCCCAGGCGCTTCATATGCGCCATCGGGCCTTTTTCGCGCCCCAGGCCTCGGAGCGTGGGCAGGCCCGCCATCAGGTCAAGCAATTGTGAGCCGAGCCGTTCCATGGAGGCAAGTTTGCGCCGTGATGATTCCTGCGTGAATCGACCGATGAGGATCATGAAAACCGGAATCAGCGGGATGACGATCGCTGCAATCAGGGCTGACCAGAAATCAAGCAGGAGCATCGTCAGCAGCGCGAGGGGGGTGACCGTCATTGCGAGGATGAGCTGAGGGAGGTATTTGATGAAGTAGGGCTCCAGATCCGCCAGACCGCGTGTGGCCAGGGTGGCTACGTCCGCTCCGTGACGAGCACGCCAACGTGGTCCAAGTTTTTCAACATGGTCGAGGACTGCGCCGCGCATCTCTCGCACTGCTTTTTCTGCGGCGCGCTGACTCAGCGTTTCACGCAGGCCGATCGTCGCCGCCCGCACAGCCAGCACACCGATCAACAGGCCAATCGTCGGCATGACGTCACGCAAATCCGCTGTTCCCTCGATGACGGGGGAGGCGGCCCGGGAGATCAGGAGGGCCTGCACGATGACGAGAGCTGCTGTGAGCAGACCCAGAAATGCGGTGAAGACGATGTGGACCCGTGCTGAACGTGCGTATTTCAGTAGTCGCGGATCAAGAGGTTTCACACGTTCTATTGTGCCAGTTGTGGGTACGAAGTCCCAAAAGGGCGCGCAATAGGGAAGGTCCCCGGCTCCGTTGGAGCCGGGGACCGTGACCCTTGTCAGCGTTCGAGCGCGAAACTATCCAGCCAGGAAGTTTTCGCCCAGGCGAATCTTCTGAGGCAGCAGTCCCGCATTTTCGTGAACGTCCTTTGTCGAGATACGACGACGGAACGTGTGGTAGCTCCATGCCGTGTAGGCCAGGACAACGGGAACCAGGCAAACCGCGACGATTGTCATCACCGTCAGTGTGCCGGTCGTCGATGATGCCTGCTCGATTGTCAGGGAGTATTCCGGTGCAATCGAGGACTTCATGACGTTCGGTGCCATGATCGTGAAGATCCACGCCACAGCGGCGGCAATGGCGACGGTGGAACAAATGAATGCCCAGCCTTCGCGACGCAGTTGCTTTTGTGAGAAGGCTGCGGCCGCTATCAACGCCAGGGCGGCGATGACCAGCGGAATCCACGCGAACACGGATGTTGCCGATGTTGCGTAGGCGAACTGACCCCACAGGACCCACACAGCTGCCAGAGCCGTCGCGGCAATGGAGGCGGGTCCTGAGATTGCGTTGGCACGCTCACGCAGGATGCCGTCTGTCTTGAGGGACAGGAACTGTGCTGCGTGCGAGAAGCAGATTGCTGCCACTGCGATGCCGCCCAGCAGGTTGAACGGCATGAGCAGTGAGAAGAAGCCGCCGGTCAGCTGGTGCGATGCGTTCGCCAGAACTTCAGGCGTGACCTGCTCGGGGGGCACAACTTCGCCGGCGCGGGTGACGACCTCGATCTTCATGCCGTGCACCAGGTTGGCGAATGCGCAGCCCATGAGGATCGGAACACCGTAGCCGGCGACAACGTGGAAGCGATCCCACATTGCACGCCACTTTTCGGTTGCGATCTTCGAGCGCCACTCAAGAGCGGCGATACGCAGGATCAGCAGGACGAGCACAACGAACAGTGCGAGGTACATGCCGGAGAACATTGTGGCGTACCACTCGGGGAATGCGGCGAACATGGCGCCACCAGCGGTGAGCAGCCACACTTCGTTGCCATCCCAGTGGGGTCCGATGGTCTTCAGTGCTGTGGTGCGTTCCTTGTCGTTCTTGGAGACGAACGGAAGGAGCATTGCAACACCGAGGTCGAATCCCTCGAGAACCAGGTAGCCGATCCATAGAACGGCGATGAGGATGAACCAGAGAATACTTAGCATCAGTGTCTACCTCCTCAGTATCCGAACGACAGTGCGCCGACTGCTTCGTTGTCAGCATCGTCATCGTGAGCTGTCTTTTCAGAAGCCGATGAGATGCCTTCAAGTGCGTAGCGCTTGAGCAGAAGGAACCACACCACGCCGAGAACCCCGTACAGCAGCGTGAAGATCACCATGGTGAGGAACACCTGGATCGGGGGGATCGTTGTGGAAACGGCAACTGATGTCATTTGCATGACGTTGCCGACCGGATCGGCGTTGGCCAGGCCTGGTAGGTTCGGATGCACGATCCACGGCTGGCGGCCCATTTCAGTGAAGATCCAGCCCAGGGATGCCGCAATGAACGGCGTCGGGATGGTCCACAGGGCGAACTTGCCCAGTGCGGCGCTGGTGGAGATTTGATCCTTGCGCGTTGCCAACAGGCCCCATACGGCCATGATTGCGGCGAAGACACCGAAGCCAATCATCAGCCTGAAGGTCCAGAAGGTCACCATTTGAGGCGGGCGGAAATCGTACTGTGAGGCGTCACCGTATTGTGCAACGAAGTGCTCGTTGGCATTGAGGGTTTCCACGAGGCGAGCCTGGATGTCGGCCACACCTTCAACCTCAGCGCTGAAGGAGTTGTGCGACATGAAGGATGTGACACCGGGAACCTGGATAAATTTGGTGGGCTGTGATTCGCCGTTGAGAGGGCAGGAACCGAACTGTGCCACAGTGAAAGCGGCAGATTCTGTGTCAACACAGACGCCTTCGGCAACTGCCATCTTCATGGGCTGCAGCTTGACCATTTCCTGGCCCTGGAAGTGACCGGTCACGACGGTGCCCAGACCGCCGACGATGACGACGACCAGACCAAAGCGTGCAATCGGACGCCAGATATCGCGAGCCTGCTTTTCGCCTTCAGCACCGCCTTCGCGGGCTGCGCGTGTCATCCACCATAGGCCAAGTCCTGCAACGAGGGTGCCGGCAATCAGCCAGGAGGAGGTGAGGACGTGGGTGAATTCCCACAGGAGGACCGGGTTGGTCACAACCTTGAGGAAGCCGCCTGCACCATCGAGTTCAGCGCGGCCCACTTCAGGGTTGAACACTGCGCCGGTGGGGTGCTGCATCCACGAGTTCGCACCCAGAATCCACAGTGCTGAAATCGTGGTGCCTGCTGCGACGAGCCAGATGCTGGCCAGGTGCATGCCCTTGGACAGTCGACCCCAACCGAAGATCCATAGGCCCAGGAAGGTGGACTCCATGAAGAATGCGAGGAGTGCTTCAACTGCCAGAGGTGCACCGAAGATGTCGCCCACGTAGCGGGAATATTCCGACCAGTTCATTCCGAATTGGAATTCCTGGACGATACCTGTCGCGACACCGAGCGCGAAGTTGATTAGGAAGAGTTTGCCAAAGAAACGTGTGGCTTTGAGCCATGTTTCGTTTCCGGACCTGTGCCACTTCGTCTGCATGATTGCGACGAGGAGCGACAGCCCGATTGTGAGGGGGACCTGAAGGAAGTGGTACACCGTGGTGATACCGAACTGCCATCGTCCCAGCGTCAGCGTGTCAAACGCTGCCGGAAGCAGGGTCATGATGCTCGCCTTTCCGGTGACGGAATCGTTGTTGTCGATAGAAATACGGATATACGGCGCCACGCGATTGACATGACGTCATGTCAAGAAGATAACTCATTGACCAGGTGGTTAATGGCAGAATCGCCGAAATTGCGCTGATTCGCTGTTTCATCTTCACTTTCAAGGAGCGGTGAAACTTCCAGGTGGCAACGGAATAGGAAACAAGAGTGTTGCCTATTTCGTGTGACGTGGAGTCGGCACTCACATGTGCCGCGTCGCTCAGGCATTGAACCGGCTGATGTGCCACCCGCCTCAGCGCTTCTTATTCCGTTGGCACTTCGCCTGTGTCACAATAGGGGTAACCAAGGCCGTTGCGAGAGCACCCTCGTAACGGGCGTACTGCGTCGACCGCGACTGCTTAAGTCGGTTGCTCCGCTGTGTACGCTATCGTGCTTTGCGCGAGCCTGAACGCTTCCGCCCACGTGGGCGACGACGGGTGGATCCATGGTGCGTGTGGATCCCCTCCAAAATTGGAGAAAAGTGACAACGACCGAACACGAGGGATCGGCAGCACACGTGCCTGCCGCCTCCCTGCTATTTCAAGCGCCGACTTTTACCGAGCCGGCTCCCGCACCATCCCGCTCGGACGATTCGACATCATCGCAGGACTCGTCCGAGGAATCACCCCGACGCTCACGCTCGCGTCAAAAGAATAAGGGCAAGGACAAGGACTCCTCGCAGTCCCAGGACGACGGCAAAGGTAAGAACAGGAAAGGCAAGTCCTCCTCTTCCAAGTCATCGTCTGGAAAGTCTGGCGCGCAGGGCAGCTCCGACGACAATGCCGACAATTCGGGTGAGAGTAACTCCGGTAAGAAGGACCGCAAGCAGGACTCCGGGAAATCACAGCGCTCAAGGAAGTCTTCCCGCAAGTCGGCAGAGCCAGATTCGACGTCAGATTCCGCAGATTCTCAGGATTCGTCCGCGCAGGACGGTGATTCTGCTCCCTCCGAGTCAGAATCGTCCGAGGGATCTTCACGCCGTCGTCGCCGGCGGCGTTCACGCTCGCAGTCCGGTGATTCCTCTGACAGCAACGATCAGGTCACCGCGCTGAAGGGATCAACTCGCCTGGAGGCGAAGAAACAGCGTCGCCGTGAGGGACGCCGCGATGGCCGCCGACGTCACACGATCACCGAATCGGAGTTCCTGGCGCGGCGCGAGTCAGTCACCCGCAAGATGATCATTCGCCAGCATAACGGCCTTGATCAGATCGCAGTGATCGAAGATGACCTGCTGGTCGAGCATTACGTGGCTCGACGCACCCACCAGACAATGGTCGGCAACATCTACCTGGGTCGCGTCCAGAACGTGTTGCCGTCGATGGAAGCTGCGTTCATCGATATTGGCCGAGGCCGAAATGCCGTACTGTATGCCGGTGAGGTCAACTGGGATGCCGTGGGCCTGGAAGGTCGCCCTCGTCGAATTGAATCGGCACTCAAGTCCGGTGACGCGGTGCTGGTGCAGGTCACCAAAGACCCGATCGGCCACAAGGGTGCCCGCCTGACCAGCCAGATCACGCTGGCCGGACGCTACCTCGTCTTCATTCCGCACGGCTCCATGATGGGTATTTCCCGCAAGCTGCCAGAATCTGAACGAGGACGCCTGAAGAAAGTCCTCAAGAAGGTCATGCCGGCCGGGGCCGGTGTTATTGTTCGCACCGCGGCCGAAGGTGCGTCCGAAGAACAGCTCGTTGCCGATGTTGAGCGCCTGTCGAAGCAGTGGGACGACATCACCAAGCGTGAGAAGAACACGAAGTCGGCCCCGACGCTGGTGCGCGGCGAGCCCGAACTGGCTGTCCGCGTCGTGCGTGACATCTTCAACGAAGATTTCGCTCAGCTGATTATTCAGGGCAAGGACACGTATCAAACAGTCAGCACATACGTCGAAGAGCTGTCGCCTGAACTGTCTGACCGCGTCGAACAGTGGGTCGGCACGAATGACGTCTTCGCTGAGTTCCGCGTCGATGAACAGCTGGCCAAGGGCATGGACCGCAAGGTGTGGCTGCCCAGCGGCGGCACACTGATTATTGACCGCACCGAGGCGATGACGGTGATCGACGTCAACACCGGCAAGTACATTGGAGCCGGTGGCACGCTGGAAGAAACCGTCACGCGCAACAACCTGGAGGCCGCTGAAGAGATCGTGCGTCAGCTGCGTCTGCGTGACATCGGCGGCATCATCATCATCGACTTTGTCGATATGGTGCTTGAATCCAACCGTGACCTCGTCCTGCGCCGCCTGGTTGAGTGCCTGGGACGTGACCGCACTCGCCACCAGGTCACTGAGATCACCTCGCTGGGTCTGGTGCAGATGACGCGAAAGCGCGTGGGGGAGGGCCTTGTTGAAGCATTCTCCACACCGTGTGAGGCCTGCGAAGGCAAGGGCTTCATCGTGCACACTCACCCCGTGGAAACGCCTGGCGCGGATCCTGCCTCGCACAGCAACAACAAGCAGAAGGGCCGCTCCAGGCGAGAGACGAAGAATAACGAGGATGGCCCCGGCTCCAAGCGTGCGCGTGAAGCGCTGAATGCCATCGCGGCGGCAGCGAGCCACGCACACGAAAAAGATCAGGACGATAGCCAGGACAGCCAGGACAGCCAGGGCGGTCAGGATGGTCAGGGCGGTCCAAACGGTCAGCCTGCGGCGTCCACCGAAACCGGACAGACCAAGGCTGCCAGTGAACAGGACAAGCCCGCTCAGCCGAGGAGACGTCGCTGCGCCTCGACCGGAAAGACGGTCGAGCCGGAACCGGTGACTCCCACCCCGGAACCGACACCGGAGCCTACTTTGGAGCCCGAACCGGCCGATGAACAGCCCGAACGTCATCACGCGGTGACTTCGCTGGACGATATTCAGCTGCCTGATGCCACGAAGCGCTCCACCCCTACGCGACGTCGCCGCCGGGTGGCATCGCGTGGCGTCATTGAGCCTTCAGCGTCATAACCGTGTGGAATTGCACAGCCGTGAGTGCTGGATTTCGGCTCTGACGGCTTGCCCACGGGTCCTGTTTTCGGGTAAATTTGATCCTCGGCGCACCAAGGCGCCAGCGAGTGATTGCCAGACGATACGCCTCAGTATCACAGGCAATTGATTCGTTCCGTACGAGTAAAGAGATGAGCTTCAACGTGGTCTACGCGATCGTCAAGGCCGGCGGCCGACAAGAAAAAGTGTCCGTCGGAGACGTCGTAGTCGTCGATAAGCTGGCCGATGAAATCGGATCCAGCATTGAACTCCAGCCACTGATGCTGGTCGACGGCGACGCCGTCACCACTGATAAAGATGGACTATCAAAGGTCTCCGTTAAGGCTGAGGTCATCGACGCTACCAAAGGCCCGAAGATCTCCATCGTCAAATTCAAGAACAAGACTGGCTACCGTAAGCGTCAAGGTCACCGGCAGAAGCAGTCGGTCATCAAGATCACCGAGATCGCCTGAACGATCCCACTGATCTGATTGAGTTTCTAGTCGTTCGAAGAGAGAAAGCACCACTAACATGGCACATAAAAAGGGCCTCGGTTCTTCCCGCAACGGTCGCGATTCGAACGCTCAGCGCCTGGGCGTGAAGCGTTTCGGTGGCGAATTCGTCAATGCTGGCGAGATCATTGTCCGTCAGCGCGGCACACACTTCCATCCCGGACGTAACACCGGCATTGGCAAAGATGACACCATCTTCGCCCTCAAGCCCGGTTCGGTTTCCTTCGGAAAGCGTCGCGACCGCCGCGTCGTCGACGTCGTGGAGTCCGTGTCTGCCTGATTCATTCAGCGTCAAGGGCGTTCGGCCGTGAGCCGGACGCCCTTTTCCTGTTGCGTATCATTGTTTGTGTCAGTCAGTTACACCTAAAGGACCACCATGGCGGATTTTGTTGACCACGTTCTGATTCATTGTGCCGGAGGCAACGGAGGCAACGGCGTCGCGTCAGTCAAACGCGAAAAATTCAAGCCGCTTGGAGGTCCCGACGGGGGAGACGGAGGCAACGGCGGCTCGGTGATTCTGCAGGTCGACCCGCAAACCACCACGCTGCTGGCCTACCACCGCAGCCCACACCAGTGCGCCGAAAACGGCACACCCGGCATGGGAGACTTCCGGCAGGGGAAAAACGGAGCCGACATCATCCTGCCTGTCCCAGACGGCACGACCGTTAAGAGCGCGGACGGCGAACTGCTGGCTGACCTGACAGGCGAAGGCTCTCAGTTCATCGCTGCCGAGGGAGGCCGCGGCGGCCTGGGCAATGCCGCACTGGCATCGAAAGCCCGTAAAGCGCCCGGATTCGCCTTGCTGGGAGAGCCCGGCGAGGCGCGCGACATCATCCTTGAACTCAAATCCGTTGCCGATGTCGCCCTGGTGGGCTACCCGTCGGCCGGTAAATCCTCGATCATTGCCGCCATGTCGGCGGCACGTCCGAAGATCGCTGACTACCCGTTCACCACGCTGATCCCGAACCTGGGGGTGGTTGAAGCCGGCGGTATGCGTTTCACAATGGCGGACGTTCCAGGCCTGATCCCCGGCGCTTCGCAGGGCAAGGGCCTGGGCCTGGAGTTTCTGCGCCACATTGAACGCTGCGCAGTGATTGTCCACGTCCTCGACACAGCCGCATTCGAATACGACCGCGACCCGGTCAGCGACCTCAAGACGATCGAAAATGAACTGGCGCAATACCAGAGCGACCTGGGGACGCCTCACGGGTACGTGCCGCTGATGGAACGCCCGCGCGTCATCGTGCTCAACAAGGTTGACATTCCCGATGGGCGGGATCTGGCCGAATTTGCCCGTCCTGACCTTGATGAGTTTGGCTGGCCGGTGCTGGAAGTGTCTGCCGTGACCCACCGCGGTCTGCGCGAACTTGCTTTCGCACTGGCACCCCTGGTTGAAGAACAGCGCCGGGCAGCTCGGGACGCAGCCGACGAGGCACCCCGACCGGTCATTCGTCCACGCCCTGTGGATGAGGTAAACCAGGTGAGTGTTGAGCCGTGTCAGTTTGAAGGACGCACCGTTTACCAGGTGCGCGGCGACAAGCCAGAACGCTGGGTCAAGCAAACCGACTTCACCAACGATGAAGCGATCGGCTACCTGGCCGACCGCCTTGCCACCATCGGTGTGGAAGATCAGCTCGCACAGGCCGGTGCCAACGCCGGTGACACGGTTGTGATCGGCCCGCTCGAAGGTGGTGTGATCTTCGACTGGGAGCCCTCCTTGACGACTGGGCCAGAACTGCTTGGATCGCGCGGCACGGACAACCGTGTCGATGCGTTGAAGCGGCGCACGAACCGGGAACGCCGTGAGGAGTATCGCGCCGCGATGGACGCGAAAGCTGCGGCCCGTGACGAGCTGTGGACCGAACGCGAATCGGGTGTGTGGACGGATCCGAGCACCGAGGACGATCGGGCGTGAACGGAGTTACGCGTGCGCGACGCGTCGTCGTGAAGATCGGTTCCTCATCGTTGACGCGCCCCGATGGGGGGCTTGACCTGAACCGGATTGACCAGGTTGCGGGTATGGCCGCGCAGTGGTGCCGGGACAACCATGAAATCCTCATCGTTTCCTCCGGTGCCGTGGCCGCAGGGCGCACGCCGCTGGGGATTACCGGGCGTCTCCATGACTTAGCCACTGTCCAGGCGTGCGCGGCAATGGGGCAGGGTCTCCTGGTTGCACAGTGGTCGGCCGCTTTTCAGTCCCACCATCGTCACGTCGCACAGATCCTGCTCACGACCGACGATGTCATGCACCGTGAGCACTACACGAATGCGCGCGACGCGATGGAGCGCCTCCTGTCCCTGGGAGTTGTCCCGATCATCAACGAGAATGACACCGTCGCCACACGCGAGGTGCGTTTCGGTGACAATGACCGGCTGGCCTCCTACGTGGCCCAGATCGTGGCCGCTGATGCGCTGGTCCTCCTGACGGATGTGGATGGCCTGTACACAGCGCCGCCCTCGGACCCTGCTGCCGAACTGGTAGAGACCGTGACGCGCACGGATGATTTGCGGGCGGTGCTGGTGGGCGGTTCGGGATCGTCGGTGGGCACGGGCGGCATGGTCACCAAAGTGCAGGCCGCAACGATGGCTGCTGCATCCGGTATCGGTGTGTTGCTGACAAACGCGGATAAGCTCGATCAGGTGTTCGCCGGGCGTAAGGTCGGCACATGGTTCGAGCCGACGACGTCACGCCCCGCCTCGAGGCGCCTGTGGATTGCGCACGCCGCCCCCTCGTGTGGAGAACTCGTCATTGACGAGGGTGCCGTCCGCGCACTGACTGATCGCAAGAAGTCGCTGCTGGCTGCAGGTATCACAGCGGTGATGGGCAATTTCCGCAGCGGCGACGTTGTCGATGTGGCGGGACCGACCGGGCTGATTGCGCGCGGCATCGCAGCCTACGATGCTGACACAATTGCGCAGATGAGTGGCGAGAATGCGGATGACCTGCGTCGTCAGGGGTGGGATAACCCTCGCCCAGTGATTCACCGCGACGATTTGGCGATCCTGTCGCTTGCATCAGCGGCAAGTATGTCACGATAAGAGTATGACTGAACGTTTAGCTGACATTTCGCAGGTACTGGAAGCAGCCAGGAGCGCCTCGCGCATCTTGTCCACCGTGACGACGCAGCAGAAGAATCGCGCCCTGGGAGCGGTGGCTGCAGCAATCGAGGATCGCAGTGATGAGATCCTCCAGGCTAACGCTGAGGACGTCGCCAGAGCTCAGGCCGAAGGCATGGATGAGGGGTTGGTCGACCGTCTTGCATTGAATGCGCAGCGTCTGGCCGGCATTGCGGACGCGGTGCGCGAGGTGGCATCACTGGCTGACCCGGTGGGAACGATTGTGCGCGGCGCAATGACGGAGACAGGGTTGCGGATCCGCCAGGTACGAGTCCCGATGGGCGTGGTCGGCATGATCTATGAAGCTCGCCCAAATGTCACGATCGACGCCGCCAGCCTGGCGCTCAAATCGGGCAACGCGATTGTGCTGCGCGGTGGCAGCGCGGCTGAGGCGTCGAACAAGGTCATTATCGAGGTCATGCGTGATGCGTTGACGTCGGTGGATCTGCCGCCAGATACGGTCCAGAGCGTTGACCAGTGGGGCAGAGCCGGTGCACGCGCCTTGATGCATGCGCGCGGAGGAATTGATGTACTGATCCCGCGTGGTGGTGCCGGACTGATTCGCACCGTGGTGGAAGAGGCACGCGTCCCCGTCATTGAGACGGGCACGGGCAATTGCCATGTCTACGTCCATGAAGATGCCGATCTGGCTCAGGCGGAGAAAATCATCCTCAACTCGAAGGCTCAGCGCGTGGGTGTGTGCAATGCGGCCGAAACATTGCTGGTGCACCGCGCGGTCGCTGAAAAGTTCCTGGCCAGTGCCTTGTTGCGCCTGACGACTGCGGGCGTGCGCATCCACGGCGATGCACAGACGCTGCAGTACGCATCCGACCCGTCGATTGACTCGGCGATGCTGGAGGAAGCAACAGAGGAGGACTGGGCGCGCGAGTACTTGTCGATGGATCTGGCCGTGCGCGTGGTGGATGATCTGGATCAGGCGATCGAGCACATCAGAACGTATTCGACCGGACATACTGAGGCCATCTGCACGCGTTCGCTGGCTGCGGCGAACCGTTTTAGCCGCGAGGTGGATGCTGCGGCGATCGCCGTGAACGCGTCGACTCGTTTCACTGATGGCGGCCAGCTGGGACTGGGCGCTGAGATCGGGATCTCCACGCAGAAACTTCACGCCCGCGGCCCGATGGGCCTGGAGGAGCTGACCAGCACGATGTGGATTATCGAGGGTGATGGGCATATCCGTTCATGACATGTGACCGGAATGCGTCTGCGCAACCGAGGCTTGGGCTAGTGTGAACTCACCGGTCTGGGATTTACTTAAAGGGGATCTTTGTGACACAGCGACGACGCGTAGGTATCATGGGCGGAACATTCGACCCAATTCACCACGGCCACCTCGTGGCAGCTTCTGAAGTGATGAGCGAATTCGACCTCGATGAGGTGATCTTCGTGCCGACCGCCGTTCAGCCCTTCAAGAAGGGGCGGCGCGTCACTCCGGCTGAGCATCGCTATCTGATGACGGTGATCGCTACAGCTTCGAACCCGCGTTTCGGAGTGTCCCGCGTGGACATTGATCGTGGAAAGATCACGTACACAATCGATACCCTCACTGATCTGAAGAACCAGGATCCGGATGCGGATTATTACTTCATCACCGGTGCGGACGCCCTCGAACGTATTGCTGAGTGGCGGGATTCCGACAAGCTCTTTGAGATGGCTCAGTTCGTCGGCGTGACGCGACCTGGACATGAGCTGAAGAAGCCGTTGACGCCGCATTCGAATATTCGCCTGCTTGAGGTGCCCGCTATGGCGATCTCGTCGACTGACTGCCGTAATCGCGTGAACCAGGGCAAGCCTGTGTGGTACCTGGTGCCTGACGGCGTGGTGCAGTACATCGCGAAGTATGGGCTGTATCGGGATACATCTGCGCCACAAACTGGGATTGATGACCCATACGAGCAGTAGTCGTGGCACACTGGAGGTGTCAGGGGAGTTCACCAACAGTAGGGAGTGTTTGTGACAGTCAGCAGTCACACAAGCCAACTTATCGCCGTTGCGGCTCAGGCCGCGTCTGACAAGCTTGCCTCCGACATGAAAATGATTGACGTGCGCGCACGTATGCCGCTGTCCGAAGCCTTTATGATCTGTTCGGCTTCATCTGCGCGCCAGGTCAGTGCCATTGCAGAGAACATCATGGATGAGCTGGCAGCTCAGCTGGATCTTCGCCCTGAACGCATTGAGGGGCGTACCGAGGGGCGCTGGGTTCTGATTGACTACGCGGATGTTGTGATCCACGTCCTGACCGATGAGGACCGCGAGTATTACGCATTGGAGTCCTTGTGGGCTGACCAGCCGATTACTGAGCTTGACGCGGACCGGGACCTGGAAGCGCTCGGCGCGTAAGGGCGTCGGCTTCAAGGAACTGTGCCATGTCACCTGCCCGTATCGTGTGTATGCGTCACGGACAGACCGACCACAATGTGGCTCGGCGTTTCCAGGGCATGTCCGATGTGCCGTTGAATGAGTATGGTCGCGAGCAGGCCAGGCGTGCAGCCGGTGTGCTTGCTCAGCGCGTGACCAGTGCGCCTGCCGGTGTGGGAATTTCGGCTGCCGCCACCTATTCCGTCGCACGTGTGGTGGTGGCCAGCTCACCGTTGAGGCGGGCGGCTGAAACTGCCCAGATCGTCGCGGCGGCGCTGCGTCAGCGTGGGACGACGGTTGACGGTGTTCATGCTGATAAGCGCTTCATCGAGCGCTCGTATGGACGTTTTGAGGGTGCGACGATTGAGCAGATCCGTTCTTTAATGCCGGTGTTTTTCGACCAGTGGTCCGCTACCGGTGAGTCTGCGGGTGCGGGTATCGAGCCGTCCGGCGAGGTGGGGGAGCGTTTTGCTGCAGGCGTTGCCGACGTGTCGCAGGGCATGGACGAGGGGGACGTGCTGATTGTCGTGGCGCACGGGTCGGCGATCTCCCGAGGCTTGACAACGCTGCTCGGTCTGGATGCGGGTTCTTTCCGCGGTTTGCGGGGCTTGGATAATTGCCACTGGTCGGAGCTTGTTCCCGATCGCAAGCACGGTGGCTGGCAGCTGGCTGCGTACAATGTGGGGTGGAGCGAGCAGGCAATCGGGGCGTGATCACCTGCACATCGTGTGAATTGTGCGATGGCGTCCTGATTCGCTATAGTGAACAGGTCGCCTGTGGTGACACCCATTTGGGGCTATGGCGCAGTTGGTAGCGCGCTTCCATGGCATGGAAGAGGTCAGGGGTTCGAATCCCCTTAGCTCCACCACGAGCACACTGAATTGATACAATTGCGCAAAATTAGGGTTTTGCGCAAAGGTGCGCGCAAAATTTGAAAACGCGCGCAAAATCTAAAAGTCCTGCTCGCAGGCATAAAAATAGGGCTGACTACCTGAGTGGTGGTCAGCCCTTTTGTTTTGCGTGGCTCTAATAGCTGTCTGCTGGGATTTTTATTTTGGTGCCGTCAGCAAAGATTACGCTCGCCTTGCCCGATGGTGTGATCTGGATGTGCTGGCAAAGAGCACGCAGGGTTGTTCGATCAAAGTCTTGGCTGAGGGTGGCGTTTTGGATGGTTTTCTTAAACCTGGTGAGTTTGGCTTTGATGCCGTGGCGGCGCTCAATTTCTACCTGAGTTGTTTCGTAGGCGGTAATGGCTTCACGTTGGCGGGCTTTGAGCTGGGTGAAGCGCTCTTGGTAGTCGTCTTGATTTTGGGAGTGATGAGCGTTGCGGGTGATGGCTTGGTTGATGAGCCTGGTAGTTACCTCGATTTCACTTGCTTGCTGTAAGGCTTGTTCTTCTAAATCGGTGGTGTCTGATGTGGTGGTAATCAGGTAGTCCCAGTCGATGAGTTGCTGGCTTTTGATGAGCTTGGCGAGTGTTGTTTGGAAGATTGTCTGCAACTGACTATCGCGTAGTACGGGCATTTTCTTTGGGTGAGGAACTGCGAATTTCTGGTTGCATTGCCAGACGATAGTCCGATATTTATCAGTGGAATGCCAGGTCTTACTGCCGTAGGCTGCGCCGCAGTGAGCGCAGTAGACCATACCGGTGAAGGCACGCTCGCGCCGGCCTTGGTTCGTGTTTTTTGCTAGCTCGTAGCGCACGAGTTCCCAGGTTTCAGGATCGATGATGGCTGGGTGAGATCCGGTCACGTAATATTGTGGGACTTCACCTTCGTTGGTTTTGCGCTGCTTGGTGAGGAAATCTACGGTGAAACGCTTTTGCAAGAGTGCATCGCCTTTGTATTTCTCGTTGGTGAGGATGGAGTGGATGGTGGTGTGGCTCCATTTTGCCCGCCGCATCGGTGTGGGAATCCCATCCGCTTCCAATGATGTCGCTATTTGGGGGATGCTCATGCCTTCGAGGTATTGGCGGTAGATGCGGCGCACGATTTGGGCTTGCTCAGGGTTGATTACGGGCTTGCCGTCTGGGCCGCGATTGTATCCGAGGAAGTTACCGTAGGGCATATAAACTTTACCGTCTTGGAAACGCTTCCTGTGACCCCACGTGACGTTCTCGGAGATAGATCTGGATTCTTCTTGGGCAAGGCTCGACATGATGGTGATGAGTAGTTCGCCTTTGGAGTCGAGTGTCCAGATGTTTTCTTTCTCGAAAAACACCTCCACACCCTTATCCTTCAATTTCCTCACGGTTGTCAAAGAATCGACGGTATTACGGGCGAAACGGCTCACGGACTTGGTGACGATCAGGTCGATGCGACCAGCTAAGGCGTCGTCGATCATGCGGTTGAATCCCTCGCGGTGTTTCGTGGAAGTGCCAGAGATTCCTTCATCGGTGTAGATGTCGACGTATTGCCAGCCGTCGTGATTTTTGATGTAGTGCTCGTAATAATCCACCTGCGCGCTAAAAGGTAGGGGGATTTTCGACACTTACCACATTTACTACGACATGACCGAGCCTGGGGGGATGCTCGAGCTGGACTATGCGCGTTTCGTAGCAAATCCAGCCGAATGGCGGATAGGTGTATATAACGCGCAGCGCGGAGAAGAAATATATTTTTCACAGATTCAGGTGGATTCGGAGCAAAAACTAACCCACGTATGCAAGGCTTCGGGATCCATGCCTATAGCTACACCAGTCACTTATATTGCAGGTGAGGCGTGCATGGACGGAGCAATAGGACGCTCTGGCGGAATTCCTTTGGACGTGGCGCAGGCAGATGGTTACGAAAAGTTCCTGGTTCTATTGACCCGACCGCGGGAATACGTGAAAGAAAATCGTCTACCTGATTTGGCGTACCGCTGCTTGCTAGCGCGGTACCCGCAGGCAGCTCAGAGTCTTATTGAACGCCCTATAAATTACAACCGAACCCGAGCCGAACTAGACCGTTTGGAGTCCGAGGGAAAGGCTTATGTGTTTTATCCGCAGCATATGGGGGTGGCGAATTTTGAAGATAATCCCGAGAAACTGGAAGAAAGCTTCGCCGCCGGATACGAACAGATGCGAGGGGAACTCCCAAAGGTCAAAGAGTTCTTAGGGATGTAATTAGAGCGGGTCTGCCTGACTTAAATCCCGCGATGAACGCGTAAAACTTTCGCAAACTAGGATTCCTCTGCGTGGGATTTTGAATGGGATGTAGAGCGAAATTGCAGAATCTGAACACAAGGCTATTATGGCAGGGTGAAAGATAGCTGCCGGGTGTTTGCTCGTGACGTAAAGCGGATTTTCGCGGTTCCGCGATCCCTGATTATGGTCATCGGTATCTTGGTCACCCCAGCCCTGTACACTTGGCTGAATATTTTGGCCTTTTGGAACCCCTACAACGCGACGGAAAACCTACCCATAGCGGTAGTGAACAACGATGTGGGAACGGAATCCGCACTAACTGGTCAGCTAAATGTTGGCAACCTGGTAGTCGACAAATTGTCAGAGAATAAGCAGCTGGGCTGGCAGTTTACTGATCAAGCCACAGCCAATCACAAAATCAGAACCGGGGAAGTTTATGCGACTTTTGTCATCCCTAAGACCTTTAGTAAAGATTTAGTTGATATTTTCAGCGGCCAGCTCCATCAGCCGACCATTGAATACAACGTGAATGAAAAGAAAGGCGCCATTGCCCCCAAAATTACCGGTGCGGGAGCAAATGAACTCGATATTCAAATCACCTCAACTTTCCGGGGCAAGGTAGGCGAGGCCATTGCGCAAGCTTTGCGCGACGGTGCCCTAGAGATCGACGCAAATATTGCTGGTGCTGAGGGCAGTGCTTTAGATGCCTTGAGCGGTATTAACCGGGATCTGGTCGATGCGCAAGGCACCTTGGATTCCGCCAGTGCGTCTGTGACGGGTTCCTTACAGACTATGAAAAAAGTCCGGGCTACGCTGGCTGCAGCTGACCCGGCATTGGCTGATGTTTCCGCGGCTTTAAGTGATGCGCAAGGAATTTTAGGGACGGTCGTCTCTGATGCTTCCGAGTTTGCTGCTCAGGCGGGACAAGCCAGTATTAACGCCCAAAAAGCACTCAATGAATCCTCGGCGGCGGCGGATTCGGCGGTCTCCAATGCGACAAATAAACTTACCGAAATAGACTCGCAGCTGCAATCCGGAATTAAAAGAGCGAATACCTCGATAGAGAAAATGCGTGAGCAGATTGCGATTTTAGAAAGATTCCCGCAGACACAAGAGCTCGCTGCAGAGTTGAAATCTCGGCTGAACGAGATGCAGGATTTGCTCGACAAGGTCGGGAAAACCGGGGCGGATGCCACCAACGCTAGCAAGGATTTGCAGGCACTGATGAAATCCTTTAATCAGGCTCTGACGGACGCGCAACACGGCGCCACTGGTCTGCGGGAAGAGTCCACTCGAACCGCATCTCAGTTAAACTCCCAGGTGACGCAGCTGTCGGCGCAGCTGGGAGCCATCAACTCCGCGGTGAGTACCGCGCGGATTTCCCTTAAAGAAATTTCTACGCTTACCCGCGGAATCGATGACCAGATTGGGGACACCCAAAAGGTGCTTGATCAGGTGCAGGACGACCTGAACCTGCTGTCCAATACGGCTAGCGGGGCGCAAAACGATGTGGCGACTCTGGCTACCGCGCTTCGGACGGGAACTTTGAAAACAGTCATTGGGCTCGATCCGACCAATATCGGATGCTACTTAACCTCGCCAGTAAAATTCGACCAGAAGCCCCTCTTTCCCATCAACTCATATGGTTCGGGAATGGCGGCTATGTTCCTCAATCTGTCCTTGTGGATTGGTGCGCTCATCCTGGTCATAATTTTCCGGGTAGAAGTCGATAAAGAAGGCTTTGACTGGTTGAGTTTGCGCTCGGCTTATCTGGGGCGCTTCATGCTCTCCGGGGTGCTGTCCATAGGGCAGGGGTTAATTGTCAGCGTAGGCAGTTTGCTGCTGGGAGTGAAAGCCGCCAACGCTCCCGCTTTCATTGCTACCTCTATGCTGATCGGCCCGTGTTATTTGGCAATTATCTATGCTTTAGCAGCCGCGTTCAGTCACGTGGGACGAGCCCTGGCAATCTTGCTGGTGGTGTTGCAGATTCCCGGTGCCTCGGGCATTTATCCGATCGAGCTCATGCCCAGATTCTTCCGCCAGCTTTCCCCGATGCTCCCGTTTTCTTACGGCATCAACGCGATCCGAGAGACTATCGGCGGGTTCTATCACGGGCGGTTCTGGCATGTTATGGCGGTTCTATTGCTCATGAGCGTCACCATGTTCCTTCTAGGGTTTGTGGGGAGGCGTCGTTTCGGTTACTTCACCCAGCTGTTCTACGATGATTTGGCTCGCACTGAACTGGTCGTGAATGAAGACGTTCAGCTACAAAGTCGGGGTTACCGCTTGAGTAACATCATTGCGCTGCTGGCGAACCGAAAAGAATTTTCCACCCGTATCCGGCGACGTCAAGAAGAGTTCAATGCCCGCTATCCCGCTTTGATTAAGGGACTGAGTAGCGTGGGGATTTTGGTACTGGTTGTGCTCGGGATGATTTCCTGGCTCACCTCCGCCAGTAAACCCGTGCTCCTGGGATTAGTAGCGGTTTGGGGAGTGGCCATCATGGGGACTCTGGTTGGCGTAGTTGTACTAAAGAGCTCAATCGAACGAGCCGAGGGACTGTCGCATCTGACGGAAGATGAACTTTTCGAGAGTCTAGCCCGCCAGCGAGACGCGAATGCTATCAAAACCGCAAATCGGTCGGAGAACCTGAGCAGCGAACATTACCGCAGTCGCAGTAAACGTCGCCTCATTAGCGCGTCTGTGCGGGTAGACGCTGCGGATGATAGTTCTGAGCAGTCGGCTGGCGAATCCGATGCCTCCGCAACCAGCGAGGAGACGCGATGAACGAAGTACTTTTCATCATCCGAGACGATTTCTGTCAGATTCGCAGCAGCATTATGGTTCGGATTTCCCTGGTCCTGTTGATTGTCGTGCCCATGTTCTTCACCTGGTTCAACGTGTTGGCTACTTGGGATCCCTTCTCAAATTCGGGACAGCTGAAGATTGCTGTGGCTAACACCGACGACGGTTACACCAGCAAGATACTGAACGTCAAAGTAAATGTGGGAGACACGGTACTTAAGGAACTGGCAGTAAACGACCAGTTTGATTGGGTAATAACCAGTAAAGATCAGGCTTTGGAGGGTGCGCGCTCGGGGGAATATTACGCGACAATTGTGTTACCGGCGGATTTTTCAAAGTCCATGTTTACCTTCTATGCCGGCGGAGCAGCCCCGGCAAATATCACGCTGTACACCAATGAAAAGAAGAACCCGCTCTCAGCCAATCTCACCACGCAAGGCGCCCAGGGAGTCACCGCGCAGATCAACACGGTGTTTTCGCAAACCTTGGCAGAAGCCACCGTGGCTATCGCTGAGGACGTGTCCTCTTATCTAGAGCATGCTGATACTCAGGCAGCTCTGGATCGGCTGAGCAACCACCTCCAAACCCTCTCTGCAGAACTGAATTCCGGGGCGAACACCGTTAGTTCTCTGTCTACCTTGATAGGTTCGGCGGTGCCACTCGCCACCGGAGCAAAACAGCTGGCTGCAGGGGTGCAGGATTCCTTTGAGGAGGCTGTTGACTCCACATTTGATTCCGGGAAAAAAGGTGCCGGCGGAACAACCAATCCCCTCGCATCCGTATCCTCTGGGCTCGACGATGCTGTGAGACTGGCAGAAGGCAATATCTCCGATCTGCAAAAGCAGTTAGACGAGTTGCTGAATTCGGCCAATAGCACCAGCCAGAGCAGTGCGGACACAGTCGAACAGCTGAAAACTTTGTTGGATAAACAAATCGCTGGCTTCCAACAAACACGGGACGCACTCGAGCAGGCACTGGGACCGGACGGGGCGGATTTAGAAGGGAAGGATCCAGCCGTTGACCGATTGCTGTCCGAGCTGGACGCGGCGATAGCTCGCCAACAAACCTTGTCCGAGCGACTGGGCAGTATTGCATCTGACCTACGCAGGGGAGTAACCCTCGATTCTGACCTGAGAGAGAAAGCCCGCCAAGCCATAGCAGACGCGCAACAGGCTATTGCCACCGCTCGATCCAATTTTGAGAAAAACTTACAGCCAAGAATTGAGAGCCTGCGTAAGAACCTGGATTCTGCCGGGAAAAATGTGAAGATTTTCCGCTCCTATCTGCAGGCGGTGCAAACCGATCTGTCGGAAAGTGCGGGCGGGATGATAGCGAGTATGCGTCGGGCTCAAAATAGCCTGGACAATACCGCGACAAAGATGCGTGAGGGAGTCCGCCGCTTGGATCAGGCTCGGGAACAGATTTCGTCTGCCCAGTCGCAAGGGGACTTGAAAAAAATCGTCACCACGTTAGGAGCTGACCCCAAAGATTTTGCCCGATTAATTTCGTCCCCGATAGCGGTAAAACGCAATGCGGTGTTCCCAGTCGCCACCTTTGGGGTGGGGATGACTCCGCTTTTCACCGTTATCGCTCTATGGGTGGGGGCGCTCCTGGCGGGGGTTTTCCTGCGCACTGATGTTTCTGAGAATGTGGCTAAACGCTATCTGGCCAGCAGGGGAGTCCGGAAAGATCCTGATGCAGTCGCCGGTGCGGATGCGAATGCAGAGGAATTGTCCCGGTCGGAAGGGGCGGAAACGAAGGCAAGTGAAACCGCACCTACTCCCGATGCGAAAACAGCCGCGAAAGCCGCAGAAAAAAAGTCTATATTTACCGGGGCGCAAGAATATCTGGGGCGTTACTTTATGTTCTGGGTAATTGGGATGGCACAATCCACATTGCTGATGGTCGGGCTGATTGTGTTTGTGGAGATTGAACCAGCCCATCCCTTCCTGCTGATTTTGGCAGGCTGGGTTATTTCCACCGTCTTTACCGTTATCGTTTATACGCTGGTGGTGGCACTGGCTAATGCGGGTAAAGCCTTAGCAGTGTTGTTACTGGTGCTACAGATTTCTGCCGCTGGTGGAGCTTATCCGTTGGAACTATTGCCGCAATGGTTCCAAAACATCAGTCCCTGGCTGCCCGCCACCTATGCGATTAATTTGATGCGTTCAGCTATCGCCGGGATTTATGCAGGGGATTTTGCCTATAACCTGGTGATGATCCTGGTGTTTGTGATTCCGAACTTAGTGCTCGGTCTGGTATTACGGCATACGATTGCCGGGCGGATCCACGATATTGCCAAAGAGGTCGAAAAAACGAAAGTCATGTAGCCAGGCGCACACCGGGCACCTCCCACTCCGTCCAGCACGGGAATAAGTTTTTCCTCCTGCCCAAAATCCGAAAAAGACAGCGTCTTTTTCGGATTTAACGCCCGCCTAGCCGACTCGGATAAAACTTATTCCCGTGCATAATGGTGGGGTGGGCAAGTTTTACAGGAACCGATCTTTTGTCCCGCTTAATACCTACGCTCCCCGGCACAATCAGCTAGGCAGGTTATCTTTGGCTTGGCGGGTGCTTTGGTCAAAGTCCTCAACGTTATTGGCAGAGTTTGCCCCTAAGGGCGAAGACACCGAAGGAACCTTCTTAAAAGTCAGTGCCGGATCATAGGGCATGGGGCGCTGACCTTTGCGGCGTGCCGCTGAAATAAGAGTTGCCACCCAGGACAGTAGCGTCCAGATTGCCAATACCACTAGCGCCTTACCTAAGTGCAGTTCTCCGCCCGCAATCGCCGCGCGAATAGTGCGCGCCACATGGGTCATGGGGAGCAGCGGGCTGAGGAACTGGAAGAACCTAGGGGCGGTTTCTACCGGGAAGGTAGCTCCGGTAGAGGTGATTTGCAGGCAGAGCAAGATTACCGAAAGGGCGCGTCCTCGATATCCGAGGGCGGCTACGCAAGCCTGGTTCACTGCCACGTATCCGATAGAAGCCAGTACCGCTATCAAGATTAAGGCCCCGAAGTTTTGGGCATCTAGCTTTAGGAACAGTTGCAGCCCAGTTACTACAGTAACTGCTTGCAGAGCGCCAAAGAGCGCCCCGATAGCCATAGACCGGAAACCACATCTCCAGAAGCTCTCTTCGGGGTGACGCCGCAAAGCCAGGGCGGGGAAAATCAAGAAGATAGCAATCCCGCCGATCCACAAACATAGCGCCATGAAGAAGGGGGCGAATCCGGCACCGTTATCGTGAACCGGATTTTGGCGTACCGATTTCACGTCCGCGACCCCACTAGCGGCCTTCGAAACTTTTTTCGCCTGTCCCTTATCTACAGTGGGAACCTGCTCAGCGCCATCACGTAGTCCATCTTCTAGGCTGGAAGCACCGGTGGTTAACTTGTCGATTCCTCCCGCTAACTGTTTTCCACCCTCGGAGGCTTTGCCCGCACCCTGGGAAAGCGAATCAAGGCCGCCGCTGAGAGCATTAGCCCCCGTGCGTAACTGTCCGGAATTTTTATCTAGGGTAGAGGCTCCGGCAGAGAGTTTCTGAACCCCCCGTTGCGCCTGGTCTAATCCGTTCGCCAAGGCATAAGTGCCATCTCTTAGAGTCGGTTTTTGCTTTCCGGTCGAGCCTGTGGGGTAAGGGCGGTTTGCCGGCTAAGTTCCTTAACTCCTTGATCTGCTGCGTTCAGCTTCGCCTTCATTTCTTGTGGATCAGCCTGGGAAAGTTTGTCCGCGATCGTCAGCAGGCCTTGACCCTTGGTGATATTTTCGGACAGCTGCTGCAGGGCGATGCCCTGTTTGTTCGCTAGTTCAGTAAGCAACTGGCACTGGGGGAATGACGGAAGTGCCGCCGGGGGCACCTGGGCGCATTTGTCCGCTGCTTGTTTAAGTTCGTTCAACAATTGGTTGATTTTGGCGGTATCGATGTCGGCTTGCGAAAGTGGGGCTAAAAGATCCACCAAGTCATTTCCGGGTTAATACCTGAATTGTGTGTATAAATTCGTTATTTTTTTGGGGTTTGATCAAGGGTTATGACGGTTTGAATATGCTTTGAGAGCATATTGTGTGAAGAGTGCTTGTAATCGACCGGTTTGTGGTGTATGCGGACAAAGGCTTGTAAAGAACGGTAAGACTAGCTCTAGGCGAACTAGGTGGCGTTGCCTGGCCTGCGGGTCCTCGGCAGTTAAATCACGTCCTGATATGAGCGCTAGAGCCCAAGCAGACCTGTTTATAAAATGGCTGCTAGAAGGCTATTCGGTTAGCCAACTCGGGGTAGCTAAAACCTCTTTTGCCACTAAATGCGCCTGGTGTTGGCAAGTCGAGGTGCCCAAGCCATCGGTCACTGGCGAGGTCTACGATCAGGTGCTACTTGATGGAATCTATCTTGCCTACGGCTGGTGTCTAATCACCGCTACCAACGGGGAAAAGATTATCGCTTGGCAGTGGTGCCAACGGGAAAACTCTGCCGCCTACCAAGCATTAATGAACCGGCTACCAGCCCCGACGGTAGTGGTAACCGATGGCGGGGCAGGCATCATCAAAGCACTACGTTTGACCTGGCCTGAAAGTCACATCCAACGCTGTCTTTTGGGTCTGCTGAGGGTTTGGTTGACAGTTTTCCTTCTGATTTTTAGGCCGCAAGGGATGCGGCTGGTTCCATGATTGTTTCGTATTCGATTGGTGTCAATTTACCCAGTGCTCGTTGCCGTCTTTTCCTGTGATATGTCCGTTCAATCCAGTGAGTGATCGCGGCAGATAATTCACGGCGCCTGTTCCAAGAGCCACGATCAAGAACGTTCTTTTGTACAAGAGCGAAGAAAGATTCCATCGCAGCGTTATCCCCACACGCTCCAACTCTGCCCATAGATCCCCTCGCGCCGTAAGATTTCAGCGCGGCACGGAATATTCTAGAACGAAATTGCGAGCCACGATCAGAGTGAACGATTACGCCATGGGGATTGCCTCGTTTCCTCATCGCATCATCGAGCGCCGCCACCACGAGGCGTGATTTCATTCGCCCACCGGTCGCATAGCCCACGATTCTTCGCGAGCACAGGTCTTTGATCGCACACAGATACAGCTTGCCCTCTTTGGTCCAATGCTCCGTAATATCTGTAGCCCACGCAACGTTGAGCGCATCAGCGTGGAAGTGACGCTGTAACAGGTCATCATGTACTGGAGCACCCGACTTCTTCCCACGCAGCTTACGCCTAGCGATCACCGAGAACACCTGAGCATGAGAACACAAACGCCATACTCGACGCTCAGAAATCTCTATCCCTTGATCATGGAGCTCGTCTGCTATCAGGCGGTAACCAAATTCAGGATCGTCACTGTGAATCTGGCGAATCTTGTCTATAAGCTCTACTTCTTGGGCTTGCCTGTCCGAAACTGGCTTAGCAGCCCATTTATAAAATGCTTGGCGGGAAAACCCCAGTACCCGAGCCGCTACCGTCAAGGTCGCCTTACCCGCCTTGATCAGCTTTTCCACGGTCGGGAAGACCCTTTTGGGCGAATCACCTCTAGAGACAGGTACGCCGCCGCGGCACGTAGCACTTCGTTTTCCATCTCCAACTCGCGAATCCGTTTCAAAGCCTGGCTCATCTCTTTAGCCACTACCGGATCAGCACACGGTTGCATCCCCTGATGCCTGCAACCTCGCATCAGTAATCCATTTTTGCAACGAGGAACGCGAGATCCCCAAATCAGCACACACCTGACGGCGAGCAACCCCAGACTCCACCAACGCCACAGCATCAGCTTTGAACTGCTCTGAATACAACTTCGACATAATCAACATCCTTCCCTGCCCCGCCCCAGCAAAACAAACTAGACGTCAACCAAACCCTCAGCAGACCCCCTACGACTCCCTCTGCCTAATTCTACTTCGAGGAGATGATCTTCACCGTGGCTGACAGCTCGTTTGGTCTCAAGATCATTCTGGAGGGTGAAAGCGTGTTCAAGCGGGCCACAGACGATATTGAGGTGGCGGGCAGGGCCGGGACGCTGATCCGCCTCGGCGGCTGGCACTACACGTCGATCACGTTGCCACTCGCAATCAAAGGCGGCCTGGCGGCCTACCACAAGGTTGCACTGGCCCTGGGGTGGGCGGTAACCATTCACCTGTCCAACCAGCCCGGTGCGTTACACCAGGTCAAGCACCCCTCCATCAGCCCGCTGCGCACGGTCATGTTGTCGTGGGGATTCTTCGAGGCGCACCAGGTGTGCGAGCCGTTTAGCTACCTCGATTCCGGGCTGATCGCCCACACGCTCACCGCCTCTGGACAGGTCACCAACCCCGGACTGCTCGACGCGGTACCAATCATCACGATCAAAGGCACCGGGGCGATGACACTGACGGTCAACGCCGCCACCTACCGCGTCCAGTCACCGGCAGGGCAGATACCTTGGACTCGGCACAAAACCAACTTCAACAGCTCATTCAGGGGTACGTGCACCAGGTTCTGCGGTCTACTCGTGAGGTGCCTAAGGTCTATCCAAAGGTGATGCGGATCGAGGACCACAGCCTGCCGATCCGAGAAACGATCCACGATCAGGTTGAGGGCTGCGCCGATTTCGTGGTGCGCCGCACCTATGGTGGCTGGTTCAAGTCCCTAATGGAGTCTGAATCATTCGACTCTTACAGCGGAAAGTACGTGTTGGCGAAGCTCCTGAACACCTCCTCAAGCATTGTGTGGTGGCATCGCCTGCACCCACACGCAGGTGCATTCGTCTACTACAACCCGAAGGATCGCTACTTCCCGGTCTTCGTTGCCCTTGACACCGATGGTGTCCACTGGATTATCGAGGGTAAATCCGAGAGGGGACGAGAAGGCGCGGTTGTGCAAGCAAAGCGCAAGGCTGCGGAATCGCTCGTCCGTCGATTGGTCGCCGAGGATGCCTTCGAAGGCCAGCAATGGGGCTATCTCATCGCGTATGAAGATGACATTGCTGATTCCGATTCGTGGGAAGACCTCAAGACTCGGAGCCAGCCTGTGAGCAACGCTTTATAGCGCGATGTGTGCGCGCCTGGTCGCGAGCTACTCACCGCGTTGACGCTAGCTGCCAAGCACGAAGCGGTGGCCGAGGCCCGGCTCGGTGAGGAAGTAGCGCGGGGCGGAGGAATCCTCCTCGAGTTTCTGGCGGATCTGCGACATGTAGACGCGCACGTAGCCGGCCCCGTTCGTGTATTCGGGGCCCCACACGTTCTCGAGCAGTTCGTCCTTGCGTACGAGCTGATTGGGGTGGTTCACGAGGTAGCTCACGATGCCCCACTCGTGCGGGGTTAGGCGCACGGGCGTGCCGTTGACGGTCGCGGTTTTTGCGGCGAGGTCGATCGTGAGGCGACCGTCGGTGGTCGTCACGACGGGGGAGGGGGAGCCCGACGTTCGCCGCCTGAGGTTGGCGCGCAAACGCGCAAGGAGCTCCCCGAGCGCGAAGGGTTTGGTCACGTAGTCGTCGGCGCCGCGATCGAGCGCCTCAATCTTCGTGTAGGTTTCGTGGCGGGCGGTCACGACGATGATCGGGACGTCTGACCAGCCGCGGATCCCGTCGATGACGTCGAGGCCGCTCATGTGCGGCAGGCCGAGGTCGAGGAGGACGGCCTCGATCGGGTTGTCGGCGGCCATGACGAGCGCCTCCTCCCCGGTCGTTGCCGTGAGCACCTGGTATTTGCGGGCCGTGAGGTTAACGGTCATGGCCCTGGCCAGTGCCGGATCGTCCTCGACGATGAGAATCATGACGCGCTCCCAACGGTGGTGGTCTCGTGTGCGGGGGTGGGCACACTGTCGGTGGTGGCTGGGGTGATCGTGAGCGGCAGTGACAACACCATTGTGAGCCCACCTCCTGGAGTGTCGTCGGCGGTGAGTGTGCCGCCCACGCCTTCCGCGAGCCCGCGCGCAACCGCGGCGCCGAGGCCAAGCCCGTGGCTGTTCGTCGTGTCACCGAAGCGCGTGAAGGGCGTGAACAGGCGCGCCTTGCTCTCTTCGGTGAGGCCGGGTCCGTAATCGATCACGCGAATGAGGATACGCTCGCCATCCTGTGTCGCGTCGATCGTGACCCCCGAGTCGGTGTGTTTGGCGGCGTTGCTGATGAGGTTCTCGAGCACGCGCTCCATGAGCGCCGCATCCGTCGTGATTGCCGGCAGTTCGCGCGGGACGCGCTCGTCGAGCGAAGGCGGCACGAGGGAGGGGTCCATGTGGCGGAGGGTTTGGGCAACCAGTTCGGCGGGTCCGACGGTGACTGCCTTAACCTCGAGCTTATTCGTGTGGATGCGCGACATATCCAGGAGGTCCGCGACGATCCGATCCAGCCTGTCCGAGGACGATTCGATCGCGCGCAGAAGCTCCACCTGTGCGTCGCGGGGAAGATCAACGTCGTCGAGGAGGAGACCGGAGACGGCCGTTTTAATCGTCGCGAGCGGGGTGCGCAAGTCGTGCGAGACGGCCGTCAAAAGCGCCGTGCGCACGGAGTTCGCGGCCTCGAGCTGCCGGGCCTGCATGCGGGTCCGGTTGAGCTGCGCCTGGGTCATGAGGCTCACGAGCCGGCCCGAATAGGCTTCGAGGAGCTGCTGCTCACTCGACGTGAGCGGGCGGCCAACGAGGGCGAGAACGTGCTGGTCGTCGAGCGAAAAGGCTTCGTCGGCGAGCGTGACCGAATTGATCCGGATGCCCACTTCGTACTCGGGCACGAGCGTCGTGCCCTCGACGGTGGCGAGGGCGACGCCATCCTGGCCGAACGTTGCGGCGATCTGCTCGAGGATCTCCTGAATGCCGATCCCGTCGCGGATCACGGAGCGGGCAAGCTCCGTCATGAGCTGCGCGTGCCGGCGCGCCTCCTGGGACTCGCGCTGGCGGCGCACAGCGCCGTCGACGACCTGGGCGACGAGGACCGCGACGAGCACGAACACGATGAGCAGGAAGATGTTCTTCGGTTCCGTGATGGACAGCGTGTGCGTGGGTGCGGTGAAAAACCAGTTGAGCAATAGCGCGCCGCCGATGGCCGTCGCGAGAGCCGGCCACAGGCCACCCACGAGGGCGACGACGACGGACGCGAGCACGAAGCTCATAATCGCCGTGGGCAGGTGCGCCGTGGGATCGCCGAGCGCGAGGTTCGCGAGGGTGACGACGATCGTGAGAATGGTCGCGAGTACCCAGCCTGTCGCGAGCCGCGCGGGGGAGAGGCTCGTGGGCGGCGCGGGAGCCGACCAGTGCGTGGCGGGCGGGTCTACGGCGACGATGTGCACGTCGATGTCGCCGGCACCGTCGATAATCGTGGCGCTCGTGGACCGCATGAGCAGCCGCTGCGCGAAGCCCTGACGCGAAGCGCCCACAACGAGCTGACTCGCGTTCACGGTCGTGGCGAAATCGAGGAGCGTGCGCGGGACGTCATCGCCCGAAAGCACGTGCCACGAGCCGCCGAGAGATTCGGTGAGGGAACGCGCTTCGCTCATCTGCTCGGGCGACATGCGCGGCGGGCCATCCGCCGCGAGGACGTGAACGACGAGGAGCTCGCGGCCGGCGATCCGCCCGGCGATGCGGCGGCCACGGCGAATGAGGGCGGCAGTCTTCGGGCCGCCGCCCACGGCCACGAGGATCCTCTCGCGCGCCGCCCACGGCTCCTTGATGCCTTCCTCGCTGCGGTACTTCTCGAGACCATCGTCGACCTGATCGGCGAGCCACAAAAGCGCGAGCTCGCGAAGCGCCGTGAGGTTCCCCTTGCGGAAAAACTTGCTGAGCGCCGCATCCACGGTCGCGGGCCCGTACACCTGCCCCTGCCGCAGCCGCACGCGCAGCGCATCGGGGCTCAGGTCGATCAGCTCGACCTCCTCCGCTTCGCGCAGGACCGGATCGGGAATCGTCTCGTTTTGCACGTGGCCCGAAATGTTCGTGACCACGTCGTTGAGGGACTCGAGGTGCTGAATGTTCACGGTTGAGATGACGTTGATGCCCGCATCGAGCAAACGGTGAACATCCTGCCAGCGCTTCGCCGTCGTATCCTCGCCGTGCACGGTATGCGCGAGCTCGTCCACGAGAACGACGTCGGGCTTACGCTCGATAATCGCCGGAACATCAAGCTCGTCATACGTCGAGCCGCGATAACTCACCCGCCGAGGCGGAATCACCGGCAGCCCCTCAAGCCTCGCGGCGGTCCCCGAACGCCCGTGGGTTTCAACGACGCCCACGACGACGTCCTCCCCGCCCTTCAGGCGGTCGTGGGCCTCCTCGAGCATCGCGCAGGTCTTACCTACGCCGGGGGCAGCCCCCAGATACACCTTGAGTACACCGCGCACCGTGTTCATGTCAGTCCTTCGCCGCAAGCAGGTCGAGGTTCAGGTCATTGACGTTGACGACCTCTTCACCTGCAAAGCCGAGGGTTCGCCCCTGGGTGTGCTTCTTGACGAGCTGTTCAACAGCTGACCGCGAAAGCCCCGAGTTCTTCGCCACTCGTTCGATCTGGATGAGAGCATACTCCGGGCTGATGTGCGGGTCGAGACCGGAACTACTCGCGGTCACCGCATCCGCGGGGACAACGGCCTCATCAACGCCGTTCTCGCGGGCGATAAGGGCGCGCTGCTCAGCGATCTGCGCGGTGATCTCCTCACCGACAGGGCTCAAGTTCGAGCCGCCCGAAGCCAAACCGTCGTAGTCGCCCGCCGACATCCGGGGGTGGAACAGGGCGGGATCCTTCGACGTGTCCTGAGCGATCAGAGACGACCCGACGGTGCGGCCATCGAGGCTCATCATGGAACCGTCGGCATTGTGAGCGAACGCCCGGCCAGCGCCCCACACGGCCGCTGGATAAAACAGGCCAAGCACAACGAGAAGGGCAAGAAGAATGCGCGTGGAGCGCCACATGACGGAGACGATGCCCGAGAGTGTCGAGTTCATGAGTTTTCCAATCGAGAGAAAAACGACAGTGGTGGTGGGGCCGAGCCGGAGAGGTCACGAGAAGCGGTGCCCTCGCGGCTCGGCCCTCATGGTTAGAGCCCGGGAATGATGCTCACGACGAGGTCGATGAGCTTGATCCCGATGAACGGAACGATGAATCCGCCCAGGCCATAGATGAGCAGGTTGCGGCCGAGGAGCTGGTTTGCAGAACCCGGCCGATACTTCACGCCCTTGAGCGCGAGAGGAATGAGCACAACGATGATGAGCGCGTTGAAGATCACGGCCGAGAGGATCGCCGACTCGGGTGAACTCAGGCGCATGACGTTGAGCAGATCGAGGCCGGGGAACACGCTCACGAACATCGCGGGAACGATCGCGAAATACTTCGCGACGTCATTCGCGATCGAGAACGTCGTGAGAGCACCGCGCGTGATGAGAAGCTGCTTGCCGATCTCGACAATCTCGATGAGCTTGGTCGGATCCGAATCGAGATCGACCATGTTGCTCGCTTCCTTCGCGGCCTGCGTGCCCGTATTCATGGCCACGCCGACGTCGGCCTGCGCAAGCGCCGGAGCGTCATTCGTGCCGTCACCCGTCATCGCGACCATGTTGCCGCCGCGCTGCTCACTGCGGATCAGCGCGATCTTATCCTCGGGCTTTGCACCCGCGAGATAGTCGTCAACACCGGCCTCTTTCGCGATCGCACGCGCCGTCAGCTCGTTGTCGCCCGTAATCATGACGGTGCGAATGCCCATCTTGCGAAGGTGCGCGAAGCGCTCCGTCATGCCTTCCTTGATGACATCCTTGAGGTGCAGGCTGCCGAGCACGCGGCGGGCCCCGGCCTTCTCTTCGGCCACGACGAGGGCCGTGCCACCGTCGGAAGAAATCTCCCGCACAGTTTCGTTGACATCCTCCGTGACGGTTCCGCCCTTCGCGGTGACCCACTTGAGGATCTCGGAAGCCGCGCCCTTGACGATGCAGTGCTCGGGAGTGCGCTGCACGCCGCTCATGCGCGTTTCCGCGCTGAACGGGATGAACTCAGCGTTTCGATACTCGCTTTCGGGAATCGGACCAACGCCCATGGTCGTCGTCGCGAACTCCACGATCGAACGACCCTCGGGGGTCTCGTCCGCGAGAGAGGACAATAGCGCGCCGTAGGCAATCTCGTCCTCGCTCACGCCCTGGGCGGGAATGAACGCGCTCGCCTGGCGATCACCCAACGTGATCGTGCCGGTCTTGTCCAACAGCAGAGTTGTCACGTCGCCAGCGGCCTCGACCGCACGGCCCGACGTCGCCATGATGTTGCGGCGCATGAGCCTATCCATGCCGGCGATACCGATCGCCGAAAGGAGCGCGCCGATCGTCGTGGGGATAAGACACACGAGCAGGGCGATGAGAACCTCGATCGGTTGCTTCGCGCCCGCGTAATCGGCCATGGGAACGAGCGTCGCGACGACGAACAAGAAGATGAGCGTGAGCACCGAAAGGAACGCCGAAAGAGCGATCTCGTTCGGGGTCTTCTGCCGCTGCGCGCCCTCGACGAGGTCGATCATGCGGTCCACGAACGTGTTGCCCGGCTTCGAGGTTATGCGTACCTCGATCTCGTCCGAAAGGACGCGCGTGCCGCCCGTGACCGCCGAACGGTCGCCGCCGCTTTCGCGGATCACGGGAGCGGATTCGCCCGTAATCGCAGACTCATCGACCGTCGCGGCACCCTTGACGACGTCGCCATCGCCCGGGATCGTCTCGCCCGCACACACCACGACGATGTCACCGGGGCGAAGATCCGCGGCGGGCACCTCCTCGATGCTTCCATCCTCGAGGCGCACGCGGCCCACGGCCGCTGTCTTCGCGGAACGGAGCGCATCGGCCTGCGCCTTACCTCTCCCCTCAGCCACAGCCTCGGCGAGGTTCGCGAACACGACCGTGAGGAACAGCCAGATCGCGAGCGAGAATACGAACACGCTCGGCTTGAAAAAGCCCACGATGATCGTGATGAGCGCGCCCATCTCGACGATAAACATGACAGGCGTGCGCACCATGTGCGCGGGGTTCAACTTGCGCAGCGCCTGCGGGAGCGCCTTGGCAAGAGCGCGCGGCGTGAAGACTGATCCGGAATTCGCGGTCTTCTCCTCGTGAGGCTGCGAAGAAACGCGGTCGGTCACCTGTACCTGAGTCATTACATGAGTCCTTCAGCAAGTGGTCCAAGAGCGAGCGTCGGGAGGAAGGACAGGCCGGTCACGATGAGCGCGATGCCGGCCATGACGCCTGCAAAGAGAGGTGTGTGAGTGCGCAGGGTGCCGCGGTTGGTCGCGACAACCTCCTTGGAGGCGAGCTTGCCCGCGAGCGCCACCACGAACAGCATCGGCAGGAAGCGGCCAAGCAGCATGACGAGGCCCAGCGCCACGTTGAAGAACGGCGTGTTCGCATTGAGGCCTGCGAAGGCGGAACCATTGTTGTTGGACGCCGACGTGAACGCGTAAAGCACCTCGCTGAAGCCGTGGGGGCCGCCGTTGGCGAGCGACGCAGCCGTCGACGGCAGGGCGATGGCGACTGCCGATCCCACGAGCACGAGCACGGGCACGACGAGGATGTACAGGCTCATAAGCTTGACCTCGGTCGGGCCGATGCGTTTACCCATGTAGACCGGCGTGCGGCCCACCATGAGCCCGCTGATGAACACGCTCATGATCGCGATGACGAGCATCCCGTACAGGCCGGAACCGACGCCGCCCGGCGCGATTTCACCGAGAAGCATGTTGAAGATCAACACGCCGCCGGAAATCGGCTCGTAGGAGGAGTGCATCGAGTCCACGGCGCCCGTTGAGGTGAGCGTCGTCGCGGTCGCAAACAGGCTCGAACCGACGATCCCGAAGCGCGCCTCCTTGCCCTCCATCGCGGCGAGATGATCGCCCGCGAAGTGAAGCTGGAGGGCGGTCGTGGCGGCGAGCGAACCGATCGCGAGAACAGCCATCGCGCCGAGAACAGCCCAGCCCTGACGCTTGTCGCCCACCATGATTCCGTAGGTGCGGGGGAGGGCGAACGGGATAAGCAGGATCAGGAAGATCTCGATGAGATTTGTGAGGCCGTTCGGATTCTCGAACGGGTGCGCGGAGTTCGCGTTGAAGAAACCGCCACCGTTCGTGCCGAGCTCCTTGATCGCTTCCTGGCTCGCGACGGGCCCGCCGGGAATGATCTGTGTTCCACCGGTGAGGGTGTGCACGTGCTGGGCGGCGTTGAAGTTCTGGATGGCGCCGCCGGCGATCAGAAGGATCGCGCCGATGAACGCGATCGGCAAAAGGATGCGGAAGTTACAGCGCACGAGGTCAACCCAGAAGTTACCGAGCTTATCCGTGCCGTGGCGGGCAATACCGCGGATGATCACGATAGCCACGCAGATTCCGACGGCGGCCGAAATGAAGTTCTGGAACGACATGCCCAGCATCTGCGTGAGATGGGACATCGTCGTTTCACCGCCGTACGACTGCCAGTTCGTGTTGGTCACGAACGAGGTTGCCGTGTTCCACGCCTGCGTCTCTTCGACGGGGCCGAGGCCGTGCGCCATGGGCAGCCACTGCTGAACGCGCTGCAGGATGTAGAGGCCGAGCACACTGAGGAGGGAGACGGCGAGAATGTTGCGAAGGTAAATTCGCCACGAGTGCTCGCGGTCTGTTCGGATCCCCGCGAAGCGGTACACGAGCCGCTCCGGCCACAGGTGGCGCTCAGAGGTAAAGGTGTGCGCCATATACGCGCCGAGCGGTCGATGCACCGCGACGAGTGCCGCGATGAGAACGAGGATTTGAACGAACGCCATGACTACCCGAACCTTTCCGGTCGAATGAGTGCATAGGTCACGTACACGATTGCGGCTGCGCAGATGAGCAGCCAGGCGATATCGAGGATGGTCACAGCAGGCTCACCGCCGATGCGAGGCCCAGGCATCCTCCGAAGAATACGGTCGTCAATACGACAAACACAATGTCGAGCACGGTATGGCTCCTGAATGGTGCTGCCGGAAACCCTCCGGCGTGGCGGATCCGCAACCGGGGTACCCGGTGTGCGAAGTCGCTCGGTTGAGCGGCACTGCTATTGAACGTCGAGGTCGCCCGGGCCCGAATGAAAACTGACGCGTTCTTGACGCGGCGCCGATTTTTCCTGACACATTCTTGACACCGCCTGGTCAGAGCTCACATTTTTTCTGTTTCTTGCCGCGCGCGTGCGTGAGGTGCGCCCCGTGAACTTGGAGGCGGGGCGTGGGGCCGCTATGCTGCTGTAGTTCGAGTAACAGGGGCCTTTAGCTCAGTTGGCAGAGCATCGGACTTTTAATCCGCGGGTCGCGGGTTCGAGTCCCACTAGCTCCACCACTGGACGCTCATTGTGATTCACAATGAGCGCTTTTTGGGGTTAATGCCCGAAATGTGTGTATGGGGTGGGCGTGTCGCGGGGTGTTTAGTGTCCTGCCCAGCCTTTTCTGATGTGTAGTGATCCGTCTTGGTAGTTGGTGTCGTAGTCGGTGGCGGTGTCGTAGCGGGCTGGTGTGCCGGAGTTGTCGGCACGCGTGGTGAGGGGTTTGCGGGCTGGTGGCTGGTAGTGGCTGGTGAGGTAGCAGTCCCGCTTGTGGT
>NZ_JBWPVS010000015.1:0-886 GCF_056590235.1 Pauljensenia sp. C0170B4 | reverse complement strand
TTTTTTTCTAGGCTTTTTAAGTTCTGCTTTAAGATGCTGGGTTAAAGCCAATTGTCTGGCTTCATGCATATTTTGCCAGGTTTCTAAACCGAGATTCCAGCTGAAGCGTCTGTAATCACAAAGCGAATCAAGAACCTTCTTCATCCTTTGATTGGGTTTTAATCGATATGTTCTGGTTTTGATGATCACTCTTTTCACCTTCCTTCTTTAAATCCCGCCTAATCTTCCTGCCGTACCGTCTCAACCCATAAAGCCGACATGAAAACACATGAATTACTGAAATTAAGTCTTCAACCATTTCCTCATCTGGAGAGGTTTCAGGGTTGTTTAAAACAATAATTTTAGTATCGTGCTTAGCACAAAAATGTTCAAACCAATCAAAGCCAAAGCGGGCAAAACGATCTTTATAGGTAACAAAGATTCGTTCTATTTTTCCTGCTTCTACTTCATCCAATAATTTATTCCATTTTTTGCGGTTATAATTAAGCCCTGATCCAATATCTTCTACATGTTCATCAATAATGATGCCTCTAGCATTGGCATATTCAATGATGAAAGCCATCTGATGCCTAAGATTTTCTTTCTGACCTACAGAAGAAACACGGGCATAAGCAACTGTCTTGCGGTGAGGCTTAATGCCCCTAAAAGCATCCAGCCGCTCTTGCGTATAGTATCTGCGATTGGCAACATTGCGCTGAGCAACTAGTCTTTTTTCTCGATCCCATCTTTGCATGGTAGAGCGAGATACACCGAGAAGCTTAGCAGCTTCGCCAACTTTATAAATTCTTGACATAAAAATAGACCTGCTTTCTTTGCGGTCAATTATATCATTAATAGGCATATTTAGATATATTAAATACATAATTTACTACTTGTGATTAACACT
>NZ_JBWPVS010000008.1:0-70476 GCF_056590235.1 Pauljensenia sp. C0170B4 | reverse complement strand
CTCAACCACACCACCAGCACCAGCGGCGTCAACATTCTCCACGCCAGCACCCTCCACACCAGGCACCGACACCACCTCAGTAAACGAAGATTCAACAGTCACACTGCCAGCCACGTCGCTCCTCACTATCTCGTCGACACGTGGGGAATCTTCCGTAGGGAGGGATGCCAGCAGATAGGACAGCGGAAGCGTAAGAGCCGGAAAAATAAGAATCAGATTTTTCACGATTGTGCTTCCCCGCTTTCATCACTTGCGGCACCATCTTTCGCGTAAAAGCTCTTAATCACAAATCTATTTTCCTGCTCTAGTACTTCTAGTTCGATGATCCTCTGATTTTCCTGCGCCGGGTACAGTTCTCTCTCACGATATTCGACGTAGGGAGCGTTCTTTGCGTGAATTTTAACGAAGTAGAGCCCTTTAGTCTGTGGGTGTGGAATCGGTTCGTCAATCCGCGTGATTGTATAGTTCTTGCCGTCAACCCATCCCCCGTCTTCGTAAATCGTTCCAATTAGGTCGATGTATGATTGGCAGACTTTGCATTCGGGGCTGCTGACTTTTTTGAGGGTGGTGGTGTTGCCGGTGTTGATGGAGTATGCGAGGAGGTTGAGGTAGTACTCGGCGAAGTATCGTGCCCCGAACGCGTCCATGTTGGTGGCAGCGCTGGGTAGTTGTGGTTTGTGTGGTTCCACCCAGTCCACGGGCCTGCCCAGCTTCCCGTTGGGTAAAATCGGGTACTCACCGGACATGGGTATGCTTTGCGCCGCTTCGTGTGACCCGCTGTGGGATTGAGGGCTTTGAGCGCTGCCACTCTGGTTGCTACCTTCCCCGTGGCTGCATGCAGCCAGAGTGAGCAAGCCAGCCAATACTGGAATCAGCAGCCTAGTGCGCGAGGCGCGTCGTGATCGTCGTGTCATGTGCACCACACTACGGAACAGTACTGCTGCCCGTACAGACCCAATTCATAATTGTGGATCAAACTCTTCCTGCACCCACCTGTCGATCTGGATGCCTCTAGCTCGGCCCATCACACCTCTATCTTCCGTGAGGTTACTCCTGACCAGTGCAAATGCCTCGCCCGTGGGTGCGATTGCCGGCGACCTGTCCTTCAGATCGACAGACGGGGAAAGGGAGCGGGAGCGGGAACGGGAAGAAGATTTCCCACAATGTGGGAAGACGCTGTATGCGCACGCGCACCCCCACACGAAACCCTTCAGCCCACAAGAAAGCGCAAGCTTGAGCCATCCCCGCAAAGCACGACCCCTGTCTACCCTCGACAATCACACGAGGTCCCGGGCATGTTCCCCCAGGTTCGAACTCGACACACACCCACAGCGCAAAGGGCTCAAGACGACCTCACTGAGCAACCATTCCTGCAGGTCACAGGCTCGCCCACCTAACGGCACGTAGCACCCACAGCCTCACAACGAACCCACCACCACGCCAAATCGAACCTCGGGGACGAAAAGAAAAAGGGGATGCGCATGAGATATCCGGCCGTGCAGCTATTGTTCGGCCCGCGCCTTTCCCGTGCAGGTATTGTCGCGCCTGTGTCCTTCCCATGTCCGCCTAGCCCGCCCTGTGTCTATCCCGTGCCGGCCTTTTCCGGCCTGCACCGCGCCGGTCTAACCCGGCCTTTGTATTTCCCCCGCGCGCCTTACTCGTGGTCGTCGGTGAAAAGGATCAGCGCAATGAACACAAGCGGCTCATCACCGGTGTTCTCGATGCCATGTCGATGATGGTCAGGCACAACAGTCAGATCGCCGGCCGCGACCTCAAACGTCTCATCATCAACTGCATACGTCCCACGCCCGGCCAGAATGTAGTAGAACTCGGACTCACCCTGATGATCATGCACTCCGATCGACTCACCCGGCTGCAGCGTGATCTCGGAGAACATCCGGCCACGCCCAAACATCTCCTCAGGCTTCAAAATGTGAGTCAGGTGCACCGTGCCTGCGCCGTCCCGCATGTGTTCGCGCGCCTCGCGCTGCATGTCAGCATTACGTCGAAGAACGAAGGTGTCGTGCGTGGTCATCATGAGCTCCTTTGGCTGATCTCGACGCGGAAAAGCGCCTCGCATAGGACGTTATACCGAGCTTACAGCCGCCCGCCCTTCTACGACCAGATATCAGCCAGCGCTGCTCATGAGCACGTACGATATAGACAAGCGAGAGCCACCCTCGTCGCTCATCTCATGACGAATGGACGAGGGTGGCCCATGCACTGTCGCGTCGGTGCGCGGACAGGCACCCCTTCACGCGCGCAACGCAGCACGGTACGCAATAGCTGCGTCGGTGCGCGACCAGGTAAAACTACTTGCCGGCTCCGTGATAGTTCGGCGCCTCAGTGGTCATTTCCACGTCGTGCGGGTGAGATTCACGCAGGCCGGCGGAGGTGATACGCACGAAACGTCCGTTCTGCTTCAAGTCGTCCAACGTATGAGCACCCAGGTAGAACATGGTTTGGTGCAGGCCACCGATCAGCTGGTAGACGACCGCGGCGAGCGAACCGGTGTACGGCACCTGTCCCTCAATACCTTCGGGCACAATCTGATCATCAGATGTCACATCGGCCTGGAAGTAGCGGTCCTTCGAGTAGGAACGTTTGCCGCGCGAACTCATTGCTCCAAGAGAGCCCATGCCGCGGTAACGCTTGTACTGTTTACCGTTCGTGAAGACCAGCTCACCGGGCGACTCCTCGCAACCGGCAAGCAGGGAACCGAGCATGACCGTGTCAGCTCCCGCTACCAGCGCCTTACCGATATCGCCGGAGTACTGCAGACCGCCATCGGCAATGAGCGGAACTCCAGCTGGGCGGCAGGCCTGAGCAGCGAGGTAAATCGCGGTGACCTGAGGAACGCCCACGCCTGCCACCACACGGGTAGTGCAGATCGAACCGGGGCCAACGCCCACCTTGACAGCGTCCACACCTGCGTCAATCAGAGCCTGAGCTCCTTCGGTGGTCGCAACGTTTCCGCCGATCACATCCACGCCGTCGAAACGAGAGTCTGACTTGATACGGCGCACCATCTCAAGTTCGAGTTCGGCTCCACCGTTGGCGGTGTCGACAACCAGCACATCAACACCGGCTTCAGCCAGAGCCACCGCGCGATCCCACGCGTCGCCCCAGAAACCAATCGCAGCGCCCACAACCAGCCGGCCACGATCGTCCTTCGTCGCATTCGGGTACTGTTCGGTCTTGACGAAGTCTTTCACCGTGATCAAGCCGGTCAGGTGGCCTTCGTCGTCAACGAGCGGAAGCTTCTCGATTCGATGATCAGCCAGCAGCTGCTTGGCGTCCTCACGCGAGATTCCAACCTTGCCGGTGATGAGGCGCTCACGCGGTGTCATGCAGTCGCGTACTGTCAACGTCGACCACTGATCCATCGGCACAAAACGCAGGTCACGGTTGGTGATAATGCCGACCACAACATTGTCGTCATCCACAACCGGCAGACCGGACACGCGGTAATGGCCGCACTTCTTGTCGAGCTCGTCGATCGTGGCGTCGGGCCCCACTGTCACGGGGTCTTCCACCATGCCCGATTCCGAGCGCTTGACTTGCCGCACTTGCGAGACTTGATCCTCGATCGTCAGGTTGCGATGCAGGATGCCGATGCCGCCTTGCCGAGCCATCGCGATCGCCATGCGCGCTTCGGTGACGGTATCCATCGCGGCCGAGATCAACGGAATATGGAGGGAGATCCTCTTCGTGAGCTGCGCTCGGGTTGTCACAGAGGATGGGACAACATTTGTCAGTTCGGGAAGAAGCAGGACATCGTCGTATGTAAGACCAACGAGTTCGAACGGGTTATGTGCGTTAAAGTCTGCCATATCCAAAGTGTAGGCAAATCGGGACGACGAATCGCCCTCGATGACAATGAAAATGGTCACGGATCAGCGCGGGTGTGTGCGGGTCAGCCGGGGCTGCTCTGTGCACACGTCGCAGCTCCCCGGGATCAGCTCGGGCATGCGCAGAGCAGACGCACAGGTACGAGGGGGCCGGTCGCGCCGCCAGGTCAGCAGCACAGACGAGGGAGCCGTTGCGCGTCTCCACCGCAGAACAATCAGCGATCCAGCGGTGCGAGCAACCCATCCTTGATAGCCGAAGCGAACGTCGGTGTGAGAGGCAGACGCGCAAAAATCAGCATCTGAGCCACGTGATATGCATCCGGCTTCCCGGGCCATGTGCGTGTTCCGGGAGCATTGTCCGGTGTCAGCTCGTGATACCAGCGGCCGGGAGCTTCTCGCAGGTATTCATCCACGTACGCCACCCACTGCGCATACAGTTCCTGAAGGCTGCGCGTGGTAATCGTCGGAGCCGACTCATCGCGCAGGTCACCCTCACCTCGTAAATCATTTTCACTGCGCGCACCACCCTTGTCGTTACCAGCATGCGACTTGCCGGCTGGATGCTCGGACAAGAAGGGGGCAATCGCGACAGCAGCGGAAATCGCTTCGCACATCACCCAGTGCATGCGCTCACGCACAACCGGCGTACCCTCGAAATCGGTGGTGTAGACGAAGCCGGGAGCGCCGTCTACGTCCCATCCATCAGCCACGGCGCGCTCAAACAGGCGTACTGCTCCCTCGGTCATCCACGCGATGTCGTCGCCTGGTTCGCCCTCCTGCGCCAGTGCAGCATGCGCCTGGACAAACAGGCGAGCCCACTCCAAGCCGTGACCAGGCGTCACGCCAAAGGGCCGGAAGGGGTGGGCCGGCTCATCACGGTTGTAATCCGGGATAATGCGCCAGTTCGCTGAGAAGTGCTCCGGGATTCGCCACTCGTGCTGGGAAGCCTGGTCGTAGACGAAGCGGATGATTCCGCGTGCGCGGTCAAGCCACTTGCGATCCCCTGTCGCATCCCATGCAGACAGGAAGCACTCGGTGGTATGCATATTGGCGTTGATGCCGCGGTAGTCCTCTTTTCGAGTGAACGCCAGGTCCCACGATTCGCATACGCGGCCAAATTCCGGTTCCCACCAGTAACGCTCTTCGACCCGCAGCGCCTCATCCAAAAGTTCGTTAGCCTGCGGGATCCCCGCTGCCAGCGCGGAGGTTGCCGCCAAAACGACGAAAGCGTGCGCATAAGCTTCTTTCTTGTCGAGGGCAACTTCGTGTGTGTCAGGCGTGATCGCTGAGTACCAGCCGCCGTGCTCATCATCGTGCAGGGGGCCAAGCAACGACGCGACACCGTGCTCGACAAATTCGCGCGCACTGTCATCACCTTTGAGCGCGGCCATGGCGAACACGTGTGTCATCCGGCACGTGATCCACAGTTCAATCGGCCGGGTCGGGTCAACAACTCCGTCCGCATCCAGATAGCCGAATCCGCCATCTACGCGGCTCGCGCGTGCAAAGTCGACAATCGCGTCAAATTCTTCATCGAAACCGACCATGAGATCGGTGTTGGACCAGGGCATTTCCATTGCGGTTCTTCTTCGAGTCGGGTGCGGTTGACTATCGGTTATGACGGTGCGGGCGTTCACCGCCCTCGGCCATAGCTACATGACAGCCTAATACGGTCGGCCGTCGAGCTCATGGCGTGCGGCACAATTCGCGCATCAAAGCCACCGTCTCGTCGACGCATGCGCTCAGTGTGCGCACGCGCTGAATGCGCGCATCAACAATGTGGGGGGCGCGTTCTCCCACCAGCACGATATGCAGATCGTCTATGCGCGTGAGCTGCTCTATTAGCTCCTGCGCCCCTGATCCTTTGCCCATGACGATCACGACAGAGCAGCCCAGTTCGCGCCGATGCCTCTCAAATTGCCGTACGGCGCTGGTTGCGTCCGACAATCCGGTGAGCAAAATAGAGGTTGGCAGGCCTCTCCATTGCACATCCACCCCAACCATATGCGCGGCAATGAAGTTCGCAGGATCAGCCATAATGACCAGACGGTGATGGCACCAGGCGCTCTTCGCGTTCAAAGCGGCGAGTCGGGCGGAGTCATGATCGCGTGCTACAGCATCATTCGCGGCGTCGTGCATGTGAGTCTTCCCATCACGGTCACGTGGGCCGCCCTCGTCACTGTGGCAGACTTTGCCAGCATGCGGAGCGAGGGCTCGTAGCACGCGCAGCACGATCGCTGTCAACATCAGTGAGGATGCGCCGCCGGGGGTTTCGCCGGCCGGGTCGTTACGAAGTGTTTCGGTGACTGGTTCGACGAAGTCAGTGTAGGTGTGGATCAGTCCGTGCGTCGCCACTGACGCTTCGACCAGCCGGGCAACCTCCGCGAAATCATCTCGTTGCACGGCATCAAGGAGCTGGTCAGGGGACGAGGGTGGCGCCGCGGGCGCCGCCGCTGCCAGGTCTCGGGCTGAAAGCTCACGCACCGTTGCCGCTGCGTTAGATGGAGCAACTCCTGAGCGGACCAGCTCGACCATTCGGGTCAGCCGCATGATGTCATCTGCAAAATAGCGACGGTGAGCACCTGCGCGTCGGCGTGGGCCCATTCCGTAGCGGCGTTCCCATGTTCGTACCGTCGACGGGGAGATTCCCAGACGTTCGGCGACAGCTGTCACGGTGAGCGGGACGGGGCCTATTTCGGGTGGCTGGCTCGCTGACAGTGGCAGTGTGGGTGTTGCCAGTGGGGCGTGTGAGAAGTCAAATTCGCCACCGTTCTCGATGCTCACGGCCCCTCTCCTTTGGTTCTCGAGGCGCTCAGCGCACTTCGCCTCGGCCCTCAGCTCTGATTCTCGCCCCTTCCTCAGCTTTCTGCCACCGGAAACTTATTCACTACTTACGCAATTTCTATTCAACGAATGGCTACGAATAGGCGCGGGCCCCTCGGATCGTTCAGCTCTTAGCGTGAACAGCTGGGAATTCGCATGGAATTTTCCAGACGGTCTTGAATAAGAGCTGCACAAAAATATAGTCTTAACTCGTGGCGATAACGGGAACAGCTCAAGATCCGAACACTTCGCTCGGACCCGACGCTATTGCCTTTCATCAAAGCCGCATCAGCGGACTCAGAAACACTCTTCCGTTTCCCCTGAGAACCTATGCGCTAAAAGTCAGTGAGGAGCTCTAATGACCGATGTGTCACGCCTACCAGGCCCAATGATGGACGTGTGGGAATGGCAGTACGACGGTGCGTGCCGAGACATGGACACCGAGATGTTCTTCCATCCCGAAGGTGAGCGTGGTGCTGCTAGGCGGCGTCGCGCAGCAAACGCGAAAGCAGTGTGCGCTACCTGTCCCGTCATCGAGCAGTGCCGACAGCACGCACTTGCTTCTCAGGAACCCTATGGTATTTGGGGTGGCATGACCGAAGAGGAACGTCGCGAGATCGTCCAGCGTAAACGTCGCCGCGTGTCCTGATCAGGTCGCTGGCATGCCGGTCTCTTGGAGGAAATCGGCTGCCTATCTCCTAGATAAGGTCGGTGCCTACCTGAAAGTCCCGCTTAGACACACGCCTTACAGGTCAATCTGATACATGCTTTAAAACAGTGGTGGGGTCCTGCAGCTCAGCTGCAGAACCCCACCACTTACTTGTCAGTTGGCTCAGTGCTCGACAATTGCCAGCACGTCACGAGCAGACAGGATCTGGTATTCCTCACCGTCGTACTTGACCTCGGTGCCACCATAGCGGCTGTAGATAACCGAGTCGCCAACCTTCACGTCCATCGGAACACGGTTGCCGTTGTCGTCAATGCGGCCCGGACCCACGGCGATCACTTCGCCTTCCTGCGGCTTTTCCTTGGCGGTGTCAGGAATAACCAGACCGGAAGCGGTGGTACGTTCCGCTTCGAGCTGACGGATCACGATACGATCCTCGAGCGGCTTAATGGAGATCGACACTTCGTTGACTCCCTTTCTCATTCGAACAGGTTCATGGTCGCCTCCTCACGCCTGCCGTCGCGGGGGCCAGGGTCTGGAGACATTCATTGTTGCGCGAAGCTGGATAGGGATCCGAACTTCACGTATGCATCTATTTTAAAGCTCAGTTGGCACTCTGACAATCCGAGTGCCAAAATACCGTGTCCCATGGCCTAGCGCGTGGCCTGGGGCGCGCAGATCTCAGTGGATTGCCTCCACACCGACCAGCTCTTGCCATCCCTCCTCCCCCCTGTTCCCCAGGTTCGAACTCGGCACTGTTTCATCGGCACAACAGGCACACGACTTAATAAATCCGCTGGTCAGAGACTTGTCACGAAGCAACGTCCCCCTCGTAGATCACCGAAATCGAACCTCGGGACTTAAGGGGGACGTCGGGCCACAGGGTGTGTCGTTGAGATCGAACCTCGGGATCGGGCGTCGGGGATGAAGAGCTGAGGGTATTCGCGAGTGCGCTACACCCAACCTAATACGGCATAAGTTGGCACGTCAGATCCCAGGAAGACACGTATCTCGTCGCATTTGCCAGTGAAACTTACTCCTCAGCGCGCATTCGCACAGGCAACAACGTCTCGCGCTCCAGCATTGGTGAGCCACGCCAGTGAGGGCGGCACTCGTTCTGCCCTTTATACATGTCAGGATAGGAGCGTGGTTTATTCGGATGCATCGCAAGTTTTCGGCGAGTTGATCAGCGGGGACGGCAAGAAACTCCTCTCCGAGATCACAGGTTTCCTGCCTGAAGGCCTCACCGTGCGCACCGCTCAGCCGCACCTCAACACGCTCAATGCCAAGCTTCGATCCCGAGGATATGCGCCGGATCTGATCGCAGAGGCACTGACTTTGACGAGCCTACGAATCCAGGGCAAAGCGAAATTCGGTGAAACAGCAGCCGATATGTTTTTTACTCGTGACGGGCTCGAACAAGCCACGCGCGGTGTCATTGCCGAACGCCACGCGGCGGCATTTGTACAGGCAGGGGCGCATGCAGTGGCGGACCTTGGGTGCGGGATCGGTTCGGATTCGCGAGCTTTCGCCCAAGCGGGATTAGGAGTTGAAGCCGTCGAACTGGACGCAACGACCGCAGCCGTGGCCACCGCCAATCTCTCGAGTTACCCCACTGCACGCGTGCGGGTTGCTGACGTGACGGCGCTCGATATCGACACACTGCGCGCAGACGGCGTGGATGCTCTCTTCGTTGACCCCTCCAGGAGGACCGGCGCTGCACGCGGTTCGCAACGCATTTACGATCCGGAACAGTGGTCTCCGCCCTTGTCACAGGCGATTTCCTGGGCCAAGACAATCGGTCGTGTCGCCATCAAAGTTGCTCCGGGAATCGAGCATGCCACGCTGCCGCCAACCTGGCATGCGCAGTGGACCAGCGTCGACGGGGAACTGGTCGAAGCACTGCTCTACTCCCCCGCGATGGGGCTGCCAGCGGGCCGCTCCGCTTGTGTCATGCGGAGCGCTGCTTCCGGCACAGTGTTTTCGACGCTGATTGACGAGGGAGCCCGCGGAAACTGCGCTGCACGCGTTGCGCAGGCACCTGTCGGTGTCCTTGGCTCGATGCTCACTGAGCCCGATCCTGCAGTGATCCGGTCCGGAGGAATCGCCACGTTGGCCGAGCAATTCGGTGCACACCTCATTTCCGGTTCGATTGCTTACCTCACCGCAGACTCGCTACCCGCTGCCGAATGGTGGACACGGTTTGAGGTGTGCTCGGTGGTTCCTCTGCGCATGAAAGCCATCAAGAAGGCGCTTCGCGAATTCGACCCCAGCTCGGTTGAAATCAAGAAGCGCGGTGCTTCAATCGATACCGGAGCAATGCAGCGCGCTTTAGCCTCGGCGCTTTCTTCCGACTCGGATGGCGGTGAGATGACCGTTTTCGCAACACGGCTTGGCGACACTCACCGTGCAATCCTCACCCGTCGACTCGATCATGCAGGAAACCGTACTTCTCATTAGGTTCTGACCGCGTCATTCCTCTAGGCTCTGACCGCGTCATTGCTCACCTGACGCCTGGGGCGTCCACCTCGTTTCACTGTCTCGTATAGCCGAGACCGTTGCTCCACAGCGGCCCATACTTTGCCGATTACATGGTCGGGGTGGAAGAGATCCGACCAGGTCACACGCACGACGATCCACCCTCGTTTTTCGAGGATGTGCTGGCGCCGCATTTGCTGAGCATAGGAATCTGATACTTCAAAGCGGTTGTCTCCGTACTTGGTATAGCCGTCGAACTCAATGGCGACTTTGGCTTTTTCGAGTGCCACGTCAATGTAGAAGCATCCGCCGAGTCGATCGGCAGGTGAGCGTACTTGAGTGGTCAGACCCGTACAGCCGCCAGATTTCAACACCCACATAAGGGCCGCTTCACCAGTTGATTCGCATCCGGCATCACTATGCCTGCATATCCACTCGGCCCAGCGTCTGCGGCGAAACCCTTTCGGAAGCTGTCGAATCGCTCGTAGCCACGTCTCACGCACACGGCCTTCCTGCTTGCGCGAACGGTGCTCGACGCTCCGCTTGAACCCCGACGTCCGATTCAGCGCACCGCACATCATCGCGAATGCGCACGGCAGAGGCGCCGTGAGAGCTGCCGTCAGGGCTGTTGCGTTCACCGATGAGCACCGCAAAATCACGCACCGAGGCGAGCGACGGTGGCCACTTGGCAGCGCACGCCCCATCTGAAGGTCCAGCTGACGCGGTCTTTCGCTCATGAAGGACCGCGAAGAGTGTCGTCGGATCCGCGCCATTTTCACATGGACCGTCTGCCGCTGCGAACCTTCGCGTGCCAGCGACGCTGTCACCGATTCGCCACTGCGCTGCTCCCACCAGTAGATCACCCCACCCTGGGTCCTGCACGATTCCAATCGAATCGTTCGCATGGTCGGAACAGCTTTTCCAGGTCGTGTGGGCACCAGCAGATGGACATCGCCGCTGAGTTCATATGTATACAAGCCGTGCACCAGTGCAGCCGATTCTCCAATCACGACTGCATCTCGGTAGGTCATGGCTGCTGCAATGATCCGCGACAGCTCAATGATTCGCCGTATTTTCCACGGCTCTGCAATGCCATCGAAAACGGCGGTCGACAGGTAAATTCCGCGCACGATCTGAATCAGTAAGCGCCCAGTTTCTGCCGCTACCTGCTTCGGGCGCTGCCGTCTCGACGTCTTGGCCATGTACCGTGCAACCCACCGCAGCGTTGGTGGACCGTGGCCGCCGTTGGCTGACTCCATCGAGCCCTTCCTTTCACATTCGCGCATTCTGAGGCCGCCGCGTTGCCCGCTCCCCCCTCGTCGATTGAGCCAGTATGCGAGAGTACGGGCACGGATGTTCAGCGGTCGCAAGCATCTGTGGAATCCGGCCATCGACGAGGCAGACCTGTGGACAAGCGGGCGCACTGCCGTCTTTCAACTGCCACTCCTGCCCTACTGACCTCTTCACTTCATCCCCGAGGTTCGAATTCGATGCAGTTATTCACGCATTCTCAGGTATTTCCGGACGAAACCGCAGGTCACAGCCATCCACCCTCTTCATTCACCTCGAAAATCCCGTCGAATTCGAACCTCGGGGATGGGGAGGAAGGTGGCGCAAGAAGAAACAAGCGTAGTATCAACGGATCGAGGAATCGCCGAACGCGAGCAGCCCCTGCCTGAATGCAGTTGCCGCAACCGCGCCAAGCAGCCAGCTGCTCAACATCGACCCGCCCACGCGCCCGATCGCGATTGACGAAATTCGCCGAGTTGTCGCGCGCGCAGCCTTTCAGACTGAGACAATGATCCAGTTACTAATTCGCATGAGCGCGAGCACAACAGCCGGTGCGCACGGACATCCCTTCAACCAAAACCAGCCGCACCAGCCACCACCCGCCCACGCGTTTCATCCACCGAAAGGCCGAGAACATGCACCTCACGTTCTCCTCGTCCGAACGATCCACCATTGGCGTTGAATGGGAACTCCAGCTCATTGACAAGGATTCCAACGATCTGCGCCAGGCTGCCAACGCCATTCTGGACGCACCCGAAGCTCAGGTCGACGGCAAACTTCACCCCCACATTCAACGCGAGATGCTGCTCAACACCATCGAGATCACATCCGGAGCCCGGCACACGGTCGGTGAATGCATGCGCGACATCACCGAGACGATCGAGCTTCTCCGACCGGTCACGGACCGCCTGCGCATCGAGCTCGGCAGCGCCGGAACCCACCCGTTCGCCTCTCCAGCCTTCCAGCGCGTCACTGACTCAGAGCGCTACGCAGAGCTGGTTGAACGCACACAGTACTGGGGTCGTCAGATGCTCCTGTACGGCATCCACGTCCACGTCGGCGTCGAGTCGCGAGACAAAGTGCTCCCGCTTCAATCAGCCCTCGCCTCGCGCCTGGGACATATGCAGTCACTCGCAGCATCCTCGCCCTTCTGGTCAGGACGCGACACCGGGTACGCCTCGAACCGCGCGATGGTTTTCCAGCAACTTCCCACGGCCGGCATCCCTCAACAGTTCGAACAGTGGGACCAGCTGGAAAAGTACGCCGCAGACATGATTCGCACCGGCATCATCGATGGTTTTGATGAGGTGCGCTGGGACGTTCGCCCCTCCCCCAAGCTCGGCACCGTGGAGAACCGCGTCTTCGATGCCGCCACCAACGCGACGGAGGTCGCAGCCCTTGCAGCACTGACACACTGCCTGGTCGAATGGTATTCACGCAAACTCGACGCCGGGGAGCAGATCGAGCCTATGCCGGAGTGGTTTGTCGCTGAGAACAAGTGGCGTTCAGCGCGTTACGGGATGGAAGCGATCCTCATTTTGGATGCGCATGGCAACGAGGAATTGGTCACCGACACGGTCGTTCGTATGCTGAACGATCTGGAGCCTGTGGCGAAAGACCTCAAATGCGCTGACGAGTTGGCAAGTATTGAGAAGATCCTCAAACTCGGAGCGTCCTACCAGCGTCAACGCATCGTCGCTGAGAATGCACGGCACAACTCTCGCGAAGCGGTCACCGAGCTGCTGCTCGCCGAGATGCGTGCCGGCCGCCCGCTTAACCCGCTCGAGTTCCTCAACACCCGCTCCAAGGGTGCTCCGAGCACGGACCGAGACTCCAAGAAGTAGTGTTTTTCGCCTCTCGGCGTGCTGCTGTCAGCATTGCCGAGGGCGACCTTCTGCCTCGCATCACCGGTTAGGTGAACAACATTCGTACTCGGAGACCACTGCCATGTCGGCGTTTGTCGGCGCCATCCACGTCTGAGTCAACGGCATCGCAGAATCCGGTGAAAAGTCCCAGTCCGATGGCGCCGCACCACCGGCAACGAGACGAGCTCCCAGTGCCGCGATCTGCGCCCCGTTGTCAGTGCAAAAACGCATGGGAGGCATACGCACAGTTAGCCCTGCGCCCTCGGCGCGCTCCTGGATCAGCTGGCGAAGCCGCGAGTTGGCTGAGAAACCTCCGCCGATCACAATGGTGTCGCACCCCGTATCGAGGCATGCCCTCACCGTTTTGGCGGTCAGCGAGTCATTGACCGCTTCGGAAAAGCCGGCACAGATATCTTCTGCCCGAAGCTCAGCGCCGCGAGCCTTCTCTCCCTCGACGTATCGGGCGACTGCGGTCTTCAACCCTGAGAAACTGAAGTCGTAGCGGTAACGGTCCTTGTCTTTAACGGCGTGGAGGCCTCGTGGGAAACGAATGGCGTCGCGGTCTCCTTGCTGAGACAGGCGATCCACGTGCGGCCCTCCAGGGTAGGGCAGCCCGAGCAGACGGCCAACCTTGTCAAAAGCCTCACCTGCAGCGTCGTCCAGTGTGCCTCCGAGTTCACGCACGCCATCGACCCAGTTCTCGACGAGCAGGATGTTGGAGTGTCCGCCCGAGACAACAAGACCGATAAAGCGCTCCGGAAGGGGACCTTCAGCCAGCCCGTCTACCGCCATATGCCCGATGACATGGTTGACTCCGTACAGTGGCTTATCGAGTGCCAATGCCAGCGATTTTGCCGCGCAGATTCCCACTGTCAGAGATCCAACCAGTCCTGGACCTGCACTGACGGCAATGGCATCTACATCGGATAGCGAGGCGCCTCCCTCGTGCAATGCACTGTCGAGGGTCGGAATGAAAGATTCCAGGTGTGCGCGTGACGCAATTTCGGGGATGATTCCGCCGTACCGAGCGTATTCGTCCATCGATGTGGCGGTGCGGTCGATCAGCAGCTCAGTTCCGCGTACCAGTGCCACACCGGTTTCGTCGCATGTCGATTCGATTCCAAGAATGAGGGGTTCAGATTCGCCAGTCACAGACGCGATTGTAGTCCCTGCGCGCCCTGATGACGATTTTGCACACCTCAACAGCGACGAGGGTGGCCGACGAAGCTCTATTTGTCGGTGATGAAAGTGTCAATGAGCAGCCTCGTATCCGCGTATCGGTCCTCATCCGTGGCTGACCCGTAGACGAAAAGAAGATACTCGTCGGAACTATCTGCTCGATAGGCGGTGACGATGTTGAACAGGTCCGGGATTGAGCCGGTTTTGACTCCGTACACATGCGGATCGTACTGCGGCTTGTCGGGGTCCAGGAAGTAGTTCGTGTTTTTCCATTGATACTCGCCCGTGGAGGTCTGAACTGACGCTGTGGGCATTGCGACAATATCGCGGAACCACTGTTTGGTCATGAGTGCGGTCACCACGCGCGAAACGTCCCGCACAGTCGATCGGTCAACGGTGTTCAGACCTGAGGGCTCGGAGATGTGCGTATCGTTGTAGCCGTGGTCCGCTAGGAATTGCGCCAGCCCCTCGACGTAGGCAGCGAGGGCGTCCTGTGGCGCAGCCTTTTCATTATTGAGCAGGTCGCGGCCGGTTCCCACGGCTATTGCATATGCCGCGTCATTGCCTGAGGGCAGCAGCAACCCCGTGAGCAGTTCGCGCAACGTGTACTCGCCCGGCATGATTCCAGCGAGTGAGGAGTTGTCGGGCGGCATCAAAAGTGTTTCCTCATCGACACTGAGAACATCGTCGAGGGAGAGCCTACTCACGGCGTATTCAACGGTGAAGAGCTTCTGAGTACTGGCAGCACTGACGGCGCGATCAATCTGTTCGGCCGCGATCAGGTCGCCGGTTTGGGCATCCATCACCTGCCAGCTCGCAGCAGTTGTAGCCACTGCAGGGTGGTCGAACGGGTCGTGCGCGATGGGCATGTTTTCAGCCGATTGCGACTGGTTGGCTGTCACGTCGACTGCTCGCGCCGGCTCGACGTTATCGTCACTGGCCGACTGGCTCGCGGCTGCTAGCGTGTTTTCCACCTGTGCACGCAGCGCACTGATGGTGGGACTGTCCCATGCCAACGCTACCGCGACAAGGATGCTGGCCAGCAGGCAAATTCCCACGCGTGTCGTCACCGTTGCGATGGTTGCACCTGCCGAATGGGAAGTGTGCGCCGGGAAGCGTTTGTGATCCGCGTACGCACTGTCACTGCCGGTCGAATCGCTTTCTTTAGGTGAGACAGGCCGAAGGGGAAATGAACCAGGCCGTTCACAGGTCGGGTCATCCCAAGGTTGCGGCGGATAGGAGGCCGGCATCTCGGAGTCTGTGCTACCTCGGAGTTCCTCACCTCCCTCGGCACTGTCCGCGCTTGTTGCGCTGGTGATGCTGGAAGAACCGTCAGGGTCGGCAGCGCTGGTCGTACCGGCGGCGGTCTTCGGATCGGTGCGAAGTGCAAGCGGATCAGGTAAAGGGCGCCGCGCTTTCCTGCCGATGCGTGTGTGTTGGCGCCCGCCCGCTGATAGGAATATCGGCATCGCCAACACCTCCGTTCGCATGCGTCACCGGCACTGCCAATGCGTCGATTGTATTATGCGTGTTCCCTGCGGCCGCGACACCACCCGGTGACGAACCGCATCCACCCGCGCCTCAAGCCCCAGACACAAGCCCCGAGCCCTGCCCCCGTCCAAGTCCTAGGGCCCCAAGCCCAATTACACGTCCCCCTGTTCTAGAGCCAGTCCAGAACAAATGCCAGCGTTCGTACCCATCCCGACCCAGTCGCATCTCACCCCAGTCCCGTCCCAGGCCTGACCCAGTCCCGTCTCAGTCCCGTCCCAGTCCCCCAGGTTCGAATTCGGCATCGACGAGGGCGACTCGACGAGGCTGATCACGATAAAAGCGCAGGTCACAAGCTTCCTGCTTCGATCACACCGATTCAAACCGCGCCGAATTCGAACCTCGGGGTACGGGAGGGTGCGGCACTGACGCAGCAGGGTTGGGTTCGGCAGCATGGTTGGACCCAGCAGCATAGTTGGGTCCGAGGTCACGCAGGCTTTGCGCGCACAGAAGGGAAAGCACAGACAGCAGCGTCAGCGTAGGTGACAGGGTCGAGGGCGGCAGCATGAAGGGCGGGAGCCAAGTTTTCACTTGGCTCCCGCCCCCAACTGCAAGACTCTGGCACCTGTCGGGGCTACTGCCCCATGGGTGACAGGTCCTCGAAGTTTACAACCCTTTGAACAGTGCCTTTCCGAGCTGACGGTTCAGCGTGGAGATCACATCCAACGGGATCTGCTTCGGGCAGACAGCCGCGCACTCGCCGATGTTGGTGCAAGCGCCAAAGCCTTCAGCGTCCATCTGGTTAAGCATCGCGTTGACGCGCTTGAGGTTCTCCGGCTTACCTTGCGGCAGCAGGTTCAAGTGCGTGACCTTCGCGGAGGTGAACAACATGGCCGATGCATTCGGGCATGCAGCCACACACGCACCGCAGCCAATGCAGGCAGCAGCTTCGAACGCCTTGTCTGCATCCTGCTTCGGGATCGGCGTGGCGTGCGCATCCGGCGCAGCACCCGTGTTGACGGAAATGTAGCCGCCAGCCTGGATGATGCGGTCGAAAGCAGAACGGTTCACGACCAGGTCGCGAATAACCGGGAAACCGTTGGCACGCCACGGCTCGATGGTGATGGTGTCGCCATCGTTGAAGTGACGCATGTGCAGCTGACATGTGGTCGTCACCTCGGGTCCGTGAGCGATGCCGTTGATGACCAGGCCGCACTGACCGCAGATGCCTTCACGGCAGTCCGAGTCAAATGCAATCGGTTCTTCCCCGCGTTCGAAGAGTTCTTCGTTGAGAATGTCGAGCATTTCGAGGAATGAGGATTCCTCGGATACTCCGCGGACTTCGTACTCGTGCATGGCACCGGGGTCCTCGGGCCCGTTTTGGCGCCAGATTCTTAATGTCAGGTTCACTTGTAGCTCCGCTGTTTCAGCTCGATGTTGTTGTAGATCAGATCTTCCTTGTGCAGGATTGGGGGCTGCCCCTCACCGGTCCACTCCCAAGCGGCGACGTACAGGAACTTGTCGTCGTGACGAAGTGCCTCGCCCTCGGGTGTCTGGGACTCTGCGCGGAAGTGGCCGCCACACGATTCCTCGCGGTGCAACGCATCCACGCACATGAGCTCGCCCAGCTCCATGAAGTCAGCGACGCGACCGGCGCGCTCCAGGGACTGGTTGAGTTCTCCGACTGACCGTCCGGGCACACGCACGTTTGCCCAGAAGTCCTGGCGCAACTTACGGATCATATCGATCGCCTTGCGCAGGCCTTCCTCAGTACGCTCCATGCCGCAGTATTCCCACATGATGTGGCCGAGTTCCTTGTGGAAGGAGTCCACCGAGCGGTTGCCTCCCACTGCCATCAGGCGATCGATCTTGTCCTGTGCTTCCTTCATCGCTGCCACAACGTCCGGGCTGGCCTCGTCAAGCTTCGGCAGGCCGAAAGCGTGCGCCAGGTAGTCGTTGATGGTGTTGGGCAGAACGAAGTAGCCATCTGACAAGCCCTGCATCAGTGCCGATGCACCCAGTCGGTTAGCACCGTGGTCGGAGAAGTTCGCTTCACCTGCCACGTACAGACCATCGAGGTTCGACTCGAGGTCGTAGTCAACCCACAGGCCGCCCATGGTGTAGTGCACTGCCGGGTAAATACGCATCGGAACGTCGTACGGGTTGTCACCGGTGATGCGCTCGTACATGTCGAACAGGTTGCCGTACTTGGCGCTGACGGCTTCGCGCCCCATACGCTCGATGGCTTCTGAAAAGTCCAGGTACACGCCACGGGCCACGCCTTGGATCTCAGGTCCGACACCGCGACCTTCGTCGCACATGTTCTTCGCCTGGCGCGACGCGATATCGCGGGGAACGAGGTTACCGAATGAGGGGTAGATGCGTTCGAGGTAGTAGTCGCGATCTTCCTCCGGAATCTCGCGAGGATCCTTCTTGCAGTCTTCCTTCTTTTTCGGCACCCAGATGCGACCGTCGTTTCGCAGGGATTCACTCATCAGTGTCAGCTTGGATTGCTGATCGCCATGCTGAGGAATACAGGTCGGGTGGATCTGCGTGAAGCACGGGTTCGCGAAGTATGCGCCCTTACGGTGTGCACGCCAGATGGCGGTTGCATTGCAGCCCATTGCGTTGGTTGACAGGAAGAACACGTTGCCGTATCCGCCGGTCGCCAACACGACTGCGTCAGCCACGTACGGTTCCAGCTCGCCGGTGGTCATATCGCGAGCGACGATGCCGCGAGCCTTGCCGTCAGAGACGATCAGTTCGACCATTTCATGACGTGAGTGCTCGATGACGGTTCCTGCCGCAACCTGACGCTCCAGCGCCTGGTAGGCACCGATCAGCAGCTGCTGACCTGTCTGGCCACGTGCGTAGAACGTACGGGATACCTGCACACCACCGAAGGAGCGGTTGTCCAGAAGACCGCCGTACTCGCGTGCGAACGGCACGCCCTGCGCGACACACTGGTCAATGATGTTGGCGCTGACTTCTGCCAGTCGATACACGTTTGTTTCACGGGCGCGGTAGTCACCACCCTTGACCGTGTCGTAGAAGAGCCGGTAAACCGAGTCGTTGTCGTTGCGGTAGTTCTTTGCCGCGTTGATGCCACCCTGAGCAGCAATGGAGTGTGCTCGACGGGCGGAATCCTGATAGAAGAACACGTCGACGTGGTAGCCCATTTCGCCCAGCGACGCGGCAGCGGCGCCGCCCGCCAGACCGGTTCCCACGATGATGACGTGGAGTTTGCGTCGGTTTGCAGGGTTGACGAGGGCTGCGGAGAATTTCCGCTGCTCCCAGCATTGTGACAAGGGCACGTCCAGAGGCGCTTTCGTGTCGGCAATGGCGTCGCCCTCGCGATACAAGCCTGCTATTAATGTCTCACTCATTTTGTATCTGTGCCTTACCTACTAGGAGATCATGCCAACCGCGATGGCAACCGGAGGAGCCATGAACATGACAAAGATGAGGCCGCCAATGAGCCCTGACAGAATCACCATGACTTTGCGGGTGTTGGAGCGCACCCACCCCAGGGTTTGAAATGCCGACCAGAAGCCGTGGCTGACGTGCAGGCAGGCAGCGCCTACGAACACGACATACACCAATACCATCAACGGATTCTGGAAGGTCGCAACCATTCGCTCATAAGGCGTGCTCTCGAGGGCGAAGCCGGTGCGCACCACACCCATCGTGAAATGCAGGATGTGGAAGACGATGCCGATCAGCAGCAATACTGCCGTCACGCGCATGGTGCGTGCCGCATACGCAACTGCCGCGTCTTTCTTGACGACGTAGCGTGTGGGGCGTGCTCGGCGTGAACGCAGCCAGACGTGAGCGGCGGATGCAACGTGAATGACCAGGAAGAGGATCATTGCAGCGCGGAATACCCAGATAAATCCGCCGTAAGGGAAGATTGGAACGAACGCTTCACCCTTCAGCCAGTGGGCGTAGTGATCGTACGCCTCTTGACCGAGGAACATTTTCAGGTTGCCGTACGAGTGGAACAGCAAGAATATTACGAAGACCAGACCGGAGACCGCCATCAGTTGTTTCATGAACACTGACGTGGTCCACGCATGTCGCTTCTTCGTCACAACAGTTTTCGTGGCCATGGCTTTAGCCTATCGACCTGACACGGCCATCACGCCCAAACCGCCACCCATTTTTCCGCCCTTCCTACCTTGAGGAGGACGTTTTTGGCTTATTTTCGCGCCTGCGTCGCCTCGCGCTACCGGCCGTTTCCGCGTTGTCACCACAGCAGCGACCGTGTGGCGCCCACTGCGAACCACGCAATTAGGCAACCCATAACTTTCAAATATGACGGAAGTCCCGGTTAGCGGCGAGTGCGCGCATCGTGATGGCATCTTCGAGCGGGTGATGGAAGTAGCGAGGGACTCGTCCCATTGCATCGAACCCTGCATTCTCATAAAGGCGCTGGGCAGCGACGTTCGACGAACGTACTTCCAGGAAAATTCGTTCAGCACCAGCCGACCAGGCGCCCTCCATGAGCCGATTGAGCAGTTCGCGCCCAATCCCTCGGCCGCGCCACGCGCGGGTCACACCGATCGTCATGATGTCGGCGTCAGGACCAATCCGCACTCCGCCGTATCCCACGGGTTCCGCCGCAGACTTCTCAGATCCGCCAGCCTGAGCGAGCAGGTACAACCGTCCGGGTGCACGCAGTTCCTGTTCGATCATGGTGCTGGTCCACGGGTCTTCGGCAAAAATGTCGCGTTCGAGGGTTTCCATGATGGCAGCGTCGCCCTCGCCCATGGGTCGAAAATTGACGAGGGGGACCTGCTCACTGGTGTCGTGCGCGGGCGCACTGTCAGGCGAATTGGCCATTTACATGCGTTCGGGACGCTGTCCGTGGATGTCGGGGCGGCGCAGGTACAGGGGTTGCGTGTCCAGTGTGTCCTCTAAGCCGCGTTCGAGGCGGGAGCGGACAATTCGGCTGGCCACGGACACATCGAAGGGAGTCACAGGCACTGTCTGGACGGCTGAAAGAGCTTCCTCAGCGAAAGACGGAAGTGTTCCGGTGGTCACCAGCATGGAGGCGCTGGCCTGCAGTTCGTTCGCCAACGTGCGCACTGGCCCCACCGTCGGCTCGGTGATGGTGGCTACATCGTCGGGACCTTGAGCTTCGTACTGTGCCCAGTACATTTCATGACGGCGAGCATCCGTCGCCACGATCACACGCTGATCTGGTGGCAAAAGGTCCAGGCCGGCTCGGGCAATCATGTCCAGGGAGCACACGCCGTACAGCGGGATGCCGGCTGCGCGCGCAATGGTGCGTGCACTGACCAAGCCGGCTCGCAAACCTGTGAAGGGTGCCGGACCGGTTCCCACGATAGCGGCATCGATATCATCCGAGTTTAAAGGCCCTTCGATACCTGCTTCGGCTAGCACCTGGTAGATGAGTGGCGCAATGGATTCGGCATGGTGGCGAGCAGAGTCATTGGAGGCATACAGCGTTGGTTCACCCTCGCGGACAAGCGCGATGGTGGTAGCGCCGGAGGTGTCAATACAAAGGTCAGTCACGGTGGGATCCTACTTCGTCGTGTAAGTCAGTGGTGGGCGCGTCCAGTCCTGCGAGCGCCCGAGCCTTTTCATCCAGGTCATCGAGTACGCCAGCCCAGCGGGTTCCATGCAAAATGAAGGTCAGCGTGCGTTCGCCACTGTCGATATCTTCCAGATTGATCACGTCGTGATGCGTCTGAGCGTCGGCGTGGATATCTGCCTCACCGGCCTGACCGCCGGCGTGAGCGTCTGTGTGACGGCCTAAGTGAGCATCTGTGCCCTCATCGTCACCGCCGGCAGCGGTTCCTTCGGCGCGTTCGATCACGATTTCCAGCCGATCATCCGACAACTGCTCGGTCTTGCCTTCGCCCCACTCGATAACCGTGACCGTGTCGTGCGTAGTGGAGTCCAAGTCTACGGTTTCCAGATCATCCAGGTCGGTGATGCGGTAGGCATCAGCATGGACGAGGGCGAGCCCGCCCTCGTCCAACGGCGGGTGGATACGGCTGACGGTAAATGTCGGAGACGTGACGTGGCCACGCACATTCAGTCCCTGCCCAATCCCCTGCGTCAGCGTGGTTTTTCCCGCACCCAATGGGCCGTTGAGCATGATGACGTCGCCTGCGCGCAGTGTGCTGGCCAACGCTTTGCCAATGGCTCGCGTATGGTCGGCGCTGGTGACGTGAATTGTCGATTCCTGAACCTGAGTCATCTCCACGATCTTTCGTTATGGGCGTGCAGTGGCCGGGATATACACGCGGGGTACACGCGGCCCGATACGCGTCACGATTTCATAGTTGATGGTGTCTGCAACCTGAGCCCACTCGTCGGCAAGTGGAACGTCCGGCGTGTCGGGATCATCCGGGTTTCCAAACAGAATGACTCGACTGCCAACCGGTGCGGGTGGCTCATGGTATTGGCCAAGATCGGGTCCTTGTTCGCCAGGCTGGGCGTTTTCAGCGTCGCTCACCGGTCCAAGGTCGATCATGAACTGGTCCATGCAGATCCGGCCGACCGCGTGGGTACGGATGGTGCCCGTCGGGGTAATCACGCTGACTGGCCCCGCATTCGAAGCCGCGCGAGGTACTCCATCGCCGTAGCCGATCGGCACTAAACCGAGCCATCGTGGCCCAGGTGTTGTCCATGTACCTCCATAGGAGACGGCCTGATCCCCCTCGACAATCTTGATCATCTCGAGGTTTGCTTCCAGGCGCATGGCAGGCCTGAAGTGGAGGTCGCGAGCGGTGCGCTGAGCGGGGTTGGGGCTCAGACCATACAGGCCGATACCGTCGCGCACCATGTCGAAGCATGCGCGCTCATGCCACAGGATCGCGGAGGTTGCACCGACGTGGCGGATACGTGGGTGGATCCCGGCGTCGGCCAGAATCTCCAGGCCGGCGTCGAAGCGGTCCAGCTGAGTGGCAGTGGCGCTCAGTCCTTCCGGGGAGTCTTCATCGGCGCGAGCCAGATGTGTCCAGGCTGCAACGACATCAACCGTCTGGTCCTGGACACTCATCGCCAATGCTGACGCCAGGGCCGGCAGTGTTGACAGGGTGGCTCCGGCTCGGGACATTCCGGTGTCGATCTTGACGTGGACGCGCGCAGTCTTGCCGGCCTCCCGGGCACTGGCTGCTAGGCGGGCGAGTGTGGACACTACCGACACGGACACGTCAATGTCATCATCTATCGCGCCGCGCCACGTGGTGTCGCTGGGGCCGAGCCACGTCAGAATATGGACGTCGTCGCGCGAGTATCCTGCCCGGTCGAGGACGGCTCGCACGCGCCGCGCCTCTGCCAGCTGGGCTGAGCCAAACCAGGTGAATCCAACGCGGGCTGCTGCCAATGTGACCTGAGCGAGCCCGTGCCCGTAGGCATCTGCCTTCACGATCGCCATGTGTTGACACGTGGGACCATCCTGGCGCAAAACGGCAGCGTTATGCTCGATGGCACCCAGGTCGATGACAGCGCGGGAGGGGTACTCTTCCACTGCGATGGAGTCACATTCACCGACTGATTCGTTCAACAACACGCCTTTAGTATTGCACTGCTGGTCGCCGGTACATATTCACGCGACTGTGCGCTGCGTTATAAGAGCTGTTCACGAGGCCGTCGTCCGTTGCAGTACAGTGCCGACGAGGGGGCTGATTGACGCAGCAATATCGGCTGCACCGATTGGATGTCCCCCACCGAATGTGCTGATCACCCCATGGTGTGCGCGGTCCTGGCCGATCGGTCTGCTCGGGTTCTTGGCCTCGTGGAGTTTAGCGACGTCCTCGGCATCGCTGCGCGTGTCGGATGGACTGGTACGCGTGCTGCGCGCACCGCTTGCTTGGATCCCTGCCTGCGCGTGCAGCCACACCGCAGCGCCCACTGCTCCTACGCGGCGAGCCGCTGTATCGACCGCACACTGGGGATTAGCCAGCACTGCACCGATCACGCCAGCCAGAACATCTCCTGAGCCGGCCACACCGGTCCAGCCACACGATTCAGCGTTGACCGCAAGCAGCGGTAGACCGCCCTCGTCAATCGCACAGATTACCGTTGTTGCGCCTTTGAGAACGACGGTCGCCCCACTCGCGCGCGCCAGCTCAGCTGCCCAATGAGCAGGGCAGGAGTCGATGTCAGTACGGCTGGGCGAACGGTCAGTCAGCGCATCAAGCAATGTCGCTGCCTCCCCCGCATGGGGTGTGAGCACTGCTGAGGACATGTCACATGTCTCACTCAGCTCCACCACCAGAGACAATGCTGACGCGTCAATGACCGTCGGCAGGTGGTGGTCCAAAGCATCGATGATGACATCTCGGGCATGGCTCAAGCGCTCGTCATCGATTCCGCATCCGACAACTACTGACTGCGCGCATCCGGTGCCGCACACGATGTCGGGAAACCTCATCAGGGCAAGGGTACGCACCGAGGCGGTCGAATCAAGGCGAATCATCCCAACACCCACGCCATGTGCGCCGCTGACGGCGAGCACTCCGGCCCCCGGGTAGGTTTCGGATCCGCTGCAGATGCTCACAACACCGCGTGTGTACTTGTGATCGAGGCGGCCAGGGGCGCGCATACATCTTCGAGCATCCGCGCATGTCAGCACACGCACCGTCGCGTGTGGTCGGGCATCGAATTCGCCTTGAGTGTACTCGTCAGGCCGAGCAGCCCTATCGGCTTGCGAAAGGTCCCCAGCAAGTCCCCTGCCGCCACTGCCAGCTTGTTCCAGATCAGCGGCAAGGCCCAGATCCACCACGTCAATACTTCCTGCGCGGTAGCACGCAGGAGGCAGTACCAGTGGAGTCTTCAGCGCACCCATCGTGACAGTTCGCGTCGCATGAACTGCATGGGTCGGACACGCTCCATCAGCGCTCCCCACCCCTGTTGGCACATCCACCGCCACGACGAGCGCACCAGTTTTCTGCACCTGTTCATTGACGGCGTCCACGAGTCGAGCGAGCGGTTCGCGCAACGCACCCTTCAGTCCCGTTCCGCACAACCCGTCGATCCAGATGTCGGTTGGCGGTAGATCCGCGCATAGGTCCCCCTCGTCCATCGATGCGGAAATTATGCGCGCACCGGCCTGGCGTGCTGTTTCAAGGGCACGAGGGTGTGGGTGGTCCGATATGACGAGGGCGACCGCCGCGCCAACGCTTTCTGACAAGGCCACATAAGACAGGGCATACAGGGCATCTCCACCGTTGTCTCCGCCGCCAACCAACGCTGTGACCCGCACCGTTGCCCCGTCAGCCGGACACATCTCCAGCACTGCATCAGCCACGCCGCGAGCTGCCTTGCGCATGAGCCGGTCGGGGTCATCCTCGCGGCAGGCACGATCCACATGCACCGCTTCAGCTTCGCGCACAACCTCAGGTGTATAGGCTGTCACGTCATCAGCGTCATGCATCATTCAACGGTCACTGACTTGGCCAGGTTGCGCGGCTGATCGACATCCAGCCCCTTCGCGCCTGCCAGTTCACAGGCCAAAATCTGGAGTGGGATCACCGTCAGAAGTGGTGCGTACAACGTGGGAGCGGGCGGGATCCGGAAGATCACATCTGCACATTCGTCAGCCGAATGGTCATCTTGCTCGGCCACCACCAATGTCCGAGCGCCGCGAGCGCGCACCTCCTGAATATTGGAGACCACTTTGCGGTGCAGTTCGGGGCGGCGAGGCGTGGGCAGAACCACCACCACGATCTGCCCATCTTCAATCAGTGAAATCGGGCCATGTTTGAGCTCGCCGGCGGCGAACCCTTCGGCGTGGATGTAGCACAGTTCCTTCAGTTTCAGCGCACCTTCAAGGGCGGTGGGGAAACCGACGTGGCGGCCCAGATAGATCATCGATTCGACATCGGTCAACGAACGCGCAACGTCGCGAATCTGGTCCCAGCCGCTGATGATCGTGCTGATTTTCGAGGGAATCGCAGAGAGCTTGTCCATGTAATCTGCGATTTCATCGGGGTACTTGTTGCCGCGCACCTGCGCCAGATACAGCCCCAAAATATACGTCGCTGCGATCTGCGCGGTGTACGCCTTCGTGGAGGCAACCGCGATCTCCGGGCCGGCATGTGTCAGCAGCACAGCGTCTGATTCACGAGAAATCGTGGAGCCAGGCGTGTTGACCAGTGCGATCACGCGGGCGCCCTGCTCGCGGGCGTGACGAATCGCCATGATGGTATCCATCGTTTCCCCCGACTGAGAAATGGCGACAACAAGCGTCTTTTCGGACACAACCGGGTCGCGATAACGGAACTCGTGAGCCAGCTCGACTTCCACGGGGATGCGGCACCAATGCTCGATCGCATATCGCGCCACCTGCCCGGCGTGAGCAGCACTGCCACAGGCAACAATGATCATCTTGTCCACGCTGCGCAGTACGCTTTCCGGAATGCGCAGTTCGTCCAACGACAGTTTGCCTGAGGCATCCATCCGCCCGGCCAGTGTCTGCTCAACCGCTCCGGGTTCTTCATGGATTTCCTTTTCCATGAACGTGCCAAAGCCTTCTTTTGTCACCGGTCGACGCGAGTAGTCACCTTCCAGCTTCTTCGGCTCGGTAACAGCGCCATCCTGGTCAATAATCGTCACGTGCTGCGCGGTGACAAGGGCGAGCTGGTCCTGCCCCACTTCGATGACATCAGTAGTGAATTCGCTGAAAGCAAGCACGTCGGAGCCGAGGAAGTTCTCCCCTTCACCGAGTCCGATCACCAGAGGCGATGAGCGTCGTGCCGCCACGATCACGCCCGGTGCATCATCACAGATCGCCAGCAAAGTGAACGTGCCGCTGATCTGCTCAGTTGCAGCGCGCATGGCGCCGACGAGGCGTTGCGCACCATCGCGTTGTTCTGCCGGTACGCCTGTCAGATCTTCCGACCAGCGCGGCGCGGTGGATGTACTTGCCACGCGGTCAGCCGAGGTGCCGACACCTCCCTCGTCAATGGACAATCCGGAGTACAGACGCCCGATGAGGTGCGCGACAACTTCGGTGTCGGTGTCGGATTCAAAGGTTTCGCCCGCTGCGGCAAGCTGCGTTCGTAATGCGTCGGCGTTTTCGATAATTCCGTTATGGACGAGGGCGACTTCCCCATCCGCGGATGTATGCGGGTGTGCGTTGGCAACGCTCGGCTGGCCATGTGTTGCCCAGCGGGTGTGGCCGATCGCCTCAATAGCATCGTCGGGACGCTGACTGTCAATCTGCGCACGCAACTGGGACAATTTTCCGACCGCGCGGATGACTGTGGGTTTGGGCCGGTCGGCCGATCCGAGTGCGACTCCAGCTGAGTCGTACCCGCGGTATTCCAGATTTGCCAGGCCCTTCATGACAACGTCAAGCGGGCGCTGGGAGGGTACTTCCCCCACGTATCCAACAATTCCACACATATTAGACATTTCAACACACGCAGGGGGCGATCGGGAGTTTTTGACGCCCGTGGCGTCGACTCGCGTGCCATGAGCGGGATGCATGGCAGTGGGGATCGGCCCGCGTCGTCTTGCTCCAGCTGGCCGTCAGGTATGTGGGTGCAAGACGGACGCAAGGGGACAGGCAGTTGTGAGCGCTCGCGGGGCATGACCATCGGGTCCTCGTGATCGGAGCCACGCGACCAGCGCATCCAAGATTGCTCACAGACCGCCACATTCACGTCAAATCCCTGCATTGGACCGCTGTATTAGGGGACAATGGCGCCGTGATCTTTAATGACGAGTCCGCCCGAGCACAAGGCCCATTTTCATCGTTTAGCCGTGAGCACTGGAAAAAACTGGCCGCGCGCACGCCCCTGCCGCTAACCGACGAGGACATCTCACAGCTGGCATCCTTGGGCGATCCCATCGACATGAACGAGGTTGACGCCATTTACCGGCCGTTGTGCGCGCTGTTGCAGGTCTACATACAAGGACGGTATCTGCGGGCACGCGCACGGGCCGACTTCCTCGAAGAGGATGCGCCTGTGACACCTTTCGTCATCGGTATCGCTGGGTCGGTTGCGGTTGGCAAATCCACTGTTGCTCGCCTGTTGCAGCTCCTGTTGTCGCGATCACCGCACACGCCTCGGGTCGACCTGGTGGCCACAGATGGCTTCCTTTTGCCCAACGCGGTCTTGGAAGAGCGAGGAATCCTGGCACGTAAGGGATTCCCTGAATCGTACGACCGCGGAGCACTGCTGAACTTTGTCGCGTCGGTGAAGGCGGGCATTTCCCCTCTGCAGGTTCCTGTTTATTCGCATGTCACATACGATATTCGTCCCGATAAGTTCACCACGATCGAGCATCCGGAAGTCTTGATCGTTGAAGGGCTGAACGTGTTACAGCCGCCTCGTACCCATCCTGGCGGCCTCGGTTTAGCGGTATCAGACTACTTTGATTTCTCCATCTACGTGGACGCGCGTGAGGATGACATTGAGCAGTGGTACGTCGACCGATTCGCGCAGCTTCGCTCGACCTCCTTCCAACGTGAGGATTCCTTCTTCCGGACCTATGCGGGCTTGAGTGATTCTGAAGCAGAGGCCACTGCTCGGATGGTGTGGCACGCTATCAACTTGCCGAACCTGTACGAGAACATTTTGCCGACACGCGAACGCGCCACGCTGATTTTCACCAAGGGCGCCGATCACCGGGTCGAATCCCTTCATCTGCGCAAGGAATAGCACCCCTCGCTCCGGTTAGGATCTGAGCCAGTCGAGCTCTACCATCCGCACCGTCCTCCCCCAGTTCCCCAGGTTCGAACTCAACGTGCGTTCATCCACCTGTCCTTCCCCCAGGTTCGAACTCGGCACGCATTTGGCCAGGCACGGACAGATACTGCAGCTATTGATGCAGTTCAGCGCCGAGGCAAGTCACCCTCGGCAATAAGACGGGCGCCGAATTCGAACCTGGGGGACGGGGCGGGCGAGGCAGACAGGGACAGCGGTAAGAAATGAGGCTGCGCCACTGACGGCACTCAGACGCGCCCCGATGCGCAGATGGCTAGCGCGTGATGCAGCGCCCGAAGTGGCAGCGCTACGAATCTGGCACGGCTACCCCCGCACCTCCAGTTCATTACGGTCAGACGACCACCGATTCTCCAGCGCAGTTAGTCCAGCTTAGTCAGCCTAAGGCAGCAGAACCAGTGCTCTCGCTCCAGCACCGCACAACCAGCTGCTCCCCCAGGCCTGAAGACCGCTACAACTCAGGGCCGTCTACAGTGCGAGGCGATCACGCACCACATCGGCCAGGTGCTGCGCAATCCTGTCAGCCTCATCCTCACTGGCCGCTTCAACCATGACACGGACGAGCGGTTCGGTACCGGATGGGCGCATCACCACGCGACCCGTCTCCCCCAACGTCTTCTCAGCAACGGCAACCTCGTCGGCCAACGCCTGATCGTCATGGAGGCGAGCCTTGTCCACGCCGGACACGTTGATCAAAGTCTGTGGCAAGCGTTCGATCGGCGCGGTCAGATCAGCCAGATCGCGACCGCTTTCATGCACGAGGCGAGCCAGCAACATTGACGTCAAAACACCATCCCCCGTCGTGGCATGATGGCGCGCGATGACATGTCCGGACTGCTCACCACCCAACGCGAACCCGCCCTCAATCATTGCTTCGAGGACATAGCGGTCACCCACTGCCGTCTGAACAGTGGTGATACCAGCTTTCTCCATTGCAAGTTTCAGGCCAAGGTTCGACATGATGGTGACGACCAGTGTGTCGTGGTCAAGTTCGCCCGCCTCGTGCATGGCGAGGGCAAGGGCGCCCATTATCTTGTCGCCGTCAATCAAATTGCCACGGCGATCAATGGCTAGACATCTGTCAGCATCGCCATCATAGGCGACGCCGAAGTCCGCACCTGATGCAACGGTCACCGCCTGAATCTGCTCGGGATGCGTTGAACCGCAGTTATCGTTAATGTTGCGCCCGTCAGGTGATGAGTTCATGACCACGACGTCGGCGCCGGCCTCACGCAGGGCCTGTGGCCCGATGTCAGAGGCGCCGCCATTCGCGCAGTCCACTGCGATTCGCACGCCATGCAGATCAGAGCCGACAGAGGTGACGAGGTGCTCAATGTAGGAGTGCTTGGCCCAATCATCGTCGTAGTGGACCTCACCGACTGCAGCGCCTGTTGGGCGATCCCAGTCCGCGCCGAGAAGTTTCTCAATGCCGTCTTCGACCGAGTCAGCCAGTTTGAAGCCGCCCCGGGCAAAAAACTTAATGCCGTTATCCGGCATGGGATTGTGTGAGGCGGAAATCATGACGCCGAGGTCAACATTTTCTGCCGCTGTCAGATGTGCCACTGTCGGCGTGGACACCACGCCAATGCGCGTGACGTCCATACCTGATGCCGCCAAGCCAGCCGAAATTGCATGATCGAGGAATTCGCCGGAAATACGCGTATCACGGCCAATTATCGCTCGAGGCTTGTCGCCATTTTTCTTCGGACCACCAGCAATATGCCGAGCCGCTGCTTCACCCAGTTCCAAAGCAAGCTGTGCGGTGAGCTCGCCGTTGGCCAGCCCGCGCACCCCATCAGTTCCAAATAGTCGCGGCATCACATTGCTCCTGTTTCGTTCTTTTCACGGGCGGCAGCTCACTTCTTGCTGGGCCACCGCACGAGCATTATCTGCACACAGCCTAATCCGTCGCGACGCGAACCTCTGGTTGATTTACGGTCCTGTTCGAGTTTGCCCGCGATATTCGAACTTTTTGCACAGTTGCTCACGAGCCATTCGGAACCAGCACGAAAGGGGTGAGACAGGCACTCTCGTGCCCACCTCACCCCTTCGGTGATGACTTTGTGCTCACTGGCTCAGCTCCGTGCCTTGCGCTACACGTTTCATCTTCAACGCTCGCACCATGCACGTGCACCGAGCCAGCTCAGGTTCCTTCGGATCGCTTCACGCACCCGATTAAACGGCGACTCGCGCGGACCCCCTCGAACCCGATCAGCAGGAAAGAAAACCGATTAACGCTTCGAGTACTGAGGCGCCTTACGGGCCTTCTTCAAGCCGGCCTTCTTACGCTCCGTGGCGCGTGCGTCACGGGTCAGGAAGCCAGCCTTCTTCAAAGCCGGACGGTTTGCTTCGCGGTCGATCTCGTTGAGAGCACGCGCAATGCCCAGTCGCAGAGCGCCTGCCTGGCCGGAGATGCCACCGCCGTTGATGCGGGCGATGACGTCGAAACGGCCGTCAAGGTCGAGCAGTGTGAAAGGAGACTTCACGAGCTGCTGGTGCAGCTTATTCGGGAAGTAGTCCTCCAGTGTGCGTCCGTTGACCTTCCACTGGCCGGTGCCGGGAATCAGACGGACTCGAGCAACAGCTTCCTTGCGGCGACCAAGTCCCGCGCCAGGTGCGGTCACGGATTGGCCAGCGCCTTGAGGTGCTGTTGCGGTTTCAGTTGTGTATGAGCTGGGGACGGTTTCTTCGTCCAGCTCTTCGATCTGCGTGGTGTCAGCCACAGTTCTCCTCAGTGCAGTTCGTGGGCTCAGAAGCGCGACGCGCTCACTGGGCGACCTGGGTGATTTCGAATTTCTCTGGCGTCTGGCCGGCATGCGGATGCTCGCTGCCTGCGTACACATGCAGCTTGCGCAGTTGCTGACGGCCGAGTGAGTTGTGAGGAAGCATGCCTTTAACGGCAATTTCCACGACGCGCTCCGGATGTTCGGCAAGCATTTGGCGGTAGCTGGTAGCCCGCAGGCCACCCGGATAACCCGAGTGATGGTAGGCCATCTTCTGGTCCAGCTTGTTACCAGTCAGCACGACTTTGTCCGCGTTGATGACGACGACGTAATCGCCTTGATCCATATGCGGAGCGAACGTCGGCTTATGCTTCCCACGAAGGAGGGCGGCGACTTGAGACGCCAAACGACCAAGGACGACACCGGTAGCGTCAATGACGTACCACTTCTTCTCAGTGTCCCCCGGCTTGGGTGAATAGGTGCGCACGGGCGTAACCTTCAATTCTTTCGATCTAAGAGCAAACATCACCACCACTTATTGGTGGAACGCTTGCTCGCATTGCGATTCGGTTCGCGCGAGTCGTTGGCACATACCGGGCGAGTGGGAAAAGCCCCAAGTAGCGCTAACGCACAGCGTCGTTAAGTCTATCGACCTGGAGGCACCCTGGTCAAAGTTATTCCCTCACTGTGGGCAATTCCTCATTGCACGTGGCCCACCGCGTTGCCCGGCGCGCGCTTCGTTCAGATTTTCGTGCCCGACGAGGGCGGCCGGCGGCGCACACTGCTGCCACACCAATGGTCTTGGCTGACGGTGGCGCACTGTCCATCGGGATTACCCACCACAACTGACACGTGTTAGTATTGTGGCCTACGTGACGAGCACAGTGGTTGTGACCGTTTGCGTAGTGATTTGTATCAGGTTCTGTGCTGAGCCTGATATGCGTTTTTATTCACCGATTTAAGGAAGACCGTTATGGCAAAGACGCATCGGATCGCCGCCCTTTTCACGGTGCCTGCCTTGTGCGCGGGAATCAGTGTGGTGGGATCAGTGCCGACATACGCTGCCCCGGACTCATCGCTGGCTCCGTATCATCCCACCATGTTGTGGGCAACGTCTGAAGAAACTCAGGGCGAAGTTGCTCCAAACGGGCCGATATCTGCACTGGTAGATGACGATTCAGGGAAAGCTGCCCAGGACGTGTCATTTTGGACATCCCAGTGGAAAGGCACCGAGGAAGACTTCCCACACGCACTGGCCTTCGCCAATCCCAGACCTGACCAGGAGCTGTGCGGCGTTCAATACACTGCGCGCCCCACATATGGCGCAGTCGAAGGAGCCGGAAATGCGCCCGGTTCATTCCAGCTGTATTCATTCGAATCTGCCCCGACAAATCCGCGGCAAGGCGGTGACGAAGCCTTCAACGCCTGGAAACAGGGACTGGACAGTTCCACCATGGAGGCAGGCACACTCCTGTCACGCGGAGCACTCAAAGGAGTCAACGATCCCCAGACCATTTCATTTCCGCCCACGAAAGCACAGGCCTTTTCATTGGTGGGTCTGCGCGCAGTGGCAGAGGACAAGAAAGGCATGTCAGGATCCGATCTCAAGTTGATCCCCTGCCAGCCTCAGTTCACTGATCCGGGCGAAGGAAGCGGTGACAACCTTGCCGCCGATTTCTTCGTTGACCAGCTTCCCTTTGGGGAGCCAGGCGAACCTGTCACATTCGATCCGGCCACTCATACATACATCGCACACGCCTACTATCACACGGATCAGATTTCAATCCGCGTCCGTCCTGCTGATCCCACTGCTTCCGTCAGCGTTAACGGTTTACCGGCGGACAGCGACGGACGCGTATCCAACCTCGTGGTGCGCGAAGGCATGAACGCCTTCACGGCGACCATCACAGCAGGAGGGCAACGCGCTACCTACGTTGTCAACGTCACGAAACACAACACCGATTTCCGCGGGAATGTCCTGATCGATGCCGCCGCCACCATCAATGGAGGCAGTGAAGCGGAAATCAGTGCGCTGACCGATCAGAACATGGCCACCGGGTGGACAGTTTCCCCTCTGAAGAAGAGCGACGAGTGGAGCGACAACACCACTGGTTTCCAACTCGATCTTGACCAGCCGCGCTACGTGCACCGCGTGAGCGCATGGGGCTGGCCGCAGATGCCCGCCAATGCGCCCGGCTGGCACGGCGGCTCTTCCGTTGCGATTGCTGTTCAAGCCGATGACGGCGCCCCGTGGCAGACCATCATCACGCATGCCTCACTGACCCGTGATTCTGGCGGACTGTGGTACTGGGACTTCAACCAGTACCACCAGGCAAAACACATCCGCGTGTGGCTCAACACCGCTACTGAGCCGCAGCAGCAGCCAGGAAATCCCGGTAACCAGGCAACAGGCATGTCGGTGTACGAAGCCGAGGTGTGGGGTCTGCCCGCCGGTCATACGCCTCCCGAGATTGCACCCAACGAGCACTCTGACATTTATCGCGGTTTTGACCCCGGCGACGGAAAGTGGGGCGTGAACCGCGCTCAGACTCTGGCGCTGCAATACGGCGTGATGCTGCCAGCCTGGATTCCCTCCGAAGGCTACGGTCGCGGCGCATTCGACGCACGCGAATCACGTCTGACCGGCGGCGCATTCCCGATGTTCTATGACATGCCTTTGTTCAACACTCCCGTGATGGAACAGATTGGCGAGGGAACCCCCTGGGCATTCGCCAAGGCTCCAGCTGGCGGCAACGGCATTCAGGACGCCGGCGAGCCTCACATTTTCCTCACCGATGCGATGAAGCCCTACGCCGACACCCTGATCGACATTCAGTACGGTGACGAGGGCGGCTTCAGCCACGCCGAGTCTGACGCATTCGGCCGATGGTTCGAATGGTCAAAAGAGAACATCCCGGGAGCCGTCGTGCACTCCAACCAGTACAACGCAGCTGACTGGGGCCAGCCGGCAAACATGGAGTATTACGTGCAAAACGCTCAGCCTGATCTGCTGTCGTGGGATACCTATTACTACGGATCCAACTGGGGGTCGGCACCCTCGAGCGTTGTTCACGACATGCTGGGCAACAATATGTGGAAGACTCAGCGTCAGGCCGCCCTCGCCGGTCTTACTGGTGACGGTACGAGCCCGATCCTGTACGGCCAGTATCTGGACTACAACTGGGACGCCAACGTGTCCGAGTCTCAAAAAGCCGTCGTCCCTTCGCTCGGTCTTGCCACCGGTCAAAAGTGGTTTGGGCTGTTCCGTATGGAATACAACGGCTACGATCGCTCCTCGATCATCGATCAGGATGGCGCGCCTACCCGCTCCTTCTACGAATTCAGCAGAATTTTCAAGGACCTGACTGGGCTGGGCAAGTACGCAGTTGCTCTGAACTCAACATACGTTGGCATCAACGCCGGTGAGTACGCGGACCGTCCTCAGGCACCCAACGTATCGGGTTACGCACTGGGAGCATTTGGCGAGGGCGACGGCAAGGCCGCCAATAAGGCGGTTGGCATCACCGGAATGGACGTCACCAATACCGGAACGGTCAATGACGGTAAACCGGGCGATGTTGTGGTCGGTTACTTTGAGAAGCTGCCCGGGCTTGATGCCGCGAAGACCGAGGAGATCTTTGGCAAGACCACTCAGGATCCGCGCGCTTTCATGGTGGTCAATGCTCTGACCGGCACAACGCGTTGGCCTTCTTACGGCTTGAGCACCCGAACCGATGACGGCTCATATGCGCAAACCGCTCAGGACGTCACACTGCATGTGGAGAAACCTTTTGACAACGCGAAACTCATGATGGTTGATCCGAACACTTTTGAAGCTCAGCCCGCGCCATTGACGCAGTCTCGCAGCGCAGATTCTGATTTAACGGTGACGCTGTCCAATATCGGTGGCGGTCAGGCTCGCCTGTTGTACTGGGTCGGCGAGTCTCCGACTGCCAACCAGGGCACGCAGACCGATCCTCAGTCTGCTGACAGCCAGAGAGCCCAGTCATCACAAAGCGATGGCTCTGCGCAATCCCTTCCTGCGACCACCGGCGTGTCGTCCGATCAACAGCGCAAATCGAGCACCAATTCAGGGAGCTTCCTGGCGCACTCGGGTGCATCAGCACAGGTGATTCCGTTTTCTCTGATGGTTCTCGGGGCAGGAGCGGTCAGCATCTACGCTGCACGCAGGCGTTCCTTTGCTGTCAGACGATAGGTTGGCCGCACATCGGGGCCGTCTTCGGCTTCGACTGTGAACGGTCAGGCCCCCGTTTAAGGAAGCACCTCTTCTTAAACGAGGGCCTTCTTTCGCCCCGTGTTTCGTCGTATCCATGCGCCGTGCGGCACCCATGGTTGCTTTTCCTCTCTCGCCCTTCTCCCCCATTTCTTTCATCCCCCCAGGTTCGAACTCGACGCGCCTGCAGCAGGGTAGGCACTGCCACCTACGCGCTGACCAGCGACGATACTGGCCCCATGCTGTTGCAGCACAGCGTAGCGCCGCCGAATTCGAACCTGGGGAGCGGGAAGAAGCGTGCTGCAGATGCGACGCTGACCGCCCGTACCATCCATGTGCCCCTCCTGTCGATCTCGAGGCGCGCTCGCCCGACAGCGGGAGACCCCTCGGAGCATTCATGCAGGCCAGCCAATTGCGACCGTAGTCGCCCTCGTCCATGGTTCGTCGTAAACGACACATGGGGCGGCGCAGGAAAGTCCGTGCCCGCACACCCCGGGGAACACTCAACACGACGTATCGCAAAGGCTCGCACGAAGGGCCGCAGATGTCGTCGCCCACGCGCGGGCTGCCTCGATCGTGGCGGAAAGAAGAAGCTGCACGTGAACCTGTGATTCACGTGCAGCTTGAGTGCGAACCGGCTTGCTCAACGAGCCCGGCAGATCCGCGTCCGCCGCAGCATCCCTTCCGGGACGAACCGGGTCAGATGCAGATCAGAACTTTAGGCCGCCTGCTTCAATGCCGCGGAAAAAGTACTTCTGAGAAAACATGAAGACCACAACGACCGGCACGAGGGCGACGACCGCTCCGGCCAGAACCAACTGGTAGCTCGTGCCCTGCGGGGAATTCTGAATGGCTGACAGGGTCACCATGAGTGTCTGATTCTTCGGGCTGGGCAGCATGATCAGTGGCAGCAGGAAGTCAGACCACGCGCCGATAAAGCTTGTCAGGCCGACAACCGTTAGGGTGCCGCGAACCTGGGGCAGAAAGATCGTCCAGAAACGACGCAACTCGCCTGCACCATCGATCAGTGCTGCGTCTTCGATCTCGTCTGGGATTCCCATGAAGGCCGCGCGCATCAGAAGGATCTGGAATGGGCCAATAAGAATTGGCAGCCACACTCCCAGCAGATGATCGTACAGTCCGACGTGCACCATCATTGAGAACAGCGACAGCATGATGGATTCAAGCGGAAAGATCATTGCCGACAACACCACGAAGTACATGATGTTTCGCCCTGTCCATCCGCGCCTGGACAACATGTAGCCGCCCAGGCATGAGAGCACCATGTTGGATGTCACCAGCAGCGCTGCCACAATTGCCGAGTTACGGATGGACAGCAAAATGTTGGTGCGCTCAAACAGGCGCGCAAAGGATTCCAGCGACCAGTCCTGCGGAAAGAGCGTTGCCCCCTGGCCGAAGACGGGCTCACCTGGGGCTTTGAATGCGACAAGCAGAGGCAGCAAGAGTGGGCCGACCAGCAGGCACGCCACAATGATGAGGACCGCGTAGCGTCCAACGAGGCGCCACCCGCGTATTTGCCGGGATGCGACCTGGCGGCCCTGGCGTTCAAGTTTGCGGCGGTGGCGGTACTCGCTGAGTTTGCTGGTGTGAGGCGCAGTCGCGACAGGTGCGTGCGTGGGTGAATGAGTCATTATGCTTCCGCCTTGTTCTGCAGCCTCTGTGAGGCAATGATGAATCCGAATGTGATCAGGAAAAGGAACACCGAAGCGGCGTCGCCTTGTCCCAGTGATCCAAACGTTGGGTCCATGATTCGGTTACGGATATACATGGTCAGGGTCTGTGTGGGCGAGTTCGTTCCGCCCAGCAGATATACCTCGGTGAAGATTTTCAGTGATCCGATCGTCGACAGGACACCGACCAGGTACATCATGACCCGCACGCCCGGCACGGTGACCGTCAGGAAGCGGCGGACGCTGCCTGCACCGTCAATTTCGGCTGCTTCGTATAAGGACTGATCAACGTTGGTTAATGCAGCCAGATACAGGATCATGTAGTACGGCAACCCCTGCCACAAGGTGATGATCATTGCGCAGATGAGGATCAGCCACTCGTTGGACAGGAAGGGAATGGGCGACTGGATCAGCCCGATACCTTCGAAAAAAGAGTTCAGCGGGCCTTTCTGGTCCAGGATGTATCGCCACGCCAGTGAGATGACGACAAGCGAGCAGATCGCCGGCACGTAGTAGATGGCACGGAAGAAGCCGATTCCCGGCACGTGTTGGCGCACAAGCAGTGCCAGCAGCAGCGGCAGCAGCACCATCAGGGGAACAACGCACAGCGCGTAGATCACGGAGTTGCGTGTGGCTTCCCAGAACACCGGGTCGGAGAAAATGTGCGCGTAATTGTCAATTCCGTTGAAGCGTCCGAGCCTGCCAAGTGGTTTCGTCTTGGTGAAGGACGTCACGACCGTGTTGATGAATGGGTAGATATAGAAAGTGATAATACACAGCACGGGGATTGTGACCCACAGCCACGGCACCCACCATTTTCGGAACCGTGCTGCGCCATTGAGACTACGCGCGCTTGTCTTCTTCTGAGTCGCCATGAGTGCTATCCTCCATCACTCTGGGTACGCTTCGTTCGTAAAAGTGGACCGCGTCAGGCGGTGTGGGCTTATTCATGGTGGTCATGTGATGACCTGAATAAGCCCACACACGCTTCGCTGGTTCCGGATAATTAGGAGTTCAGATCGTCCAGCAGCTGGTTCATTTGTTCTTGCGCAGTCTTCAGTGCATCCTCTGGGCTGACTTCGCCGCGGATGGCCTGGTTGACGTTGTCGACCAGCGCTTTCTGAACTGAACCGGTGACGTAGAAGACGTCCAAGTATGCTTCTGCGTCTTTAGCGGCATTTGCGGCCTGTTCGTATGCAGCCTTGAAGACAGGATCCTGTGCAACCTCCGGCGGGTTTTCCATGATCTTGTCGAGTGCCTCGGTAGCAGCCGGGAAGACGATTGCTCCACCGTCATGTGCCCAGGCGTATTCGTTTTCGGCGTTCGTGATGAACTCGGCCCATTTCATCGCCAGCGGCGCGTTCTGGGTGGTCACGGAGATGCCGACGTACTGGCCTTCATAGACAGGTTTGATACCTTCGTTTGTTGGGAACGGGCCGACACCTGTTGCTTCGTAGACCTGCGGGTTGTTGTCTTTAATGGATTTCAGGAACGAGGCGTTCGGAGTGCCGAATGCGAGGTTTCCATTGGAATAGGCCTTGGACGGGTCGGGCTCGCCGGTCAGGGAGTCTTTCGGGATGGCGTTGGTCTTGTACAGTTCCGCCATCTTGGTGACGTATCGGACTGCATCTGCATTATCTGCGAAGTCGAACTCAGTGTGGTCATCGTTGAGCAGTTGCACGCCCATTCCATGCAGCTGCGCAACCAGGTACCAGTCTGGTGATCCGTAGATGCCATAGTCGCCGTTTCCGGCTGCCCCCACCTTGGCTGCCGCGTCCAGCAGGTCGTCCATTGTCGAGGGCGCCTTTTCCGGATCCAGTCCGGAACGTTGGAAGACGTCCTTGTTGTATGTGGTGATGTAGGGGCCGAAGTACCAGGGCAGCGCGGTGTGATAATCCTGAGCGCCGAGGTTCGTTGAGTTCCAGATGGTTTCAACGAACTTGTCACCGATCTGGGGTGCTTTGACGTCAAAGTCCATCAGCAAATTGGCTTTGGACAGCGCCAGGATGGATGACGATGCCACGTTGACGACGTCTGCCATCTTGCAGTTTGTTGCCTGGGATGTGATGGCCTGGTCGAAGTCTGTACCTCCGCCCTGGTCGGTCCAGTTGATGGTGGTCCCCGGGTTTGCCTCTTCGAATTCCTTGATCTTGGCTTGGAAGAAGTCGGCGAAATCGGTTTGCAGGCCCTGTGTCTGGAAGGTGATTTCGCCTTCCACTTTCGAAGTGTCAACAACGCTGCCGTCAACGTTGCCTTCTGGAATGTCGCAGGCAACGTCGGGCGTTGGGATGCCACTGGCTGATGATGTTCCGCTCTCTTCAGCTCCGCCTCCACACGCTGTTAATGACAAGCATGAAACGGCAAGCACCCCAAGGGCGCCGCGTGTTGCTCGTGTCAATCTCATTTAAAGACCTCCATTGGTCGAGAAGAAAGCCAGCCGGCTGCGTGCCGGTTGACGTCTCTCTAACTATCTCGTGTTAGGTGACAGTGAAAGAATAAGACATTTTTACGGTTTTCACTAACACCAGAGATCTCACTTTGATTACGACCGGCGACAAAACCGGTACGTCAGACTTTAACGCTCATCACGTTTCCGCACGTTTTCGATCGGAAATATCGTGCGCGGCACACCCCGCACCCACCCACCGTTTCTCACCGTCGATCTCAAATGTAAGAAACCTCACACCACACACTCTGGCATTTCAAAATCAGATGCAATTCCCGCGCGTTCGGCCAGCTGTACGCATCGACGCCCTGCGTATCCAGACGATAGTCCACACTCCGGCCAGGCCACGTCAATCCAGCTTCATACAGCACATCCACGAAAGGGCCAATACCCAAATATCTTTTCCAGAACTAACACGATATAGTTACTGTGTTACCGCTCAGAGCTGCGTCGCTCTGGCTGACTTCGCGGTACTTTTTCTTGAAGGAATTCACCATGACACGGACAACTCGGGCTGATGTCGCTCGGAAAGCAGGCGTCGCACCATCCACCGTCTCTCTTATACTCAACGGCCACGGGCACGAAGTCAAGATTGCACCAGCTACGATCGAGCACGTCACGAACGTCGCCCGTGAAATGAACTACGTCCCCAACGCTGCGGCACGATCACTGAGGCGAGGATCCACCAACATCATCGCTTTGATCATGGCTGAACTGCCGGAAGACCCGTTCGTGCCGGTCGTCCACAAAGTACTGACCACAGCCATGATTGAGGTTCAACGTCGCGGCTACCTTCTTCTGCCGCTCTTCCAACCTGAGGGCGATGCCGCCAACCGCCGTTTCATTCAATCGGTGCTCTCCGATATTCAACTGGCAGGTGCAATCTGCGAGACCACCTCCACCCAGCAGTTCGTTGGTCCCCTGCTCAGCCAGCTCGACATTCCAGTGATGTGGATGTCGATGATTGAAACCTCGAACCATTTCGGCGGAGTGGGCCTCGTCAGCATTGATGAAGGAACAGGAGTCCGGGAAATCCTCAGCGACCTCGACGCCACGGACACGTCACGGGCCCTGTACCTTGCAGGCCCCAACATCAACCACTTCCGTCAGGTACCTGTCCTCGAGCATTTCCAGGACCGCGCAGAGTTTCTTTCCCTGCCCACCTGGAGTGCTCACGACTCGTACGAGGCCTGCATGCGCATGCTCACCGCCCACCCCGACATTGATTCAGTATGGTGCGCTGATGACACACAGGCACCGGGCGTCTTCTCCGCTGCACGCGACCTGGGTAAGCATGTCCCCAACGATCTGTCCATCATCGGCTTCGGCGATCACAATGCGCACGAAGACAATTCCATGGGCCTGACCACGGTGATGTGGCCACTGCAGGACATGACGGCAACCGCTGTCAGCCAGCTCATCGACTCGATTTCAACGCCCAAAGCTGAGCACACAGCTCGCGAGCCTCACCACACGCGCGTCAGTACCACACCCACGTGGCGCACCAGTGCCAAGCGCATTCACAAAAATTAGGCACCACCATCCTCCACTCCGACGGGCCCGACTCAGGAAGCCCGAGCCGCCCTCGTCCATCCTGAATCTCAACGAAGCCGGTCATCTGCAACACGGCAGCAAAACAGTCCACCTAGCAGCAGCCCAAAGAGCGGACCGCGCGGGTCTGCTGCGCGCGCTGTGCCCACTGATCGGCAGGCGGATAGTCCACGTGCGCCAAAGTCAAGCCATGCGCCGGAGCCAGCGGAGCGGCTGCCTCACGCGAACGCTCATCCAGCAGATGTCTCATCCACGCCGGCGAGCGGCGGCCTGTCCCCACGTCAATCAGTGCTCCCACCAGGGATCGCACCATTGAGTGGCAAAAAGCGTCAGCATGGACGCGCACCAGGATCGGCGACGTTTCCCCCGCTGTCACGACGTCCAGCTGGCGGAGCGTACGGATCGTGGTCGCGCCCTCACGCGGCTTACAAAAGGACAGAAAATCATGCTCACCGATGACGCTGGCAGCAGCTTCAGCCATGGCTTCCAAATCAAGCGTCTGGCGTGCAGGAACCGTCCAGATGCGTCGCCCGGAAAAGGGGTCACTGCCCGCGCGCTGGTCAAGCAGCCGGTACACATAGTGACGCCCCACAGCGCTGAAACGCGCATCGAAGGTTTCCGGCACGCGCTGAGAACTCAGAAGCGCAACGTCGCAGTACCCTCTCGGCGACACCAGCCCGTGCGCCTTCATGAAGTCACCGTGCGCGCGGGTAAGCAGAGAGGCCAGACGGTCAACCAGCGCATCTTCGGGTGTGCGCGAGGACCTTCCCGGAAGGCTGTCCCACACCTGCGCCGGCAGGTCGACGTGAGCCACCTGATGATCTGCGTGCACTCCCGCATCGGTGCGTCCCGCCACAGTCACCGCCACTTCCTGGCGGGCGATCAGCGACAGGGCTCGAACCAGTTCACCTTCCACGGTGCGTAGTCCGGGCTGTGCGGCCCAGCCGTGGAAGAAGGTGCCGTCGTATGCCAGGTCAAGCCGCGCCCTCACAGTGTCCATGCGCGAACACCGCCGATGATGCCGGCGTCATTGGGAACGATCACCACGTCGTCACCGAGTTTGGCCCGGTTCATCGCCGTGACGCGTTTCGAGTTTCCACCACCCAGGTACAGACGATCCCACACGTACATCGGGCGCAGGCCGTCGATCACTCGGCGCACTCGTCGAGACCAGTGCGCGTCCCCCAGCCGGAGGCGTTCATGCTCGCCAATGTAGTCGTCATAGGTCAGTCCCCATCGCACAAATCCCTGCGATACTTCCACGTGCGGCGCGAGCACACCTGAATCGAAAACCGCGTTTCCCAGCCCGGTCCCCAGGGTCACGATCATTTCGAGGCCTGTGCCCGTGATGACACCTGCGCCGGCCACTTCAGCGTCGTTGAGCACCAGTGTCGGCATACCCAGAGCAGCTTCAAGTGCCCGTCCCATGTCGAAGTTGGCCCATTGCTCGACCAGTTCAGGCAGGATGCGGGATCGCGGGCCGTCACGCGTGATGTAGTGCGGAGTCGTGATGACCACTCCGTGGCGCAGCATGCCAGGCATTCCCATCGTGACGCGCGTGGCGGCAGGCAGTTGCGCGGCAAGGTCCTGTGTGGTCTTGACGAGCAGTTCGGGAGGGAGCGGGTAGGGCGTGGGCGTGCGCACCGGCGATGCGGTCAGCGTTCCGCGCGAGTCGAGCACTGAGGCTTTGATTCCGCCCCCGCCGCAGTCGACAGCGAGGGTCATCTCTTCAGACATGTTCTTAGCATAATGGCTTGCTCTCACCTCGGGTTTCCAACGAGCTGTCCGCCCCCGCCAGCTTCTTGTTCATTGACGAGGGCGACCCATCCGCGGCTCTGCCCCTCCCCTGCATGTCCCCAACTGTCGAACTCGCGTGAACTCCGCGGGGTCACCGACTGGCCTGCAACACATCCGTGCTGGTCACAGCAATTTCGGGTCGGGTTCGTGCTGCGCGACCCCAGTGAGATCGACAGTTGGGGAACGAGGGGCGAGTGCACACGGGCTCCACCTAAAGAGCATCCGACACGGCCGGCACACCAACCGCGCGAATACACGGAAGCTGGGTAAACCCACACGGGGTTTACCCAGCTTCCGATCAGCCATCCGCTGGACTGGTCACCGCTCAATCAGCGCAGTGCCAGTCAGATCAGCAGGTCACGACGGTGCATGACTACTTGGCAGCTTCCTCAGCTTCGGTTTCAGCTTTGTCGTCAGCTGACTCCTGTGAAGCGGCTTCGTCAGCAGCCGGCTCGGCTGTTTCTGCTGCTTCAGCTTCGGTCTCGGCCTTTTCGTCAGCCTTGTCGGTCGCCTTGGAATCCTTACCGGACTTTGCAGCAGCCTTCGAAGCGGTACGCTCAGCGTCGGCAACGACAGCCTTCTTCTCGACTTTCTCCATGACAAGCTCAATACGAGCCATCGGAGCATTGTCGCCGCGGCGCGGCCCCAGCTTGGTGATGCGGGTGTAGCCACCGTTGCGCTCTGGATCCATGGCCGGAACGACCTCGTCGAACAGCATGTACAGGACATCCTTGTTCGGGATCTTGCGGGCAACCGTACGGCGAGCGTGAATGTCGCCGCGCTTTGCCTTAGTGACCAGCTTTTCAACGTACGGCTGCAGCGCGCGGGCCTTGGCCTCGGTCGTGGTGATCGCACGGTGTTCGATCAGTTGAGCAGCAAGGTTAGCCAACAGCAGCTTCTGGTGCGCTGGGCTGCCACCCAAACGTGGGCCCTTCTTAGGGGTGGGCATGAGTTTCTCCTACACAGTTTGTTTGGGCGTCCTCGTCCATCGATGACGGCCGCTGGAGGCGGCACGGACGCAAAGTGGATTCGATCAGAAAGACTGGTCGTCACTGAACTGAACGTTTCCGGCGTCTTCTCCGCCGGCGCGTTCAGGCATGACTGCATCCTTGAGGGTCATACCCAAGGATGCCAAGGCTTCCTTGATCTCCTCGATGGACTTGGTTCCGAAGTTGCGGATATCCAGCAGGTCAGCCTCAGAGTGGGCAACGAGTTCACCCACGGTGAGGATGCCGCGTCGACGCAGCGCGTTGTACGAACGGGACTGCAGGTTCAGGCTTTCGATCGGCAAGGCCAGGTCTTGCGCAAGGGTCTCATCGGTAGTCGATGGGCCCACTTCGATGCCTTCTGCTTCCTCGTTCAGTTCACGCATGAGGCCGAAGAGCTCCACCAGGGTGCTTCCGGCTGACGCGAGAGCATCGCGCGGACTGATAGCTGGCTTGGTTTCCACATCGATGATCAGACGATCAAAGTCGGTGCGTTGCTCGACACGGGTGGCCTCCACCTTGTATGTCACTTTAAGCACCGGCGAGTAGATCGAATCGATCGGGATGCGGGAGATCTCAGCTTGCGGATCCTTGTTCTGAGCAGCGGAAACGTAGCCACGGCCACGCTCAACCGTCAGTTCAATCTCGAGCTTGCCCTTCTCATTGAGCGTTGCCAGATGAAGGTCAGGGTTGTGGATTTCCACGCCTGCAGGAGGAGTAATATCCCCTGCGACGACCTCACCGGGGCCAGCCTTGCGCAGGTACATCACGACAGGCTCATCCTCTTCAGAGGACAAAACGATGTCTTTGATGTTCAGGATGATCTCAGCGACGTCTTCCTTCACGCCTTCCACCGTGTGGAATTCGTGTGGCACACCGTCAATGCGGATCGAGGTGACCGCTGCGCCCGGAATGGACGACAGCAATGTACGGCGCAGGGAGTTACCCAGTGTGTATCCAAACCCAGGCTCGAGTGGCTCAAGAGTGAAACGGGAGCGGTAATCGCTCACCTTCTCCTCTGAGAGGATGGGGCGTTCTGCAATGAGCACGTCTTGGTCCTTTCTTTCCGACAACCGCTATATGATGTCGGATTTGTGGTCCCGTCACGCGAACAGTGACGGAAAAAACAGGGTGCAGATGGTTCCCACTTGTGTGGGAACATCGTGACGTGGGACGCGGACGGGTCGCCCTCGTCCCTCACACGGGTCTTTCAGACGCGGCGACGTTTCGGGGGACGTGCACCGTTGTGAGCCTGCGGAGTGACATCCTGAATGGATCCAACCTCAAGACCAGCGGCCTGCAGCGAACGAATCGCCGTTTCGCGGCCGGAGCCCGGGCCCTTGACGAAAACGTCAACCTTCTTCATGCCCTGTTCCTGCGCGCGACGTGCTGCAGCCTCAGCGGCAAGCTGAGCGGCGAACGGGGTGGACTTACGTGAGCCCTTGAAACCGACCTGACCGGACGATGACCATGACAGGACAGCGCCGGTGGGATCGGTGATGGAGACGATCGTGTTATTGAACGTCGACTTGATGAACGCCTTGCCGTGCGTGACGTTCTTGCGCTCTTTACGACGCGGCTTACGCGCCGAAGATGAGCGAGTAGACTTGACAGCCATTGATTTTCCTTTTGAAGTCGAGGGGCCAGGTTTCATCACCCAGCTCTATGAGTTACTTGGTGGCTTTCTTCTTGCCAGCCACGGTGCGCTTGGGTCCTTTACGGGTACGCGCATTTGTCTTCGTCCGCTGACCATGAACAGGCAGGCCAAAACGGTGGCGCATGCCCTGGTAGCATCCGATCTCGATCTTGCGGCGGATATCGGCTTGGACCTCACGACGCAAGTCGCCTTCGACCTTAAAGTTGGCCTCGATGTAGTCGCGCAGCTTGACCATATCTTCTTCACTGGCGTCGCGTACGCGAAGGTCGGGGCTGACCCCGGTTGCTTCAAGTGTTTCCTTGGCGCGGGTGCGTCCCACACCGTAAATGTAAGTAAGCGCAATCTCCATCCGCTTTTCACGGGGGAGGTCAACGCCGGCAATACGTGCCATGACTTTTCTCCACATGGTTTTCGGAGGTCGTCACCCCGTCTCTGATCCATCAATCAGCCCCGGCCTCCGAACCAGGGGTCCCGCTTGCGCGGTCGACGGTGTGCTGTGGGCAAATCGCCCGCCAGTGGCTCACTACCACTGAGCAGCTACGGCTTTCAGCCTTGACGCTGCTTGTGCCTGGGGTTGTCGCAAATAACCATGACGTTGCCGTGGCGACGAATCACCTTGCACTTGTCACAGATCTTCTTGACACTAGGCTTGACCTTCATGGTGCACCTCCACGTCGCCAGGCGACGCTTGTTGTGTCGGTTTACTTGTATCGGTAGACGATTCGACCCTTTTCAAGGTCATACGGGCTGAGCTCGACGACTACGCGGTCTTCAGGCAGGATACGAATGTAGTGCTGACGCATCTTTCCTGAGATGTATCCCAGAACTTCGTGACCGTTGGTGAGCTCAACACGAAACATCGCGTTCGGCAACGCCTCAATAACGGTGCCTTCGACCTCAATAACTCCGTCTTTCTTCGCCATGTCCTCCGTCTATCCTCTACGTTTGTCAGTAGGGCTCACGGCCGAAACCGTGGCGGGCGTTTCCCTCGCCAATCGGCAAGAAAGTCAGCCCGACTGTCCATTCTAGAGGAGGATGCAACGCCGGTGAAGCCCATTCAGTGGGATATCCCTCACGCGCCGGTCTCGAGTTGCCTTCCATATTGACGAGGGCGACGCCTGGAGCGCCGATCACACAGCAATCAGAAATACGCAGGCTGCGTGTATCAGTCCAGTGAAATGGGGGTTACTCCGTAATGAGCCAGGCCCTCTACCCCACCGTCTGGCGCAGTCAGAACTGAAATGCCCTCCTCCATGATGGCAACGGAGTGCTCCCAGTGCGCGGCATCGCTGTGATCCAGCGTGTGCACGGTCCACCCGTCAGCTTCGGTGCGCGTCGCAGGATTGCCCGACACGAGGATGGGTTCGACCGCCAGCACCATACCTGGCTTCAGACGCGGGCTGATCCCGGTCGCACGGTAGTTCAACACGTCGGGCGGTTGATGCATCGCCGTTCCGATGCCGTGTCCGCCGAATTCTTCAACGATCTGTGCTTCCCACCCGAACTTGTCCCGGTAATCCTCGCAGGTGTCTTCAACAGCTTGTCCCACCGCGCTGACGCGGCGAGCAGAAGCCAACGCTGCGATCGCACGCCACATAGCAGCGCGCGTCACTTCGTTGAGTTCACGCCGGCGCTGAGATGCGGCCTGTTCATCGCCCACAATCATGGAAAACGCAGCATCACCGTGCCAGCCACGGCCGTGGTGCGTCACGTAGGCTCCGCAGTCGAAGGAGACGATGTCGCCGTTGCGCAGGACATCATCATTCGGAATGCCGTGCACAACAGTGTCATTGACGCTGATACAGACCGTCGCCGGGTAACCGAAGTAGTTCAGGAAATTCGAGGTCGCTCCCGCCTGGGAAATCACTTCGGCACTGATGCGGTCCAGTTCCGTCAATGTGACGCCTGGTTGAGCCGCGCGGCGCAGTGCTGCGTGGATATCCGCCACGATCAAACCTGCGCGACGCATCTGCAGAATCTGATCCCTGGTTTTCAGCTCAATACGCGCGTGACCCATCGTCCTCAGCGACCTTCTGAGACCGAAGCATCCGCATTTGCCGAGGCAGCAGCGCCGCCCTGGTCAGACGAGCTGGAGCTGGCAGGCTCCGAAGCCTCGGCTGGGTCATCTTCGGGGAATTCTTCCGCCCCGCAGCACTCTCCTTCACCGTTTTGGTGGGCTTCGAACCACGGATCACGAGGATCGTCGAGGGTGGCCTGGCCGCCCGTCACCTCATCCGCGCCGGCACCGTCCGCTGAGTCAGCACCGCTCCCGGAGCCGGCACCGTTCAGTGAATCGAGAATGGCAAAAATGCGTTCGCTGACTTCTTCGACCGACCCGTTCGCATCGACTGCTTCGAGCAGATCCTGATCGACATAGTACGTGGCGACCGGCTCAGTTTGCGTATGGTAAACCGCCAGGCGATGACGGATAACCGGCTCAGTGTCGTCTGAGCGGTGCTGTTCGGTTGCGCGCTTGAGCATGCGGTGCACAACCTGATCTTCATCCGCCTGAAGCTCGATCACCACGTCAAGTTCGGTTCCCAGGTCAGCGAGCGTGTCACGCAAAGCATGTGCCTGCTCAACAGTGCGCGGATAGCCATCGAGCAGGAAGCCCTCAGCGGCATCAGGCGCCTTCAGGCGAGCATGCACCATCGGGTTGATGACCGAGTCGGGAACAAGTTCGCCGCGATCCATGTAGGACTGTGCGAGGATGCCGAGTTCCGTCTGTTCGGCAATGTTGGCGCGGAAAATTTCCCCTGTTGAAATGGCCGGGATGCCGAGTTTGCATGCAATTATGCTTGCTTGAGTTCCTTTGCCCGCTCCAGGAGGACCGAGCAGGATAATAGCTGTCATCGAAGGAATCCCTCGTAATGATGTTGTTCGAGCTGAGTGTTGATTTCTTTCACGGTCTGCAGGCCGACGCCGACCATAATCAGCAGCGTGGTACCACCGAACGGCATCTGTCCATTCTGCAGACCGAGTGGGATCATCATCAGCGACGGTACAAGGGCGACAATCATCAGGTAGAACGCACCCGCCGTGGTAATGCGGTTCATGACGTAACGCAGGAATTCAGCGGTCGGGCGTCCAGCACGGTACCCCACGATGAAACCGCCGTAGCGTTTCATGTTGTCGGCAACCTCGTCCGGGTTGAAGGTGATGGAAGTGTAGAAGAATGCGAAGCCGAGGATCATCAGGGCGTACAGCACGAGGTAGAGCCATGACTGGTGGTTGAAGTTTGAACGCACCCACTGCACCCACGTCGATTCTGGTGAGCCAAAGTTCGCCATCATCACCGGCATAGCCAGGATCGATGACGCGAAGATGACGGGGATAACGCCCGACATATTGATCTTCAGCGGGATGTATGTCGAGGAACCGCCGTACATGCGGCGGCCGATCATGCGCTTGGCGTACTGAACGGGGATTCGGCGCTGTGATTGCTCGATGTAGACAATGGCAAGTGCGACTACGAGAATCATGCCGACAATTGCGGCAACTTTGCCCCAGCCGCCACCTTGTCCGATCGAGAACAACTGAGCAGGCATACGAGCGGTGATCGACGTGAAGATCAGCAGTGACATGCCATTGCCGATGCCACGCTCAGTGATCAATTCACCCAGCCACATGATGACGGCGGTACCCGCGGTCATAGTAACGATCATCACGAGGTACATGGGGATGGACCGGTCAGCTATGATGTCGTGCTGGCAGCCGGGGAACATGTTGCCCGAGCGCGCCATGTACACCATGGTGGTCGACTGCAGTACGCCGAGGAAGATTGTGCCGTACCGCGTGTATTGCGTGAGCTTGGCCTGACCCGTCTGACCTTCCTTGTGCAGGTCATCGAACCGAGGAATGACAACTCGCAGAAGCTGGACGATGATCGACGCCGTAATGTACGGCATGATGCCGAGCGCGAAGATCGACAGCTGGAGCAACGCGCCGCCTGAGAACAGGTCGACGAGCCCGAGCAGGGATCCTTCTTCCTGAGTTGCCAGGCACTTCTGCACGTTGACAGTGTTGACGCCTGGGGTCGGGATAAATGCTCCGAGGCGGAATACCGCCATGATCATCAAGGAGAACAGCAACTTCCGACGCAGGTCAGGAGTGCGGAACGCCTGTGTGAAGGCACTTAACACGGCTTCCTCTTCCTAGGTTGATGGTGTGACAGCTTGACGCAATCACAACTTTACTCACCGTGCCTAGCCTACCCGAGTTAGCACGTCTCACGTCAATTGGATTGGCTACACCGCGGTTTTTCGTTAGTTCATTGCCGAGGGCGACCCGATGACGCGCCATCTGCGCCCATGTGATCGACCTGCGACACTATGGGGGTGGTTTGGCTAACAAACCACCCCCACCGTGTTTCAGACTTATCGCACCGTGACGGTGCCACCAGCCTGCGTGATCTTGTCCTGAGCCGATTGTGAGCATGCATCCACATCCAGGGTGAATGCGCTGGTCACTTCTCCGCCTCCGAGGACCTTGACCGGGTGTCCGTCACGAACAGCTCCCTTTTGAGCCAGGTCTTCCGATGAAACGGAGCCGCCCTCGGGGAACAGTTCCTGCAGCTTGCCGACGTTAACCACCTGGTATTCCACGCGGAACGGATTCTTGAATCCGCGCAGCTGAGGAAGACGCACGTGAATCGGCTTGGCGCCGCCCTCGAAGCCAACTGGGACGGAACGGCGGGCCTTGGTGCCCTTCGTGCCGCGGCCGGCGGTTTTACCCTTGGAGCCTTCACCACGACCCACACGGATCTTGGCCTTATTGGCTCCCCTGGCGGGACGCAGGTCGTGCAGCTTGAGGATGCCTGCGGGGGCTTCCTCAGTCGTCTTGTTCGACGTTGATTTCGCCATGATCAGTCAGCCTCCTCCACTGTAATCAGGTGTCGCACTGTGTTGATCATTCCGCGAACTGACTCGGAATCCTCACGCACAACGCTTTGGCGGATCTTGCGCAGCCCAAGGGTACGCATGGTCTCTTTCATGTTCTGCTTGGCGCCGATCGTTGATCGAACCTGCGTGATCTTGAGTTTTGCCATTATTCACTCACCCCTGCGGAGGCTTTGGCGGCTTCCCTCTGCTCGGCCTGAGCTTTCTTTTCCGCTTCGCCTTCTGCCTGTGCGCGCAACATGCCGGACGGAGCAACACGCTCCACCGGAAGTCCACGACGTGCGGCCACTGCTTCAGGTGTTTCCAGCTGCTTCAGAGCTGCCACCGTTGCTCGGACGATGTTAAGTGCATTGTCGGATCCGAGCGACTTGGTCAGCACGTCCTGTACGCCAGCTGCCTCGAGGACGGCGCGCACAGGGCCGCCGGCAATAACGCCGGTACCTGGTGTAGCGGGACGCAGCAGCACGATTCCGGCTGCATCTTCGCCCTGGACCAGGTGAGTGATCGTGCGGCGGATCATGGGCACGTGGAAGAAGGACTTCTTAGCTTCTTCAACGCCCTTGGAAATAGCCTGGGGAACTTCCTTGGCCTTTCCGTAGCCGACGCCGACGGTGCCTTCGCCATCGCCCACCACTACCAGAGCGGTGAAGCTGAAGCGACGTCCACCCTTGACCACCTTGGATACGCGGTTGATCGTGACGACACGCTCGATGTATTGGTTCTTGTCTTCGTTGCGACGGTTGTCGCGACGGTCAGTGTTACGCCCCTGGCGGCGATCGCGACGCTCGCTGTCACGTTCGTTGCGCCCGGAGGATTCCTGACCGTTTCTGCTTCGCTGCGCTGCAGCCATCAGTTGATCTCTCTTTCCCTCAGTCGCTTTCAGAGGTTCAATCCGCCCTCACGGGCGGCCTCTGCGACAGCCGCGACGCGGCCGTGATACTTGTATCCTGCGCGGTCGAAGACCACTGCGGAGATGCCAGCAGCTTTGGCGCGCTCTGCGATCAGTTCGCCTACACGGTGAGCCTTGTCCACCTTCGAGCCTTCTGCCGAAGCAAATTCGTCTTCCATCGTGGAAGCGGACACGAGGGTGTTGCCAACCGTATCGTCGATGACCTGTGCGACCATGTGGCGGTTCGAACGGGTCACGACCAAGCGCGGGCACTCGGCAGTGCCGCTGATCTTCTTGCGAAGACGCTGATGGCGACGCTTACGCGCAACAACTTTGCCTTTGCCTTTGACGGAGTAGCCCATCACTTACCAGCCTTTCCGACCTTGCGGCGGATCGTTTCACCCACGTAGTGAATACCCTTGCCCTTGTACGGTTCAGGCTTCTTGATCTTACGAATCCGCGCTGCAGTTTCACCGACGAGTTGCTTGTCGATGCCTGAGACCGTGAACTTCGTTTGTGAGTCAACCGTGAAGTCAATGCCTTCAGGGGCCTTGAACGGAACGGTGTGGGAGAATCCCAGCGAGAATTCCAAGTCCTTGCCCTTGGCGACTACGCGGTAACCGGTGCCGGTGATCTCGAGCTGTTTGCTGAAGCCCTGGGTCACGCCCACAACCATGTTGTTGATCAGTGAACGGCTCAGTCCGTGCAGTGAACGGGCTTCGCGGCCGTCATCCGCACGCTCGACGATAATCTGGCCGTCCTCGACGCGTGCTGAGATCAGATGAGGAAGCTCATGGCTCAGCTCGCCCTTGGGGCCTTTCACCGTGACTGTGGCGCTCTTGATGTCGACGTCAACTCCCGACGGGATTGTGATTGGGCTCTTACCGATTCGTGACATTGTCGGTTCCCCCTCTCACCAGACGTAGGCGAGGACTTCCCCACCTACACCCTTGTCGGATGCCTGACGGTCAGTCAGCAGACCAGAAGATGTGGACAGAATAGCCACACCCAGTCCGCCGCGGACCTTCGGCAAGTTCGTCGACTTCGCATAAACGCGCAGGCCTGGCTTGGACACGCGTTGCAGACCTTCAATTGCACGCTCACGCTTGGAGCCGTACTTGAGATTGAGGATCAGTGTTTTGCCAACGCGAGCATCCTCGACGGAGGTCGAGGCAATGTAGCCCTCTTCCACCAGGATGTTCGCAATGGCGGCCTTCAGCTTGGAGTACGGCATGGAGACCGACTCGTGCTGAGCCGAGTTTGCGTTACGCAGACGCGTCAGCATGTCTGCGATGGGATCAGTCATTGTCATGGGGACTAATTCCCCTTCCTCGTCGCGGTTTCCACCGGGGTCCCCGGGACCTACGACGTAGTGCTTACCAGCTGCTCTTTGTCACGCCTGGGAGTTCGCCACGAAGGGCGAGCTCACGCAGGCAGACTCGACACAGTCCGAACTTGCGGTAGACCGAGCGCGGGCGTCCGCACCGGCTGCACCGGGTGTAGCCACGGACACCGAACTTCGGGGCGCGCGCGGCTTTGATCTTGAGAGACGTCTTAGCCATGGTCAGTCCTCCTTAAAGGGGAAGCCGAGGTGACGTAGCAGTGCACGGCCCTCCTCATCGGTGCGGGCTGAGGTCACGATTGTGATGTCCATGCCGCGCACGCGGTCGATGCTGTCCTGATCGATCTCGTGGAACATGGACTGTTCCGACAGACCGAAGGTGTAATTGCCGTTGCCGTCAAATTGCTTCGATGACAGTCCGCGGAAGTCGCGGATACGGGGCAGAGCGGTCGACAGAAGACGGTCAAGGAACTCCCACATGCGATCGCCACGCAAGGTGACGTGTGCGCCGATGGGCTGGCCTTCACGCAGTTTGAACTGTGCGATGGACTTCTTGGCCTTGGTCGTCACAGGCTTCTGGCCGGTGATTGCCGTCAAGTCGCGCAGTGCTCCTTCAAGTGCCTTCGAGTCACGAGCGGCTTCACCAACGCCCATGTTGACGACGATCTTGGTGAGACCGCCCACCTCCATGACGTTGCTATGCTTGAACTCGTCACGCAGCGCTTGACGAATCTCTGAGTTGTACTTTTCTTTCAGACGCGGGGCCATGATCAGATCTCCTTGCCCTGCTCGATACCTGCTGCCACGCGACCACGGGTCACGCGAACACGCACGGTGCGGGTACGACCGTCACGCTCAACCTGGTCTTCCCTGAAGCCCACGCGAACGCGCTGCTTTGTGTCGGGATCAACCAGAGCGACCTTGGACAGTGAAATCGGTGCTTCCACTGTTTCAATGCCGCCACTTGAGTTCTGGGACTGTCCCTGGCGCACATGACGTGTCTTCAGGTTGACACCCTCGACCAGGACCTTCTGTTCCTTCGGGAACACCTTGATGACGCGACCCTGGCGGCCCTTGTCACCTGGCTTGAGGGGTTCAAGGCCCTCAGCTTCGCGGCGCTCGTTGCGCTTGGCGAGCTTGGCCTCGTCTGACGTGCGTCCACGGACAACCTCGACGAGGTCGCCTTTACGAATCTTCGCTGCCATCAGAGCACCTCCGGGGCAAGTGAAATGATGCGCATGAACTTCCTGTCGCGCAGTTCCCTGCCGACAGGTCCGAAAATACGCGTCCCGCGTGGCTCCCCATTGCTGTTGAGAATCACTGCGGCATTTTCATCGAATCGAATGTAGGAACCGTCGGAACGACGCGTTTCCTTACGCGTACGTACGACGACCGCCTTAACGACTTCGCCCTTCTTGACGTTGCCGCCTGGGATAGCGTCTTTGACGGTGGCGACAATCGTGTCGCCAATTCCGGCGTAGCGTCGACCCGAACCGCCGAGAACACGGATGGTCAGGATCTCCTTTGCACCTGTGTTATCAGCGACTTTCAGTCGCGACTCCTGCTGGATCATTGTGTGTGACTCCTGTCGTCGTGCCGGTTCTCATCGCAGCGCGGTTGCGCCACTAGAGCCTGACCGAACGGATGATGGTCTATGAGGACGAATTACTTCGCCTTTTCGATGATCTCCGCGACGCGCCAGCGCTTGGTGGCTGACAGCGGGCGGGTCTCCATGATGCGAACGAGGTCACCGACGTGGCACTCGTTGTTCTCGTCGTGGGCCTTAACCTTTTTCCTCTTACGCATGACTTTGCCGTAAAGTGCGTGCTTCATGCGGTCTTCGAGCTCAACGACGACGGTTTTATCCATCTTGTCGCTGGTCACGTAGCCACGACGAACCTTACGGAAATTACGTGCGACAGCCTCATTAGTGGTCTCGGACATGCGACTCACTCCTTCGTAGTGGGGGCTGTGCGGAAGCCGAGCTCCCGCTCACGGCTAATGGTGTAGATCCGGGCAATGTTGCGACGAACTACCTTCATGCGTCCATGGTCCTCGAGAGAACCGACGGCTTGGGAAAAGCGCAGGTTGAACAGTTCAGCCTTAGCTTTCTCGAGCTCCTTGGACAGCTGTGCTGCGTCCATTGCATCCAGGTCGGCGGTCGTCAGACCTTTGTCGGCCATCAGAGTTCACCACCCTCTCGGACCACAAATCGGGTCTTCATTGGAAGTTTGTGCTGGGCACGGCTCAGAGCTTCGCGAGCGAGCTCCTCGGAAACGCCGCCCAGTTCGAACATAATGCGGCCCGGCTTGACGGGGGCGACCCACCATTCAGGAGCGCCTTTACCGGAACCCATACGGGTTTCTGCGGGCTTCTTGGTCAGCGGGCGGTCAGGGAAGATGTTGATCCACACCTTGCCGCCACGCTTCACGTGACGGGTCACCGCGATACGAGCTGCCTCGATTTGACGGTTCGTGACATAGGCGCCTTCAAGAGCCTGGATGCCGTAGTCGCCGAAGGCCAGCTCGGTGCCGCCTTTAGCCACACCAGTGCGGTGTGGACGATGCTGCTTGCGGAACTTGGTCCGACGGGGAATGAGCATAAGACTCAGGCCTCCGTTCCTTGATCGGCAGCCGGCTGTTCGGCCTGGGGCTCAGTCTGAGCCTTTTCTGGCTGCGTGTTTTCGCTTGCGCGTTCCTGGTTGCGCTGACGTCCACCGCGTCCCTGGCCTCCACGGCCGCCGCGACGGGGTCCGCGACGATCACCGCGGCGTCCGCCGCGGTTCTGCTGCTCAGCCTGCTGGCGAGCAAATTCGCGCTCGGTCATGTCGCCCTTGTAGATCCACACCTTGACGCCAATGCGACCGAAGGTGGTACGAGCTTCAAAGAAGCCGTAGTCGATGTTCGCGCGCAGGGTGTGCAACGGCACACGGCCTTCACGGTAGAACTCGGAGCGAGACATTTCGGCTCCACCCAGACGGCCGGACACCTGGACACGAATACCCTTGGCGCCTGCACGCTGTGCGGACTGAATGCCCTTACGCATGGCGCGACGGAACGAGACACGTGCTGCGAGTTGCTCGGCGATGCCCTGAGCAACCAGCTGTGCGTCCAGATCGGGGTTGCGAACCTCGAGGATGTTGAGCTGGACCTGCTTGCCAGTCAGCTTCTCGAGAGATTGACGCAGGCGATCTGCCTCGACGCCACGACGTCCGATCACAATGCCGGGACGCGCGGTATGCAGGTCGACGCGCACGCGGTCGCGGGTGCGCTCGATGTCAACTTTCGAAATGCCGGCGCGCTCAAGGCTTTCAGACAAAGCGCGACGAATGGCGACGTCTTCGGCTACGTAATCTGCGTAGCTCTGGCCTTTGGTGGTTGAGTCGGAGAACCAGCGGGACCGGTGATCGGTGGTGATTCCCAGACGGAACCCGGTTGGGTTAACCTTCTGCCCCATTACTGGTCTCCCTTCTGCTTGTCGTCCTTGGTGCCCACCACAATGGTGATGTGGCTGGTGCGCTTGAGGATCCGTCCGGCGCGTCCTTGTGCGCGGGGGCGGAAACGCTTCATAGTCGGGCCTTCGTCCACAAAGGCTTCGAGGACCAGCAGGTCGGCTTCGTCAAAAGCCTCCCCTGCCAGCTCAGCCTTGAATTTGGAGTTGGCGACAGCGCTGTGAAGCACCTTCTGGACATCGGTTGCGACGGCCTGCGGAGCGAACCGCAGAATGTCGGCTGCCTCCAGGACACGCTTGTTGCGAACTTCGTTCACCACGCGGCGTGCCTTCTGGGGCGTGACGCGAACGTAACGCGCCTGCGCCTTGGCTTCCATGAAATCCTGCCTTTTCTTCCCTAGGGCCGGCTCAGCGCCGACGTCCTTTGCGATCGTCCTTGTCATGGCCTCGGAAGGTACGAGTGGGAGCGAATTCTCCCAACTTGTGACCCACCATCGCCTCGGTGACGAACACCGGGACGTGCTTGCGGCCGTCATGCACCGCAAATGTGAGGCCCAGGAAGTCTGGGGTGATCACTGAGCGGCGTGACCATGTCTTGATGACGGCTTTTGAATTGGTTTCGTTGGCCTTGTCGACTTTCTTGAGCAGGTGGTCGTCGACGAAGGGGCCCTTCTTCAAACTACGCGGCATATTTTCAGCTCCTTATCAGCGCTTCTTGCCGGTCCGGCGACGGCGCACGATAAGCTTGTCGCTGGCCTTGTTCGGACGACGGGTACGGCCCTCGGGCTTGCCCCACGGTGACACCGGATGGCGACCACCAGAGGTACGGCCCTCACCACCACCATGCGGGTGGTCGACCGGGTTCATCACAACACCGCGAACGTGGGGGCGCTTGCCCTTCCAACGCATACGGCCTGCTTTACCCCAATTGATGTTGGAGTGATCGGAGTTGCCGACCTCGCCAACAGTTGCACGGCATGCAGCATCAACGTTGCGGATTTCACCGGAAGGCATACGCAGTTGCGCGAAGCGGCCTTCTTTGGCAACGAGCTGCACAGACGCTCCAGCGGAACGCGCGATTTGCGCGCCACCACCGGGCTGCAGCTCAACTGCGTGCACGACGGTACCGAGAGGGATGTTACGCAGCGGCAGGCAGTTACCTGGCTTGATATCAGCCTGTGGGCCTGCTTCCACGCGGTCACCCTGATACAGGTTGGCCGGTGCCAGGATGTAACGCTTGGCTCCGTCCTCGTAGTGCAGCAGTGCGATGCGCGAGGTGCGGTTCGGATCGTATTCGATGTGAGCCACAACGGCGGGGATGCCGTCCTTGTCATGGCGACGGAAGTCGATCACGCGGTAGGCGCGCTTGTGGCCACCACCGCGGTGACGCGAGGTCACGCGGCCGTGCGCGTTACGACCACCGGTCTTGCTCAGCGGACGCAGCAGCGACTTTTCTGGTGTAGAACGCGTGATTTCAGCAAAGTCCGACACACTTGAGCCGCGACGGCCCGGCGTTGTGGGCTTGTATTTGCGGATTCCCATAATGTTCCTCTACCTCTCCGGCTGCCTTCAGGCCTGATCGCCGAAGATGTCGATGGTGCCTTCGCGAACGGTCACGATTGCTCGCTTGACGTCCTTGCGCTTTCCGATTCCGTTGCGGGTCCGGTATTCCTTACCCTTACGGTTCTGGGTCGCGACAGAGGCAACCTTGACACCAAAGATTGCCTCGACAGCAATCTTGATCTCGGTCTTGTTGGCGCGAGGATCAACTTCAAATGTGTACTTGCCCTGATCCATCAGGATCGATGACTTCTCAGTCACGACAGGCTTCAAGATGATGTCGCGCGGGTTCTTGGTGGATTCGAGTGCGCTCACTTGGTCTCCTCCTTAGTACCGAGGAAAGTCTCGAGGGCGCCCTTGGTGAAGATGACATCGTCGTTGTCGAGGACGTCATAGGTGTTGAGCTGATCAACCCACAGAATGTGAGTTTCCTGCAGGTTGCGCAGGCTCAGTGCCGTCAGATCTTCACCGCGTTCAAGGACCACCAGGACGTTGTCGTTGCCAGCAACGATTGTCCGCAGAGCTTTCAGAGCTGTCTTGGTGGACGGCTTGTCGCCCTCGAACAATGAAGTCACAACGTGAATGCGATCGTTACGAGCGCGATCGGACAGTGCGCAGCGCAGAGCGCCGACCTTCATTTTCTTCGGGGTGCGTTGTGCGTAGTTACGCGGCTGAGGTCCGTGAACCACTCCGCCACCGGTGAACTGCGGTGCGCGGATGGAGCCCTGACGAGCGTTACCGGTTCCCTTCTGGCGGTACGGCTTCTTGCCGCCGCCGGAAACCATGCCACGGGTCTTGGTCGCGTGTGTTCCCTGTCGGGCCGCAGCAAGCTGCGCCACGACGACTTGATGCATCAGCGGAATGTTCGCCGGCACGTCGAAAATTTCACCGGGCAGGTCGATCGTGTCGACCTTCTTGCCCTCACGGTCGAGCACATCGATCGTGCGCGTGGTTTGGTTATCAGTCATGTCACGCACCCTTCACGGACGTGCGAACCAGGACGATACCGTTCTTCGGGCCGGGGATTGCGCCGCTAATGAGCAGGAGGCCCTTTTCGGCGTCCACAGCCTGGATCGTCAGATTCTGAATTGTGCGGCGCGCATTGCCCATACGGCCGGCCATGCGCTGTCCCTTAAAAATGCGACCAGGTGTTGCACAGGCACCAATGGAGCCTGGCTTGCGGTGATTGCGGTGGGCGCCGTGAGAGGCTCCCACGCCTGCAAAGCCGTGACGCTTCATCACACCGGCAAATCCCTTGCCCTTGGTGTTTCCGGAAACGTCAACATGCTGTCCCGCTTCAAACACGGTTGCGTCGAGTTCCTGCCCCGCTGCGTAGTTATCGGCCTCGGTTGTGCGAACTTCGGCTAGGTGGCGACGTGGTTCCACGCCTGCCTTGGCAAAGTGTCCCGCGAGAGGCTTTGTCACCTTGCGGGGGTCAATCTTGCCGTAACCGATTTGAATCGCAGAGTAACCGTCAACCTCTTCGGTACGCACCTGTGTGACGACGTTGGTGCCGACCTGCACGACAGTGAGCGGGACAAGACGCCCTTCGGCGTCCCATACCTGGGTCATGCCGAGCTTGCGGCCCAACAGCGCCGTCATGGGCGTGCTGGCCTTCTGCTTGGTATCAGTTGTCATTGCAGATGTCCTCAGAGCTTGATCTCAATATTGACGTCCGCAGGCAAGTCAAGACGCATAAGCGAGTCGACGGCCTTCGGAGTCGGGTCGATGATGTCGATGAGCCGCTTGTGTGTGCGCATCTCAAAGTGCTCGCGGCTGTCCTTGTATTTGTGGGGCGACCGAATGACGACGAACACGTTCTTTTCGGTCGGCAGTGGCACCGGGCCCACGACCGTGGCGCCCGCGCGTTGCACGGTCTCCACAATCTTGCGCGCGGAGCTGTCGATGACCTCGTGGTCATAGGACTTAAGCCGGATGCGGATCTTCTGTCCCGCCATGCCGTCTACCTCTTCTCGTACAGCTTCGTCACCGGTCCCCGCATTCGGGCGTGTCGCAATTCGCGACACATTCGTACGCGGTTTCCCTCGGGTGAGGGACGGACCGTTGTCTTATCTAAAGAACTCGGGCTATAAAGCCCGGCCAGATTTTGGTCTGGATGAGCCCCACCCTCGCGGGGCAACCTGATTAGTTTGACAGAAAACCCCTCGTTGGTTCAAGTCCGCTCAGGCAAAAACCGGTGTGAATCACCTGACAACTAGCCTGCTATCCAGCTTTTATGCCTTGCTACGGGCCCACGGAGGCACATTCTGTCACCCTGCTGCCAAGAATTGTCGCCAGTATCACTATCGCTGGTGCACCCCCTCAGCTACCCCAGCCTGTCCATCCGCACTCTGCCCGCGTGCCATCCTTTTACCTCACCCTGTCTCTCTGCAGCCTGTCACTCGGCAGTCTGCCCTTCCACAATGTGCTCGTCCATTCAATTCTCAGCGCTCACTTGCTCCCATCTCCACCTCATGCCCGTTCCCCACTTGGTCCCCTCACCCCCCCATAGCCCCTTCTTCCGCTCGGGCCCTTCTTTTGATCGATCCCCTCTTTCCTCGAGCCCTCCCCACTTAGTCCTGTCTCCCACTTGCCCTATCCCCCAGTTCCCAACTGTCGATCTGAGGGTCGAATCGACGATTCTCCGCTGAGACTTCCACGCAACACAGCTGGTCAAGGGCCTGCTAGGGAAGCAGGACCGGAACTTTCAGCCTTCAAATCGACACTCGGGTAGAGGGAGGGAAGTCTTAACGAAAAGATCTGCGGAGTATCCGTGTTCGAAGTTTTTTCGGAACTCCTTCGAGAAGCATTCGCAAACAATAGATGTTAGGTCTAGCACATAGGCATACCTACAAGATTGTTCGCGTAGCCGATCGGAGGAGTTCTTGCGGCGCCACCGCGCCTTCACTCCTAATCTCTGCAGAGACTTCTTTCCAGCACTGCCCTTTCCCCGCCTCTACCCATCTGTCGATCTCAAGGACATCTATGGAAGGACATCCCTTGGCGCGACTGCATCGGTGCAGGTCACAGCAAATTCACCTTCGTTTACTCAAACGGAATGCTGCCGAGATCGACAGTTGGGTAAACAACCGGTGGGAAACAGGCAGATAGACAGCTAGGAGCAAAAAGCTCGAGGCGGAACAGTTCAAAGTAGAACGGCTCAGGCCGGAACAGTTCGGAACGCAAGAAGAGATGGGGCCGGAACAGTTCGGAGCGCGAAAAGGTGCCAGACCCGAATTCGTTGGAGCATACAGCGCCATCGCCGCGTAATAGCGACAGAAAGCATATACACGCCCCTTGGCTATTGATCTCACGGTCAGACAATGGGAAGCACGAATCACACTGGGCCGACAAAAGGGCGGAGAACGCTAAAGGCCGGAGCAGGCTAAGAGACGGACTACAGCTAGGAGCCGGAGCCGCCAAAAGACAGAGCACGAGAAAAGGGCGGCGCTACCAAAAGGCAGAACACGCTTCAGGCCAGAGGGCGCCAAAGGAATGGGCGCGCTTTGAAACAGAGCACGCAAAAAGACAGAAACGGCAAGAAGATACAGCAGCACAAAAAAGATGGGCTTGGAAGCATCTTTCGATGCCACCAAGCCCATCTCAGCTCATTCGGCTCACCGCCAGGCGCCCTCGTCAATACCGACTCAAACGGCCCAAACGGGGAACCTCGCGAGTGCCAGCGCCAGTTACAGTCGGCTCAATGCCAACTGCACCCAGCTACCGAATCACTTATCGATTTCGGTCACACGACCTGAACCAACGGTGTGGCCACCCTCGCGGATAGCGAAGCCCAGGCCGGGCTCCATTGCGATGGGGTGAATCAGTTCGACGGTGATTTCTGTGGTGTCGCCAGGCATAACCATCTCGGTGCCCTCGGGCAGCGTGATGACGCCGGTGACGTCCGTGGTACGGAAGTAGAACTGAGGACGGTAGTTGGAGAAGAACGGCTTGTGACGGCCGCCTTCGTCCTTCTTCAGGATGTAAACCTGGCCCTTGAAGTTCGTATGAGGCGTGATGGAGCCGGGGACGGCCACAACCTGGCCGCGCTCGACATCTTCGCGCTTCGTGCCACGCAGCAACAGACCGCAGTTCTCGCCTGCCCATGCTTCATCCATGGACTTGTGGAACATTTCGATACCGGTGACGGTGGTCTTCTGGGTCGGGCGGATGCCGAGGATCTCGACTTCAGAGTTCAGAGCCAGCTTGCCACGCTCGACACGGCCGGTCACAACGGTGCCACGGCCGGTGATGGTGAAGACGTCCTCGATCGGCATCAGGAACGGCTTGTCGAGATCGCGCTCAGGGGTCGGGACGTACTCGTCCACTGCATCCATGAGCTCTTCGATTGCCTTCGTCCACTTCTCGTCGCCCTCAAGAGCCTTGAGTGCCGAGACGCGGATGATCGGGGCGTTGTCGCCATCGAAGTCCTGAGAGTTGAGCAGGTCGCGGCATTCTTCCTCAACGAGCTCCAGCATTTCCTCATCATCCACGGCATCGCTCTTGTTCAGAGCAACAAGGATGGTGGGGACGCCGACCTGACGGGCAAGCAGAACGTGCTCGCGGGTCTGAGCCATCGGGCCGTCGGTTGCTGCGACCACCAGAATTGCGCCGTCCATCTGGGCTGCACCGGTGATCATGTTCTTGATGTAGTCAGCGTGACCGGGGGCGTCAACGTGTGCGTAGTGACGCTTCTCGGTCTGGTACTCCACGTGGGAGACGTTAATCGTGATGCCACGATCGCGCTCTTCAGGAGCGTTGTCGACGTTCTCGAACGGCGTGTACTCGTTCAGTTCCGGGTACTTGTCGTGCAGAACTTTGGTAATTGCTGCTGTCAGCGTCGTCTTGCCGTGGTCAACGTGTCCGATGGTACCGATGTTGACGTGCGGCTTGGTGCGCTCGAACTTGGCCTTCGCCACTTGTGTCCTCCTGGACTCGGGTAGATGTTCTCAGCCTATGGCTAGGTGTTAGCTTAACACCCACAGGGCGTGAGATCCTACAGGGTTTCTATTGAATTGGAGTGCGGATCTGCGCTGCAGCTTTCACACTGCCCCTTGACAGTGATCCCCGCCACCTCGCTCACCGGAATCCCGGCGCTATCCGTCTTGCGCTGCACTGACGCTCCGGTCTCGACCGATCGGTTCCGGCGCGGGACCCCCGCTACTGCGAGGTCCCCCACCGCTGACCGATCTGACCAGTGCAATCACGCAGTGCAACAGGCAATAGCACTACGGTACACCGATCGGGGTTGATCCGACCCCGTGGGACTCACTCGCCCCGAGACTTTCCGACGATTTCCTCTGAAACGCTACGAGGAACCTCGGCGTAGCTGTCGAACTGCATCGAGTACACGGCGCGTCCCTGGGTCTTGGACCGCAGGTCGCCAACGTATCCGAACATTTCCGACAGCGGAACTTGCGCGCGAACAACACGCACACCATGCTGCTCATCCATTGACTGGATGGCACCACGACGAGAGTTCAGGTCGCCGATCACGTCGCCCAGATATTCATCAGGCGTACGCACCTCGACGGCCATAATCGGCTCAAGAAGAACCGGCTTCGCCTTCTTGGCGGCTTCACGCATGGCCATTGAACCTGCGATCTTGAACGCCATTTCAGACGAGTCAACTTCGTGGTATGCACCGTCAAGAAGCGTGGCTTTGACATCCACCATCGGGTATCCAGCCAGAACACCGGAGTGCATGGCTTCCTGAATACCAGCGTTTACAGAGGGGATGTACTCACGCGGAACGCGGCCACCGGTGACTTTGTCCTCGAAGACGTACTCTTCTTCGGAATCGCTCGGCAGCGGCTCCAGCATGATGATGACGCGGGCGAACTGACCCGAACCACCGGTCTGCTTCTTGTGAGTGTATTCAAACTTTTCGACGGTCTTACGGATCGTCTCGCGGTAGGCGACCATCGGCTTGCCGACGTTAGCCTCGACCTTGAATTCGCGACGCATACGGTCAACAATGATGTCGAGGTGAAGCTCGCCCATACCACCGATGATGGTCTGGCCACTTTCCTGGTCCAGCTCAACGGTGAAGGTCGGGTCCTCTTCAGCCAGCTTCTGGATGGCGACGCCCATCTTTTCCTGGTCAGCCTTCGACTTCGGCTCGACAGCCACGTGAATAACGGGCTTCGGGAAGGTCATCGACTCCAGAACAATCTGATCGTTCAGGTCACACAGCGTGTCGCCGGTGGTGGTGTCTTTCAGACCGATCACAGCGTAGATGTGACCAGCGTGCGCCAGATCAACCGGGTTCTCCTTGTTGGAGTGCATCTGGAAGATCTTGGAGATACGCTCACGCTTACCCTTGGTCGAATTCATGATCTGGGAGCCGGCTTCCATCTTGCCGGAGTAGACGCGGATGAAGGTCAGCTTGCCGTAGAACGGGTGCGCCGCAATCTTGAATGCCAGCGCTGAGAAAGGCTCGTTCTCATCGGGATGACGAACGAGGTTCTCTACCTCAGAGTCATCACCAGGTTCGAAACCGCTGACGGATTCGATATCCAGAGGTGAGGGCAGGAAGCTGATCACACCGTCCAGCACGGGCTGAACACCCATGTTGCGCAGTGCGGTACCGCAGTAGACCGGGAAGGCCTTGCCTGAAACGGTCAGCGCACGCACGCCTTCCTTGATCTGGTCAACGGTCAGTTCGCCGTTTTCCAGGTAGGCTTCCATGAGCTCGTCGTTGCCTTCAGCGGCGGCTTCCATCAGAGCCTCACGGTATTCCTCGGCCTTGTCCTGCAGGTCGGCGGGAATCTCGCCTTCCTCGACGATGGCACCAAGGGTGGGCTTACCGTCTGCGTCAGTTGCCGGGTAATGGAAAGCCTTCATTGACAGCAAGTCAACGTTGCCTTCGAAGGTATCCTCGGCGCCAATGGGCAGCTGCATGACGATCGGGTTCGCTTTGAGGCGATCCTTGATGGTCTGCACCGAGTAGTAGAAGTCGGCGCCCAGCTTGTCCATCTTGTTGATGAAGCAGATACGTGGGACGTTGTACTTGTCGGCCTGACGCCACACGGTTTCTGACTGAGGCTCCACACCTTCCTTGCCATCGAAGACAGCCACGGCGCCGTCGAGCACACGCAGTGAGCGCTCAACTTCCACCGTGAAGTCCACGTGGCCGGGGGTATCGATGATGTTGATCTGGTTGCCTTTCCAGAAACAGGTCACGGCAGCCGAGGTAATCGTGATGCCACGTTCCTTTTCCTGGTCCATCCAGTCAGTGGTTGACGCACCGTCGTGCGTTTCACCGATCTTGTAGTTAATGCCCGTGTAGAACAGGATGCGTTCAGTCACGGTCGTCTTGCCGGCATCAATGTGAGCCATGATGCCAATATTGCGGACCTTCCTCAGGTCTGTTAGCACTTCTTGTGCCACGGAGTTGTCCTTCGCTTCGTCGTGCGTTCTTTCGGTGATCCCCATTAACGAGGGCGGAGCCCCGCTGGGGATTAAACAGCTGGCAAAAGTATTATTTCACGCAGCATGGTTGTCAGCGGCGTCAGAGGCCGCCCTCGGGAATGGAAAAATCACCAACGGTAATGGGCGAATGCGCGGTTCGATTCGGCCATCTTGTGCATGTCCTCGCGGCGCTTCACAGCGGCACCGAGGCCGTTGGACGCATCGAGAACTTCGTTAGCGAGACGCTCGGTCATGGTCTTCTCACGACGTTGACGCGAGAAGTCAACCAGCCAGCGCAGAGCCAGAGTGGTGGCGCGGGCCGGGCGAACCTCAACCGGAACCTGGTAGGTAGCGCCACCGACACGGCGGGAACGCACCTCAAGGGCTGGGCGGATGTTGTCCAGAGCGCGCTTGAGAACCACCACTGGATCCTGCTCGGTACGCTCACGCACTGTCTCGAGCGCGCCGTACACGATGCGTTCAGCCAACGACTTTTTGCCGTCGAGCAGAACACGGTTGACCAGTTGCGAGACGATCTTGGAACCGTAAACCGGATCGTCGACAAGCGGGCGCTTGGGAGCTGGGCCTTTACGAGGCATTACTTCTTCTCCTTCTTCGCACCGTAACGTGAACGAGCCTGCTGGCGGTTGCGCACGCCCTGCGTATCAAGTGATCCGCGGACAATACGGTAACGGACACCAGGGAGGTCCTTCACACGACCACCGCGGACGAGCACGATGGAGTGCTCCTGGAGGTTGTGTCCCTCACCTGGGATGTAAGCCGTCACTTCGATGCCTGACGAAAGGCGCACACGGGCAACCTTGCGCAGCGCAGAGTTCGGCTTCTTCGGGGTGGCGGTGTACACACGGGTGCACACGCCACGGCGCTGAGGCGAGCCCTTGAGCGCAGGCGTCTTCACTTTGCCGCGCTTGGAGCTGCGCCCTTTGCGGACGAGCTGCTGGATTGTAGGCACTGAAAAATTCTCCAGTCGTTGTGCACTCTGATGACTGTGTTTGCCTGTGTCAGCAGCTGCCCCGTTGTCGGGCCAGTGTCCGGTTGAATTTCGCTGCCGTGAGTTCGGCGGCGGATCGTTGCCGGTTGACGAGGGCAAGCCACGCATCGTCGTGCGTTTTCTTGTGTGGTGCCCGGCGTAGCGCAGGCACCCTGGCTTCAGTCAGCCCGATATTGTCAAGTCCCCTGACTGGGCAGCGTTGATCCATCAGGGGCCGGCGCGCCATGATGTCCGACGGTTAGCGTGTTGCTCAGCTTGTTCTGCTGTGCACCCAGGCTGTGGGGCCTGCTGCCCGTGCGGTCAGAGAATGACGCCCGGAGCTCCGATGGCACGAGGGCGAGGGGGCGATGGCCGTCCGCTCGGTATCCTCCTTGTGGAGCCCGATGCTTGTATCACCGGTTGTGGCGCTGCGTCTTGATCACTGGTGCGATCAGTGTCACATCGCCGCCAGATCGTGTGATCAAGCGGTCAGGTGACCCGATGTACTCGGGTTACCGCATTTCAGCTTAGTTTGTGGGCGGCGGGCACGTCAATTGTGTACGGCGTGAGCTAAGGCGCATTCTGGACGGAGGCGCGGTCGGAGTGGATTGTTAGGAATGGAGTCACGGGAACTTCCGACGCCTCGCGGCAGACCGCTTACGACGACTGCCGGGCGACCTTCCAAGGAGGGCTTCCCATCGACCCCGTCCCTTCCTCCGCCCCTGCTCCTCTTACTCTTACTCTTACCCTTACCCTTACCCAACTGTCGATTTCAGCACGATCTTCGGCACTACCTTTCATAAAAACTGTTCTTGACCTGCGGTTTTAAAAAACATCTTGTCGAATCGCGCCTCGAGATCGACAGTTGGGTGAAAGAAAGGAAGGGAGGGAGTAGTGGAAGGAAAGCGGAAAGATTGCCCGGCGACCTCCCTGCAGAAGTTGTCCCGATGGAATCGTGGAATATTCCAAGGCGAACCGACCAGAGGGAATCCTCACGGCCGAGGGTACCCGCCCGGCTCAAGCCGAGTTATCCACAAGTATCACCCCTACCACCACCGTATCCACAAGTTGCCGCTCTTATTGCCGCATACGCCGCTTCCCCATGTCATGCTCTTTCAGCCATGCAACTCGACATAACCGTCCGCACGCCCAACACAGCCATCACGCATCCAGCTCTATCGCCACACAGTCAGTGCTCGACATCTGGGCACCCTTAGAAAGGAGGTATCCGAGTGACCACCTACATCGAGCACCTTCACCTCGCCACAACCTCGCGCCACCGCCGCCTCAGCGCCCTTAAGAAACAAACTGGTCAGTACTACGCGCGCGTTAAGCGAGGCGTCACGTGGCGCATCGATCCCAGCGCTACCCAGAGTGAAACGTGGAAGATCCGCAATGATGCCGCCTTGGCACGGATTGCGGCCACCTGTCTGACGCATCCGCACGCGACATTCATAGGCCCATCTGCAGCTTTGCTCCACGGCCTGTGGTGCTGGGACCGTTCGCCTGACGTTCACATCCTTACGCATGGCAGACCAGGAAACGAATCCCCGACCTTGCCTCGGATTGAGATTCGTTGCGGCCACCCTCGGCGATCCCCCATCGGAGCAAGCAGAATTTCTATCCCAGCTGCCCGAATAATGCGACACCAGGTACCAGCTGTCGGGCCGATACGCACGGTCAGAATCCGCGGATCCAGCATCGACCGCGGGCGTGAAAGCGACGTGTCGGGGTCGCGCCGTCGAATGCTGCTACGTGTGGCGACACTTGAGGACACGCTCATTTTGTGCGCTCTCACGATGCCGGCGAGCCACGCGTTCGTGACGCTATGCGACGGGATGCGTCGGCTGAGTCACTTCAACAAGCACCATCAGGACAGGTCTCGCAAGGCTGAAGAGCGTGTGCGAGCTGCTCTGGTCCGCCAGCTTAGTCGCTTTCCGAGGGGGCATCGCAATGTGGCTCGCGCGAGATGGCTCATACAGCATGCGGATGCGGGCTGCGAATCAATTGGCGAGGCGATGCTGCTGTGGATAGTTCGCAGTCGGAAGCTTCACGCTGTGCGCACACAGTTTGAAGTGCGCCAACGCCCAGCTGAGAGCCTTGCTGGAGCGCGCCCGGCGAGCGTGTACTTCATCGATATTGCTTTTCCGCGCGAGAAGGTCGCACTTGAATTTGACGGCCGCAGCAAACGAGGCGTGTCGCACTCACAGATCGCTCACTCTTACCAATCTGAGGGCAGGAGGCAGCGAGATTTGGAGGCGCGCGGCTGGGTTTTCGAACGCTTCATTTGGGACGATTTGCACCACCCTGAGCATTCGGCTGCGCGGATCGAAGCCCGGTTGCGTGGGACGCGCGTGGAAAGCGCTGATCGACGTATTGGTTCTCCGAATCGACGAGGGAGGCCGCGAGCGCCCGCGCGAGATCGGTGCCAACGAGTTGAATGCAGATGCCCTGAATGTGGTGCACTGTTGAATGTGCTTGCTTCGTGAAAGAACTGCCGAAAACTGCATGAAGGTGCCGAGCTCTACCTTGGTGGTACAGCTCGGCACCTAGAGACTAATCGGCGTGACTAAGCGTGCAAATCCGACAGGTCTTCGATCTGCGAATTAGTTGCTTACAGCGGCACACCAAGGTCTTTCAGGAAGTTGCGAGGGCCATCGTATTGGATCGCAATGAGGCCGGCGAACGCTGCGAGAGCGCCAAAAAGAACGAGCTTGAAGAGTTTCTTGATCACGGTGTCTCCTCCATTTGACTAGTGGATCAACGTAGTCAATTCTATGTGCTTCTCTGCGCCAATGCAGAGACTCGATACTGTTCTTCCGCCGTTAATAGTCTCCAATTCCCACCTCCTTCTCTCCCCTACTGTCGATTTCAAGGCCCATCCGACGGTTCTCTCCACGCATCTCGATCCACAAATGCCTGCTGGCCAGTGACGATGCGTGGGGCACCCTCGTCAATTGGGAGGATACGGCAGCCAAATCGACACTTGGGTGGACAGGGCGGCGGGGAGGGAAACAGCACCATTTTGCGACTGTGGCAACCAAGATCTGAAGAAACCTCGGACACAAAATCGCCAGAGGTCTCGGAAGCGTCACGGCACTCGATGTCAGAGCCAAAAGGCCACATCACGGCGCTCTTAGTGCCCGTTATTTGCCCCTCCACTTTGGGCGTCGCCACTGTCAGTTTCCTCAGGCGCTGCGCCTTCGGCACCGATATCCTCTCCAGCCAACTCGGCCCTCCGGTAAAGGCGCTCCAGCGCGTGAGCTGCACCTTCAGCCTGCATGCCGTTCGTCCAGTAGAGCGAATGAGCCGAGCGCTGAATACCTGTGCGCCGGCTCCCCTGGCAAAATAGATCCTCCGCAACGCAAAAGTCACGAATCCGGGTGGCAAATTCAGCTAAAGCCTGCGAGTGTCGCGGCAACATCCCGTTAAAACGCGGATCGTAGTCGCCGCGGTTATACGGCATCGACCCAACAAAACCAGGATCACCGTATAGCTCGACGGCAGCAATCGCCTTCCGCGCAGGCTCACTCAGTCGCTCGACATCGCCCATGATCAGCCGGTCTTCAGGCTTGCTCAGCGTCTCAGCGACAACGATCGCGCCCTGCGAATAACCCACGAGCACGTATTTCTGATTCGGGCACCGAGCCGCGCCATCTTCAAGCATCGCGGTCAGAGCTAAAACCCCGTCTTCGACGGAAGCATTAACGTCAAAACTAGCGGGATATTCCAGCGCAATGGCACGCGCGTCTTTCGACCATTTCTCAACGATCTCGCCCGCTACGGCATCAGTGAGGCCACCGCCGCCGGTCTCCTCATTCGTTCCACGCGCATTAATCGCCACGACGTCCACGCATTCTCCGGTGGTCATGAAAGACTGCTCGGCTGGATGGCTGGATTGGGACTGGTCGGGGGCAGCTTCGATGGGGTTGTCGGTTTCGATTTCCGATTGGTTCGACGAGGTTGACTGATTCGAAAGGGCGGATTGAGCGAGAGACTGCTCCGGCTCGGCAGGGCTGTTACCGGCCACACACCCGGCTGCAGTGAGTGCCGTCACAGCAATCAGCGCAGGTAGTCCGAGCTTTCTCATCCGTCACTCCCTCTCGGTTCCACCCAAATTCTACCCATTAACGAGGGAGACTCCCATCTACTGCTACACGCAGTACGCTCCAGATCGGCATCAGTGAGTTTTCTCGATGTTTCGGGCCGACTTTGACGATCCATATTCTGGGAATCGTCGGCAGATCTGTACTTTCCTTCTCCCTCTCCTTCCCTCTTTCCCCGTCTGTCGATCTGAAGGGCAGGTCACCGGCAATCGCACCCACGGACGAGGCATTTGCACTGGTCAGGAGTAACCTCACGGGAGGTAGAGCCGTGATGAATCCAGTGAGAGGCTTCCAGGTCGACAGGTGGGTGCAGAAAGAGTTTGATCCACAATTATGAATTGGGTCTGTACGGGCAGCAGTACTGTTCCGTAGTGTGGTGCACATGACACGA
>NZ_JBWPVS010000007.1:0-97482 GCF_056590235.1 Pauljensenia sp. C0170B4 | reverse complement strand
ATCCCAACCAAAAAAACTCAAAAAACAAAAACAAGCATCAACAAAACAAACACACTATCGAGTTCACAAACAACACCTACATACGGTCAAGAACTTTTAAGAAAGCCCTCTAGCGTAGTAAAACCACTAACACCAGAACCTCTCGGCTCCACCATCAGCGGCGAGAATTAAATATACTCACCTTCCCACTCGAGGTCAAACTTTGGCAGGGTGAGCATCGACACATCGAATCAAAAGCGCTTATTTCCAACGAAAACGACTCCTCCGGGTCGCGACCGTTCCACGGTCTCCACTCACAGTGAAGTGCGTGGAACATGCGGCGGCCGCCCTCGTCAATCCTGATGCACGATCAACGAAAGCGGCCACGCGCGCTTGCACTGTACTCAGCGAGTACCCAGGTGCTCCTGGTTCGGAATGTCCACGGTGGGAAGATCACGAACAGCCTGGCGAACCGCCTTGGACACGGCCACCGGCACGCGGTCATCAAAGACACCGGGAATGATGTAGCTGGGCGAAAGCTCGTCATCCGAAATGACGGATGCGATCGCCACGGCGGCAACCCTCAGGACTTCCGTCGTAATCTGGGAGACCTTCGCATCAAGCAACCCGCGGAACAGCCCTGGGAAAGCCAGCACGTTGTTGATCTGGTTAGCGTAATCGGAACGCCCCGTCGCAACGATGCGTGCGTATCGAGCGGCATCGAGCGGGTCAACCTCGGGTGTCGGGTTGGCAAGCGCGAAGACAATCGCGTCATCAGCCATCGTCGCCACATCTTCGCCGGTAATCAGGCCGCCGTGTGAGACGCCGATAAACACATCAGCATCGCGCAGACCATCCTTAAGGTTGCCGGTCACCCGACGCGGGTTCGTATGCTCAGCAAGCCAGCGACGCGAAGCATGCATGCCTGCAACGTTATCCGCACACAGCGCTCCAGTGCGGCCATACCCCACGATATCCTTTGCTCCCTGAGCCATCAGGAGACGGATAATCGCTGACCCGGCGGCCCCCACACCCGACACAACGATGCGGACCTCGTCAATCTTCTTGTCCACCAGCTTGAGCGCATTGAGCAAAGCTGCCAGGACAACAATCGCGGTGCCGTGCTGATCGTCGTGGAAAACCGGAATATCAAGTTCCTCGCGCAGGCGTTCCTCAATCTCGAAGCAGCGAGGTGCTGAAATGTCCTCCAGGTTGATGCCCGCATAGGCCGGTGCGATCGCCTTGATAATCGAGATGATTTCCTCGGTGTCCTTTGTGTCGAGGACGACTGGCCACGCGTCCACACCACCGAACTGTTTGAACAGGACCGCCTTGCCCTCCATCACTGGAAGCGCAGCAGCAGGACCAATGTCTCCCAGCCCCAGCACAGCCGTCCCGTCTGAAACGACGGCCACCGTATTGGACTTCATGGTCAACAGGTGGGCTTTTTCCGGCATGTCGTGAATGGCAGTGCATACACGAGCCACACCCGGGGTATAGATGCGCGACAAGTCGTCACGGTTACGCAGCGGGACGCGCGGAGCGATGGCGATTTTTCCGCCGATATGAGCGAGGAAGGTCTGGTCTGACACGGCTGCAGTATGAATGCCAGGCAGGGCGTCGAGGGTAGCTTCCACTTCGCGTCGATGGTTTGAATCACGCATATCGCAAGTCAGATCAATGATCATATGGCCGCGATCTGAATCCGCGACATCGAATCCCTTCACCTGGGCACCTGTGGCGGTCACCGTATCGATGATGGTGGCGATGGACGCTTGTGATTCATCAAATTCAAGCCTGTAGGAGGCGGTATATGACGGAGAAGTACGCATACAAACAATCATTCCTCAAAAGCGTAATGTTCACGCGGTATGTCAGTTCGTTCGTTTTGTATCGTACAAGCCTTTCGGAACGACGGTGTTAACGATCGCACTATGTGGACATCTTCGCGCTCAACAGGCGAAGACTGATCGGCGCATCCACACACCCCAGCTAAGCGGCGCTGTCCGCAAACCCGATGAGTCAGCGCCTCACCTGCGCGGCAAACAGGCGGGACGACAATGACACGTCAAAACGTCTACGCGAGTACATGTCAAATGCCACCGCCATGAGCAGGACGAGGCCCTTAATCACCTGACTTCGGTCAGAAGGGACCCCCAATAGGAGAAGACCATTGTTGAGTACCGCCATCACCAGTCCTCCAAGTACAGCTCCCGTCACCGTTCCTACGCCCCCGGAAACTGCTGCGCCGCCAATAAAGACTGCAGCGATCGCATCGAGTTCCCACAGGGTGCCGTCCTGGGGACCGGCAGCTGTCGCTCGACCAGCAAACATCATTCCGGCCAACGCTGCAAGAACGCCCATGTTGACCATGACAGCGAATTGGACTGCGCGGGTATTAACGCCGGACAAGGCCGCGGCATGAGCATTTCCACCTACTGCATATACGTGCCGGCCGAACGCAGTGTGCTCAGTGAGCAGCACATATGCAAACACGAGGATGAGCAGGAGCAGCCCGGGAACGGGGAAAGCACTCGTCGAGGTGTCGCCTCCGAAAAGCCATGTCAGTGCTCCCACAGCGACCATGATGAGCGCACAGCGCACTGCAGGGATCCAGAGTTCAGCTTCAATGGCTCCGCGAACGACACGACGCCGATACCGACGAATCACATTGACGACCAAAACCGAGGCCGTTACCACACCGACCAGCAGCGTTGAATTATTCATCCCCGTCCATGACGGTCCCCATTGAGGCAGCGTTCCAGCGCCCAGAACCTGGAACTCACGAGGCAGCGGGAACGACAGTGAACGCGACTCCCACACAATCGCTCCCCGAAAGAGCATCATTCCTGCCAGTGTCACGATGAACCCCGGGATCCCTACACGCGAGATCCATATCCCGTTCCACACTCCGATCAGTCCACCTATCAGAAGTCCGCAGACAAGTCCGAGCCACCATGGCACGCCCATCCCTTCAAAAAGCAAGGCCACCGTCATCGAGACGAAGCCCGCAACAGATCCCACCGACAAGTCGATTTGGCCGATGACAATCACCATGAGCATCCCGATGGCAAGCACTAAAATATAGGCGTTACCGGCCAGTAGGTTGTATGCATTTTGCGCCGTCAGCATCCGTCCTGACGTAGCGATATTGAAGAACAACGTCAGAGCGATGAGCAAAGCGACCATGAGGTGTAGCTGCGTGTGCTCACCAAACAAGCGACGGTACAAGCTCATCGCGTCTCCTACCTGGGCGATACGCACCTTTGAGTTCTTCCGAAATGGATACTGCCATTTTCATCCTAAACGCTCGGCGCACTCTGTGACATGCGCGCCACGTTTCACAGCGATCCCGAGGTTTAGGCATCGTGGTTTGGTACCGTGATTACGTGAGTGTGACAAGTGGACCCGTGGGTTCCCAAGTATCCTTACGTGAAGCGAATTCAGCGCGCGTGATCGATACTGTGCAGCGCTATGGGCAGATCACACAAGTCGAACTTGCCAGCGCAACGGGACTGTCACCTGCAACGATTTCCAACATCGTCAAAGTACTTCAGTCGCAGGGAATAGTTGAAACACGCAACACCATCAGATCAGGTCGGCGTGCTCAGCTGGTGACGCTAGCCCGCGAAACCGGACTGGCAGCTGGCGTCTATATCGGCCGACGTGCGCTGCATATCACGATCTCGGATGCTACAGGACGTGCACGAACCGATCAGTCTCTACCTTTGCCAATAGATCATCGCGTTGACACGACCCTTGACCGGACCGCTTTGCTGATCCTGGAATTGACAGACAAAATTGGAGCCACTCTTGACGAACTGGTCGGTATCGGAGTTGCATTGCCGGCCCCTATTGACCCCTCGAACACCAAGATCACGATTCCCGGCATCATGCGCGATTGGGAAAACGTGGACGTGCGCGACGTGCTCTCGCGTCGCTTAGGAAGCGAAGTCGTTGTTGACAACGACGCGAATGTAGGTGCCCTCGCTGAAAGTCGCTACGGCGCGCTCCGTGGTGCCGCCAACAGCATCTATGCGCGGGTCTCTTACCAAACCGGCGCAGGCGTACTGATCAACCACCAGCTTTATCGCGGCGCCCACGGCACCGTCGGCGAAATAGGACATATTCAGGTCGCCCCTCATGGCCCCATTTGTCGCTGCGGCGCACGAGGGTGTCTGAACACAGTCGTCGGCGCCGACGCTTTGATCGATTCCCTTCGCTTCTCACGAGGCGACCTCACCTTGCGAGATGTCATTGCACTGGCCAACGACGGAGATGCCGGGTGCCGCCAGGCGATTTCAGATGCGGGAGCGACCCTCGGATCTGTATTGGCAGATCTGGCGACGTGGTCTGATCCGCAAGTAATCGCCATCGGAGGAGAACTGGCGCAAACTGGCGACATCCTCATCGACCCTATCCGCGATGCAGTCAACAACCGCCCCCTGCTTACTCAGGCAGGTATCCACGTCGTTCCCGCGCAGCTTGGACCGCGCTCAGAGGTGATCGGTGCTTTCGCCCTCGCCATGGACACGTTCGGCCATCGCTCCAGCCACGAGGAGATGCCATGAGAACATCCGCTCCGCTTCTGGAAATCAGCAACGTCAGCCGCTTCTTCGGCGGCGTCGAAGCGCTCGTCGACGTCTCCATAACAGTTCACCGACATGAGGTCGTGGCGCTCGTTGGCGATAATGCGGCAGGCAAATCAACGTTGGCACGGATGATTGCCGGAGTTTATCCTCCCTCACGTGGACGCATCGTGATCGACGGCGAACCTGTCACGATTTCGTCAACGTCGCATGCTCACCAGCTCGGCATCGCCACAGTGTTCCAGGAACTGGCACTGTGCGACAACCTCGATGTGACGGCCAACATTTTTCTCGGAAACGAAATGCGCACCTCGCACTTACTAGACGACGACGCGATGGACGCATTAGCCCGCGAGTATCTGGAATCGTTGAATTCGAGAATCCCCGATGTCCATACGCCGCTCTATCAATTGTCAGCAGGACAGCGTCAGTGTGTGGCGATCGCGCGCACACTGGTCGCACACCCGAAAATAGTCATCCTTGATGAGCCAACCGCTTCACTTTCTGTGACTCAAACGGCTGAGGTACTGACTTACATTGAGCATCTGAGGGATCTCGGGTTGGGCGTCATTTTCATTTCGCATAATCTCACGGACGTGCGTGCAACAGCTGATCGCGTCGAAGTCCTCCGTCACGGGCGCAACAACGGCTCGTTCAACGCCCGCTCCACCTCCTACGAAGACATCATTGCTGCCATGACCGGAGCAACACGTGTTCAGTCCCCCAGATAAGGGACGAGGGCGACCCACAGGCCGCCCTCGTCGATGACAGAACGTCTACTTGGCTGCGTTGACGAGCTCCATGCGGTGGGCGTCGTCCTTGTAGATCTCCTCCGCATTGTCCTGAGTAACAATCTGCGGAGTCAGCAGGAAGGACGTGACAGCATGACCTTCCATGGATTCATACTGTTCTTTGTCCACAGTCGCGCCGTCAACGGTTGGGTCAGCATTTCCCTGTGCTGCCTCCATAGCCAGCTGAATGGCGCCCTTGACCAGGAGACGAGTGTCCTTGAAGATCGTGGAATATTGCTTGCCCTGGACAACCCAGCCTACAGATTCGTCTTCAGAGTCCTGACCCGTCACTACTGGAACAGGTTTTCCAGCCTGCTCAACGGCGGTGATGATTGCGCGCGCCAGTGTGTCGTTGGGCGAGAGTACACCGTCGGGAACTTCATCCCCCTGATAGGTGGACGTCAGCAACGAAGACATGCGATCCTGCGCGTTATTGGGCTTCCACCCCTGAGTTGCGACCTTGGTGAAATCGTTTTGGCCAGATTTCACAACCAGGGTACCGTCATCGATCTTGGGCTGAAGCACTTCCATCGCACCGTTGAAGAATTTCAAGGAATTCGAATCGTCGGGCGAGCCGCCAAATAGTTCAATATCCCAGGGCGTGGGCGTACCCTTCGCCTCAAGTCCTTCCAGCAGTGCCTGGCCCTGCAGCTTACCAACACCGTAGTTGTCGTAGGCGATGTAGTAGTCCTCGTCCGTGGTATTCGTCAAGAGTCGGTCGTAGGCGATGACGGGGATGCCCGCCGACTTCGCCTGTTGAAGCTGTGTGCCCAGTTGGGACCCGTCGATAGCGCCAATCAACAGAACATCAACGCCGTTCTCAATCATTGCGGCAATCTGGTTCTGTTGTTCGGCGACACCGCCATTTGCGAATTGCAAGGTACACGTGATGCCTGCTTCGGCACAGTCATCTTTAAACATTTGCTCGGCTTCAACCCAGTTTTGGGACGTCTTTTGCGGCATAGCGATGCCCAACGAAATATCCCCACCGGCGCTTCCCGCCGATTCTCCTGACGCACCTGAGTCCGCAGCAACACCGGATTGATCCGAGGTGCCCCCGCCTCGTCCACCGCACGCACTCATAGCAAAGGCGAGGGTGGAAACTGCGCAGACCGTCGCAATTTTCTTGAGAGGTTTCATGTCTTCCTTCTTTCGATAAGTGAGTCTGTCTTTGAATGCTCGTCTGTGAGAATCCACGCGCGCTCGGAACGTTTGATCCACTCCAACCGCGTGAGTTTGCCGACAAGCATCTGTTTGGTTTCATGGATCAGGCAGGTGAACTGCCCGTAGGCGATTCTCCTTTCGTGACAGGATCGACCGATGTTTTTCCAGCGTCGTTACTGATTTGCATGAGGGCTGACTCGTCCGCTTCGTCAATGGTTGGCGAGCCGGCAGTTAATTTTGCCGGGCTGCTGCCAGGAGAATTCTCCGCCGATTCGATGGCTCGCCTGTTTCGTATCGCGTTTTGGAACGTACCGATCAGCGAGCGCTTGCCCTGACGCTTGGAGTAGACGTCAACTGCGACGGCCAGGAGCAGAACGAGTCCCTTAATGATCTGTGTCCAGTCAGAGCCCACGCCCAGCAGCTGAAGACCGTTGTTCAGAAATGCCATTACCAGAGCGCCTACCATCGTTCCACCGATAGTTCCAATTCCGCCCCACACGGATGCGCCGCCGATGAAGCAGGCTGCGATCGCATCGAGCTCCCACATATTTCCGTCCTGAGGCCCCGATGAGGTGGATCGGCCGATAAACACCATCGCTGCGATAGCGGCTAGAACGGAGGAGGTACACATGACAGCGAAATTCGTGCGTTTGACGCGGATGCCTGTCAAAGCTGCTGCAGCACGGTTGCCACCAATCGCATAGACGGACCGTCCGATGATTGTGCGTGTCGAAATAAAGTGGAAAATGATGACAAGGACAACCACGATGAGTCCTGGTATCGGGAACGACGTGCCTGGCCTGCCTGTAGCGAAGAGCCACATCACGCCCAGGATGGCACCGCCTACGACGACAAGACGCACAATCGGTACCCACAGTGGCGGCACATCTGACTGGGCCCGGAGGCTCTTGCGCCGACGGTTAAATTCGCCCCATGCCAGCGCGGCGACGATCAGAACAGCAAGGACCATCGTCGGCAAGTTAAAGGCTAAGACATCTGGAGCAATATCGGGCATATAGCCCGCGCCAAGGGTCTGGAAAAGCTCAGGGACAGGTACTGTCATGGATTTCCCAATGAACTGGTTGGCGCCTCTGAACAGCATCATGCCCGCCAGGGTTGTGATGAACGCCGGGATTCCCCATTGGGCTACCCAGAAACCCTGCCAGCATCCCACGAGGATGCCAACGCCCAGTCCTACCAGCAAGCCGACAACAGGCGGCAACCCGGATTCAGTCGTCAATTTGGCAACGATGATGCCAACGAAGGCTGCTACCGATCCCACCGACAAATCAATATGCCCGGCAATGATGACCAGTACCATCCCCATCGCCAGGATCAGCACGTATGCGTTGCCCATGATCAGGTTCATGAGGTTCTGTGATTGCAGGACTTTGCCGCCCGTAAAGACCTGGAAAAACACGACGATCACCAGTAGCGCTGCGATCATCGCAAATTGTCGAAAATCGCCCCCGAAAAGAGCGCGAAAATTCTTTTTCATAGTGTGTCCTTTTCTCCTGCTACGCGGACTGGGGTGTTGTTGATGAGGTCATGAGGTGCATGAGTGTTTCCTGGTCTGCCTGATCCGACGGCATCTCGCCGGTGATCTGACCTTCGAAAATCGTGTAGATTCGGTCGGTGATTCCCAAAAGTTCGGGCAATTCAGAAGAGATGACGATCACAGCTTTTCCTGCAGCGGCGAGTTGCTGAATGAAGGTGTAAATCTCATACTTGGCGCCCACATCAATCCCACGGGTTGGCTCGTCGAGGATCATGACGTCGGCGTCAGTGAACATCCACTTCGCTAAAACCACTTTTTGCTGGTTCCCGCCGGACAGCGTGCCGACCCCTGTCATGACAGATGGGGTCTTGATTTGCAATTCTTTACGATATTGCTCGGCTGCCATGACCCCTTCGTCAATATTCATGATCCCGTTATGGGTGATTTTTTCCGGGCGTGCCGAGATAACGGACTCGTATATAACGTCCAGCAGGTTCAATCCGAGGGTCTTGCGGTCTTCAGGCAAGTAAGCCAGTCCCGCTTCGATGGCGCGAGGTACGGTATCAGCCTTAACTGGCTGGTGGTCGATCTTCATACTGCCCGATTCCCACACTCCGTAAGATCGGCCGAAAATGGAGCGCGCCAGCTCAGTCCTCCCGGCACCCATCAGGCCCGCAAAGCCGACCACTTCCCCTGCCCTGACATAGAAACTCGATCCCTTGCATACCCATCGATCTGCGGCGACAGGGTGGCGAACCCACCAGTCATCCACTTCAAATCGAATGTCACCGGGGTGCGATTCACGTTCGGGGAAGCGGCGGTCAAGCGGACGCCCAACCATGAGACGAATGATGTGATCCTCGTCGATCGGTGAATTCTGTGCATCGATGTATCCCACGGTTTTCCCATCACGAATGACCGTGACTGAATCAGCGATTTGGGCGATTTCGTCGAGCTTATGCGAGATCATGATCATGGTGATTCCACGACCGCGCTGCTTGCGCATGAGCTCCAGTAGATGTGCTGATTCTTCCTCATTCAGCGCAGAGGTCGGCTCATCCAGAATCAGCAGTCGGACGTCCTTGGCAAGAGCTTTCGCGATTTCAACGAGCTGCTGCTTGCCGACCCCGATGTTCGAAATCAGCTCATCCGGCGACTCGTCCAGTCCAACCTCCGCCAGGTATCGGGCTGCCCGCAGTCGTGTCTGGTGCCAGTCAATTCCGAAACTGCTGCGAACCTCATTTCCCAGGAACATGTTCTCCGCTATCGACAATGTCGGGATGAGAGCAAGTTCCTGGTGAATGATGACGATTCCGGTTCTTTCAGAGTCGCGAATTGTCGCGAACCTCATTTCCTCACCGTTGTATACAACCTGGCCGTCGTAGGTGCCGTGGGGATGCACACCGGACAGAACTTTCATCAATGTGGATTTACCTGCGCCGTTTTCCCCGCAAATTGCGTGAATCTCGCCGCGACGCACTCTTAGATTGACATCGTCGAGTGCGATGACTCCGGGGAACGCCTTGGTGATGTGCTTCATCTCCAGGAGCGTGTCTTGTGCTTCATCGATCATTCGTTCTCCAGTGAACTGATGGACTGTGATGCCGCGAGCTGCAATGCCCTCAGGCACCACCACAATACACGCCAGTTTCACTTCATGAAGTCAATTTACGCATTTGTGTTTAACTTTTAAATCCAAATATTGTCGCCGCGCACATATGGTGGAATGTCAGCAGAGACCACCGCGTCTCTTCCCTTCATTACAGTAGCCGCTAACGCAAGAAGGTGGCGGCAGAGCCTGCCAGCTCCGCCGCCACCTCACATTCCCACTCCAGGGGCTGAAATCGGTCGGGTTTTACTCCTCGACACCCACCATTTCCATGATGAGTTCACGCACGCGCGCAGCGTCGGCCTGGCCTCGAGTCGCCTTCATCACTGCTCCGACCAGGGCGCCAGCGGCCTTCACTTTGCCACCCTTGATCTTCTCAACGACGTCGGGATTGGCGTCAAGTGCTTCCTGAACGGCAGACGTCAGTGCGCCCTCGTCACTGACCACCTCAAGGCCACGCGCCTGCACGACCTGCTCGGGATCGCCCTCGCCGGCCAGGACACCTTCGAGGACCTGGCGGGCAAGCTTATCGGTCAGTCGTCCATCGTCAACGAGCTTCTGAAGCTGCGCAATCTGCTCGGGTGCGACCGTCAGATCCTCCAACGCAACCTCATTTTGCTTCGCCGTGCGTGCCAGCTCACCCATCCACCACTTGCGTGCAGCGGCAGGTGAGGCACCGGCCTCAACAGTGCTTTCGATCAGCTCAAGCGCTCCGGCATTGACGACGTCGCGCATTTCCTTATCCGAATAAGACCACTCGGTGCGCAGGCGCCGACGCTTCGCTACCGGCAATTCAGGCAGCTCGGCGCGCAACTGCTCGACCCATTCGCGCGACGGAGCAAGCGGAACCAGGTCTGGTTCAGGGAAGTAGCGGTAGTCTTCCGCATCAGACTTCTCGCGGCCTGACGAAGTCGACCCGTCCTCCTCGTGGAAGTGGCGCGTTTCCTGGATGACTGTGCCCCCCGCCGACAGGATCGCAGCGTGGCGCTGAATTTCGAATCGGACAGCGCGCTCGATACCGCGGAAAGAGTTCACGTTCTTCGTCTCTGAGCGCGTGCCGAGCGGCGCATCGGGGCTGGGACGCAGCGACACGTTAATGTCGGCGCGCACGTTTCCGCGTTCCATTCGAGCTTCCGAGACTTCCAGCGTGCGGAAAATGTCACGCAGTGAGCGCACGTATGCTGCGGCAACCTCCGGAGCGCGTTCGCCGGCGCCTTCGATTGGACGCGTGACGATCTCAACCAGGGGCACGCCGGCGCGGTTGTAGTCCACCAGCGAGTGGTCGGCACCGTGGATACGGCCGTCCGCGCCGCCGACGTGGGTGTTCTTGCCAGCGTCTTCTTCCATGTGAGCACGTTCGATGGTGACGCGGAACATTTCGCCGTCTTCGAGTTCGACGTCGACATAACCGTCGTGCGCGATCGGCTCATCGTACTGCGAAGTCTGGAATGCCTTCGTCAGATCCGGGTAGAAGTAGTTCTTTCGGGCAAAACGGCAGTACTCCGCGATTTCACAGTTCAGTGCCAGGCCAATCTTGATGGCGTATTCAACAGCCTTGTGGTTGACGACCGGCAAGGAACCTGGCAATCCGAGGGACACTGGCGTAACAAAGGTGTTCGGGTCGCCACCGAACGCGTTGGGCGCAGCGTCAAACATCTTGGTCTTCGTGCCCAGCTCGACGTGAACCTCGATACCGAGAACAGGGTCGAACTGTTTGACCGCGTCTTCATAATCCATGAGGTCTTCCATCATTCGCTCACCTTCCAGTCGGCAGCCGGGCATCTGCCCGCAACATCATCGCTGAGCAGTTCAACAAGCGCTGCCACCTCGTACATCTTCTGATCATGACGTGCCGGTGCAATCACCTGGAATCCGACGGGCAGATTCTGTTCGGTCACGGCATTCGGAATCGTCATTGCGGGGACGCCTGCAAGGTTGGCCGGAATGGTGGCAATGTCGTTGAGGTACATCGCCATCGGGTCGTTGATCTTTCCACCCATCTCGAAGGCGACGGTCGGCGCGGTCGGCGAGACGAGGACGTCGACCTGTTCGAAGACGCGCGCAAAATCGCGCTGCACGAGGGTGCGGACTTTCTGCGCGGATCCATAATACGCGTCGTAGTAACCGGCCGACAGGACGTGAGTGCCCAGAATGATGCGGCGTTTGACCTCATCACCGAAACCAGCCTCGCGGGTAGCAGCCATGACGCGTTCGGCTGTGACATTACCTTCGGCGGGTTCAACACGGATGCCGTAGCGCATGCCGTCAAAACGTGCCAGGTTCGAGGATGCCTCGGCCGGCATGATCAGGTAGTAGGCCGCGAGCGCGTATGCAAAGCTCGGGCAGGACACTTCGATGACTTCAGCGCCTGCGTTCTTGAGGGCCTCCACACTGGCGTTGAACGCGTCGAGCACCGCGGGTTCATACCCCTCGCCGGACAGTTCCGTCACGACGCCGATCTTCAGTCCGGCAATGCTGCCACGGTCTGCCACGGCGCGCACACTGTCAGCAAGGGGCGGCACCGGGTCAGTCAAGGATGTGGAATCGTGTGGGTCGTGACCACCGATGAGTTCCTGCAAGGCGGCAGCGTCCGCAACTGTGCGGGTGACAGGCCCGATCTGATCGAGCGACGAGGCCATCGCAACCAGACCGTAACGTGAAACCGCACCGTAGGTGGGCTTTGCCCCCACAGTTCCCGTCACTGCACCTGGCTGACGGATCGACCCGCCAGTATCGGAGCCGAGGGCGAGCGGCACCATGAACGCTGAGACAGCGGCAGCTGACCCGCCGCCGGATCCGCCGGGGATACGGCCAAGATCCCACGGGTTTCCTGTTGCGCCATATGCGGAGTGCTCAGTTGAGGATCCCATGGCAAATTCGTCCATGTTGGTCTTGCCGACGATCGGCAGGCCGGCCTCGTGAATCTTTTCGACGACAGTTGCGTCGTACGGTGGCAGCCATCCCTCGAGGATCCTGGAGGCACAGGTGGTGGGCATGCCACGTACGACCATGTTGTCTTTCACTGCGATGGGGACGCCTGCAAGGCGATGGAGCTTCTCCCCCGCTGCGCGGCGCTCGTCAACGCGACGAGCTGTTTCGAGGGCACCCTCGCGGTCAATATGCAGGAAGGCGTTGACGTGTTCATTCAGAGCGTCGATCCGGTCCAGGCATGCTGTCGTCAGTTCAACGGATGTGATCTGACCTGCCTCGAGCATGTCGGCGAGTTCGAGTGCGGATTTCTTGAGCAGGTCGTTCATCAGTCCTCCTCGAGAATCTGCGGGACGAGGAACATTCCGCGGTCCTGAGCCGGTGCCTGCGCCAGAACCTCATCACGGTCGAGGGTGGGGCCGACTTCGTCTTCGCGCCACACATTCGCCAACGGAATGGGGTGCGACGTTGCGGGAACGTCAGGGGTGGCAACTTCGGACACTTGTGCAACGGATGTAGCGATGACGTCAAGTTCACCGGCGAAGCGCTCGATTTCTTCTTGCGTCAGCGCAATCCTGGCCAGCCCGGCGACGCGGGCGACTTCTTCAGTACTGATGCGTGACATGGTGCCAATTCTATGTGGCACGAAGCAGATATTCGACCCAGCGGGCCCGAAGGCACGTGTCTCACATGTATAAGTTCTCAAATTGTCGGGAAGGAATTAGGCTAACGGCATGGCAGTTGCACGGAAGTGGCGTTTAAACCACCAGACGGGGTGGAAGATTCTCAAAGGTGTCGGTATCGGGCTGCTCGTTGCGCAAGCTGCTGCCGTCGTCACGGTTCATGCCGTTGACCGAGTCCGAATCGCACGTATTCCCGGTGGCCGTCACGGCTTCCCCACTTTGCCCCCCAGCGATGTCCAAATCGATTCGAACGTTGTGCGGACCTACACCGAGGGCGAGTCGCTTTATACCGACATGCTGGACGCGATCAACGAGGCTCGTGAGTCGATTTGCTTTGAGACCTACATCTGGGCGGCCGACGAGATTGGACGCGCCTTCAAGGATGCACTCTATGCCGCTGCTGATCGAGGCGTTCAGGTCTACATCGTTTACGACGGTTTCGGAGTGCTGAATCAGAATCCACTGTTCAAGATTTTCCCCAGGCACCCGAACCTGTTCCACCGGCGTATCCCTGAGATTCGTTCGGGCCTGTTCACGCTTAATTTGCGCAAGACAGGGCGTGATCACCGCAAGATTCTCGTCACCGACGGGAAGTACGGCTTCGTTGGTGGTTACAACATTGGTGAGCGTTTCGGCATCGAATGGCGAGATACTCACGTCCGTATCACCGGTCCGGCGGTGATGGAGTTGGCGGACGGGTTCGCTGAATTCTGGAATCATTTCAAGCGGCCGTGGCAGCCGGCTCTACCTGACGGCGGGGTTAAGGACTGGTTCCCACCCATCAGTGCCGAATTCAATCTGCCCTCACGATTACTGTTCCCCGTGCGGGGCCTGTACCTGGATGCCATTGACCGCGCGCGTGACCAGATCCTGATCACCACTGCTTACTTCATTCCCGATAAGGAAATTTTGCACAACCTGGTTGCGGCTGCGCAGCGAGGCGTGCGCGTGAAGGTGCTGATCCCTGAATATTCCAACCACATCATGGCGGACTGGGTTGCGCGCCCCTACTACGGAGAGCTGCTGCGCAACGGTATTGAAATCTGGCTGTATCAGCACGCCATGATCCACTCCAAGACCATGACGATTGATTCGCACTGGTCAACGATTGGTACTGCCAACATCGATCGCCTGTCGATGCAGGGCAATTTTGAAGTCAATCTGCAGTTCCGTTCCACCGCTTTGGCAGAGCGCATGGAAGAGATCTTCGCCAAAGACCTCACGACGTCCAGGCAGCTGACGCTAGAAGAGTGGGAGAGACGAGGCCTGCCCACCCGCATCATTGAGCGGCTCCTCCACCCCTTCGAGTGGGTCGTCTGAGTCGACTGAAGCAGCGTGTGCCTCGTCAGCCTGCGCGTCAGTTTCTTCGAGGACACTCATACCGCGTGCCAGCAGTTCGTCGAAGCGGGACTGGTCAAGAATCGGGACGCCGAGTTCTTCGGCTTTCGCCACTTTTGACCCGGCCCCAGGGCCTGCCACAACCAGTGACGTTTTCTTGCTGACCGAGCTGGTTGCCTGCCCGCCCCGATCCGTGATGGCTTCCTTCGCGCTGTCACGCGTGTACCCTTCCACCGATCCGGAGACGACGATCGTCAGTCCTTCCAGCGTGGCTGCGTGAGTGGATGCGGATCCACCCTCGTCACTGTCGTGCATGCGCACCCCTGAGGCTGCCCACCGGCGCACAATCTCCTGATTGTCAGGCTGTGCGAACCAGTCACCAATCGCGCGCGCAATGATCGGGCCTACCCCGTCGATTGCGCTGAGTTGTTCTTCAGTGGCCGAGGAAATCGCCTCCATCGAGGGCATTGCCGCTGTCAGTTCCCTGGCGACCGTGGGGCCGACGTGGCGAATCGACAGTGCAACCAGCACGCGCCACAGTGGCTGAGTGCGTGCCTGCCTGTCCATGAGTTCGAGCATCTGCGTCAGCGTGTCACGAGGGCGAGACTCAGCCGGTTCGCGGAACTTGATCTTCACCTTGTTTTCTGACCGCGTCCTGGTGACCCACGGCTGTGTCCAGAAGAAGTGGACGTACGCCCAGTCCTCGCTGGAAGGTACCTGGCGCCAGATCATCACATCTTTCACATCATCGGCGGTGAGCGTAAAGATTTCGCTTTCAGAGGTGACAACCGGGTCCTGAGCGGATGGCAGCATCGCATTTGCCGCTTCCATCTGCTCACCGTGACTTAAGTGGTCAACGTCGGTGAGCACAATGTGCGTGCCGTCTTCGAGCACGACTCGATGCCCCGCAATCAGCGCCGCCGCGACCTCGTCACGATGGTTCTCAGGCTGCGTCAGCGCGAGGGCGGCCTCAGCTCCCAGATGCTCGATGTCCAATGCGGACCGTGACGCAATATGTTCAATGCGTTCAGTCAGCTGCGCCGGGCACAGCGCGCGATTCAGACAGCGCAGATCCGCATCGCCTTCAGACTCGGCCCTGAGCATACTGCCGCACGACGGGCACTCGGTCGGCATGACGAATTCCCGCTCAGTTCCATCCCGTTCGTCCACCACCGGTCCAACAATTTCAGGGATGACATCTCCCGCTTTGCGCACAATCACCAGGTCACCGATCAACACTCCCTTGCGCGCCACCTCGCCCGCGTTGTGCAGTGTCGCTCTCTGCACATGCGAGCCGGACACGAACACCTTATCCATCACCGCGTAGGGCGTGACGCGACCCGTGCGTCCAACCTGGACGTGGATGTCGAGCAGGCGCGTCGTGACTTCCTGAGGTGGGAACTTGTAGGCAATCGCCCATCGCGGCACGCGCGAGGTGGCCCCCATCTGGCGCTGAAGCCCCTGATCGTCAACTTTGATCACGACGCCGTCGATCTCATGATCCAGTCCGGCACGCTGATCACCCAGCTCGTCAATGCGTTGAGCAATCTCGTCATAGGAATGCACCAGCCGCGTGTGAGGTGACACCGGGATTCCCCACTGTTGGAACAGCTCGTACCAGCCGAACAGGTGTGTAGGGGCGGTGAAAGACTCACCAGCCTCGATAGCGCCAATGCCGTGCGCCAACAGAGCGAGCGAGCGCTGCGCAGTGATCGCCGGATCTTTTTGCCGAAGTGATCCGGCTGCAGCGTTGCGTGGGTTGGCAAAAGGTGCCGGAGGCTTGTGGGGCTGACGATTCAGTTCTCCAGCACGGTACTGCTCAAGTTTTTCCGCGTACTCGTTGTGCGCGCGAGCGCGCTGCTCGTTAATCTGCGCAAAGTCTTCCAACGGCATGTAGATCTCGCCGCGAATTTCCACCATTTCAGGGTGCGGACCGCCGGACAGGACATGCGGAATGGATGAAATAGTGCGCACATTCGCGGTCACATCTTCACCCACGCGCCCATCACCCCTGGTTGCCGCCTGGATGAGGAACCCGTTTCGATACAGCAGCGACACTGCCAGGCCGTCGATTTTAACTTCCGTCGTCATCGCGGTACTCGCAGAGCCAACCTCGTCAATCGTGCGCTGCCACCACGAGCGCAGTTCGTCCAGGGAGAAGACGTCCTCGAGCGACATCATGGGTTCTGCATGCTCGACCGGCGCGAATGCTTCGCTGCGTGTGCCACCGACCGTGGCCGTAGGCGAGTCAGGTCCTGATAGCTGCGGGTAGGTGCGCTCTATGTCCTCCAGCTGGCGGAAGAGGGTGTCGTAGTCCGCGTCGCTCAGTTGAGGCGCATCCTTGTCGTAGTAGTCGTGGCGTGCCTGCTCGATCCGTTCAACCAGGTCGACCCACTGCTCGCGTGCCGACGGTGGGACGCTCTGATCGCACTGGGGGCTCTGCGAGATGCTGGGCGGCTGAGCTGCGGGGGTGCCCGCGGTGGCGGCATGCTGATCTTCCATACGACTATTGTTCCACTGTTCGCGTTCCGGCTGGTCGACGAGGGCGACCTGTGGATGTCTGGGCGCGAATTGCGCGAATCGACGTAGGTGCTGTGGAGGGCGACTGTTATCCACAGAGCGTACGCGTGTTACTGCCTGTCCACATTCCAGGTCATCTGAGTGGAGGCGCGGCGGTGAGGACATCACCATGTTGACATGACGACGTTGACACTTCCTATGCTTCGCGAACGAGAGGACGCACCCGCACGCGCGGCGAAATTCACCCGCGCTGAAGTAGCGCCGGCCGGAGAGGACGACACTGCGGCTGCCGCTCACCCGTTAAAGACAGCTTTTCATCTGGCGTGCGTGAGTGGTCCGGATGTGGGACTAGTGGTGCCGATCGAAGCCTGTACGCTGATTGGCAGAGCAGACGGGCACGGTCTGACCTCGCAACATTTGTCCCGCACGCACGCTTTTCTTGAGGATCACGGTGCCGTGGCCCGCTCACTTACACGACGAGTGCGATCAGATCACGTACCCCGATGGCCCTGGCTGCGCCGCGAGCGCGCACAACTGTCCATCACCGATTGCGACTCCACCAACGGAACACGTGTGGCGCGGCGCCTCCCCCTCGTCGGCATGCTTCCGCGGCGCTTTTCTCGACAAGTCGGCGCACGTGCGCTGCCCCTATCAGTGGGGCATCGTATTTTCGCTGGTGGAAACGTATTCGAGGTGCGTGCCAGGCCTCTCAACTCCTCCTGGCCACAGCCTGACCCCGTTCGCAATCGGTTCGTGCGATGGGGCATCATCCCCATGCTGCTGTTCATCCCCATGATGGTGTGGCGCCTGTCCATGTGGGGAGGTGCTGCGCGTGGGTGGCTGGTCGGCGCATTGGGTGTGGCGATGGCGCTGGTGGCAGGAATATTCGTGCTTCGCTTACTCAGGCGTCGGAGATTCTGGAGGCACTACGACGCAGCCTCCCTCGCCGTCGCGCTCAGCGCACTGCCTCGCGGCGATTCGCACTCATCTTCAGCACCGCTGTCGCCTCCAGGTAGACACAGCGGCAGCGGGGATCGTACGTTGCCAGATGCACTTCCTGTGTGGCCCGGCATGCTTGGAAAATCCCCTGCACTGGAGCTGAATCTGAGCGAGATATACGGCTCGTCACCTGCACCTGTTTCCCTCGTTTCAGGGCCCCGACGCGCGCCGATGCGTCGGGGCCATTCGCGCCGAACTGGAGAGCGAGTGCAGGTGCGTGTCGTCGGTTTTATCGGGGAGCACGCTGTGTCGGGTGCCTACTGGTGGGCAGCTCAAATCGCTGCCCGACTGGGCGGCGCCCGCATCATCAATCCAGATAGTCACGCGCGCCGCATCGGTTCGCCCGCAATCGACATTCACATTGTCAGCGGGTCCGTCTGCGTGGCATGTGCAGATAGAGGCGGATCCGAACTGAGACGTGCTGGAGATGGTCGGCACGTGGTACATATTGGTGTCGGAGCAGGATATGCAGATTTACCCGAATGGTGTGACCACATCATTCGCCCGAACCACGTCCTCGTAACTGACCGATGGTGGGATACGTGCACCGAGTCTGCTGATGAAGGCACCCACAACAGTGTTCCGGACTCGGTAACATGGGAGGACCTTGCTCAGTGGGAGCCGGACGAATCGCACTCTCAGTGCCTGCGCGTACCCATCGGACACGACGGACACCGACTCGTCAGCATTGACCTTGTCTCAGACGGTCCTCACGCGTTGCTTGCCGGCATAACGGGATCTGGAAAATCGGAAGCGCTGACGACGTGGCTGGCGCAGATGTGTGAACGCTTCAGCCCGCGCCAGGTGCAACTCGTCCTCATTGACTACAAGGGAGGAGCCACATTCACGCCATTGACGCGATTGCCCCACACCCGCCAGGTCCTGACAGACCTGGAGCCTGATGCCACGAGTCGGGCGATTCGAGGACTGTCATCGCTCCTGCGAGAACGCGAACGCGACCTTGCGCGCCTCGGCTTTCCCGACATTCGCCGCTGGCATGAGGCTCATTGCCGAGGTGCGGCGCCCGAACCTCCCGCGCGCATCATTATCGCGATCGATGAGTTCCGGGTCCTCGCTGATTCGCATCCCGACACTTTGGATGCGCTGGTCAGGCTGGCTGCCCAGGGACGCTCCCTGGGATTGCATCTCATTGCTGCGACCCAGCGCCCGTCAGGGGCGATCACGCCGGCCATGCGCTCCAACATTGACATTCGCATCGCATTGCGCTGTGCCACCGAGGCAGATTCGCTCGATGCGATCGGCACCCCGGCAGCTGCTTCACTTCCTCGTCACCCTGGTCGTGCGCTTATCAATGGTGGGACGCACATACAGTTTGCGTACTGTGGTGACATAGAGCGGGTGGTTCGGCGCGTGCGCGACAGGTGGGGGCGTGAAAATGACTGCCCGCCTCTATGGGCGCCCGAGCTTCCCTCGCCCCTTTCATGGCACGAGGTTGACGCCACCTACCTTAGCCAGGTGGCAGTACGTGGATGCAGCGGGGAGGCTGATCGGCGCATTGCGATTGGGGTGGCTGATGGGATCGATATCGGACGCCATTACAGCGTGCTCTTTGAGGATGGGCATATCCGCTTGGAAGGGCCTCACTATCGCAGCGCTGATCTGGCGCAGTGTGCACAGGCGCTGGGCGTGAGGATCGGGCAAGCTCGCGGGATACCAATCCACCTGTGTGACAGCACATCGCTGGCCGGCCACGCGATGAGCACGCAGCTGTTTGCTTCCCGTCTCTCACTCGATGATGCAGGCGCCGTTACGCACCTGCTCACCGGCATTGCGGCACACGGCCCATCCGTCCTGATCGTCACCGATGTTCCCGACATGATGCGATCGTTGGACCGCGTGCTGTCAGCGGGCACGGCACACACTGTGTGGAGTGAGTGCTTGTCGCAGGCTCGTGCCAGCGGTATCACCATCGTTGCCGCAACTCCGGGTGAGTTTGGCACCGGGGGAAGCTGCAGTTCAGCTTTTTCTACCCGTTTTGTCGCAGCCCATTCGTCAGATGAAGCGCTGCGCGCAGGACTTGGTGTGCGCACACCGCTCACTCGCCACGATGGCCATTTCATTCTTGCCTCTCTTCCGTCACGTATCCGCTCCTCATGCGACGGAGGAATCGGTGAACCTGTTGACCTGACAGGGGTGTTATGTGCACTCCCCCACGCGATCCCCACCAATGCCGAGCGCGACACACATGCAGCCTCTGTCACTGAGAGTGCGGAGCCGTGGACGGTGCTGTCTTTGAATGCCCCTCTTTCAATGCTGCGGACTCGCCCTGACACAGCATTGTCGACAGAAGGGGCCGAGCTGACAGAAGGAGATAAGGCGGAGGGCAAGGCGCAGCGAGCAGATAGGACAGCTCCAGCAGGGAACGGGGAGCCCGCTGCGCCATGTCTGGGCTGGGTAGGAGCCTCACTTGAGTCACTCTCTTATCCGCACGGGTCGTGCGTGCTGATCGGTGATGATCTGGAGGATGCGCGCCGCATTCTCGAGACGCACTGGCATATGGTGTCAGGCCCACGCGATTGTCGGCCGGGCTTTGATCCAGCCCAGATCACGCTGCTTGGATCTCATCAGTGGACACAACTACGCTCACACGCGCATGACACAGTGATCGCGCTGGATCCGTCACCTGATTTGATTCGAGCATTGGCACAGGTCGCGCGCAGCGTTCCTGTCGCTGTTCGTGCGGAGCGGTGGGGAGCTCACAATGGGATCATTATGCATGCAGGACGAGTTGAGCGCTTCCGTCTCAACACAGCCCTTCTTCAGGAAAGATCCAGACCTTTCGATTCCTAAGGCACACCGGCTTCGGTCATCCGCAGGCGTTCGAGACACGCGCGTCACACTGGTCTTCTCCACATTTTCGTCCCCTCACACCGCCGCGCGTAAATCCTCGTGACTATTGACACATGCGTGAAACGGGAGTTGGGCCCTTTTTCCCCTTGCCCTTCGGTGATGATTCGTCGACAATTGATCAAGTTATCGACAAGTTATACGTTAAGCGTCGAGTTGTTTAACAAAACGTTAACGGAAATGGAGTTTGAGGGAAGATGGACTGGCGGAGTAAAGCAGCCTGCTTAAGTGTTGACCCGGAGCTGTTTTTCCCAATCGGCAATACTGGTCCAGCCCTGACACAAGCTGCGGAAGCCAAAGCTGTATGCCATAACTGCCCCGTTGAGACCGTGTGTCTGCAGTGGGCAATGGACAACAACCAGGATTCCGGAGTGTGGGGCGGTCTGAGCGAAGAAGAGCGCCGCTCAATGAAACGCCGCGCCGCACGTGCACGCCGCGCTTCCTGAAACTCCTCACTGACTTCAACGCGTAGCCGGGTTCACCACGAACTCGGCTACGCGTTTATTCAGTGCACGAACACTGCCCTCACATGCCCATTCCACCGAGCACACCTCTGCATCACTCCACGCGTAGACGCAGCGTGACAACTGTGCCCGATTCTTCTCCCGGTTCCCACTCGATCGTGCCTCCCAGTTCCCCTCGAACCATTTGCCGCACAATCTGCGTGCCCAAGCCGCTGAGTGGAGTACCTGGCTCAAATCCTACGCCGTTATCAATCACGCGAACCGTCATACGTTTGTCGTTGTCGTGGTCGCGCTGCGCATCGATGCGTATCACGCCGTCTCGCCCTGCCAGACCATGCTCGACAGAATTGGCAACAAGCTCGTTGAGCACTGTGGCCAGGGCTTGAGCCTGATCCGCGCTGATCACGCCAAATTTACCCGTCGTAATAACCTCAACAGAATGGTCCGTTGAGGCAACCGCGCCAGACAGGCGCAACACGGAGCGGGCGACCTCGTCAAAATCAACTTCCTCATCGACCGTGTGCGACAACGCCTGGTGAACTGTGGCGATGGACTGCACTCGGCGTTCGGCCTCCTTGAGGGCATCCTTGACTTCCTGCGAATCAGAGCGGCGGGCCTGCAGTCGCAGCAGGGCCGACACGGTTTGCAGATTGTTCTTGACGCGGTGGTGAATCTCCCGAATCGTGGCATCTTTCGTCATCAGCTCTTCTTCACGCCGACGCATCTCAGACACGTCGCGTGTCAAGATGACCGCCCCCAGACGATGACGCCCATTGGTCAGAGGCAATGCGCGCATATTGACTGTCGAGGCGTGCGCCGAGATCTCCACGCGCCACGCTGCCCGCCCCATCACAACGACAGCCAGCGTTTCCTCAACAAGCGCGTCATTGGATATGACGTCTGTGATGTCTTCGGCCAGCACGCGCCCAATGACCGAGTGTCGAATCCCCAGGCGCCTCAGGCATGAGCTCGCATTAGGAGTCAGCTCCTGAACCGTGCCGTCACCATCAATGAGAATCACGCCATCCATAACGCGTGGCACGCCGTGCGCAAGAACTGTTGGTGTAGACGTGTAGGGATACTCACCGCGCGCACACATCTCCAGCAGGATTCGCGAGGCATTCTGCGTCCAGGCGCCCATCCCGACGGTCGGGCGCGGTGAGGCCAGGTTCGATTCGCACGTCACGACCGCAATGACTGAGCCTCCGTGACTGATCGGGACGCACACCTCCGTCATGGAGTAGGTGCCGGCCCAGCGCGTCCCTGACGGCTCCACAATCGAGTTGGTCTCCATTGCCTGGCGCAGGTTTGCTTCGCGCGCGGCCGGTAGATACAGGCCGATAATGTCATCGAGGTGCACCGTCGTAGCGGTCGATGGCCTGCAGTGCGCAACAGCAATGAAACGCCCGTCGTCGGTGGGAAGCCACAGCACAAGGTCGGCAGCAGCCAAATCGGCCAGGACCTGCCAATCTGCAAGCAAGAGGTGGAGCCAGTCAAGATCCTGCTCCGCGAGGACACGCGAGGAAGCCTGTCCGGCGAGTTGCATCAGGGAACGCATGGCACCACTGTAGTGGTATGGAGGCCATTATGGGTGCCTCGAACACGCAAACCGGAGCGGAGAAACTATGCGAATTAACGAAACCTACGCCTACCCCCTGGGTTTTGACAAGGTCAACGCGATGTATGCAGATCCCGCGTTCACTTACGCGCGTCTGGATCAGCCCGGAGTGACTGACCCTCAGGCCAATGTACATTCCACCGCCGATGGAGGCCTCCTTATTGAAGCCTCGTGCACACTTGACGTCAATCAGCTTCCCCCGGCGGCGCAGCGGTTCCTCAAGAAGTCACCCGCCATCACTATGAAGGAGCAGTGGGAGCCGATCAGCGGTCGCGAACGGGTGGGATCGACCATGCTGACCGTCGAAGGCGTGAACGCGAGCGGCCACTTCACCTCGAAACTTTCCGGCAATGACGCGCAAGCAGTGCGCCAGATGGACGGCGAATTTACCGTCAAGATTCCACTGGTGGGTAAGACGATCGAGAATATGGCAATGAAGCAGATCTCCCGGATCTTCGAGGCTGAGGTCGGCCTGGCTGAGAAATGGAACCAGGATCAGGCTCATTAGGAATCGGCACGACCTCACCGATAAAGGGCGACGACGAGGCGCGCTTGCCTGATCCGGCAAGGCTCAGTCCGGCCAGGACCTAAGGGAAATCACCTCTGCATGTTCGCCCTTGGAAATGAACGAGGGCGAAAGACGGTCCTCCTCGAACAAGAGTGAAACAATATAGCTATGGATACACATACGACGGCACCGGCTGCCGAGGGCGGCCCATCTGAGTCACTGTTCATTGAGCGCACCGGGAAAAGGCAATACGTTGCGCGCAACCATCGCGACGCGGCCGTGAATATCGGAGATGGACCGGGAGAGTTCACTCCTGGCGAGCTCTTGAAGATCGCCGTGGCAGCATGCAATGCGATGTCGTCCGATTCGCGTCTGAGCTCCGTGCTTGGTGACGACTTCCAGCAGTTCACCGGCGTTTCCGCGGTCTCCAACAAAGAGGAGAACCGCTACGAATCGTTCCAGGTTGAATTGGTGCAGGACCTGTCAGCCTTGAGCGATGAGGATCGCGCTGACCTGATCGAACGAGCCACGCGCGCTATTCACAAGAACTGTACGGTGGGCCACACGGTTGAACAGTCGGCCACCTATTCGGCAACTTTCACATCAGAGAAAATGTAACGATATGTCACCTCGTTCTTCAGATTCTGAGCGCTCACGCATGCCGCTGTCTCTGCCGGAAAGTGTGTGGCAGAAGGCGCTGAACGTTCCTCACGCAACCAGTTTAAAGGCGGCGCGCAAGCTGCGTGAACAGTTCCCTGACCTTGCTCCTGACGAGCTGGTTCAGCTCGCCACCCGCTCGTACCTGCGGCGCATCGGGATGGAGTCAGGTGCTGTGGGTGCGGCGGCGGCCTACCCTGGTGCCGGCACCGCAGTTTCTGCAGCAGCATCGGGCGCTCAGCTTGCCGCCTTCGTGTCAGAATCTGCTCACTACGCGATGACTGTGGCGCACCTGTATGGCATTGATCTGAGGGATCCCGCCAAGCGCACGGCACTGGTTCTGGCCGCCTTGACTGGGCGGGAAGGTGCGGAAATGATTACGGCGCAGGTCGGGATCCAGACTTTGGCCTGGTTCCGCAACTCGTTCCTGTCGATTCGCACGGGCACCGCCCAGCAGTTCAACCGTCTGTTGTCCAAGTGGCTGCGCAAGAAGGCAGTTTCGAAAGCTGCAACCACAACACTGGGACGCCTGTTGCCCTTCGGTGTGGGAGCTGTTGTGGGCTGGCAGTTGGGCCGCTCGATGGCCAAGTCTGTCGTTGAGGGCGTGCAGACAGCGCTGGGACCCGCACCTTCGGAAAACGTTGAAGACGTTGTGATCGATGTGCAGCCGGTTGAGGATCCTGCCGCAGATGATGAACTGTACGAGGCGATCGTCCTACCTGATGAGGAATAATACGATCAAGCCAAATGAAGAAGTGAGCGACGATTGATGACTCAGACATCTGAAGGGCGTGAGACACCTGTGGGCGCGGATCGCCAGTACGAGGATTTGCTGACGCGCGTCATGAACGAAGGCGTTTCCAAGGCTGACCGCACCGGCACAGGCACCCGCTCCGTTTTCGGCGCGCAGCTGCGCTATCCGCTGTCTCAGGGGTTCCCACTGATTACAACGAAACGCGTCCACATGAAGTCGGTTGTGGGTGAGCTCTTATGGTTCCTGCGAGGCGATTCGAATGTGAAGTGGCTGCAGGATCACGGTATCCGCATCTGGAACGAGTGGGCCGACGATCAGGGGGATTTGGGACCTGTTTACGGTGTCCAGTGGCGCTCGTGGCATGCGGAGGGGGGCCGAACCTTCGACCAGATTTCGCACGTCATGGACACCTTGCGCACAAATCCGGACTCACGACGCATGATCGTGTCCGCGTGGAACGTGGGCGACCTGGAGTATATGGCGTTGGAACCGTGCCATGCTCTTTTCCAGCTCTACGTGGCCGATGGGCGTCTCAGCCTGCAGCTGTATCAGCGCAGCGCGGATCTGTTCCTGGGCGTCCCCTTCAATATCGCCTCATATTCCCTGTTGACACATATGTTTGCCCAGCAGGCTGGGCTTGAAGTGGGCGACTTCATCTGGACGGGTGGAGATTGCCACATTTACAACAATCACGTCGACCAGGTCACCGAGCAGCTCTCACGGGATCCGTATCCGTTCCCGACGCTCACGTTGGATCAGGCACCCTCGTTGTTCGAGTATGACTTTGATGATGTGCACATCGACAATTATCAGCACCATCCGACGATCAAGGCATCAGTCGCCGTATGAGCACACTTGTGGCGCGCCCCAATTTCACGCTGGCGTCGATTTGGGCGCAGGATCGAAACGGCATCTTGGGAACTGGCACATCGATGCTGTGGCATGTTCCGGCTGATTTTGCGCATTTCAAACAGATGACGCTGGGCTACCCGATCATCATGGGGCGCTCTTCCTACGAGGCTCTGGGCGGTCAGCCATTGCCCGGACGCACCAACATCGTCATGACGCGCCAGCGCGACTACGAGACCCCCGGGGCGCTGGTCGTTGCCAACCTGGACGAGGCGCTCGAGGTTGCAACCGCTCACCTGGCGGATCACCGTGACCAGCGAGCAGCCATCACCGCCAGCACTGCGACGACACCCGACATGGATAGGGACCCAGCTCCCGTGGTGTGGATTACCGGCGGAGCCCAGATCTACGAGCAGACGATGGATCGGGTGGATGAACTGGTCGTAACAGACCTTGATCTGGATGTACGCCCGCTCAGCGGGCAGAACACGCCGCTGGTGTACGCGCCGCACGTCGATCCCGAGCATTGGCACGTGGATCCTGATCGGTCCGATTCGTCGTGGCGAGACGTGTCGGGTGACGCTCGGTGGAGAATCACGACATTTGTTCGCCCTTCTCACCGCTGAGCTGATCACTGATTCGCAAGCTGCGCGCTTTCTTCTCTACTGGTTCGATGTGCGCGATGACATGTGATTCATCCAATTGGGACATTTTGCGGGCACTGACCAGCACCCGCGTTTCCAACGAGCCGACGAATCTGTTCCACCGTTCAGTCAGATCATCAATCGTCTTTCGAACAAGCTCAGCATGGTCTGCGAGGGTGCACAAGCGCGAATACAGTTCGCTGGCCAGAGCGTAGAACTCGCGAACCTGCGCAACGGCTGATTCTTCGCGCCACGTATATGCCACTGCCTTCAGGCACGCCCACAGTGCGCTGGGAGACGCCAAAGCCACACCTCGCGAAAAGGCGTATTCCAGCAGCTGCGGATCTTCGCGCAGCGCGGCTGACAGCAGGGATTCGAGGGGAATGAAGGCAATGACCAGGTCAGGTGACTGCTCGTACCTCTTCCAATACTCTTTCTTCGACAGTGTGTCCACGTGGGACCGCACGGCTCGAACATGCTGGGCAAGCAGTTTCTTCTTCTGTTCTGCTTCTCTCTCCCCTGCCGAGTCGGGAATATCGCATGCCTTCATGTACGCGTCGAAGGGCACTTTGGAGTCGATGATCAATGTGCGCCCTTGCGGCAAGTGCACCACCATGTCGGGCCGCTGACGCCCCGATGCCTCTCCGCTGTTTCGCTCACAGCGCTGCGTATCCTGTTCATCGAAATCAACGTGTTCCATCAAGCCACACATGTCAACGAGGCGTCGCAGCTGGATCTCGCCCCACTGGCCGCGCACAGACGTCGAACCCATGACGTCATGCAGCTGAGAGGTGGTCACCCGTAATTGCTCGCCGATCGTGGTCGATGCTTCAAGCTGCGCGCGGATAACCCCGTACTCCTCAGCTCTGGATCGTTCCATCGCCGACATGGAATGCGTCATTTTCGTCAACATGTCGCTGACAGGTACCAGCGCCTCCATAATCCGTGCGCGTTCTTTTTGCTGCCCCAGGCTGCGTTGAGCCTGATCTGCCAGGCGGTCTTCATATTCCACGCGCATGCGCTCGGATCGTTCGCGCTCATCGGCGAGCTGTTCATGCGCCTCTTCCAGGCGCTGACGAAGCTGGTCATGAACGGCTCGTGTCTGCTCACCACGCATATCACGCTCATGTTCAGCCTGCGATACGCGTATACGCAGCGAATCGAGCGCACGCCCCGCCCCCAGGTTGACCCCGGCAAACCACCCTGAAACGAGGCCCACCACCAGTGCGAGAAGGGGTACCACAACCATCCATATATTCATGGCTTCACTGTACGAACCACCGTGTGCATCTGGAGCCCATAGGTCTCTCACCAGCCACTCCGCACTCAAATGGGACCAAGGACCCAGCAGACAACCCTCATAATGACCTGGCTCACATTCTTCCAATCGTCGTGTGACATTGGCCGCATTGTTTGCGAACGGGGTGAGCAACAAATGTCTAGGGTGACAAGTACAGCAATGATGCTCTACCTGTAAATCGAGGACCGATGACACGCATCACTCATACCCCCATATGGCCTCCCCTCACTTCACTTCGCTCGCGTCACAGCGCCGTGTGCTCCGTCTCGCCCACGCCGCCGCGCTCGCGCCGTACATTCCTGGGTGCGCTGGGTGCATTGCCGTTCGCACTGCTGCTGTGCGGATTCGCCAGACCCCTTCCCGCCGTCGAAGACCCGTCATCAAACGTGCACGGCGGTGAAGCAAACCTCGTGCTCCCTGACCTGTCACAAGTCACTGTCATCGGTGGATTTTCGGGACAGACTCTGCTGATTATCGGCCTGATCGTCTGCCTGCTTGGACTGGGATTCGGCCTCGCCACCTACGTGCAGCTCAAGAAGATGCCGGTACACGCCTCCATGTTGGAGGTCGCGGAGCTGATCTACGCAACATGCCAGGCCTACCTGAAGAAACAGGGACGTTTCCTGCTGATTCTGTGGGTCTTCATCACCGCAGTTATCGTCATCTACTACAAGGTTCTGGTCGGCTTCCCGTGGGGGAAGATGCTCATTGTGGTCGCATTTTCGCTTCTGGGAATGGCTGGCTCCTACTCCGTGGCGTGGTTCGGTATCCGCGTCAACACGTTCGCCAACGCGCGCACCGCCTACGCCTCCTTGCGGGGCAAACCGCTGCCGATCCATAAAATCCCCATGAAGTCCGGCATGTCGATTGGAATGGTCCTCATTTCCCTCGAACTTCTGATGATGCTGATCATCCTGTTGTTCCTGCCCAATGACGTCGCAGGCGCCTGCTTCATCGGCTTCGCCATCGGTGAGTCTCTGGGAGCCTCGGCCCTGCGTATAGCCGGCGGCATCTTCACAAAGATTGCCGACATCGGCGCGGATCTGATGAAGATCGTGTTCAAAATTGACGAGGACGACCCGCGCAACCCCGGTGTTATCGCTGACTGCACGGGCGATAATGCAGGCGACTCGGTAGGACCGTCCGCTGATGGTTTTGAAACCTACGGTGTGACAGGCGTGGCTCTGGTGACGTTCATTATCCTGGCCGTCAATGACCCCGTCCTTCAGGCAACGCTGCTGGTGTGGGTGTTCTCCGTGCGTGTCGCCATGATTCTGGCTTCGGCTCTTGCCTACGCGATCAACGCGCGCATCGTGGCGTCGCGATACAGCGATGCCACAACAATGAACTTTGAGGCCCCGTTGAGCTCGCTGGTGTGGTTCACCTCGATTATCTGCATCGCTGCAACGTACCTGATGTCGTGGCTGGTCCTCGCACCGCAAGGCGGCGCCCTGTGGATCGAACTGGCCACGATCGTCACGTGCGGCACGTTGGCTGGCGCACTCATCCCCGAACTGGTAAAAGTCTTCACCTCCACAAAGTCGCGCCACGTGCGCGAAACGGTGAAGAGTTCACGCCAGGGCGGAGCATCGCTGAACATTCTGTCAGGCGTGGTCGCCGGCAACTTTTCCGCCTACTGGCTGGGCATCACGATTGTTGGCCTGATGGGTGGCGCGTTCCTGATTTCCGAGGTCACACTGGGCGACTACATGCTGGCACCTGCTGTCTTCGCCTTTGGCCTGGTGGCCTTCGGTTTCCTGGGAATGGGGCCAGTGACGATCGCAGTCGACTCGTACGGCCCTGTGACCGACAACGCGCAATCTGTCTACGAGCTTTCCCGCATTGAAGCAATCGACGGTATTGACGAGGAGGTTCAGCGTTCCGACGGTTTCGCTCCGCAGTGGGATAACGCCAAACTCATGCTGGAAGAAAACGACGGCGCGGGCAACACTTTCAAGGCCACTGCGAAGCCGGTCCTCATCGGCACCGCTGTTGTAGGTGCGACGACGATGATTTTCTCGATCATCATCGGTTTGACGAATCGCCTCGAAGAAGGTCTGAACTATCTGTCGATCCTGCACGCTCCGTTCCTGCTGGGCCTGATTATGGGTGGGGCGGTGATCTTCTGGTTCTCCGGCGCATCGATTCAGGCAGTCACCACAGGTGCCTACCGTGCCGTCGAGTTCATTAAGACGTCCATCAAACTGGACGATGACACGGAGCGAGCCTCCGAAAAGGATTCGACCCGCGTAGTGGAGATCTGCACACAGTACGCGCAACAAGGCATGTTGACGATTTTCCTGGCGGTTTTCTTCGCCACTCTGTCATTCGCATTCGTTGAGCCGTACTTCTTCATCGGCTACCTCATTTCGATCGCCATCTTCGGCCTGTACCAGGCTATTTACATGGCGAACGCCGGTGGTGCGTGGGATAACGCGAAAAAGATTGTCGAGGTCGACCTGCACGCCAAGGGAACCGCTCTGCATGACGCGACGATCGTGGGTGACACGGTCGGCGACCCGTTCAAGGACACGTCCTCCGTTGCCCTGAATCCGATCATCAAGTTCACCACGCTGTTCGGTCTGCTGGCAGTGGAACTGGCAGTGTCACTGACTGGACAGGGATTGAGCGCCCTCGTCTACACGCTGGCCGTCATTTTCGCACTGGTGTCCGCGTTCTTCGTCTACCGCTCCTTCTACCACATGCGCATACAGGCGCCGATGGAGGATCCGGCCGACGGCGAGGACTCCCCTGCTGATTCCCCTGCATCTCAGATTGGAGCACAGCAATGAGAATTGCCATCAAACGCGATGCGACCCTCATTGACGAGGGCGGCCGAGTCACCGGTCATGACGCCGGTGCCACTTTGGTGAGGCGACTCCTGCGCATCTTCCCCGATTCCAGCATCATCGGCCCTGTGGCACGGCGCTGCAAGGGTTTCACCGTGATGCCGCTCGAATCAATCAATCCCGATGACACGGTCATCATCAATATGGATGTGGTGGACTCACTGGGTACATGGAACACCGTCTATCATGCCTCGGGCGGCAATATTCCGAAGATCATGAACTTCGTGTGGTTCCCGGTTAACACGCTTGAACAGCACGTCCAGGTGAGTGCCCTCGCGTTGTCGTGCGCTCTGTTCCCCACGTTCGCAAACTCGGAACGCACAGCGGCTGAAGTACGTGAAGTCGTGGAACGGTGGACCGTTCAACCGTTAGCTCAGAAGGCTGAGTTGTCGTGGGTGAACCTGGGATTCCGCCTGGAGCATGTGCAGCCGCGTCACGAACCTGACACGCCCGTGGTGTTGTATCCGGCAATCTACCTTGCCAACCGCAAGCGCCCAGACATGTTCATGGATATTGTGTCCGCCGTACAGGAAGACACGGATCTGCGTGTGGAGATGCGACTGCACGAGTCGCACCTGGTTTCTGAGAAGGCGATGGAGTATTCACAGCTGCCGTGGATCTGGGTGGGGCCGCTGACTGCCTCGCGCGCGTCATACTGGCAGGCGCTGTCGCACACGACGGCGTTTGTGGCGACCGCCAGCGAGGAATCCTACGGCCTGTCCTATGTGGAGGCGATGGGTGCCGGAGCGATCGGTATTTTCCCGGATCTTCCGTGGGCCAGGGCTTTGCTGCCGGACGGGTATCCCTTCATGTATCCCGATGGTGACGAGGATGCGGCCGCTGACTTGCTGCGCCGGGCATTGACGGAAACTGATCGGTGTCGTGCGCAGCTCGATGAGCTTGTGTCGGGCAGCTTCGTGTCATGGATCCACGACCGTCACAGTGATGACGCGTTCGACCGTGAGATACTCGCCGCGGTCAAGGAGTGGTTCAGCTGATCACAGGCTAGTGCAGGAAGCTGAGGAAATTCGTCCACAGATCATCCCACGAGTAGAAGAAAACCTCGGAGTTATTGACCAAGAGGAGCGCTACAAGCGCCCCGAGTAGGCAGGTGAGTGCCGCGAGGAAAAAGTCCGTCACAGCGCGCCGCACCCGTCCGGTACGCATCCTCATCCGCACACGCATCAGGGATGTCGCCATGGCAATCCCCCACGCGCTAAAGCTCCCGATCAGCGGCACAGTTTGGGTGATCTGCCACCATGGCGGGGCTGTCGGAGCGTCCGACTGCACTTCCCTACCGCTCCACCATTTCAACGCTGAGGTCAGATCCTCGCGCCATGTTGTCCAACCGTGGGCTCCCTCGGACTTCATGACCGATACGAAGGTATCGTTAGGTTGTGTGCGCGCCAGTTTCTGCAAGGCAGTGCCAAAAGTCATGGCATCCCTGTCCGCATATACGCCCATCGCGAGGACTCTGAGGGGCACATCATGCGGCTGAGCGAGCAAGTGTGAAATGGTGAAAGCGTCCCTTGTCGCCTGATCGGCATTTTTCAGAGCGCCTAATTCTGGAGTATCGTACCCGCCCATCGCCACAGCTGCCCCAAAAACGTCACGGTGGCGCACATGTATAACAGGCGCACAGTATGCGCCTGCTGAAAATCCGCCTACGGCCCAATGGTCGGGATCATACGGAATACTTGGGAATGCTGCGCGGATCGCTGGGACTAGATCAGTGACAACGAAGGTTTCAGTTTTGGGGTGCCCGTCAACGTCAACGCAGTCCGGCTCTGCCCCACCCATTGACAGGTCAGGGAAGATCAGCAGCGTTGGAGGAATCTCGCCTCGTTCGACCAGTGGTGCTATGCGTTCGGTGAGTTCGAGTGACTGAACTGTGCCAATCGCTGTTCCCACGTACCCGTGATAAAGCACGATGGCCCGCGAAAGCGGGATAGGCGTGTCGGCGCTGTCACTCTGGGAGGCAGTAGGTATCGCTCCGACCGGAGCGTAGCCGGGTGGCGCCCAGACGGCAACTTCGCGCGTCAAGCCGGACTGCGCGCCGCTCAGCGTTCCTCGCCATACGTGCAGCTGCGCGTCGTAGGCGAGTTCCGGTGGATCGACGCGTTGGTCCTGTTCGCCTTGTCTGGGTGGCGCAAACGCTGATACGCGAGTGTCGCCTGCACCGAGCGCATTCTTGACCAATCCCACAACCTCAGAAGGAGTACGAAGGAATGACATGGTGCGGTTGGCCAGCAAAGCGAATGTGGTGCACATGAGAGTCGTCGTAATGCACAGGGCGACAAAAGCTGTCATCTGGCGTCTGAGGATACGTATGAACGACGTGCGCGCTCCCTCGCGATTGGGCGAAAGATGTCCGGCAGGGCGCAAAAGCGTGGACGTGCCAATAAGTGCGCACAGCGCCAGTACTCCGGCAAATAGGACGACCCAACCACTCATGAGATTCACAGGCTCAGTGTGCACTACTTACCTGTGAGAATGCCGTAAAGCGCGACTCGCCTCGCGAAATCAGCGCGAAGAGCGGGCCTTCCTTCAAGAATGCAATGCGCGATCGTGGTTTATACGCCACGATAGACATATGAGTACTCACGTAGATTTTTGGTTCGATGCAACATGCCCGTGGACGTGGATCACGTCTCGCTGGGTCGAAGAAGTGGCTCGCGCACGCGATTTTGAAGTGACATGGCACCCGTTCTCTCTGGCGATTCTGAATGAAGGCAAGGACATTGATGCGGAGTATCGTGCACATGTCGAGCAGGGGCGCGGCCTGTCGTTATTGTTTCAGAAGGTCGCGGACACTCACGGCAGTGAGGCTGTAGCCTCCCTCTACACCGAGGTAGGTACGCGCCTGCATAATCAGTCAAAAGAGTTGGGAAGTGATGTCATCGCCGACGCGGTGAAGGCAGCCGGATTTCCCGAGGCTATCGCCAACGGTGTGGAGTCATCGGACGAGGCACTGCGTTCCTCTGTAGCGCATGCGTTGGAGTTGGTCGGTGACGAGGTTGGCGTTCCCATCATCGCGTTTGACGGTGTCGCGTTCTTTGGGCCGGTGATCTCTCCTGCTCCGCATGGTCAGGCGGCACTGGATCTTTGGGACGGCTGCGTTGCTCTGGCACGTACGCCCGGATTTTTCGAGTTGAAGCGCACGCGCACAACCGGCCCGCAGTTCGACTGATCTGATTCTCACCTGGCGCAGTGCGCTAACAGCCGCCCTGCCAGATAAGGTAGCCGTCAGGAGAAGTGGCCGCGGAATCCCCCCTGAGGTATACCGTTATCGCCCGGAGTGTTTTACTGTATTTCAAATGATCGTTGTAACAACAAATGACATTCCCGGGTACCGAATCGATGCGGTTCTGGGAGAAGTGATGGGCCTGACGGTTCGCTCCGCGAGTATAGGCCAGACCTTTACTGCTTCGTTCCGCACCATCGGCGGAGGCGAAATCCCGGAGTACACCCGCATCATGATCGACTCGCGCGAACAGGTGATGTCACGCATGGTGGATCAGGCTGCCCGCAGAGGAGCCAACGCGGTCATCGCGATGCGCTTCGACACCGGCGAGCTTGCCGAGCAAATGACGGAGGTTTGCGTGTATGGAACGGCAGTTGTTGTCTCACCGATTCCTCAGGGCCAAGCCGGTGCCACACTGCAGTCCATGGATCAGACCCGAGGTTCCCGCCGGTAAGTCGCCTACCGCTGGATCGGAATCGACTACTGCCCACGCAAACACCAACGCGGCCTTTCAAGGTGCGTCTAGGGTAGGCAAACGCCTTGGATTTTGCCAGATCGTCAACGAGTCAAGGTAGAAGCGCCATCGACGCACTACTGCGGCGGAACCGACATCGACTTTTCCGCGCTATCATGCGATTCTCGAATGGTGAGACGGCCCGCAACGGCTCTCTTACCTTGACTGGTTGACGCTCTCGTTCGAGGTTGACGCTTTCGCTCATCGGCGGCGGGTAAGGAAACGGCGATGGTTGGAAAGAAAAACGGCAAAGAAAACGGGAAAGAAAAACTCTTGATCAGCGCGAATGCTGATCAAGAGTTTCGATTCGTAGCGGGGGAAGGATTTGAACCTCCGACCTCCGGGTTATGAGCCCGGCGAGCTACCGAACTGCTCCACCCCGCGTCTGTATTTCCTTGTGTCTTCTACTGTAATAGGGCGCTTCCAGCCCGGCAAGAGCTGCAGCGGTGAGATGCATCATGACATGATCCCGGGCATTAGCCCCGATTCTGCATCTGTACACAGTCTCACCGTCCGGGGAATCTCTCGGCCAACGAAGTGGGGGCAATGTCCGAAAAGCGCAGAGCAAAAGGCCTACCACTTGCTGATATGCCAGTGGCGGCTCGCTTCAGGTCTGACAACCTTCCTGCAAGCCGCCACTGGTGCGCGCCTTCCGCTACGGGTTCGACTGTCCGGCCTACCGGTCAGGCAGGTCAGCCCGCGCGATTACCTCCCTAGCCGTTTCCACCCCCGTCATCGCTTTGCGAGTCTCCGGTCAGACTGTTCGTCGCGCCCGACTGAGCGCCATCGGCTCCTCCCAGTCCCGGCACCGCAGCACCGCTGACATCCTCACCCATCTCAGCTTGAGCGTTCAACGCGTTCGTCAGCGCAGTGTCCAGCTTCTTCTGAGCCGTACCGTAGGCAGCCCAATCACCGGCCTTCATCGCCGCATCGGCTTCTTGCATGGCTTGGGATGCCTGAACAAGCGCAGCATTGAGTTTCTCCTGCGCACTTTGAACAGCGGGAGAAGTGGAGTCTCCCTCGTCGCCCGAACTTCCAACCTCGTCAGCAACTGTCGCCGCTGAATCACCACCAAAGGTCTGATCGAGCGATTCCTGCAGCGTGGGCGCAAACCCGACCTGGTTACCGAACGCTGTCAGCACCATGCGCAGCACCGGATACGAGGCCGTGCCCTTACCTTGAACGTAGACAGGCTGGACGTACAGCAAACCGCCGCCAACAGGCAGTGTCAGCAGGTTGCCGCGGATAACCGTCGAATCCGACTGGTTCAGCAGGTTCAACTGCGAACCGATCTGCTGGTTCGAGTCATAGGCGTTCTGAACCTGACCGGGGCCAGGCACCGTCAGGTCAGACGGCAACGCGATCAGTCGAAGCTTGCCGTACCCCTCACGCACCTTGCCCGGCTCATTGCCCGTCTCCGAATCAACCGCAAGGAAGCCTGCCATAGCTTCACGCTTGGACGCACCGCCCGGCACGAATACCGATGTCAGCGAGAACTCTGCGCTTTCCTGCCCAGGCATCTGCATGGTCAGGTAGTACGGCGGTTGCGGGATCTGAGGAGTGGACTGTCCGGGCTGCTGGATACCCTCCACACCCTGCTGCTGAGCGCTCGCCAGCGCGGCCGTTGACGTTTCCTGCGCCAGCCTCCATAGGTCACCACCGGTGTAGTACTGGGCAGCCTCGGTCACGTGGTACGAGGTCAACAGGTCGCGCTGCACTTTGAACAGATCCTCCGGGTAGCGCAGGTGCGCCATCAGATCACCGGAAATCTCAGACAACGGCTCCACTGTGTTCGGGTAGACACCCATCCAGGTCTTCAAAACCGGATCCTCGTTGTCCCACTGGAACAGGCGCACATGCCCGTCATATGCGTCGACAACAGCCTTGACGGAGTTACGCATGTAGTTGACCGTGTTACCGGCGCTGACGAACTGGCTGGCGTCGGAGGACAGCGAATCCACTGTCGACTGATCCAGCTGCTGGTGCGCCGAATACGGGTAGGCGTTTGACGTTGTGTACGCGTCAACGACCCACACCAGACGCTTCGGCGTAGACGGATCATCGTCCATGTCGACAACTGCCGGATAAGGCTTTTGCTCCAGCGTCAGGTACGGCGCAACCTTGGCTACACGAGTCAGCGGATCACGATCGTACAGAATCTGTGACTGCGAGTTGGTTTGCGAGGAGAAGAAAATGTCGTAGGAGCCAAACTTGATCGAATACAGCAACTTGTTCCACAGGTTACCGACCGAGGGGCCGCCATCGCCCTGGAAGGTGTAGCGCACCTGGCCGGACGCCGCCGTGTCATCGGGGTAGTCCAGTTCCTGCGGCTCAGCGCCTTCAGGTGCGCCCACAATCGAATAGTTCGGAGACGAGGGCGAGAAGTAGATGCGCGGTTCGTAGTCTCCCATTTCGCCTTCAGATGGAATGGACTTTTCCCAGTACGCAGGCAGGCCATCCGTGGTGACCTGGTTACCGTATGCGGCCACAACACCAAACCCGTGCGTGTAGACCGTATGGCGGTTCACCCATGTTTGCTGCTCAGATGACAGGCCCTCAAGATTGAGCTCACGCATGGCGATTACCGTGTCGCGGCGCTCGCCGTCAACCACGTAACGGTCCACGGCCATGCCCGATCCGAAGTCGTAGTACGGGCGCGACTGCTGCAGCTGGGTGACGGTGGGGGTGATGACCTGCGGGTCCAGGAGTCGGATCTGCGAGGTTGATTCCGTGTCCTCGCGCAACTGCCCGGGCGCAGCGGTGGTGCGCGCCTCGTAGCTTTGGAACTCGAGGTCGTTCAACCCGTAGGCTTCCAGCGTCGCATCGATGTTGTGCTGAATGTAAGGAGCCTCTGCGTTTCGGGCGTTCGGCGTGACGTAGAGGCGCTGAATCAGAGCCGGGTACGCCATCCCGATGACGAGGGCGGACACCACTGTGACCACCACCCCCGTCAGGGGCAGACGCCACGTTCCCTTGAATGCGGCGACCAGGAAGAGGACTGCCACCAGCACGGAAATAACGGCGAGGATGGACTGGGCGGGCAACTGAGCGTTGATGTCGGTGTAGAGCGCGCCGTCGGTTGGCTCACCCATCTTGGTCAGCAGACCGTAGCGACCCAGCCAGTAGTTCAGGCCGAAAAGCAAGGAAATGATTGCTGCCATGACACCGAGGTGGATGCGTGCGGATTTTGTGGCATGCGGGCGCGGGCTCAGGGCTAACGAGCCGTACAGGTAGTGCACGATCACCGCGGCGATCAGCGACCAGATTGTCACTGACATGAAGAATGAGACGATTGCCTGGAAGAAAGGCAGCGTGAAAACGAAGAACGAGTTGTCGATTCCGAAGATCGGCTCAGACTTGCCGAAGGGCTGACGTTTGAAGAACATCAGGAACGTGTCCCACTGCGAGGACAGTCGTCCGGCGTTGATGAGCGCGATGAGCGCCGGGACTCCCCAGAAAACGAGTTTGCGCATCGGTTCGATGGTGTCGCGATAGTGCCGCAGGTTGGCTCCCTCGTCACCTCGACTGGAATCGCTGCGGTGACGGTACGCAATCTGAACCGCCGCCGAGATCGCAGCGAAGATGATGGCGAAACCGAGGACGAACAGGCCCGCCATCGTTCCCCACCGGGTCCACAGGATGCGCGTAGACTTCATCTGGCTGAACCAGAGGATCTCCGTCCAAAATGATGACGCAGCGTAGACGATCACAAAAATGGCAGCCAGGATCGCGAGAGTCGTCGCCAGCGGACCGAAGCGCCTCTTACCGGATGATGAGCTGGGGGAGCCGCCACCTGAGCCGCGTCCGCCACCTGAACCGCGACCGCCGCCGTCTCCTGATCCGGAGTCGCCTGAACCGTCATCACCGTCTTCGGCACGCTGACGGAAGGGGCCTGTCCCCTTGAATCGTCCGGCTGCTGAGCCGGCTTGCTGGCCGAACAGCGCAGACAGGATCTCGCTGGTATCAAATGGCCCGTTTCCGTCCGAAGGCTTCGAATCACCGGAGCTGGACCTGCTAGTCGGGAAGGCGCTCACCGCGTCATCCTCTCTTACTCGATTTCCGCATGTGCTGTCCATTCTACCGTTATTAGGCGCCTCAAGCTTGGTCGTTCCTCGCATCCGGGCCGCCCTCGTGCCACGATAAGACCATGACTGAAGCTGAACGTGACCGTGACCTGTCTCCTGCTCAACGCGCCCTCGCGGCGTGTGTGCGTGAAATTGAGCGGGCTGCTGCGCGCCTGGGGTGGGACCGCCCGCCGATGCTGTACGCCCTGGTCCCCACGCGTCAGCTTATAGATGAACCCGCCATGCCAGCTGACGTGGTCGAGCAGCTCAAGAGTGGGTGGGATGGTTCCTCTGAACACCTGTCTGCCATCGCTCAGGAGCCGCTCGACTCTGACGATCTGGAATCGGTGCTGGCACAGTTGGCATGGCCGCGCTCCGTTGCGGGCGCAGCTCTGAGCGTTGAACGCATCGTGGTGCCCCCTGAGGTGGAGGCTGCGGCGCCTGATGATCCCGATGAGGCGTTGGCGTTCATCGCGGAGCACCCGTCTCGCACGGAGGTGCGCCTGGTCGTCGGTGCGATGCGAACGGGGCTGACGTGGTCTGCGGTGCGCACGCGTACCTTCGACACGGATGAAGCGGTTGCGGTGGGTGAGGATCTGGTTCCGGGCCTGTCGCAGGCACTGCTCGCGTCCCTGAGTGACGACGGTCAGGATTGACGAGGGGACCTGCGCGCTGTTACCTGGCTTCGCAGGTGGGCAACGAATCCGTTGTTCCAGCCGCAATTGCCGTGACGGCGGTGAGCGCATCGTCGAACGTATCCACGCGCGTCACGTTCAGTCCGTCGGGAATATGCCCCACTACCTCGTCACAGTTGGTGCCGGGGGCCAGGAACCACTGAGCACCGTCGTTGTTCGCGCCCACCATTTTCTGCTGGATGCCGCCGATCGGCTCCACCTGGCCGTCAAATGACAAGGCTCCGGTGCCGGCGATTGTCACTCCCCCGGTCAGGTCTCCCGGGGTCAGCCGGTCATAGATTCCCAGTGCAAACATCATTCCTGCCGAAGGACCGCCCACATCCTGAAGCGTGATGTCGATATCGAGTGGGAGCTGCGGATGAACAGACAGGTACACGCCAAGCAGCGATGACGAGGTGGCTTCTTCAGAGTCAGGATCCGGCAGCGCTTTCTTGCTGGATACGATCGGGATATCGATCGTTTTCCCGTTACGCACAACCGTGAGCGTCACCTGCGAGTCGGGCGGAACTGTCCGCATCAGCGCAAATGGGACAGATCCCGAATCAACTGGATGCACTGTGCCATCTGGCGTGGTGATGGACACGATCTGGTCACCTTGCTCCACCTTGCCTACAGCGTCTGATCCGGGAACGGCGCCCTCAACTTGCACGTCAGCGGGCACGTCCCATCCCAGATGCTCGAGGGCAACCACGGACGCTGCTGATTCCGATGATTTCATCTGCATCTGAGCGGCTTCCTTGGCCTCTTCGCTGGTCACGTCCGGAGGGAAAACCTCCCGGTACGGAATGATTTCGTCGTGACCGGAGAACCATGCCCGAATCAGATCGAGCGTTGCCAGACTGTTTCCCGGTCCGCCGCGTTGAAGGACCGTGACCATACGTAACTGCCCGGTCTGGTCACCGTCGTCTTGTTCAGTTTCGTGCACGGGATCCAGTTCGACAGGTTTGCCCGTTTTCGGATCATTTCCACTGATCTGAATGGTAGGGGCGCCCTCGTGAGTTCCGAGAATGTTGACTGTGGGACCAGGGGCATTGACCACATAGGGCACCGGGATCAGGGTGATGAGGGCGCACACGATCGGAAAGACGATGCCCGGCACTATCCACCACAGGTTTCGCAGCAGACCGTGGGGTTTCTTGTCGGTCGCACCCGGCTGCCGGTTCTCGTCGTTTTCAGCATCTGCAGCTGTCACTTCACGCGCAGTGTTCGCCGTCTCGGCGCTGTCTTTCAGTGCTTCTTCGGGCCGGTTTCCTGTGTCGCCCGGTGTCGTCTCAAAGTCGGCAGATGAGTCATTGCGTTGAATGTGCACGATTCAATCGTGACATATTGTCGGGCGCCCGGCATCAATCGATACGTGGCTCCCCTGCTTTTCCGCTGACAGCGCACGCATCGCGCCCGTGTTCCGCTGGGGCATCTGAACGAGTAGGCTCAGGGCATGAGCGATGAAACTGACCGCCCGGATGACTCTGCCCCCGACCCGTTGGAAGAAATTTTGCGCCGCCTGCTTGGTGAAGATGCCGGCGAGGAGGCCGCACGCGCTATGCGCGAGCAGGGGTTTGACTCATCGAAGATGCCGTCTTTCATGAGTAATCCTGGCCAGCTGCAGGCGATGATGAGTCAGTTCAACGCGCTGATGAACACGACGTCAGGCCCAGTCAATTGGTCAGTTGCCTCCGATCTGGCACGTCAGAGTACTTTTGGTCAGTCACCCAGCGTGACGGCAACTGAAGCTGCGCAGGCACGTGAAGCGATGACGGTTGCCGACTTGTGGCTTGACCCGGTGACGTCTTTTACGCACCGCGGCGGCGACCGGCAGGCGTGGACGCGTGTCGACTGGATTGATCACACGCTCGACATGTGGAAACGCATGTGCGAACCGGTCGCGTCGAATGTGTCTCGCGCACTGGTCGAGGCCATGCAGGAACAGTTCGGTGATTCGCAGATGATGGCGCAGCTCCACATGCCCGGAATGCCCGAAGGTATTGGAGAACTGGCCGGGCGTACCAGTGAGATGATGCCGAAACTGGCGGCGATGGTCTTCGCCATGCAGATCGGTCAGGCACTGGGAGGCTTGGCCGGCGAAGCACTGAGTTCAACCGATGTGGGTATTCCATTGGCGGGCCTGGATCAGACCGCACTCGTCGTTGGCAATATTCACGAATTCACCAAGGATCTGGAAATGCCGCGTGAGGAAGTCCAGCAGTTCCTCGCCGTGCGCGAATGCGCTCACCAGCGTCTTTTCGCATCCGTTCCGTGGCTTGGTTCTGATCTTGTGCGCGCGGTGGAAAAGTACTCTGCTGAGATTGCGATCGACACGGACGCGATCGCTGACGCGGCTCGCAACATCGATCCGGCGGACCCGTCATCCTTTAGCACGTCGATGACTGATCAGATTTTTGCCACAGAGCCAACTGAGCGTCAGACCGAAGCACTCGAACGCCTGGAAACGCTGCTGGCTTTGGTCGAAGGCTGGGTGGAGGTGACCACTGCCCGCGCCGTCGCTCCGTATCTGCCTCATGCGGATCGCCTGCGTGAATTGATGCGTCGCCGGCGCGCAACGGGTGGTCCCGCCGAGCAGATGTTGGGGTCGCTGATCGGCCTGACCATGCGTCCGCGTCGCGCGCGCGGTGCAGCGAAGCTGTTCACTATCGTTGAGCAGGCTCAGGGCACCGAGGCGCGCGAAGCACTGTGGCACCATCCTGACATGATTCCGACCGCTCAGGATCTTGACGAGCCGACGGAGTTCCTGGATCGGCGTGCCCGCGAGCGCGAGGAATCGGCTGACATTGATGAAGCGTTGAGCGCCATGTTGGATGGCACGCTCGGTTGGGCGGAGGGCCTGAGCCCGAGTGACGATCCGGAGATGGATTCGTTGCGCGAAGCCGGTGTGATCCCCGACGATCAGCCTGATTCAGACGGCCAGGCGGATACCGGCGCATCCGACGAGGCCGACCGCCCTGACGACGCTGACACTTCTGACCCGACGGATCCTGACGACTCCGACTCACGCGACTAGCCGCCGCCCCGCAGTTATCCACAGATCTCGCACTGCTGCTGACTTCAGGCATGCATGGGCGTCACAATCTGGACTGGCACTACCGGTGACCGTCCCGACCATGAGGACACCATGACATGCGAGGAGGCAGTATGCGCATCACCCCAGGAACAGCGGTCCTTTGGCGCGACCCGACGACCGTTCAGATCGGTTCAGATCCATCCGAGTGCGTCGTGTTCACTCAGGTCACATCCGCACAACGCGAATGGCTCGTGCAGGCCGCATCCTCCTCACCTGAGGCCCCTCCTGTCCGCATGCTGCCGCACGTGCTTCCTCTTGTCTCCCGCTTGCGCGCGGCTCATCTCATTGACGAGGGGGAGGCATCCGCCATGCGTGAAGGGATCTGCATTGACGGACTGGATGCCCTGAGCGTGCGCCTCGTTGAACTGCTGATACGCAGCGGTTTTTCACGTTTTGAGTTTCGTGATCCGCGACCATCGATCGGGAGGTTCGCTGATCTGATGCCCGCCGACACGTTCGCAACGTGCCGCGCGTACGCTGCAGGCGAGATGATCCGAGCGCGTTTTCCACACGTGTTTGTCGGTTCCCTGTCGCGCAGTGATCTGACGGTGGTGTCTCGGCCCAGAAGTTTTGACCTGGCTGCGTGCGGGTTCTTACTGGCTGATGACCAGCAGCACCTGGTGATGACGCGCCATGAACGCTCCGTAGTCATCGGACCGTTGGTGATACCTGGGCACACCCCGTGCGCGCAGTGTGCGGCACTGGCGTTGGTTGATGCTGATGCGTCGTGGCCGCTGCTGGCCACGCAGATGGAACAGTGGCCAGTTGGCCCCTTGCCACCGGCATGTGAGTGTCAGGCAGCGTTGTGTGCGGCCACGGCCGTCGCCCGAACGTTGGGGTACTCGGTACTTGGTGAGTCCGAAATGTGCGGGCCAGATGCCTTAACCGCGCATGTTGATTCCGACGGGCAGGTGAGGCTCAGTGCGATCGCACCACATGAGCGCTGCGGGTGCGGGGCTTACGGCACACCCTTTGAAGACGCCGTTCCATCCCGCGAGCCGGTCGCTATCCGCGCCTATTCGTGAATCTGCTCTGGAGCCGCGCCCGGCAAGATACGTGGTGAAGTGCCAGATCGTGTGGTCGACCAGGATCCGCGCCCACTGTCGGTTTCTTGCTTATTTCGAGGCCCCGTCAGACTCCGCGTCGTCCAGACCGCGCAGAATAGCCAGAATCTGAGGACCATAGGCATCAAGTTTGACAGGACCCACGCCTCGGATGACTCCAAGCTGACGCAGCGTCTTGGGACGAGCCGACGCAATGTCACGCAGCGTGGAATCGACAAAGACGGTAAACGCTGGTTTCGACTGGGCGTGGGCCTGTTCAAGACGCCAGTGTTTAAGCGCTTCGAATGCTGCCACTGCCTGCGGCCCGAACTCGTGTTCAAGGGCTTCCATATCGTCAGCCTTGCGGCGTGGCTGAGATGATCGCGCACGTGAACGGGAGGCGCTGCGCGCGGATTCATCTTCCCTGGGCCAGATACCATCGAGCAACGATGTGCGTGACCTGTTCTTATGGCTGCGGCCAGTGCCACGGGAACGCGCCCACGACACTTCGAGGCGATCACGCGCACGCGTCAACCCGACATAGAGCAGGCGTCGTTCTTCTTCCCGTGCCTGCGCAGTAGCGGCCAGTGAGATCGGCAGCAACCCTTCGCTGGCACCGACCAGGAACACGTTGTCCCACTCCAGTCCTTTCGCTGCATGCAGCGTGGACAGCGTGACGCCATCGACTGTGGGGGCAGCTTGAGCAACAGAGCGTTCCCCCAACTCATCGACGAATTTGGGCAACGTCAGGTGTGCGCGTTCTTCAGCCAGGCTGATCAGAGCATTGAGGTTGTCCCACCGTTCACGTTCAGCACCGGCATTTTGTGGAGCATCCGGGCTCCACCCCACCAGGGCGAGCTGTTCTTTGACCGTATCAACCAGTCCGGTGTCGCCACCTGCGTCCACAGAATCAGGGGCGTGCGCCCTGTCTGCGCCGTCATCCGCACCGTCGGTGGTGTCCCCATCCTCGTGACGGCGCAGCGCGGTTGCCTCGCGCCGAAGCACCAGCATTGCGCGCTTGATTTCCTCACGTTCGAAGAAGCGCTTGCCGCCCTGGACAACGAATGACAATCCGGCCTGCGACAAGGCCGTTTCAAGAACTTCTGACTGCGAGTTCGTGCGGTACAGGATCGCACACGAATGCAAGGAGGCATCACGGGACTTGACCAGCGCTGCGATGCGCTGCGCAACACCGGCAGCTTCCTCCATGTCGTCGCTATACGTCCGAAACGCCACTGCCGCACCGGATGGTCGCTGCGACACCAGGCGGACGGCGCCGGCCATCGCTCCTGTCGAGGGACGGGCCCCTGAGCCGTCACCCGAAGCACCACTTGCTGCGGTGCCTGCACTGAGTCGCGACCTGCCAGCCCGTTCCATCACTCGGTTCGCTATCGACACAATCTGAGGGGTTGAGCGGTAATCACGGGTCAGTTCCACTACGCGCGTCCCCGGATGGCGCTGCGCAAACCTGGCCAAATAGGATGCGTCTGCCCCGGCAAAGGAATAGATCGTCTGAGCGACATCACCGACCACGCACACGTCATGGCGCTCCCCCAGCCACAAGTCCAGGAGGCGCTGCTGCAGCGCGGACACGTCCTGGTACTCATCGACCACAAAATTGCGGTATTGAGAGCGGATATGCCGGGCAATATCCTCACGTGTTTCCATCAGGCCGCACATCAAAATCAGCACGTCCTCAAAGTCGATGACGGCGCGATCCATTTTCGCTTCCTCGTAAGCGTCAAACAGGCGAGCGAACTCTGAGTGCTCCAGGCCTGCCGGGGGGATACGTCCCTGTCTGCGCGCCACTGGCGCATAGCGTTCGGCATCTACGATGGAGACTTTTGACCATTCAATTTCTGCCGCCAGGTCACGAACCGTGGTCTTGTCCGCCCTGATCCCACAGCGCGCGGCAGCTGACGCAACCAGTGATGCCTTGTGTTCGATCAAGTCCGGGCGCCTACCGCCAAACCCTGTTTCCCAAAAATACGTCAGTTGGCGCAGCGCAGCGGAATGGAAAGTGCGCGCCTGAGCCGCAGCCACGCCCAGATCCCGCAGTCGCTGACGCATCTCGGCTGCAGCGCGCTGTGTGAAAGTTACGGCCAGGACGCTCACCGGATCGTACGCGCCGGTGGCCGCACCGTATGCGATGCGGTACGTGATTGCGCGAGTTTTCCCTGTTCCTGCCCCCGCGAGGACAGCCATCGGGCCGCGTACCTGTTGGGCAACGCGCCGCTGATCCTCATCGAGGGCGTCCAGAAGCTGCTCCGCTTCCATCATGCTGTCTGTCATAGAGGCATTGTCTCAGTGGGCACGTGCATCTGCGGACCGTGTGCCCTGCTGCAGATGCAGGTACGGGCCACCAAACCACTGTTCGATCAGCCCGTGTGCAATCGCCGTCGGCCCTGATGCGATGATCCGACCATCGCGCAGACACTGAGCGAACTCGTCGCGCGAATAGAACGCGGCATTCGTTATTTCGGAACCATCGGGACGCACGTCCGGCTCACTGTCGTGCCCGCCCGTGACATGAGCGGTGAATCCCAGCATCAGCGAGCGCGGAAATGGCCACGGCTGCGCACCCTGATATCGAACCTGCCTCACATCCAGTCCGACTTCTTCACGCACTTCACGCGCCACTGCACGTTCGGGTGCCTCACCCGCTTCCATGAAGCCGGCGATCAACGAGTAGTACCCCGCCTTCCATCCTGAATTGTGTGCCAGGAGCAATCGCTCATCGTCATCAACGATGGCGACGATCACTGCCGGATCCTGACGCGGGTATTCGATGTGATCGCACTGACTGCATGTGACGGTCCAGCCGCAGCCTGTGGGCCGCACCGCTGCACCGCATCGGGCACAAAAGCTGGTGGCGGCGCGCCAGAACAGCAGGGCGCTTGCGGCGGTTGTCATGGCACTGTCATCGTCACTCAGCAGGTGCCCGACGCGGCGCACGCTGTGCCAACTCAGATCGCCAATGCCCTCTGATTGCCCACTCTCGCCGAGCGTTTCTTCAAGAGCATCTTCCTGTCCTGTGGGCAGTGCAATGGCGATGTAGGCAACCCCGTTGCCAGTGCGTCCGATCAGGGCAGCGTCGCCCTCGTCAATGGGGAAAGAGAAGAGGGACGCGCACGAGGCAGGCACGCTGAAGACGTGAAGTCCGTCACCTGATGGGATGAGTCCGACAGATCCTGTCGAATCGAGGAAGAAGAGACGAATATTGCTGACTTCCCCGTCGACAAGGCCGTGAAATGCGGCAGGACCGTCGTTCAGAATCTGCGAGATGGTGGATTTTTCGCGCATCGTCGTCATCGCGTCAAGTGCGCCGCGCGCCAGTGGAAGATCGAGTTCCATAATGACCACAGTAACGGTTCGCACTACCGTGGTCACTATGACACTTGAAAATAATGAAGAAACTCGCGCCGACGGGCGCGCACTCGACCAGCTTCGTTCCGTTCGCATGACCCGCGGATGGTCCGGGACCGGTGAAGGCTCCGTACTGATCGAATCAGGCAACACCCGCGTCCTGTGCGTGGCATCCCTGACTGCCGGCGTCCCGCGCTGGCGGAAGGACTCCGGCCTGGGCTGGGTGACCGGCGAATACGCGATGCTGCCGCGCGCAACGTCGGACCGCAGTCAGCGTGAATCTGTCAAAGGCAAGATTTCGGGGCGCACTCAGGAGATTTCCCGGCTCATCGGTCGCTCACTGCGCGCAGTGGTGGATATGGCAGCCCTCGGTGAGAACACGATCGTGCTGGATTGCGACGTGCTGCGCGCCGATGGTGGCACCCGCACCGCATCTGTGACCGGCGCATGGGTTGCGCTGGCCGATGCTGTCAGGTGGGGAACTGAAAACGGCCTCATTCATCCACAGGCGTCCGCTCCCGTGCTGTCCGACTCAGTCAGCGCCATTTCAGTGGGAATCATCGACGGCGTTCCCATGCTGGACCTGCCGTACGAGGAAGACGTGCGCGCCCAGACTGACATGAACGTCGTGCAAACCGGTTCCGGTAACTTCGTCGAAGTTCAGGGCACCGCTGAGCACGCCCTCTTTGACCGGGAGGAGCTCGGGCAGCTGCTCAACCTGGCCACCGCCGGCAATGCGACGCTGCATAACCTGCAGCAGCGCGCACTGGAAGCCGAGGTCGGCACAGCCGTCTCGTTGGAGGATTGAGATGAACGAGGGCGACGCGCTGGCCACACCAGTCCTGGCATTTGCCACGTCGAACGCGCATAAGGTCTCAGAGCTGCGCGCAATCCTGGATCCGTTCGTGCCGGGAGTTCACGACGGATACATCGTGACGCTGGCGCAGGCCGGCGCAGATGAACCTGTCGAAGACGGCATCACCTTTGAGGACAATGCGCTGATCAAGGCGCGTCACCTGTGTGAACTGACCGGCCTGCCCACTATCGCTGACGATTCAGGAATCACGGTGGACGTGCTGGGCGGGGCGCCCGGGATTTTCTCAGCGCGCTGGAGTGGACATCACGGTGATGACGCGGCGAATCTGGACTTGCTGCTCGCTCAGATTGCGGATGTGCCCGATCGGCATCGCGGTGCCGCATTCGTGTCAGCGGCAGTGCTCGTCACACCTGATGGGCAGACTTTTGTGGAACGCGGCGAGGTGCACGGCCACCTGCTGCGCGAACGCCACGGCAGCGGCGGATTCGGCTACGACCCGATTTTTGTTCCCGACGGCTTCGACTGCACAACCGCCCAGATGAGCCCCGAGGACAAGAATGCGATCAGTCACCGCGGCATTGCGTTTCGTGCGCTTGCCCCGCACGTGGCACGCGTACTGGCGTCCTAGATTCTGAAGAAACTGGCCTCAGCCGCAGGCTCACTGCCCACAGCCGCAGGCTGGTCGCCTCAGATTTCGAACACGTCACCAGCGCGGGCGATCTGCGCCTCCCCCTGCCAGGTCTGGCGCAGTTCACTCATCACCGTGTCGACCGGGGTCCACGGCTGAATGTGAGTGAGCACCACTCGCCTGACACCGGCCTGCGTGGCGACCTCGCCCGCACGTACACCCGACATGTGGATGCCGCGCGTCGTGTCAGCCTCGGTGAATCCGGCTTCGCTGAGCAGCAGGTCGACACCGCGCGCACCCTCAATAATCGTGTCGCACTGGTCGGTGTCGCCGGTAAAGAACATGGTGGCGCCGCCCTCGTCCTCAATGCGCACGCCGAAGGCTTCGACGGTATGTTGAGCGGTGCTGGGCGTGATGGTCAGGGGGCCCACGTTGAAGGGAACGCCCGGGCGCATCCGGTAGAACTCGAATTCATCGGTGTACGTCTCCGCCGGGTCACACCCGTCAATCTGGCGCACCCGTTCAGGCAGTTGTTCTGAACCTGCCAGCAGGAGTGTGCCGCAGCCTCGTCCCGGCCCCCACCTGCGGTGCACGTGCAGGGAAATCACGTCGCCCATGTGATCGGCGTGGCAGTGCGAAAAGATCACTGCGTCCAGGTCTGCCGGGTCAATGACGCGCCAGAGCTGCCCGAAGGCACCCGGCCCCATCTCCAATGCAATATTCCACGTTCGCGTCGTGCCGTCCTCACGTGTTTCCTGCGTCTGCAGCAGGTAGCAGGACGCAGGTGAGTGCGGGCCGGACATTGAACCGGTGCATCCGATGATGGTCAGCGTCATTGACATGTCATCACTCTTTCCGTGGTGTGTCGGGTGCGGCATCCGGAGGCGTTCCGTCTCGCGCAAGCCGTGCATCGGCGGTAGATGCAGGACCGTGAATGTTATGAGCCGAGCGCACTTCCGGTCCCAGGAATCGGCGCGCGAGGTGTTCGAACGTCTCAGGAGCTCCCGTTGTCAGGAATTCGTGGGCAGGCTCGGTGAGCACCGACTGCTCTGTGCTGGCCTGTTCGGGGATGGGAGCGGTCATGTCGCGCTCCACCAGCAGTTTGTACGTGTCGTTGGCCGTTGCTTCCGACGAAGTGACGAGGGCGACGTCCTCACCCATCGTCTGGCTGATGATGCCAGTCAACAGCGGGTAGTGCGTACACCCCAGGATGACGGTGTCGACGTCGGCGTCGATCAGTGGTGCCAGGTAGTCGCGTGCGACGGCCTCGAGCTCCGGCCCGGTGGTGATGCCTGCTTCGACGAATTCCACGAAGCGGGGGCATGCGGCTGAAAAGACGGATACGTCCGGAACTGCTGCGAGCGCCTGGTTGTAAGCCTGGGATTGGATGGTTGCGGAGGTGCCGATGATGCCGATTCGGCGGTTGTGGGTGGCACGGATCGCTGAGCGCGCGGCCGGTGTGATCACTTCGATGACCGGGATTCCCTGCTGCGCCGTGTAGCGTTCACGGGCATCTGACAGCGCTGCTGCGGTCGCCGTATTGCAAGCGATGACCAGTGCTTTCACGCCGCGTTCGACCAGTTCATCCAGGCAGGTCAACGCGAGCTGGCGGACCTGTGCGATTGGGCGCGGACCGTACGGCGTGTGGGCTGTGTCCCCCAGATAGACGATGCGTTCGTGAGGGAGCTTGTCCATGACGGCGCGGGCGACCGTCAAGCCGCCTAAACCTGAGTCAAAGATCCCTATCGGAGCACTGTCCATGTTTGGAGACTAATGCGACCAGGCCTCCGCGCGCACCGCTGTCAGTAGTGAATCCTGCCACCACGTGACCATCATGTACATTCCGGCACTCATCGTTGCCTCGCTGCGCGGCTGCTCCAGGTCACATGCGTGCGCAAGCTCAGCGACTTTATTCTCCGCTTCACGTGAGTCAATACCCAGTTCACCCGCCAGAGCCAGTCGCACGTCATTGAGGGCAGCGAGCCAGTCCCACACTTCCTGGTGGGTGACCATTATCACCACCGTGTCTGTGCCGATTGCAGACGAGAGTTCGGTGTGGATCCGCCGCAGTCGCGCCGCTTTTTCCGCACGCAGGAAGTCTTCGGTCAGGGCTCGCAGATTCGCCGCCTCCGGTGGGTCGTCGCTCATGGGAGGGAGCAGGCTCCCCAGTGCCGGGTCGTGTGGCTCGTCGCGCGTGGTTTCCACTTCGGTGGCGGCGAGCACGAAGGTGGACAGTTCGCCCGGCTCGTCGAGGACGACCAGTATTTCTTCAATGAGCTGGCGCAACAGGTGCAGAAACTGCGTCGACACGTTGCAGACGTATCCGGCTTCCTGCAGTGCGAACGCAGTGATCATGTGAGTTGCTCCAGCGTGGCGTGCAGGCCGTATCCGTGCATGGCCAGCACATCAGCTTCCATGCGTTCTCTGATTCCAGTTGACACGACGGCCCGGCCGAATGTGTGGATCTGCGCAGTCAGTTCGTCGGCAGCGTGACGCGAGTATCCGAAGTGTCGAATCAGCACTTCTACCACGTAGTCGTTCAGGTTCACCACGTCATCCCACACCACGGTTTGCCACTGTGCCAATGGGCATGACGAGGCATCCTCGCGCGGCTGATCAGGAACCGCACGGTCGTGAAACGACGTTGTCATAGACCTCCCGCTCATGCTCCTAAGCGTATGGCCCCGCAGGTTTAGCCGTGCCGTTTTGACGCAGTGCATTTTCGCGCGCGCCGCTTCTGGCCATTCACACTCATTTCATGGCGCTCCCACTAGCCTTTTGAGTGGCAAGCAGATTGCCGGCGAGTGGGTCTTTCCGGTGAGAAGAGAGTAGATTGAGGGTATGCCTGCTTCACCTTCAACTGCTCTGTTAACAGACATGTATGAGCTGACCATGCTGGACGCTGCGATGAAGCGCGGAACCGCGTCCCGCAAAGTGGTCTTCGAACTGTTCGGTCGTCGCCTGCCAGCAACCCGCCGTTTCGGTGTCGTTGCGGGCACCGGCCGCATCCTCGAGGCGCTGGAGCGTTTCGAATTCACCGACCAGCAAATCGACTGGCTCCACGATCAGAAAATCGTGTCCGACGACGCGCTGGATTATCTCAGAGACTTCCGTTTCGGCGGCACGATCGACGGCTACCAGGAAGGCGAATGCTATTTCGCCGGATCGCCACTGCTGACCGTGGAGGGCTCCTTCGCAGAATGTGTGCTGCTGGAAACGCTGCTGTTGTCGGTCCTCAACCATGACTGTGCGATCGCATCTGCGGCATCCCGCATGACGATCGCAGCTCACGGCCGTCCCTGCCTGGATATGGGTGCGCGCCGCACCCATGAACGCGCCGCCGTTTCAGCTGCCCGCTCCGCAGTGATCGGCGGATTTGCCGGCACCTCGGATCTGGAAGCAGGTATCCGCTACGGCATTCCGACTATCGGCACGTCCGCTCACGCGTTCACGCTGCTCCATGACAGCGAGCGCGAAGCTTTCGACGCGCAGATCGATCTGCTTGGCGCCTCGACCACGCTGCTGGTTGACACCTATGACATTCCGCAAGGGGTCGTCAACGCTGTTGAGGCTGCCCGCGCAGTGGGTCAGGAGCTCGGGTGCGTGCGCATCGATTCCGGTGACCTGGTGGCGCAGGCGTTCACGGTGCGCGGCCAGCTTGATTCACTGGGCGCCACATCCACGAAGATCACCGTCACGTCCGACCTCGACGAGTATGCGATAGCCGCCCTGGGCGCGGCACCCGTGGACTCCTACGGCGTGGGCACTCGCCTGGTGACCGGGTCCAAGGTTCCGACCGCGGCGCTGGTGTACAAGATGGTGGCTCGTGAAGATTCAGACGGCGTCATGCAGCCCGTTGCCAAGAAATCGCAGTCCAAGAGCACGGTCGGTGGCCGCAAGTACGCCGGCCGCCTCTACGACGAGGAAGGCTACGCCTACGAGGAACTCCTGGTCACGGCTTCGACACGGAAGGCTGCCGAAGAAGAGCTGACGAAGCAGAAGGCGCGCCCTCTGCAGATCCCGCTGGTTGTCGACGGTGAGATTCGCAGTGAACTGTGGAGCATCGATGCGCTCAAGCAGGCACGCGACCATCACTTGAAATCACGCAACGAGCTGCCTTACCAGGCGTGGCGACTGTCTGAAGGTGAAGCTGCAGTCTCCACGCGCTACGTGGAGCTGGACTGATCTCAGTTGTCGCTGGCGGCGGTGGACGTCACCCGTGCACCCTCTGATGGTGCGGCAGCAGCGACACCGTCGTCACCGGACACGAGCTTGAGGCCGATGACGCACGCGATGATTCCGCACAGTAACAGGATGCGGACCACGCGCACGGGTTCTGCACCGCTGAGCATTGCCCACAGCGCAGTCGTGCCTGCACCAATCCCGACCCACACCGCGTAGCCGGTGCCCACGGGGATTTCTTTGAGCGCCCACCCCAGGCCGCCCATCGAGATCGCTGCTCCGAGGATAAACACGATGATGGGCACCACCTTGGTGAACCCTTCAGACTTGGACAGCGCGATCGCCCACACTGCCTCAAAAACGCCGGAGAGAACAAGAACGAGCCAATGCATGATGCAGCCCCTTTCAATTGGGGCCGTCCCCACGTGATCACCGCATCCGGGTCGTCCCAAAGCGCTGGGCACCTTTATGCGCGCCCTACGAACCAGCCTCTCAAAAGAGCGATACGTGCGTCAATCTGCGCGGTGGTTGCCCGCGCGACCTCCGGTCCGCCGCAACGCTGACGCAGTTGCGAATGAATCAGTGCATGTGAATCGCCTGAGCGCCGCGACCACTGGCCGACCAGACGCGACAGCTCCTTGCGTTTCGCGGCGCGTGCCCGGTGATCCGAGATCCCTGCATTTGCGTCGCGCAGGTTCTTCGCATCGCTCTGACGGCGCTGGGTCTTGATCTGCTCCGCCTGCCTGGCTTTGAGCAGCGTCGTCACCTGGTCGGCATCGAGCAGACCGGGAATCCCCAGGTATTCCTGCTCCTCGATCGATCCGACCTCAGCGCCTGATCCCCACGACGATCCTTCGAACAAGACTGCGTCGAACTCGGCATCCCCGCCGAGTGCTTCGAACGTTCCGGTCAGTTCCGAACTCGCATTTTCCACCTTGTTGGCCTGTGCCATCAGCAGGTCTTCCGCACTGGTGTCCATCACGGTCGGGTCATCAGGGCCGTGATGCGGTTTGTCGAGGGCGTGGTCGCGTTCCACTTCCATCTGCCCTGCCAGATCCAGCAGCGGCACTACGGAAGGGATAAAGACGGTGGATGTTTCGCCTCGTCGTCTGGCTCGAACAAAACGGCCGACAGCCTGCGCGAAGAACAGCGAGGTCGAGGTGTTTGTGGCGTACACGCCGACTGACAGTCGCGGCACGTCTACCCCTTCAGACACCATGCGCACAGCAACCATCCATCGGTCAGTGGATTCGCGGAAGTGATCGATACGATCGGAGGCATCCGCATCATCGGAGAGCACGACAGTGGCCGGCTTTCCTGTGATGGCGCGCAGGCGCTGCGCGTAGGCGCGTGCCGCCGACTGGTCGGAGGCGATCACCAGTCCGCCAGCGTCGGGAATTGCGCGCCGCACCTGTGACAGGCGCTGATCGGCTGCCTGCAGGACAGCGGAGATCCACTCCCCTTTCGGATCCAGGGCGGTGCGCCATGCCTGCTTCATGATGTCCTTGGTGGAATGCTCCCCCAGTCGGGCGTGGTACTCATCGCCGGCGCTGGTGCGCCATGCCATGTCACCGGAATAGGACATGAACAGGACCGGTCGCACGACACCGTCATGCAGCGCATCTCCGTACCCGTAGGTGAAGTCGGCCTGTGAGCGGCGGATACCGTCACTCCCCTCGACGTATCGCACAAACGGGATGGGAGAGGAGTCCGAGCGGAAGGGGGTGCCGGTCAGGGACAGGCGCCTGGTTGCTTCCCCGAATGCGACCCCGATGCCGTCACCCCATGACAGCGCGTCGCCGGCGTGGTGGATTTCATCCAAGATCACCAGCGTGCGAAATGCACGGGTACGTGAGGAGTGGACGTGCGGGTTTGCAGCGACCTGAGCGTAGGTCACCGCCACGCCGTCGAAATGTGAGCCTGCACGTCCCTGGGAGTTTGAGAAAGCAGGATCAATGTGGATACCGACGCGCGCCGCCGCGTCGGCCCACTGGGTTTTCAGGTGTTCGGTCGGGCAGACCACGGTGATTTTCGAGACGACACCTGCGCCCATCAGTTCGACCGCTACGCGCAGCGCGAATGTCGTTTTTCCGGCTCCGGGTGTGGCGACAGCAAGGAAGTCCCGAGGTCGGGCGTTCAGGTACTGCTCGAGTGCGGCTGCCTGCCAGGCACGCAGACTTCCAGCGGTGCCCCACGCGGCGCGAGCCGGGAAAGCAGGTGGAAGTTGGGCCGCCGCGGAAACCGATGGTGAAGCGGAGGAATGTCCCTGGTCTTTCACTTGCCGGAACCGCCCCGCCCTCCGTTTGAAAATGGCCAGTTTCCGCCGTTCTTGCCCATTTGATCGCGCAGCTTCCTGCAGGTCGGGCACACCGGGTACTGTGAGGCCTCACGCGAGGGGATCCACACTTTCCCGCACAGTGCCACCACCGGCTGTCCGGTAATCAGCGAGGAGGATACGCGGTCCTTTCGCACAAAGTGTGCGAACCGATCGCCATCACCGGGGTCTTTTTCCTTCTCTTTGACCTCGGTGCGTTCCAACAGGCCGGTGCTGGTCGACGGACCTGCACCACCGCCGGCAGGACTGCCAGGATCTGCCGGGCTTACGGGTTCGCCTGGGTCTGTCACTGTTTCGGCCACTGCTTCGACGTCACACATACCTTCATTGTAAGTGGGACGGCTCAGGCCCTCGACCTGATTCGGGCCGAGAGCCTGAGTGTGAAAAGTCTCGCCGCCGCGATCATGGTACGGCAGCTGTGAAGCAGGTCAGTGGCGCGATGCCCATTCCGCTTCGTACAGTTCCACCATCTCCAACTGAGAGGCTGCCGCTTCGTCCAGCAGCACAGTCACTGCGGGGTGGAACTGGATAATGGTGGCAGGCCAGCGCGCTGACACGCCGCCTTCGATCAGTTCCTTCACAGCCTCGGCCTTGTTTTCACCTGTGGCGATCATGAGCAGCTGACGGGCCTCCATAATCGTTCCCAGTCCCTGCGTGATGCAGTGGGTGGGCACCTGCTCCAGGTCGCCGTCGAAGAAACGTGCGTTGTCCTGACGGGTCTGGCGTGACAGTGCGCCCGAGTGAGTGCGTGATGAGAGGGATCCGCCGGGCTCGTTGAATCCGATGTGTCCGTCTGATCCGATTCCCAGGATCTGCAGGTCAACGCCTCCTGCTTCGCGGATGCGTGCATCGTATGCTGCAGCGGCTTCATCCAGGGTGTTGCCGTCGCGTTCGTCAGGTACATTGAGGCCGCCTTTGGGCAGGTCGATGTGGTCGACGATGTTCTCGCATAGGAAACGCCAGTAGGACTGCGGGTGTTCGCGCGGAACTCCGACGTACTCATCGAGCTGGAAGAACTGTCCCTTGGCGAATGAAAGTGTGCCCGTCTGGTGACGCGCGACGAGTTCGCGGTACAGCGGCACGGGTGATGATCCTGTCGCAGTGCCCAGCACTGCGGTGGGCTTGTCTGCGTACAGTTTTTCGATCAGGTCTGCACCCAGGGATCCGATTTCTTCCTCGCTCGAGGCGACGTGGATCAGCATTCCAACTCCTTCGTAGTTGTGTGTCATTGACGAGGGCGACGCAACGCCCTGACGAATGGGTCACCCCTCATTGTAGAAGTTCGCCCACGTCCCGGCCTGTGCCAATGGGCCCGGGACCGTGACGTGGTTCGAATGTCACAGGTGGAGGAATTCACGCAGCTGCTCGCACGTGGCTTCGGCTTCTTCCCTGGTCGGCATCTCGCAGAAGATACGCAGCAGCGGCTCGGTGCCGGAGAAGCGAGCGATGATCCACCCCTGGTCGAAGTAGACCTTGCAGCCGTCCTTGTAGGACACTGACTCAACTGGCCTGGTGAATTCAGGCAGTTTCTTGTCTTCCATCAGTGTCTTGAGGATTTCGAGCTTGCGTTCGGGTGCGAATGCAAAGTCGGTTTCCGCCATGTAGTGCGGCGGGAACTGTCCGGTGATTTCGTGGTAGATCTGGCTCATGGGCTTGCCGATCACGGCGATCATCTCGACCAGCAGTGCGGCCGCATAGATGCCGTCCTTGCCGTGGATGTGTCCACGCACGGTGATGCCGCCGGAGGATTCACCACCCAGGATCGCATCTGTTTCCAGCATCTTCGAGGACACCCATTTGAATCCGACGGGCACCTCGTAGCAGGTCTCACCGAACTTTGCGGCCACTTCGTCCAGCAGTGAGGTTGTGGCGACGTTACGCACCACCGGACCTTTCCATTCCTTGTATTTGAGCAGGTAGTAGTACAGCAGGACGAGCAGCTGGTTCGGGTGCAGGAATTCACCCTGGTCATCGATTACGCCGATACGGTCGGCGTCGCCGTCGGTAGCCAGTCCCAGCGCACAGTTGTTGTCCAGCACGTACTGTGTCAGAGCGTCCAGCGTGGCTTTCGTCGGCGCCGGCATGCGTCCGCCGAACAGTGTGTCGTGGCGGTCATGGATCGTGTCCACTTCGCAGCGCGCGGTCATCAGAATCGTCTGCAGCGAGGTGCGCGAGACGCCATACATAGGGTCGAGGGCGATATGCAGGTTCGCTTCACGGATCGCCTGCATATCGATCTGTTCGCAAATCGAGTCGATATATCCATTGAAGGGGTTAATTTCAGTGATGGCGCCACTGTCCAGCCCAGCCTGGTAGGTGACCGAGGGGATCTGTTCTTCCCCTGCGCCTTCAATGGCTTCCATGCGGCGTTCGATGTCAGCGGTGACATCTTCGTTGGCATCCTTGCCGCCCTCGGTAAAGACCTTGATGCCGTTGTAGATGGCGGGGTTGTGGGAGGCGGTGATCGCCATGCCGTAGGGCAGTCCCAAGTTCTTGACCGTCCACATGATCATGGGTGTGGGGGCCTGCGTGATGCGGATGACTTGGCAGGTGATTCCTTCACCGGCAAAGACTTCGGCCGCCCACGAAGCTGCCAGATCCGACAGGAATCGCCTGTCGTAGCCGATGACCAGGCCTTTTTCTGCGTTGTTTTCGTCTTTAATGCGGCTTGCCAGCGCTGCACACAGGAGGCGAACGTTTTGGCGTGTGAACTCGTCGCCGATAATCGCGCGCCAGCCACCTGTACCGAAATGAATTCGTGACATCATGTCCTCTTGAATTGAACGGACAGACACTGCAGGGACGCCCTCGTCAATTCGATGGCCGCCCCGCGGTCGTTCCATCATTGTCAGTGAGTGACACATTTTACCCTCCTCGTCTTGACACTTCAATAAATCTTGCCCACCTTCGTTTTTCCACGCATCATTGCCGAGGCAGTCCTGCGCTACCTTCTGCGATCCCACTACACTGGAACCGGCACTTTGCTGGAAGGTTTGATCACGCCTCGACGTCCACAGGAGGATGACATGGCACAGGCACATCACAAAGCGGTTATTTTGGCGCGCGGCCTCGGTTCGCGCATGCGCAAGGATTCTGGGGACACGCAGCTGTCGGCTGAGCAAAAGCGCGCAGCTGATTCCGGTGTCAAAGCCATGATTTCGGTGGGGCGCCCTTTCCTCGACCACGTCATGAGCGCCCTGGCCGACGCCGGTTTCACTGATATTTGCCTGGTGATCGGCCCTGAGCACGACATAATTCGCGACTACTACGATTCGGTGGACAAACAGCGCATCACCGTCAGCTACGCGATCCAGGACAAACCGCTCGGCACGGCGAACGCGGTGCTCTCTGCTGAGGATTTCGCGGCCGGTGAGCCGATCCTGGTGCTCAACTCGGATAACTTCTATCCCGTTGATGCTCTGCTCCAGCTCGCACAGGTCGACGGGTCGGGTCTTGCCGGTTTCACGCGCGAGGCGATGGTGGAGCGTTCGAACATTGCGGCTGACCGTATTGCGGCTTTCGCGCTGGCCACGGCCGATGCGGACGGCAACCTCGATGAGCTGGTGGAAAAGCCCGATGCCGCCACGATTGAGCGCCTGGGTGAAGGTGCGTTGATTTCGATGAACTGCTGGAAGTGCTCGCCGGCAATCTTCGAGGCAGCCCGCACGATCAAGCCGTCTGCTCGCGGTGAGTATGAGATCACCGATGCTGTACGTCAAGCCATTGCCGATGGTGATTCTTACGCGGTGATCCGCTGTGATGAGGGCGTACTGGATATGTCGAATCGCGGCGATATCGCTTCGGTGGCGGCAGCACTGGAGAATCACGAGGTCCGCCTGTGACTTCCTGGTTTGTTCCCGGCCGACTGGAAGTGTTCGGCAAGCACACGGATTACGCCGGTGGCCATTCCATCGTCGCGGCAGTCGATCGCGGCATTCGCGTCACGTTGGACGAGGGGGACTCGCCAGACGGTGGCATTTCAGCTCAGACGACCGCACTGCCGGATCGCGTTGAGGTTGGTGCAGGTGCGGCGAGCACTCTTCCTGCCGGCCACTGGGGTCACTACGTTCAGGCGGTGGTGGATCGCCTGACACTCAATTTCGGCCAGCTCAAACCTGCGCACCTGAGCTTTGATTCCGATTTGCCGTTGGCCTCCGGAATGAGTTCGTCGTCTGCGCTGGTCGTGGCGTCGGCGCTGGCTTTGATTGATCACAACGATCTGCGTGAGCGTGAAGAGTGGAAGGCGAACATTCACTCGCGCGCCGATGAGGCCGGATACTACTCGTGCTGCGAGAACGGTTTATCGTTCGGGTCGTTGGAGGGTGTGCGTGGCGTGGGCACTTTCGGTGGCTCGCAGGATCACACCGCCATGATGTGTTGCCACGACGGTCGGCTCACTGAGTTTTCGTTTTGCCCGATCCAGGAGCACCGTTCGGTGACACTCGACGACACGTGGACGTTCGTCGTGGCGGTCAGCGGTGTCCTGGCGGAAAAGACGGGCAGTGCGCGCGATTCGTACAACGCACTGTCGGCTCGGATTGCGGCAATTGTGACGCAGTGGAACAAGGCGACCAGGCGCGCAGATGCCAGCCTGGCTGATGCGTTGGCGTCCTCCGGAGATGCGGTGGAGCAGATGCGCCGCATACTTGCTGACGAGCCGGACCTGCTCACGCGACTGGATGCGTTCATCCGTGAATCGACCGTTTTGGTGCCGCAGGCACTCGATGCGCTGGATGTTGGCGATATCGATGCGTTTGGTGCTGCCGCTGATGCGTCGCATCGCAATGCGGATGAGAATCTGGGCAATCAGGTTCCTCAGACGAATGATCTGCAGCGCCGTGCTCGCGAACTGGGTGCGCCGGCTGCGTCGGCGTTCGGTGCCGGCTTTGGCGGGTCGGTGTGGGCGCTCGTGGAGCGCAGTTCGGCTGATGAGTTTGCGAGCGCCTGGATTGAGGGGTATCGCCGTGCGTTTCCTGATGCCGGGGGCCGCGCGTCGGCTCTGCCGGTTCGGCCCGGAGTGCCTGCCCGCCGGGTGGATGGCCTCAACGACGCTTCTTTCTGACGACTGGCAGACGAGTGTGGGGCAAGTATCGCGTGCGATACCTGCCCCACATCGTATGAAGTGGCAACAGTGTTGCCGATCATGCCACCGTCAACGTGGCATCATCTTCACTTGTTCGAAACAGCCTTCTTCAGGGTCGAACCGGCCGAGATCTTCACGCCGTAGCCAGCGGGGATCTGGATTTCTTCACCCGTGCGGGGGTTGCGGCCGGTGCGGGCAGCGCGCTCAACGCGCTCCACTGACATGAGGCCGGTGACCTTGACCGGCTCACCCTTGGACAGTGAGTCGATCAGAACGTCCTGGAATGCTGACAGTGCGGCATCGGCTTGGACCTTGGTGAGGTTGGCGCGCTCAGCAATGGCGGCAACCAGTTCGGTACGGTTGACAGACATGTATATATCTCCTCTTGCAGTTCATTGGGGGTCACTGGACATGACCACTGAGAAAACCCTAAACAGTCCAACGGCCTTTTGTCAGGTTCAACACCACTTTTTGGCGATTTTCGTGGCGAATCTCAGTTTTTTGCGCCGCTTTTGGCTTTTAAACGGCGCAGCGGAGGCGTTTTGGCACCCTCAAGCACTCGTCCGGGCACCCTCGTCACTCGGCGTAAACCTGCAGAGGGTGCCCCGGCAGCGCGCTTTAGAGGCCTTCCGCCAGTCGGTAATAGACCTGATTCCAGCGCACGTGATCGGCGAAGCAACGTGCCGTCGTGTCCTCGTCGATGACAAGCAACTCCATTTGAGCCATAACAGCGAACATCTGCCACGTCTCGACGTCAATCTGCGTGGACATCGCCGTGTGGTGCGCTCCGCCGGCAGTGAGCCATGCTTCAACCGAAGTGTACAGGTCAGGCTTCGGCTTCCACATTGCCCGGGCAACCGGCAACTTCGGCATGTCATGCGGCGGCTCGATGACGTCAACAGCATTGGCAGTGAGGCGGAAGCGGTCACGCATATCGGCCAGTGACACCACGACTCCTGGCCGCGCATCAGCATTGAACACGAGGCGCACAGGGTCTTCACGATCCCCGATGCTGAGTGGGTGTATTTCGAGGCGCGGGCGCGACTGAGTCAACGACGGGCACACTTCCAGCATGTGCGCACCCAGGATCATTTCTTCGCCTTGGACAAGGTTATAGGTGTAGTCCTCCATCAAGGAGGCACCGCCCGGCAGACCTTCACCCATCACTTTGGCGATGCGCACAAGAACAGCTGTTTTCCAGTCGCCCTCGGCACCGAACCCATAGCCGTCTGTTGTCAGGCGTTGCACGGCCAGGCCGGGCAGCTGCCGAAGGGCTCCAAGGTCTTCGAAGTTCGTGGTAAATGCGCTGGCTCCGCGCGCTTCAAGGAATGAGCGCATCGCAATTTCCTGACGGGCGGCATACCGCAATGAGTCGTGGCGTTCACCGTCTTTCTTCAGTTCAGGTGCGATGTCATACAGTTCGTCGTACTCGTCAAGGAGGGTGTCGATGTCAGCGTCACTGACCGCTTCCACTGCTTCGACAAGATCGTTGACTCCCCACGTGTTCACGGATACTCCCAGTCGGCGCTCAGCCTCGGTCTTATCCCCTTCGGTCACCGCGACGTTGCGCATGTTGTCACCGAAGCGCACGACGCGCAGCTCGTGAGCGGCAACCCACCCTGCTGCGGCACGGATCCAGCGTGAGACTTTTCGAGCGACGTTCGGGTTGGATGCGTGGCCCACGACGGTGGTGCGTGCGACGCCCAGGCGCGCCAGGATGTAGCCGTATTCACGGTCTCCGTGAGCTGCCTGGTTGAGGTTCATGAAGTCCATGTCGATGCTGTCCCATGGGATCTCCACGTCGGCCTGGGTGGCCAGATGCAGCATTGGCTTCGTGAGGACTTCGAGGCCGCGAATCCACATTTTTGCCGGTGAGAACGTGTGCATCCACGTGATGACACCGAGCACTGAGTCATCACCGGAGGCGTCCAGCATGGCGCGACGAATCGAGTCGGAATCCTTGAGCACCGGCTTCCACACAATTGGTGCAGGCATCAGCCCGGATTCGTTCAGCAGCGTCACGACCTGTTGCGACTGGTCGGCTACCTGCTTGAGGGTGTCTTCTCCATAAAGGTCCTGGCTTCCGGTGAAGAACCAGACTTCGCGTGAGTCATAGAAACTCGTCATGAGTATTGTTCCTTAGTTTCATGATGTTGTGGTCAGTGCCTGCGCGTGTGGCTGGCCGACCTTGCTACTTGCTGTGTTGCCCATACACGTTTTGATAGCGCGCGTAGAGACTGTCGATTTTGTCCTGAGGGATTGCGATCGGCTCGCCCAGCTGTCTGGCAATGTGGACGGTTCGCGCCACTTCTTCAACCATCGCTGCGGCTTTGACTGCGGCCCGCCCATCTTTGCCGATCGTAAAGGGCCCGTGGTTCTGCATCAGCACTGCCGGGCTGCGAGAATCCTTCAAGGTATCCACAATTCCGCGCCCGATGGAGTCATCTCCGATCAATGCGAACGGGCCAACAGGAACGGGGCCGCCGAATTCGTCGCCCATCATGGTCAGCACGCACGGTATTTCTTCGCCGCGCGCTGCCCACGCGGTCGCGTAGGTGGAATGGGTATGCACGACGCCGCCCACTTCAGGCATGTGCCGGTAGACATAGGCGTGCGCCGCCGTGTCTGAGGAGGGTGAGCCCTCCCCCAGAATCAGGTTTCCTTCCAGGTCACACACCACCATCGCGTCAGCGTCCAGCTCGTCATAGGACACTCCCGACGGCTTGATGACGAGCAGGTCCTGGGAGCCATCTTCGGCTTCTCCTCTGATTCGCTGCGACACGTTCCCTGCCGTCCATACGATCAGCCCCCATTTGGGCAGTTCCGCATGAAGTTCAGCGACGAGGGCACGCGTCCTGGCTACACGGCTGGTCAGTTCAGCGCTCCACGTGTCCGGGTTTCGCACGTCCATTGAGTCCTCCACATCAGCATTCGTCTCGGTCGTAGTGTGAGCGCCGAGGGCGACTCGCCCACCTGATCATGCGTTGATCAGACATCGGCTTCGATGTCCTCCCCAGCACGCCACCACGCCGTTTCTGCTTTGTTTGATCCGGTGAGGTTAACGTTAACACACTGTGTCCAGGGATGGAACCTTTTTCACGCAATCAATTTTCCAGATGCCACGCGACGAAGTGCGCCTCGTTCCCCTCGTCAATGCGCAGAAAGAGGCGGGGCGGCGGTGGAGGCGCGCACGACCAACTCAGGAGTGAGCAGCGTGGGCGCATCTGGGGCCCGGCCTTCCAACGCGTGCATCATGACGGTGACGACCGCCTCTCCCAGCCCGCGAAAATCCTGACGCACCGTGGTCAGCGGTGGCATGAAGTAGCGTGCGCCCGGCTCATCATCGAACCCGACCACCGACACGTCGCCCGGCACCGTTATGCCCGCACTGGTGAACGCGTTGATCAGGCCCAGCGCAAGCGGGTCATTTGCCGCAAAAACAGCGGTGGGTAAGGTGCCGTTCGCGATCGCTGTGCCAACCTCGAATCCGACAGAGGCTTCCCACCCTCGCGTGGAATAGACACAGGGCGTTAGCCCGTGGCGAGCCATCACGTCACGATAAGCCTTTTCGCGCCCCTGGGCTTCGAACCAGTCGGACGGGCCTGCCAGGTGGGTGATCGCCGTGTGCCCGTGGCTGACCAGATGCTCAACCGCCAGGCGTGCCCCCTCATACTGGTCAACCGCAACCGGTACGACGCCCAGGGATTCTGCTGTGCTGGCCGACGTCACTGCCACCACGGGGACAGACACGCGGATCGTTCCCAGATCCTCCGCAATGTCTTCGATGGGAGCCAAAATAACGATGCCTTCAACTGCCAGGCCGAGCATGTGGTCGATCGCGTCGCCCAGCGTGTCAGGTGTACACGAATCAATCGGCGCCACGGCGAGGAAATAGCCGGCCCGGCTGGCGGCGAGCTCAATGGACACCAGCATGGACGTCGGGCCGTAGTGCGTTGATGTGGTGGTGATCAGGCCGAGGGTTCCGGAGCGGCGTGTCACGAGTGCGCGAGCCACAGAATTGCGGCGGTATCCCAACTGTTCAATGGCATCGAGAACCCGCTGACGTGTATCTGGTGCGACTTTTCCACTGGCATTGAGGACTCGGGAGACGGTCTGATGCGACACCCCTGCCGCTGCCGCCACATCCATCATCGAGGGAGGTCGAGCAGAGTGATGCGCTATCACAACCACAGTCCTTTCTGTGAACAGATGACGCGACGCAATGTGCATGAAATCAGGAACGCGCGAGGCACAATACCGGATGGTGCACGGTGCAGGTCGAGCGTTCCCGTATCAGTAGTGTCTCACGAAATGGCGCAGATGTGAGCGTTCATATCGCTATTTGACTTCGAAATTACGCGCATGGGAGAATCTGCCTCTTTTCTCTTGCGCACGAGGCCTGGTAATGAGAAAGTAAACGTGTACCAATTCACATAACAAAGGAGGTTCGCTATGTCAGATCTGGAGAACACTTTCGACAAGGCTGCCGGTAAGGTCAAGGAAACTGCTGGAGATGTCAGCGGCGACAAGGATCTCGAGGCTGAAGGCAAGGTTCAGAACGCCGAAGGCAAGGCCAAGGACGTTCTGGAAAACGCCTCCGAAAAGATCAAGGGAGCTGCCGAGGATGCCGCTGCTGGCGCTCGCGCTCTGGCCGATCGCGCAAAGGACGCACTTAGCGGCGACAAGGGCGAGTGAGTTCACTTCTCACTTTCCCAATAAGGTCGCGCCGGGTGGCCCATTGAGGTTCGACCGGGCGTGTGCCTGCTGAAAGTGTCGTGGGGCCTGCAGTCAGTAGACTGCGGGCCCCACGTTTATCAGGTCACGTGCCTGTCCGGAAGCACTGCCGCTGCCGGCGCAAGCCGCGCGAGCATCACCTCGCCCCTCGCGAGCGTTATTTTGCGGCAACGGTCTCCAGTTCAGGATCCGGCTGGTGCGTGATGCGGTTACGCAGATCGCGGCGCACGATTTCAATGGACCACATCCACACGATGTGCCCGAAGAACTCTGAGAAGTGCTCAGCGAAGGGCTGCTCCCACGGGGCGGGCACAATGCCGATGGCGGGCATCAAAATGACATGGAAAACGACGTACACGACGATGCCGAATGCTGCGCCCTGCCACAGAGTGACCTGCTTGCAGACCTCAGCGAGCAGGCAGTACAGCAGTGCGAAGAAGATCGCGAACGAGAAGTGAATGATGAAGGAGTAGATCGGAAGCTCGTTGCCGTTATAGATCACCGACGTGTGGGACATGTCGGGTGACATTCCGAGCATTTCGAGTGTGGATTGCGGAGGATTGGTTGCATTGCGTTCGGGTGTGCGCGGTGGGAACGGAACTTCCCAGCCGAATTTCACGATGGCGGAAAAGAGGCCGGCAATCAGTCCGACGAGCGCCGCAACCTTGTAGTTACGCTGCTCTGGTTTTGTGGTCAACATGTACCCTCACATTTAGGCTGTTTCCAGGCGCGAAGGTTCACTGCGATCCGGTGACCACTATGCAGCGAATGCTCAGTCGCCTCCAGCCTCGCTGCGAATCTTGCGGGGCACGTGATGTCACGTGCTCAGCGATTATTATTCACCCTCACCAGCCACAATGACAAAATCTGCCCGCGCTCGGTTCAGCTTGTGCCGTGTGCTGTGGTCCGCTCGCCCTCGTTCCTCATTGACGAGGGCGGCGCCACCACTCACGAGACACGAATGTTTACTGCAGTGCGGCGTTGATCTGTGCGCGCAGCTTTTCTTTAAGACTGGGCGCAGCCCACGAAATGTCTACTGCGTTGAGGCTGAGCTGGGCGAGGAACGCGTGGTCGACCTCGGACTCGTCAGCCAGGAGCTGGAAGTTTTCCGCAATGTAGCCGCCGAAGTAGGCGGGATCATCTGAGTTGACAGTGACCTTGACGCCCCTGTCGGCCAGTTCCTTGATCAGCGGGACTTTGGAGCCGTCGGATACCCACGTATTCGACACAGGGCAGCATGTCAGGCCGATGTTGCTGTCCACCAGATACTGCACGAGTTCCGGGTCTTCGATAACGTTCGTTCCGTGATCGATGCGGTCAACCTTGATGGTGTCGATAAGCTGGCGGATGTGGTCAATGGAGTGGGCGATATCCACGTCGGCGTGCATGGTGAGCAGGAAGCCTTCGCGACGCGCGCGGGCGAACACCTCGGTGAACTTGTCTGGCGCATTTCCCGTTTCATCTGAGTCCAGCCCCACGCCGATGATCCAGTCCTTGTATGGCAGGGCTTCGAGCAGTGTTGCCATCGCGTATTCGGCCTGGAAGTCGCGCAGGAAGCACATGATGAGCGCGGATTGGATGCCCAGGGTGGACTCAGCTTCGAGCTGGGCGCGGTGCAGCCCGCTGATGACGGTGTGGAAGTCAATGCCGCGGCAGGTATGCGCCTGCGGGTCGAAGAACATTTCCACGTAACGCACGTTCTGTTCGGCGGCTCTTGTCAGGTATGCCAGGGCGAGGTCGTAGAAGTCTTCACTGGTGCGCAGCACGTTCATGCCGTCGTAGTAGGAGGCGAGGAATGAGGCTAGGTCGGTAAAGGCGTAGGACTGCCTCACTTCGTCCGGCGTGGATTCTTTCAGGGTGATTCCGTTGCGCTCGGCCAGTGCGAACTTGAGTTCGGGTTCGAGCGTCCCCTCGATATGCAGGTGCAGCTCGACTTTGGGCAGATTGCGAACAAACGGCGAAATTTCCATGGCACTCTTCCTTCGGTGAACGTGCGGGATGCTTGCAGCATGTCTGCCCGCAGAATATCTGTCCGCTCGGCGTCCTCGCAATACACGCCTCGACGATAGCAGGGCCAAATATCCGATTCGTGTCAGTTACGGAGGCATTTTAAGAATCGGCTGCGCAACGCAGAAGGGTTTTCTGCTGGCCAGAAAACGATGGCGCCGCCAGCGTGAGATCCCATTCGTCACTGCGCTCACGCAGAGCGCTGACATCGTCGTTCTCAATCGATTCCACTGTCAGGACGTGGTAGCTGTAGACCGCTCCAGTGACGTCCGTAAAGTAAAGGGCATCTCCGTCCGGAATCTGCGTGAGATCGCGGAATATTCCAGTCGTATTGGAGGCTTCGATGACGAGGTTGCCGTCTGCAGCATTTCCGTATGTGGCAATGGGTTCTTCGGCCGCTTCGTCCGCGGGACTGAGGACGGGAAGTCTCCTGTCAAGCCGTGGAATGTCAAGTATTCCAACGTAGTCGTCACGACCTACGCTGACACTTGACAGGGGTTTGGAGGGTTCTGTTCCCACGATTGCTGGGTGACGCTGCGTCGGCATCTGCTGTTCGATGGCTGACACTGTTCCGTCGAAGGAGCGGGGCTCGCGTCGTCCACTCATCAGCATTGTGAGGACAAGAGCAAGACCAACCAGACACACGACGATCCCAACGATACGCACTGAAGTGCCCAGGCGAATTCGCGGTACTGCCCTTTGCATATCTTTTCGCAGCTGAGCGTCGCCTTCCACGTTCTGATCCCCCATCATCCGTCATCTCTGCGGAGCTTTCATTGTTTCACGTGGGTCAGATGATGTTCTGCTCTCCTGCCTCATTCCTCCAGATAGCGGCGCCTCTGACGCATTGCCATTGCGGCTGCTGTTCCCACTACCAGAATCATTCCCGCCACCGTGTACATCAGAGTTCCGCTTCCACCAGTTTGTGGGATCTCATATGGCTTGTAGTTCTTCACCAGCATTTGCTCAGAGACTTGTCCAGCTCCGGGCTTGGTCACAACACGGCCGTCCCAGCTGAGGTTGTAGCCTTCCGGCGCTTTCAGCTCACTGACAAAATACTCATCGCCGGCGAGGTTGGCGAATTCCACCAAACCATTGTCGTCTGAGATTGCGCTACGCGTCAGGAAATAGGTCGTGCCATTCTTAACCGTAGTGGACGGCACATTTGCGCCGACCTGGGTCTGAAGCGCCTGGAAGTCATCTGTGCCCATCGCCTCCGACTTTTCTGGTGAGTAGAGGCCGAAGATGGCGCCTGGAAGCGGGTCTGTGCACTCAGCGTTTTCGGCGCACGTATCACCGTCAACTTTTCTGAGTGTCAACTGCCACCTGTCGAGTCTGTTGACCGCCATGAAGTGCATCGACCTGGTCGCGTCGTAGACGAATTCTTGTTGGCCGGTAGTCTCAACTGGCGTCTGCCCAGTCGTGTCTACAAATTTCGTCAGCGTAGCTCCAGCTCCGTCGTCAATCTCCGCGATGTGGTACTTGCCACCAGCGCTCCAGACCCACGGCTCACCGCTCTCGACCCATTGGCCGTTCGCGTAGCTGTATTTGTGTTGCGGAGCTATCTCAATTGGCTCTGACTCGGAAGTTCCCTTGGCAATCGGAACCGTCACCACTGCGAAGTTGCGGTTTTGTGCGGTGAGGACATCCCCGATGGTCTTTCCATCGGCCAGATCCGCATTTGTTATCGGATCTCCGCTATAGACCACGAAGCGATAGCTAGTATCGACAGCGGCAGTTGCAGGTTGTCCCTCGGCATCAACCACGGACTTTCGCAAGGTGATGCTATTGGGAACCTGGACCCCAACTTTTTTCGGGATAGCCTGCAGGACCATGTCCTGAGTGCCGGGCGCTACATAGCTGTAGCCGAAAGTGTTGTAGCCAATGGCTCCCCTGGCCGGATTCTCGCCCGCGGCGATCCTGGCATCGAACCGCACTCGAAGCTTCGTCTTCCCAGGCATGAGTTGTTCACTGCCGTCGCGGGTGTCAAAACTGATTCGCAATGCGCGTGAGCTGGGTTTTTGCAATCCCCATGCGTCGCTGGATGCTCCCGCCCAATCTGTCGCATCGAAGGAGGTCTTGTCTGAGAACTCCGCCTTATAGCGTGAAGGATCAATGAGAGTCCATTCACCTGTCTCTGTTTGTGCTTCCACCACAAGATTCGGACTACTCGCAAAGTCAACCTTGAAATCACTCAATCGATCTGGACCCACCCCGAAGGTATATTTATCTTCAGGTTGTGGCAGATTGTTGATGATCGTCATCTTCTGAAGGGCATCGTCCCTATTGTTTTCGACCTCCATGGTGTAGGTGAAGAGGCTCGACTGCTTCGGCAGCGTAATAAAGTCCGGCGATTGCCCCGAGGTCACCTTGTTCTCTGGATTGTCCTTTTCCTCAACAGATTCAACCGATGATGTGTAGGCATCCTGCGCAATCGGAATAGACGCATCCGCCTGGATTGCGGGCACGTCCGGCACTGACGCCCACTTACAGAGCCTTCCAGTGGTCGTGCTGTAGCAGTAATTGCCAGCCTTCGTCGTGTCCGGTTGAGAACGGTCGTTTTCGTTCGACTCTGTCGGCTGGGCATACTTCATATCGTGGGTTGTCGGCGAGCCGCGTTTAACGTCCGCAGGGTCGAACGTGTCCACCGGAAGAGTGACGTAGCCGCTGTTGTAGACCAGGTGATAGTTGCCGTCCTTCTTCGGGTTCGTGGAACTCACACTCATACGCAGGAACTCGCCCGGCGCAAGCGGGTACCCTTTATTTGCGTAAGAACGGCCGGGGGCGTTTAGAGTCTGTGAACTTTCGATCACTCGCACATTGAGACGTAGCTTTGTGGCAGTCCGTGGGTTTCCGTCCCCATCGTTCATCTGTTGCTCAACGGTATCAAGCCACACATGCGCAATCGCGTTACCCGAACGCAGCGCTAGTGGTTCACCATTTACTTCAATTCTCCCAACGCTTCCCCAAGCGGGAGTTTGCGCAGTTATTTGCGCCGACTGCGGGGTGCCATCGGCGGCGTAGGTCCACTCTTTGAAAGTAATAGGCGAAGTAGCGGAAGCGTCAGAGGAGTATCCCGTGGAGAACTCATTCTGTGATTTCTCCAGGACCACTGCACCCGTGAACACATAGCCCTCGTCGAGCACATCCGAAATGACGTAGTCCTCGATCACCTGGTCGGAATCATTATGCGCGGTGATCGCCCACTCGAGAGTATCCGCATATCCAGCGTAGGCAGGATTTGCAGTTCTTTGCCCGTCGGGTCCGGTCTTAGCAACCACGGACTTAGTCACTCCAGGAACTACGGATCCGCGTACAAGATTGACACCTGAAGTGAGCCACTGGGTATTGTCGTCTCCGCCTACGAATCCGGTGGAGTTGGCCGTCGCTGTATCAATGATGGAGCGGTCACCGTCGTTGAGCGGATTGTTCGCAAACGGCTTGGAGGTGATGCTCACGTCAGGATTGGTTTTCACCCCGGTACCGGCGAAATCGTCAAAAGGCATAGCCAGGCCGTTATGCGCCGTTGGCTGCGTGAGCGACTTTTCGCCCGCGATGGCATAGTACTCGAAAGCAATGGTCTCACCCGAGTTGAGATAGTACTTGCCTCGTGACTCGTCATAGTTCAGGTCCGACCCCTCAAGAGAATTATCGAAACTGAACGTGATGTGGGTTGGATCAACGGGATTGATCGTGGCGTGGACGCTGGCTCTCTTCACCGATGATTCAGTATTGGTCAGCGTCACCGGAACACTGCCCGGCGTGGTCTGCCAGTTCGTGTACTGAATAAAGTCCCCCGAAAACCACGGTCTTTCAGGCGGCTGCGTTTTCCCGCCTGGAAGCACTTTCAGTTTCACTACGGGCTGGGTGGTTTTCGGCGGACGCCAGCCAAACCCCAATGCTCCCTCGTTATCAAAAACAATCACGTCCGACGAACAGGGATGGGAACTGTCACGAGATCTGATTTCGCATCCCTCTTGGGAGACCCGAAGCCCTTCGTCACCGATTCCGGATCCGAATATGAAACCTTCGGGGAGTTTGTCCTGCACATCGTTGAGGTAGAGGCGCGATTCGCCGTCGTTGTGGATAACGCCGTAATATTGCGCGTACTTCACCTGCTTCGTCGCGGTACCTATGGTGCTGTTCTGGTAGAACACGCGTCCATTCAGCCCCGTATCTGGAACCAGAACTGGACCGGAGACGGATGCTGAGCCACTGCTGCCATCGGCATCATGCCATTCAGTCGATACCCCATTCGGTGTAATCCTGCCGGTAGCCACGGTACCCTTTTGAAGTTCTGCACGCGATTCACCTGCAAGATAGTGACTCACCTGAGACTGCGCGTCTTTCACATGCCAGGTATTGAACAGCGACTGGTTCCCGTAGGCCGAGCGATACGCATTCCACTGTTCGCCGGCAGGGAACTTCACCGTCACGTACATATAGGCTGTCTTCGTTAAGGAAATTTTGACATCTTCTGGCCACACGATGAACTGCTGGGTGGGATCCACTTCGCCGTTGGCGGGATTGGCGTTGGTGATCTGCCAGGCGTTCAGATCCCCAGACTCTACGGTCAGCCCATTGTGCTGCGGGATCTCGATACTGACCAGGTCTTTGGTCCACGGCTCTTCGACGAGGCGCTTAGGCAATGCGTCGTAAATGTCTTTTCCAGTGAGCTGGAAGGGTTCCGTTCCCAGACGGGAAAGACCTAACCGATACGTCACGCTGGTACCTGGAGCCAGAGCACTCGCCGATGCCGTTTCGTCCTGGTCCGGAGTTTCACCCCGCTTCGTCACAATACGCTTTTCCGAGGAGAGAGCAGACAGATCCATCTCCGTCTTATCGGTGACTCGAGTATCAGGGGGCATAATCCCGCCGATGTTGATCGCTCCAGGATTGCCTGGCACCGTCGGTTCGAATCCCGTGCGTTCAGGCGCCGTCAAAGTCCGATATGAGACTGTGACAGTGGACGGGCTAGCAAAGTCCTGCGAATTCATATACCAGTAGGTATTTGTCTGCAGACCCTTCTTATCGGCAAGCTGAGTGACTTCGATGCGATCAGCAACGAATGTTTTCTCCGTTACCACTCCTGCGGCGTTCTTTTCCCGGGCAGAGAACACTACTCCCGTGTAAGTTCCTGGTTTGTCGAGAACGTAGTAGGTTGAGCCGTCACGTGTGATGGTTGTGATCCCGTTGGTTCCAGCAAGATGCGAGTTGGCATTTGTAGCCGGGACGAGCAGTACTTGGGAACCGGACAGTGCGTCAACCATTGGCAAGGCGTTGTAGTCCGCTTTGCCGCCCCTTCGCTCGACAGTCAACTGGTAGTCCACGATTGTTCCCGCAGTGATGACGTGTCCGGACTGCTCGACCTTGGTGTTGTTGATATACGCGGCCTTATTGAAAGAAAAGTCCTTTTCTACAGTGACTTTATCGGGTACGTCTTTTCCTTCGATATTCACCGTGTTTGTTGTTGCCGCCTCGTCAGGGTCGGCCTTCGTCATCGACTGGTCCTTAACGGTCGCGCGGACCGCGAGCTTGTATTCCTGACCGCCGTTTACCGTCGGAATTTCCCAGGTGAGGGTGTAGAGGGTATTTTCGCCAACGACCAATTGTTTCAACGCGGCGTTGAGAGCTTCCGGAGTTCCAACCACGTCTTGCGTATTCCCACCCTCACGCATGACGGCAAACTTACCTGCCGAAGTCTTGGTGATAGTAAGGTTGGCTGGTTCTGCCTGTGTGCACTCGAGCTGGCTGTCCGGCGTAGTTCCTTTTCCAGAGGTACTCGTGTGCTGAGCAATGGTAGCTGTACACCATTTGGCGTCTGTGACCTTGATACTCGGAGCTGGTTCTGAGTTGAGCATCTGTGCCATTTGCAAGGGACTGACATAGTACCCCCTGGGCAGGGCATCGATGATTTTGCCCTGGTCCGCGCGCCCTTCATTGACTTTCCAGGGTGAGGTTCCCTCGTTCTTCACGTTGATCGTGAACTCCACCGGGTCGCCACTGCGATAGGTGGCGTTCGGTTGATCGTGGGTCTTGGTTACCGAGGGTTTCGCTCCGTCCGGTTTGACCGGCGTCTCAATAGTCTTGTTCAGTGTCACTGCCGGCGTATGGGAGTAATTCACCTTGAGATCGAAACTGTTTGTAAAATTGAAGATGACATCTTCTGGCGGTACGTATGGACCTTGAGTCGCGCGATCCCACCCCTGTGGCTCCTTGACAAGGAAGAAATCGTCGGCGAACTTGATGGCGAGGTACGTTCCGGCGGTTACCGGCGTATATGAGAACGAAATCTTTCGCCCGTCAGGGCTCACTTTGAATGTGTGGGTATTCCACGCATTTCCGCCAAACCCATTCGAGGCATCAACGCCGAATACGGGGCGTTCCACCCCGTTGACAGTGACGGTTTTGTAAAAGAAGTGGGTGTTGTTGCCTCCAGTCGCATTCCACCCCTCACGCTTGTCGTAGTCGCGAATCTTCTGCTGCCAGTAACCAGCGTTTTGCAGCTGTGGGAGTACTTCTGGATTAATCTCGATGTTTTCGGGCAAGGTCAGGGTGTCGGTGTAGACCAGCTTGCCTGATATCGGATCCTGTCCTACCTTGCTGCTACCCGCAGTAAGCGTCGCGTCTTCCACCTGGTAACGCAGTCCCCTGATGTAGAAACGGCCACTCTTCGGGTTGAAGGCGACTGACGGATCGACGGGTGCGCCCCAGGCCTCTATTTCCCTCTTCCACGTGGCGGCAGCCTTGCTCGCGTCTCGCAACTCTTTGTGAGCCTCAAGTTCGTGACGCTCGGTATCCCAGGTAGCAGAGTGGATTCCGCATGAAGGTGCAGTATCTGCACTCGGCGCAGGGGCAGTGCCTGAGGGCTGATCGATCTCTTCTGCCCAGATGCTCACTGCACCACCCGGAGAGGCAGGTGAATCGTACTTCACCTTCACTGGAAGAGAGAAGGCGTCGCCAATATTCGACCCCGCCACTTCGATGTAATAGAAATTCTCTGAGTTCGGAACCTTGTTGAAGGTATAGGGATTAGTGTTCGGAGCGGTTTGATAATAAGTGGTGCCGACCTCAAGCTTCGCTGAGGCTGCTCCTGCCAATACGTAGCCCATTTTTGGTCCATCGGCTTTAGTCGCGCTCGTTCCCTGAGATTCAGTGTTTTGGAACTGGAAGTAAACACGGTACGTCTTGTTCGGATCTGCGGCAGTGTTGGAAATACCGATGGTTTGACTGAAAGTTTCTCCTGTGAAACGTCGACTTACACCTCCGTCCAGTGCCGGATCTTTGATAGTCTCTTCGCCGTTCCCGCCGTTTTCGTAATCGGTCTTTACCTCGATATCCCCGGTTTTCAGGCTCGTCAGCACAGATGAGGCTGGATCAGCGGGGCAGCCTTCCGGAACCGCTCCTGCCAGCGGGCCGCTCAATGAAGATGCTTGAACACCCAGTCCCAGCATGGTCAGCAGCAGCGTCAATGATCCGATCACCGCCAGATAGCGGCGCCATCCTTGCAGGCTTTCCACTTTAGCCACGATTCGTAGCCTCCATCTGTGAAGAACGACGTTGGTGCTGTTTCACTCCAGCCACAGTGCCAACACCCATGAGAAGCACGGCGCCAGCTATACGCCACGTTTCGCTCGTGCTTCCTGTATGCGATAGCGGCTTATGTGGTCGCGACGGAGGTGGAGTGGGACTGGTGTTGGTCACGATATACGTTTCTCCCACTCGGGTATTGCTCGTCACGTAAGAGGTTCCTTGGAGATTCTCCACTCGCTCTGAGACTGTCCATTGATGTCCTCCTTCGTCGCTCCACGAATATACCCACCCGTTAGCAGCGGATAGTGTGACAACTTCAAACAACTCGCCGTCGCGTAACAGGTCAACGGTAATTTGCGAAGGGCGCTCAGCCTTGTTCCCACCGTCATTCCAATGCTTAGTGATCTTGTATTCGACCCCGTGCGTTGGGCGCGGTTCCTTATCAGTCTTGGCTTCAGATGTCACGTCATAGTTGATTTGCCCGCCCTCATCAACTGTCGGAACTGCGATCAGACTTGGGGCAAATGTGTATGTCCATGTTGCGGTCGTTACCGGTGTTGTGAGCACCAGGTATATCCCGACGTGCACGTCATGGAAAGCTGCAGTTCCGGATTGATCGATAGTGGAGATCGCATCGGGTTGGACATTGTTTGCCTGAAGATATGCGGCGAGGGCGTCTGCCAATCCGGCCCAGTCAGTCGGTTGTGCCGAAGTTGAGGTATGAGTAACGGCCTGGTTCCAGCCAACTGCTGCAGCGTATGGAGAAATGTCTGGGACAGCCGGGTAACCAGCAGCCATCTCCGCTATCCGGTATGCACGTACCTGAACAGATTCGGGCGCAACGTTGTCGTGAACCAAGGTTGGATAGTGCATGGAAAGCGAGCCTGGCGTATCCGGATCGACCTGTGAAAAATCAATCGCGAAAAGCGGCGCAGGATCTGCAGCTGCCGTCGCAGGAAGCATCGAGACAGCCGCCATGCACACACTGGCGAAAAGAGCGTATAACGCTCTCCGGAATTTAGCCGGATATGTCATCTGCTCACGCCTTTCACTTGCGAGATCGCTTATGTTGGTACGTGACACTTCTACGGGTGGAGTGTCTTCCAAAGCCGAATATGAATATTCCGAAAAGAATGACGAAAATCGGTACCGATACAACGGAGGAAACCAGGATCGGATCCACTGTCACGGCATCTGCTGCGACGTAGTCCTGCTCGCCTCCCTCGACTCGGTGCCCTCGTACAAGAAGTCGGTGCGTGTTGATCGCGTACGGAGTACACGTGACAAGGGTGACGTAGTCTCGGTCTGGATCGATACTGAGAGTATTGATTTCCTGTGGCTCAACAACTCTGATCTGGTCAACTTCGTATGTGAGCGAACGGTCGAGGACATGCAGGACAAACCTGTCGCCCTCCACGAGCTGATCAAGATCAGTGAAGAGTCGTGCCGTAGGAAGTCCCCTGTGCCCGGACAGTGCAACGTGCGTTCCGGGGCCACCACCTGGAAGAGATGTTCCCGGAATGTGGCCGACGCCCGCCTGCAAAACCGCATCGTCAACCGTGTGATAGATCGGAAGACTCACTCGAAGTTTCTTGATTTCCAGATGTCCCATCATTGAGTCATCAGTCACGTTCAATAGTGACTTGTAGTAGTCCAATTGTTCGCGGGAAGGATGCATTCGTGAACGGTTTTTGAGCAAATCCTTGTTGTAACTATCAACGGCCTGCCATTGAGCATCGAAATCTTCCTGGCTCATTCCTGCGACAGCTTCATCGTATTGCGCGATTGCACGGCCTTGATGAAGAGTGTTGATGTAGTTACTGATTGCCGGATACAGCAGAATGACCAATCCGGACAGGAACGCGAAAACCAGAAGTACATCTACGAGTTTGCCCCGTGCACGCTTGTTTTTCGTTGAGTTTTCCTGGTCGGGACCATTTGAATGCGTGAGTCGCTCCCCTTTTGATTTCGCACGTCGGGTGCCCGGAGTTTTCTCCGAGCACCGCGACGTACGAGATGCAGTCATCTGTCAAGAACGATGACTTAAGCCTTGCGGCGGCGGTAGATGATACCGATGCCAGCAGCGACCATCAATCCCACACCAAGAACCGTGAAGATCACGGTGCCCATGCCACCGGTGGTAGGCAGGTCTGAACCTGAGGTGTTCTCGATGTCCAGTTTGACGGTGGCGTCATTAACTGTGCCGGGGGCGGCATTTCCGCCTCCGGGCGTAATGTTCAGTTCGGTGAGCTGGCCCTGCCCCTGGTTGTCTTCAGAGTGAGTGGCGGTAATCGTGAACTGGAAGTATGCATCATCACCTGACGGCAGGTTGTATCCGGTAGGAGCTGCGGTCTCACGAAGGAAGTACGTATCGGCATCCAGGCCCTTGATCGTCCATGCTTCGCTTGCGGCTACGGTGAATTCAGTGCCACCGTCACCATCTACCCACCCAGTAATCTTATTGTCGACAATTGTTGCCGACTTCAATTTATCTGAGCTGTACAGACGGAACTTCGCACCGTCCAGCTTGATCGAGGGATCTTTCGAGTCAACCTTTGTTGTGTCCAACTTGTAGGTAAAAACCCATGTGTGATCTTCAGGCGTCTCGCCATCGCCGTCACCGTCGTTGACATTCTTCTGATAAATCACCTTCGACCTGTTGCCGTTGCCCTTATTGTCGATCCGCGCGTTCTCATTGACGGTTGCTGAATAAGTGACGACTACCTTCGAATCAGCACTCAGGGTCGCGCCTGCAGCCTTCGCTGCGGCTTTCAGATCAGCAAAAGAGATCTTGAAGGTGGTACCGCCCTGGTAGTGTCCGCTCTGGTCAGCTGCCGGGTTGGGGCCACTCACTGTATAGCTGCTTGCAGCCACATCTTTCCCGTCGATTGTGACCTTGATGTCGTCGTTGAACGTCAGTCCCTTGGACAGCGTGTCTTCGAAAGCGTAACGGTAAGTGGTGAAGTCAGCGACGTTCGATGGCATCGTACCAGTCAGCGTGAATGGAACTTTCTCTCCGATCTCGTAGTCAGCGGTCTCGCCCTTGGCTTGGGTTGAATCCTCGGTGACTTGCTTGTCGCTTGTCGGAACAGAGCTCTTGGACTGGACAGTCACGTCGTTGACGACCTGCAGAATTGGCGAGGTGAGAGCTGATGCGCTGCTATCTGTATCTTTGATCAGGTAGTAGCCCGGTGCAACTTTCACTGATGTATAGGTGAAAGGAGCTTCGTTGCCGGACTTCGTGAAGGTATCAGCTGGATCCTTTACATGGTCAGTCGCGATCTTCGAAAACTCAGTGACCTCTCCTGCCGAGGCTGTGGCAAGCATATTGGCAACTTCAGCAGCAGTACTGGTAGCTGAGATTCCCTTGGCACTAAATGTGGAGTTAGCTGCCAGCGCGGCAAGCAGGCCCTGCTGATCAACTTGAGCTCCCCACGTGATTGCGGTCAGTTCATTGCTGCCTGCCTTGGGATCACCAGCAAAAATCTGGTAGGCGCCATATGTGTGATCGCCTTCTTGAGAAGTGACTGTAATGGTGTGACCATTTTCCTGGGGCACAGCGTGAGTTGCTGTGCCCGCAAGATTCATTATGCAAAGCGCGAGTGCAAGAACGGCGACGAGTGCGAGAACAACACTCCCACCCCTAACTCGCTTACCTGACGGTAAAGTTTCCATTTTTCCTCCGAAGAACGTGAAGTAGGGACATTGACAGTGTAGCAACGAAAATCCTGAAGCATCTATCACTTCGGCTCGCTTAGCCACCAAATGTCTGCACAGTCGCCCCCCGAAAAGACGGAACTAGCACATTTCAAAGCATAAATATCTGCTCAGCAGGACTTTCGTCACTCTGCAGGTCCCCCGAAACGATGGAGCGGCCATACTGTAAACAACGCCTTCCCCAGGATCTGCTCCTGGGACACAGTGCCGATGACGTTCGAACGACTGTCCACAGAGACGCTTCGGTGGTCCCCTAAAACGAAGAACCTACCTTCCGGCACCTGGTAAGGAAAGTCGATTTCTGAACCGCTTATAGAAATTCCTTGTGTATAGTCTTCATCAAGTTTCATATCGTTAACAATCACCGTGCCGTCATCGTGAATGTCTACCCAGTCTCCCGGCAGACCTATCACACGCTTCAGCAGCACTTTATTGTTGTAATAAAACGCCATGATGTCTCCACGCTCGAAGTGGGACGAATGACTTGCCACGACAAGGTCCCCGTCACTAAACGTCGGCTCCATCGATGTGCCACGTATTTGCAGAACTGAAATAAAAAATGTCGAGATCAGCACGCACACTGCAGCTACGACAACTATCACTTCCAACGCACGTAGGACGAAGCGAGTCTTACGCGAGTAAAAAAAGTCTCGCAAGGATTTCCTGGTCTCCGGGCGACTTTGAGCAGGCTCGTCATCGTATGGCATCTGGGCCGTATTCTCCATTGCGTTCTCCGCTTCGCGTGTACTTCAATGCCCCAATGGTACGTCGCAAGGGCTCAGCGGGAAAAGCTCCGTCATTCTCTGCAGGGCGTGTGGTATACGTGGATGGTGAATTTTTGGACTCACTTCACGCGCCTGCTGCCTGGCGTGCTATACGCCTGTGCAGTCGCAGGTATTGCCTGGCTGATCAACCTGTTCGTGCCATTGCTGTCTTCGATGCTGGTGGCGATCCTCCTCGGTGTTGCCGTGCGCAACACGAAACTGATTCCATCGATCTGCGAGCCGGGCATCGCCTTTTCAGCCAAGACTGTTCTGCGCGCCGGAGTGGTGCTGCTGGGCTTCCGCCTCTCACTACCCGCCATCGCGGCTCTGGGGGCCGGAACGATTGCCACGATCATCTGTGCCGTCGCGGTGACAATGGTGGCGGGGTATCTGCTGACCTACTTCATGCATGTCAGCCATGCGACCGGCATTCTGACAACATCGGGCACCGCAATCTGTGGAGCCTCCGCAGTTGCCGGCATCTCCCCCGTTGTTTCTGCGCGCAGTCATGAGGACGCCGATGATGCCGTGGCCACCGCCATTGCATGTGTAACGGTTTTCGGAACAGTCGCCCTCGTCGCTTTGCCGACGGCTGCCCACGCGCTGAACCTGACGCCCACGCAGGCCGCCGTGTGGCTGGGGGCGTCCATTCACGAGGTCGGCCAAGTTGTCGCGGCTGCGAATATTTACGACCCTTCCGTTTCTGACCTGGCAACGGCCGCCAAGCTTGGCCGCGTGGTATGCCTGGCAGTCGTGGTCGCAGTGGTGGGCATTGTGGAGCGCCGCGTGGTGGAGGTGCGCCATGAGCATGCGCACAAGGCAAGCTCGAGTACGCGCCCGCCTCTGGTTCCAGGGTTCGTCGTCGGATTCCTCATCGCCGTCGTCGTGGCCTCCCTGTTTACAGGCGTACCCGCTGCGAGCAGCGTTTTCAGCACCCTGGGCGGCACGATGGCCACGTTGTTGCTGACAGTGGCGATGGGCGCGATGGGTGCGGGTGTGAACCTGCGGAACGTGATTCAGTCAGGCGGGCGTGCGCTTGTGCTCGGCGTGATCCTCAGTGCATTGATCGCGGCTGTTTCGCTGGGGTGTGTGATCCTTCTGGTTGACTGACGGCGGCATTCCTGCTGGAGTGCCACAGCTTGTCTGGGCAGTAACATTGCGGAACACAATCGAGAACGCTTCAGTGATACAGAAAAAGCGGCTACCGCACGTGTTCTGCGCAGCGTGAACAAAGCCACCCAAGTGGCTCCTGTAAGAAGGCAAGAGGGACTGCTGCCGTGTTCGCTGGCTGTTTCTATCGTCGCCATCCGCGCACACCTCACCGCACGGTCTCGTCTGAGAAGACGCCACTATCGAATCAATAGTGTTGTCGTCTTGCTCGCCAGGTGAAGACTTATCGGCTGAGGTCAGATCGTGCTAGGAATTATGGGGGGTAACGCGTTGAGGGTCCATAGGTACGCGAAGGTCCCGTTTTCAACGAGGATGTAGATGCCAAGTCCGATGAATACGATCGGTACAATGATTCTCTCGTATTTTTCGACGGTCTCGCCGATAGCCGGTACGGAAGCCAGGCGCTGCGACAGCACGCATAGCCCCTGAATCCCCAGAGCGAAGACTGCAACGATAATCAGAATCTGGATGACGGTTTTTCCCGTGAAATAGGGGACGTAGATTCCGACGTTGTCTCCGCCCATTGCGAGTGTGAGACCGGCGAAAGCGAGGATTGTCGAGCCTTTCTTGCTCAGTTGTTCTTCTATCTCATCCTCGTCCACGTCCTCATCGACCAGAACCGCTCGTATGCCAAGTGCGATCGGAATGAGGCCCAGCAGACCGATCATCCATTCTTGTGGGATGAAGTTGAGAAACCAAGCCGCAACAAGGCTGACTGCCACGAGGATTCCGGTGCCAAGGTACTGCCCGAAATAAACTGATTTGCGGTGCTGTTTTCCCTGGGTGGCGAACAGGATAGTCAAAATGAACAGGTAGTCGATTGATGTCGACACGAATACCAGTGCGGCTGAAAGGATAATGTCCACAGCTTGCTCCTTCCATCTCGGGTTCGCTTGCAGCTGATGATGTGTTCGGATGGCCTACGGATAACGGAGCGAGCGCTGGGCCAGTGCGTGGGCCCGCGATCACCTACGCAGTCGCCTGTGCGTACAGGTCGAACAAGTGCGCGACGATCTTCCGCTCGTCACCGTCAAAGTCCACACCATACGCAGCTTCAACCGCTGCATCAAGTTCGTGATGGGCGCGGGTCAGCGCCGGGTACAGCCACGCATTGTCTGGATCGTACAGGTCAGCCAATGCTGCGCCCTGGTATTGATCCCGCGCATCAAGAACCGCCTGCGCCTTTTGCTCAACGAGTGCACGCTGCGCATCATTAGCCTGCGGCCACACAAAATTGTTGTACACGATGGTATTGGCGTAGCGGTAGCGCATTTCAAGACGACCTGCCACTGTTCGCATCCAGGCATTGTGGAATTGAGAGGTAAAAATGCCGAAATCATAGATTGATGCATCGGCGACAAAGTACAGCTGATTCCCGGGAATCATTCCATTGCTCACGAATCCGACCGGTATATACTTTCGACGCTCCGACGAAACCGGAGGCACACCAATGAATCGGTCTCCCTTCGGCGGTCTCACTTCATCAAAGAGCCACGGAGTTTCCGCCTTCTTCCGAGTGGCGGCCTTTGTCGAATTTTCTCTAAATTCTTTTACTTTGCGTACTCGTTCAAGAACATGCGGCATTGAGCGCAATTCCTGCGGCGTGCAATCAACAAGCCACAAACAATATCGTTTCTTACCTTTGATGAATTCTTCACCCATCGAGAAGCGGCGTATCCATTTTTCAGCCGCCGGTTCAACTTTCAGCAGCTTGTCTTTTTCATGCTCCCACATCAGGAGGTTTCCATTCTCAGTGGGTTTTCCTCCAGCACTCATGGGAGGCACGTCGCACAGCGGCTTGCTACGTCGTCCGATAAAGACATTCGCAGCGTCAACAAGATACCCATTGATATTGTCAACCGATCGTGAGACGCCCTCATCAATTTCCTGAACGTCAAAAAGCACCTTTTTTTTCGCGCAACATAGCTGAAGCCGACGATGACGACATGGACGTGCGCCTGATCACTCGCCTCGTTACCCCACACAAATGATCGATGCGCAAAGTTGATGGTGATTCCGCGTTCGAAGAGCGGTCGCCACAATGGCGCCACCTGCTGACCCTGACAGATCGAATTCGTGGAGACAAACGCAGCTTCGATAGACGTCCCCTCCATGTAGTCCGCCGCTTTGCGGTACCAACCAGCGACATAATCCAGCAAACCGTGCTGCTTCATGCCGTCAAAGACCAGCTCCATATCTGCTCGCTGCTGAGCAGATTTATTCGAGTAGCCGATGAAAGGCGGATTCCCCATCACAAAGCTGCATCGCTGAGCAGGCAGAACGCTCTGCCAGTCCATCGTCAGCGCATTGCCTTCGTGAATGGAAGCCGAATCTCGCAACGGGAGGTCGTCGATCTCACGCAAAATGATCGTCTCGGATTCAATGTTTGCCTGCAGCTCCGCAATCCACAGGGCCGTGCGCGCAACAGACACCGCGAAGTCGTTGATCTCAATCCCGTAAAACTGGTGCAGCGACACTTTGACCGGACTGTCTCCAACCTCCTCGAAGTCGAGCATCGTCTGGTTACGAAGCAGCTCGCCTATAACGACGTTCTCCAAGCGCCGCAGCTCAATGTAGGTTTCCGTCAGAAAGTTGCCGCTGCCGCACGCTGGATCATACACGCCGTTCACCTTGGTTTTACCCACCAAAGTTAGGCGCGCAAGCAGTTCAGAAACGTCCTGCGGGGTGAAGAACTCGCCACCCGACTTGCCTGCTGAAGATGCGTACATTGTCATCAAGAACTCGTAAGCATCCCCAAACATGTCAATCGAGTGAGAGCTGAAATCACCAAGTGGTAGATTCCCAATCTCATTCAAAATCCGCACCAGCTTCGCATTACGAGCCGCCACGGTATTACCAAGCTTCGCGCTGTTCACATCCAAGTCATCGAACAAGCCTTTAATGTCGCCCTCTGACTGGGAGCCAACAGCTGAACCCTCAATATTGCGAAAAACCTGCTCAAGCCGCTCATTCAAATCCGGGTCAGAAGCCGCGTTCTTGCGCACGTTCTCAAAAAGTTCGGAAGGGCGAATAAAAAAGCCTAGTTCTGCAACCGAACTATCGCGACCATACTCGGCTAGATCATCGGGAAGTTGAACGTAGTCAAAATCGGGATCCGTCTCGCGCTCCAGCCGGTTCACGTGTTGAACAAAACGTTCGGAAATGAAGCGGTAAAACAGCATGCCGAGCACGTACTGTTTGAAATCCCAGCCATCTACCGACCCGCGTAGATCATTAGCAATACGCCAGGTAGTCCGATGTAGCTCTTGTCTTTGAGCCTCACTACCCACAATAAACTCCCGATACCACTAACCAGTTTAAACGCCGCAACGGGCCACTTTCATAAGGATATCGAGAGAGTAGGACAAAGATTGCGCGCAACATGCACTAAAGCAGTTTGGCCGGCCACACCCCCTTGAATACTCCTTAAAGTCAACGCGCAGAAGCGGGCGGTCGGGCACGCGGCCTCATCCAGTTCTACGGCGCGGGGCACGCCGGTAGGTTCGCCGGACGCCTCGTCCAGGTGCAGAACCTACCGCGTAACTATCTGCCTGACCTCGACGCGCTCGAACTGCTCTACGACTCCGTGCCAGACACCCTGAGCCAGTTGATCCGTGCCACGTTCATCCCCAACGCCGGATGCCGGTTCATCGTCGCTGACTACTTCGCGATTGAAGCCCGTGTCATCGCCTGGCTCGCCGGAGAAGCATGAACCCTGGCAGCGTTTGAACAAGGCAAGGATCTGTACTGCGAGACCGCGTCGCGCATGTTCGGCGTCCCCGTCGAAAAACATGGCATCAACGCTGAGCTGCGCCAGGTGCTCGATATCGGCGTACGAGCCTTGAGTTCCGGCGTCAACGATCCGACTACGGTCTTCCGCACCACCGGGCAGTGCTAAACCAGCCTTCGAGACCTGGTTGAGAACCCGATCTACCCGCAGGTTAAGCGCGACGAGAACGGCAGGCTACTGGTCTGGGCGGTCGCGAGGGAACTCGAGGAGATAATTGACGACTTCTGCGGCGAGATACGTCGCAATGGTTCCGACGAACCCCTAGTAGTGATCTCGCTGCTGCAGGTTCTCGAATCGGTTTATAGCGTCGCCGACCAAAAACATCAAGCGCTTCGTTGTCAAGCAGCAGAAGCGAATCATTGCGGCTGCTGAGAAACATATCGAGGACCCGGTCGACCTAGAAAGTGTGAAGAAGGCAGCCTGGGAGAAGGATCTGCTGAAGGATCCCTCGCCAGAAAGCGGCGTCTAAAGATAAAAGCTGCCCCTCCGAGTCGAAGTGCGGAGGAGCAGCTTCATGGAGCCAAGGCTCCAATTATGTTGCTGGAAAGGTTTAGCAGGCGGCAATCTCTTCCCGCAGCTGATGCTTGAGCGTCGGGGTGGCCCACGAAATATCCACCGCATTCAGGCAGAGTTGCTTGAGGAAGTCCTCGTCTGCGTCCAACTCATCGGCAACTAGCTGCAGATTCTCGCCGATGTAGCCGCCGAAATATGCAGGGTCGTCGGAATTGATGCAGATCTTAATTCCCTTGTCAGATAACTGCTTGATCAGCTGAGTCTTGGAGCCGTCCGAAACCCAGGTGTTGGAAATCGGGCAGCTGGTCAGGCCGATCTTGTTGTCCACCAGATACTGCACATAGTCGGGGTTCTCGCTGACGTTAGTGCCGTGGTCGATGCGGTCAACCTTGATCTCCTCGATCAGCTGGCGGATGTGCTCGATCGAGTTCTTAATGTCGACGTCGGCGTGCATAGTCAGCAGGAAGCCCTCCTCACGAGCGCGAGCGAAGACCTCGGCGAACTTCTCAGGCGCGTTGCCAGTCTCGTCGGAGTCCAGCCCGACGCCGATGATCCAGTGCTTGTAATCCAGGGCCTGGGTCAGCGTGGCCATCGCGTACTCGGCCTGGAAGTCGCGCAGGAAGCACATGATCAGAGCCGACTTGATGCCCAACTTCTTCTCGGCCTCGACCTGAGCGCGGTGCAGGCCATGGATGACGGTGTGGAACGAGACGCCACGGCAGGTGTGCGCCTGGGGGTCGAAGAACATTTCCACGTAGCGCACGTTCTGCTCGGCTGCCTTGCTCAGGTATGCCATGGCTAGGTCGTAAAAATCCTCGGCGGTCAGCAGCACGTTCATGCCGTCGTAGTACGCAGCCAGGAAGGACGCCAGATCGTCGAAATCGTATGATTCGCGAACCTGCTCGGGGGTTTCCTCGGCGAGCTTGATGCCATTGCGCTCGGCGAGCTTGAACTTCAGCTCCGGCTCGAGCGTGCCCTCGATGTGTAGGTGCAGCTCTACCTTGGGCAGTTTCTGAACGAAGGGTGAAATCTTCACTTTGACTCCTAGTTGCTGGAAATTACGGGATCGGTGACGACGAACTTGACGCAGTCGATCAGGCCCAGATCGGTGATCGCCCACTCCGGGATTGCGGTGATCGACAGGAACAACAGCTGGCCGAATGGCGACGGCAGGTCGCTGCCCAACTCATCGCGGGCGATGCGATCCATCTCCTGTTCGGCAGCGGCCATCTCCTCAGCTGGAATGTCAGCTACGATGCCGGCTACCGGCAGTGGCAGCCTGCCGATGACGTCGCCATCGGCAACAGCCACCTGGCCACCTCCAAGCCTAGTCACCTCGTTGATGGCGAGGGCCATGTCTGCCGCATTGGTTCCGGCCACCACGACGTTGTTGTCATCTGGCGAGTTGGAGGTCGCGATCGCACCCTTCTTGATACCGAAACCGTTGATGAAGGCAACCGGCAGGTTGTCGGTCTTGCCGTAGCGCTCGGCGACGGCAACCATGATTGCGTCCTTTTCGATGCAGGGCTGAACCACGCCGTCGACGATGTCCAGCTCGATCTCCGCGCCGGGACGGCGGAAGGCCACGTCCTTGCTGAGCACTATCGCCTGAACGACTGCCTTGGAGCCCTCGGCCTCGACCTTGATGCGGCTTGCGTCCACTTCCTTCAGCTTGAAGGTGTCGGCGACAACCGAGGTGCGCTCGGGCGCCACCGGAGCTACGACCGACTTGCCGTTCTCGGCGACGATGCGGCCAGCGGTCATCACGCGTGCGGGTCGGAAGTCATTCAGGTCGTCCACGAACAGGATGTCGGCGAAGCGGCCGGGTGCGATCGAGCCGATCTTGTGATCGAGCTTGTACATGCGGGCGGTGTTGATCGAGCCCATCTGAATTGCCTGCATCGGGGTCACGCCGCACTCGATGGCCAGGCGAACCACGTAGTCGAGATGGCCACGGCCAAGCACATCGCTCGAGGTTATGTCGTCGGTGCAGAAACCGACACGGTCGCTCGGGGCGCCCATCTCGGTGACCAGCTTGATGTTCTCGCGCAGCATCGGGGCCGCGGTAGACTCCCTGATGATGATGTCGATGCCGTTGCGCATCTTCTCCAGCTCTTCCTCAGGCGAGTATGACTCGTGACATAGGACAACCCCGGAAGAGGCGTATCCAGCCACCCTGCGGGCGTCCACCAGAGGCGCGCAGCCGAAGGCGTGCAGTCGGTTCTTCTCCGCAATGTCCATCGCGGCCAGAACGTCCTCGTCACCGTCCTCAACCATCTCCTGAACCGTCTCCCACAGGCCGACGCACTCGGGCATCTCCTGGGCTATCTTGTGGTCCTCGGCCTTGAACGCATAACCGACGTTGGACTCGGGGATGGTGTAGGGCGCCTTAGCCGGTGCTCCCCACCAGACGTGTACCGACGAGTCGGCGGCCTCCGCCAGGAACTCCTTCACGCCGTCAATGCCTGCGGCGACCAACACCTGATCGAGTCCGGAGATGACCGAGGTGGTGCCATAACGTGCGACCATGTCGGCGAGCATCGTCACAGAGAGCTTCGAGCACTCGATGTGCATGTGGCCGTCGATCAGACCCGGGGTCAGGTAGCGGCCCTCGGCGTCGATGATCTCGGTATCGGGGCCCTTCTGCGCAGACACGTCGCCGACGGCAGCCACACGGCCGTCCGCGATGGCCACGTCTGCTGGATAGATTTCGCCAGTTAGGACATTAACCAGCTTGCCGTTTTCGATGATTTTGTCAGCATGTGCCCTGCCGTAGGCCACATCCATTACGTGCCGGTTAGGCATTTCTACTCCTTAGCTTTGCGGGCGCGCGGTCACGCGATCCCTAAATTCTTCTTCTTATTGGTGATTGTGAGTGCTATGAACAGGAGGCCGCTGACCACTATCCCGGCGGGAATCGCCAAGTCAGGGGCATATTCCGGGTGTTGCGGCGAGATCGCAGCTGCAATCGGGCCGATGAAATATCCGGTGTTGGCAAATAGCGCGGAACCGATCATTCCGGCAATCAGCGAGACGAATCCGGGCAGCTTCACGCCCCCGACACCCCAGTAGACCCCGCCCTTGTCGTTCATCAAGCCAGCCAGATCGTAATTGCCGCGTCTCATAACCCAATCGACGAGATAGATCGTGATCCAAGGTGCTAGCCAGACGCTCAGCGAACCGACGAAGGCGCTCAGCAGCGCGTAGAACGACGACTGGGCGACCGCGAAGATAGTGATCAAGATGCAAATTATCGAGTCAGTGACGACAACCATCGGGCGCTTTGCCGGGATGCCGGCGGTCTGCAGGTTAAGTGACGACGAATAAAGGTTGGTGCCGTTTTGTACCATCAGGCCGAAGCCCACTAGAAGCAGAAACGGCACAGAGAACCCCGCAGGCAAGATCGCGGGAACGGCTAGCGGGTCGGAGAGGTCAACGTCGGGGCCGACTGCGACCGTAGCCATGGCGGCGCCTAGGCTCTGCAGCAAGAGGTACGGCACGAAACCGCCCAGCGCGGCCCAGGTGCTAACCGATAACGGGCTGGTTTCTTCGGGCAAATATCGTGAGAAGTTCGAGCCGGAGCATGCCCAACTCAGGCCGCCGGAGACCACTACTAGACTGATCGCGCTGATCATCGCGTTGATGTCGGCGCCTACCTCGCCCGTCGCAATGTTTACCTTGGGCAGGATCAGCACTGCCAGGATTACGAACGCGCAGGCGAAAATGATTGTGGCGAATTTCTGCGCTGCCATCAGGAAGTTGTAGCCGATCAGCGGCAGCAGCATTTGGATAAGGCCGAGCACCACGATGAGCACGACCTGCGTAACGCCCGAGATATCGACGCCGAAAATGCCTAGTAGCGCGGCAATCGCGTAATAAACGAGCACCAGACCGGCAGCTTCGAAGCCGAGCAGCATCAGCCACGAGAACAGGCCATTTGCTCGTCCGCCTCGAGGACCCAGGCTAGAGCGGCTGATCGTCATGTTGGTCGTGCCGGTCTTGGGGCCCTGCAACGAGGCCAGCGCCAGCAACGGGTAGGCGATTAGGTTGCCGATGACGATCGCCGCGATAGCCTGCCAGAAACTGAGGCCGAAAAGAATCACCAGCAGCGCGCCGTAAGAGACGGTGAAGATGTTCGTGGTTGTACCGGCCCAGAGGAAGAATAAGTCGATGGCTTTTCCGTGCCGACGATTTGGTGGGACGAGATCAATGCCCTGTTGATCGATACCTGAAGAGGTTTCAAGAGCCGCTGGATCTGACAAATCGTCTCCTTAGTTTTCAAGGTGCCCAGCCGAACTGGGTTAGGATCCGATCCAGAGTTTATAGAACTGACTAGGCCGATTCAACTTGCTGTTAAGCGATTTCTGGTTTAACGCCGTCCCTAAAGAAATAGAGCTGTCACACGTTCCCGCCGGCGAACTTAACCTCTACCTCGTAGTCGGCCTTGTCCGTGCCCACGAGCACCGCCTTAACGTGGGACTTCAGCAGCCTCGCGGTGTGCTCCTCTGATTTCTGCAGCGGACCTCCCTTGATCGCTTCGTCCCTGTTCTTATCAGTCTCGGCGCTGAGAAAATCTGTCACGTCGTCCACCGAGACCTGGTTTAGCGGGTTGAACGACTGGTCATAAATCTCGACACTGGCCAGGTCTATCGACTCGCCCAGAACGTCGGCCGCGTGCGCGTCGTAAACGCTCCTGGTTGGCCGCACCCTTCCACACAGCAAATCTTCAACCTAATACTTCATTCTCTCGGAACTGAACCAACGACCTCCCATTTGAACCACTCACGCCCCCAGCGCGACTGTGCTGCGATTTTGTATCCAAGTCGGGTTGAAACCTTCAAAGAAAGTTAACGAACCCAGTTTCTCGTGGAACATGCGCAGCCGGTTGTCTTGTTGACGCTCAGTAAGCCCATCTGCAGTCAGAAACGTGTCGAGCTCGCTGCGAAGATCGTCAAGGAACAGAGGATCAATGACCTCGTGGATGTTTTCCGGACTGGTATAGTGCATACTGCCGAAACGACGAGTTTCAGGGTTCAAGGTCGATTCCAAAACCCCACCGAAAATGGTCGGTGAAATCTGCGACCAATCTGTATCCTGCGCCACCTCGTTCAGCAGAAGGGAGCGGATCGATTCAGTGAAATTCGGTATTTCCACGTTCCCCTTGAACAGACCACCGTTGACATAGGGGAAAGCCCGCAGACGATCCGACAGGTACGGATCGCGGTCAGGAACCGGCGTATCGAGCACCTTAAACAACTCGAGGAGAGCCGAACGCAGCTGCTGTGCATCGAAAGAGGACAGATACCGGTAGAACGCGTCCTTCTCGAACAGTCCCGCATCCTCAGCGAACAGGCAGAACACGATTCGAACACACAGCACGTTGAGCGCGTGTTAAGCCTGCGTGGTTTTCGGATCGATATATTGCTCCAGCAACGCAGCACGGAGCTTTCCAACCAACGCCCCCGCATCAATCGAGGCAGCTTTCTCGCGGCTGGAGCGAAGCGAATCCGGGTCAGTAAGGCCAAAGACTTCTTGACGAACACTTCGATGCAGGGGCTGGATCACCTGCGCAGATTATTCTTCCCAGGAAAACATCGACGATGCCATGGCCGTCCTCGACGGCCGCGTCTACATCCACGCCACCCTCAGCGACGCTTCAGATTCGAGGGAAGCCGAGTCGACTGTTGCAAAGATTCGTGACGAACTGCATGCGCTCTTAGACTCCGTGCTCGTCGGCGGCATTACCGCCACGGACATCGACACCAACCTGACTGGCGAACGTGACCTGCGCGTCATCATCCCCCTCGCGCTCGTCGTTGTGTGGGTGATTCTGGCCATCCTGCTGCGCGCATTGTTGCTCCCCACCATCCTCATCGCCGCAACAGTGATCTCCTTCGGCACTGCCCTGGGTACAGCCTCGCTTGCGTGCAACCACGTGCTGAAGTTCCCCGGCGCCGACCCATCCGTAGCACTGTGTGGCTTCTTATTCCTGGTTGCGCTTGGCATCGACTACACAATCTTCCTCATGACGCGTGCCCGCGAGGAGGCCCATCACATCGGAACACGCCCAGGAATCCTCAAGGCGCTGACGGTGACAGGCGGCGCCATTACGTCGGCAGGCACCGTGCTCGCCGCGACGTTCTCCGCGCTCGTCGTCATCCCGTTGATGTTCATGATCCAGCTGGCGTTCATCGTCGCGTACGGCGTGCTCAAAGACACGCTCATCGTCCGAACGCTGCTGATCCCAGGCTTGGTGCTCAACATCGGCCCTCAGATCTGGTGGCCATGGCAGAAGCTGGCCGAGGCTGGTCCGGAACGAGCAAGCTGGATCCCACGCTCAATCTCAATAATGAGGACAAGACATTCACCAGACAAAACCCTTATCAGTTCGACGAAGTCGATACTTTAACCACTGACACCAAAAACCTCCACATCACAGGTGGAATCGTCAGGCTAAGGGCGCAGTGGGCCATCGCTCCGAAGGTCGTAGCGAAAGACCTGGCGATTACCGTCGGTGACACGCTCGATCCCCAGTCGTTGCTCGTGTCTGCCACCGACTACAAGGGCCGCGACCTGAAAGATGACGTCAAGATTGAGGGCGCCCCGGCTAACTCCAGCAAGGCTGGTACTTTCCCGCTGACCTTCACGGTCACCGATGAATTTGGTGTGAAGAGCAATACTGCTACGGCAAACCTGGTCATTAACCCGACTCTTGAGGTTGCTGATAAGACCATTGAGTTCGGTGGGGACTTCGACACCCTCGTCACGAACTCCGCTGGCGGGAACGTTACGCTCGACCCGAATTCGAAGTACGACGTGAACAAGCCTGGAACCTACGACCTGACCTACACGGTCACCAGCGAGGATGGGACTACCAGCGTCACGAAGACTGCTCGCCTGACAGTGAAGAATCCCCCGGCGAAGCTTGCCGTTAAGGACGTTACGATTTGGGAGGGTGAGCCCTTCAAACTTGCGGACATGATCACCAAAGAGGGGACCGACAGTACCCCGGTTCCTGATTTGAACGCCGAGTTCAATTCAGCTGTCGCTGGCACATATCCGGTTGAAGTCACCGTTACCAATGCCGACGGCGTTGAGACCAAAGAGACCGCGAACTTGATCGTCAAGAAGCGCATCGCGGAAGTGAAGCCCGCGCCGACACTGGAGCTGAAGGATCTGGAGATCTGGGAAGGCGACCAGATCGACCTGTCCTCCATGGTTTCCAAGGCAACCGGAGGTAAGACACTGGCCAATCCAGACTCGAAGTTTGACGCCAACAAGGCTGGCGAGTATCAGATTGAGTTCACGGCTACCGACCAAAATGGTGCCACGGTCACCAAGACTGCGAAACTCATGGTGAAGCCACGACCGGAAGAGCCGAAGGTCGAATGCGCCATCCCCGACGCTGAGGGTGCTAACGGTAAGTACTCGATCAGCTCGACTGGCAAGCCCGGACTGGCAGCCACTGGTTCGAACGCAACAGGAGCCGGAATTGCGGCACTGTTCGCACTGGCTGGTGGTGCGGCGCTCGTACGCCGCAGGAAGCACTAACCGGAGGTAACACGAAAGTGGGGTCCGATTCGTCGGGCCCCACTTTTGTTACGCCTGAAAATATCATACCGAGTTGTGCCAGTGAGAAGCCACGCGCAATGGCTCTACACGCCGAGGACGACGTTCGTCCACAGCGTCAACAGCCTGTCGTTATCAACAGCGGTCACCATGTTAACCTGTCTTGGCTTGGCAAGGAATTCCTCGTCGCCGCGGGTGCCCTCGCTCAATCCCCCATCGCAGGCCTCCAGCAGTTTGCCCCTGGGGTCGCGTGCCAGCATAAAGCGGCCTGCCTCCTCCTCGACAACCTCCGGGCACAGCATCTGGGCGATGACCACCATGTCGTGTACCCACATGCCGTCCACCGGCCGCGTGCGCGTGCTGTATTCGATCCACGGACTCAGCCATGCATCAATGGCTTCGGCCCGCTCACGCTGCTCGGGCAGGTCGCCGGCACGTTGCCTGACCTGTTCCCACCGCTCGCGCGAAAGGTGCGTCGTGCGCGTGACATCGAGTGGCACAACTGTCAGGTCGATTCCAGAGGCGAACACGATGGAGGCCGCCAGCGGGTCGATCGCAAAGTTCGTGTCGACAAGGTCGTCGTACCCCTGGCATCCGCCCATCATGCGGATCTCTGCCACATGTCGGGCAGCTTCCGGCTCGAACCGGATCAGTGCTCCAATGTCGGTCAGCGGCCCGAGGGCAGCGATTGTGACCGGGCCGCCGTGTACGTGCGACATGACATCGTGAGCCAGCCGTGCCGCCACTTCCTGCGCGGACTCGCACGGATCAGACGCATCCTGCTGTGCCGACTCCCCTTGCGCGGAGTGCTCCTCCCCTTGCCACAGGCGCTCAACGTCAGGCGCGCGACGGGGCGTTTCCATCTTGTCCCGCCAGGCTCCGCGTGACACATATGTGTCGAGGGGAGCGTCGCATCCTGTGAGGATCGGGGTGCTCACCCCGAATGTCTGCGCCAACCGATGCGCCGCCTGCGCGCCTTCCGCGGCGCTGACGTTTCCAAAGACCGTCCACACCGACGCCAGATCCAGCTGGGGGCTGGACCACGCTAAGCACAGTGCCAGCGCGTCGTCGACGTTCGCACCTGGAATGCCGTTGCCGGGGTCGCAGTCAATGATGAGTGGCATCAATAAAACCTGAAACTTTCGTGAAGTGAGAGTGAGGAGCGGGCTAACAGCTGGCCCGCTCTACGAAGTATGTTGTCGGAACGATGGTGGCGGCCGCGCCTGACCCCAGCAGCGAGGTGGCGATCTGAGCTGACAGATCAGCCATATCCACGTGGATTCCCGACAGTGCCGGCACACAGTATTCGGCATGCGCAGTGATGTGCATGGCCACCACACTGATGTCGTCGGGGATACGCACGCCCAGTGATGCCAGGCGCGCCATGAGCCCTACTGCCTGCATCTCATTGGACACGACCACCCCGTCACAGCCCAGGTTCACAAAGTGTTCGGCCATCTGCCAGCCGCCCTCGTACGTGTAGGGGGCACTCAGGTGGTGGGGGTGATCTTCGGGATTGCCGTCTGAACCGTCGTCGAGGGCATCGAACCAGCCTCGGCTGCGTTCGGCAGAGTTGATGCGTCCGCGCGGCCCGCCCAGGTGCCCGATGGTCCTGCAGCCGCGTTTCTTGAGTTCGCGTGTCAGCTTTGCGGCGCTTCCTCGTTCGTCTTCCAGGACGCTGATGCGTTGCCCTGCGGCTTCGCCAGTGTCTGTCGGAGTGCACGCATTAGCGAATACCACCGGCCGCGCAAGGTCTTTCAGCAGGTGAGAAGGCGGCGGCTGGTCAACCGAGTACCACACCAAGCCGGCGACCTGCTGGCTCATCATAGTCTCGATGATGTCTTCTTCTCGCTTGAGGCAGTCGTGTGAATCAGCGACCAGCAGCGAATACCCATGATCGTAGAACTCGTCTTCGATGCTTTGGAGCATGTGTGCCAGGAACGGGTTCGCCAGGTCAGGGACGACCACTCCGAAGGTCGTGCCTTTGCCTGTCAGCAGTGCCCTGGCCGCGTTGTTCGGACGGTAGCCGGTCTGCTTAATCGCTTCCAGCACACGTTTGCGGGTTTCGGGAGCGACGGGGCGCGAACCGTTGTTGATCACGTAGCTCACGACGGCTGTTGACGTGCCCGCCAGCTTGGCAACGTCGTTCTGAGTAGCTCTTTTCGCCATATCGATGTCTGCTTGGGGTCAGGGCGTCCTCGTCGCGCTAAAGCAAAGACAGAAAACCGGCATCGTGCATGAAGCCGATTTCCCGTCTTTCACTTTAGCATCGTGGCCTAGATGGCATCTTCGATCAGTGTGAGGTCGCGGCCTCGAGTCTCCGGTGCGAAGAACGTGGTGATGAAGCCGATTCCAGCGGTGACCATGAAGTAGATGGCCAGCGGGATCCACGAGCCGGTCGCAGCCAGCAGTGCTGACGCGACCATCGGAGCGGTTCCGCCTGACAGGATGGATCCCAGTTCCTTGGCAACCGCCATTGTTGAGTAGCGGTGGCCGACGCCGAACAGTTCGACGCCGTAGGCAGCCTGCACGCCGAAGATTCCGAGGGAACCCAGACACATGCCGACCACGATGACTGCTCCGACAACGAGGGCGTCACGCGATTCCATGAGGAAGAATGCGGGCACGCCGTAGATGACGAGCAGGGCGCAGAAGACGCGATAGGTGATGCGTCGTCCGAACCTGTCGGACAACCAGCCGGACAGTGGGATGACAGCAAAACCGAGGATTGACGCAATCAGCACTGCGGTCGTGGGGACGGACTTGTTCATGCCCAGCGCGTTGACGGTGTAGCCGACCAGGAATCCCTGAGCCATGTAGGACGGGCCGTTTTCACCGATGCGCAGACCCAGCATGACCAGGAAGGCTTTCCACCCGAAGGTCGACTTGGCGGGCTCGTTTTCCGCCTTGTCGAGGTCGGCCAGTTCGCGTGTTTTCTTCTCCTGATAGGTCTTGAAGACGGGGCTTTCATCCATCGAGCGGCGAAGGAACAGTGCGAATGCTGCGACCAGCACAGAGCACAGGAACGGGATTCGCCATCCCCAGGAAATGACCTGTTCGTGCGGCAGCAGCAGGACCAGCAGCCACACGATCGAGGCGAGCAGCGTGCCGCTGTTGGAGCCGACACCGATCAGCGAGGCGACCAGGCCGCGGTGGCGGGTGGGTGCATATTCGGCCAGCATGACTGCGCCGCCGGAAAGTTCGGCACCTGCACCGAATCCCTGGCAGATGCGCAGCAGGGCGAGCAGGATCGGCGCCCAGATTCCGATGGTGGCGTATGTGGGCAGAAGGCCGATTCCCGAGGTTGCGATACCCATGAGGGCGACGGTGAAGACAAGGATTTTCTTCCTGCCGACGCGATCACCGAGCCGTCCCAGCACGAATGCGCCCACGGGGCGGGCCAGGAAGCCGACCGCGTAGGTGATGAACGCGGAGAGCAATGCGATGATCTTGGTTTGTTCAGGGAAGAAGACATCGCTGAAGACCAGGCCCGCTGCCATTCCATACAGTGCGAAGTCGACGTATTCCATCGTCGTGCCCAGCCAGATTGACACGATTGCGGACCAGAAAGATTTGCGTCCGTGGGTACTTTCGAAGTGTTGATCGGCTATTTGATTGCGATGCTTGATGTGCGGCATCTGCCCTCCCCTGTTTCACAGGTTCACCATTGAATTATGCGTGACGCATTCTATACGTATAGATACGAGGGTGCAAAACACTCTGGTCACTCGAAACGCCTCACTAAACGGAGGGAATCCAGGCGCATACTGAATTGGCCTGAGTTTTGAGAGCGGCGTGTGAGGCAGCCTTGAAGGCTGCGTGTTGAAAATGGTTGGTGTATCTCTCACTGGGTGGGATGTCCCCAATCGATGAATACAACCTGCCGGTATTGCACCGGTGGCCCCATCCGATAGTCGCGGTCTCCCTTCTTGCCTGTTGGCCCAGGCAGCAACTTCAACGTCAATCAGCTCGGACTTGTGCAGCCCAATGGCTGACTCCATCAGCCCATCGTCGTAGGCATCCCCAACGGTACCGATTGAGCCAACTATCCCGTGCGTTGCAGCAGGTCGCGCAGATCAGTCAAGGTATACAGACTACCCGCATCGGAGTGATGTATGACCCCAGCAGACTTAAAGAACGAGTCCTGACACTTCCGTGTGGCCAACGCCTGCCTCAAGGCACATGCGACCAGACTGTTATCCGTCTGGGTGTCGACGACTGCAAGGATTTCTCTGGTGCACACGTCCTCAACAGAACTGACGCATATCCCCCCTGCAAGGTAGAAACGTAGGTGAAATCCGCCGCCCGCCACTGATCGGGGTGCGTTGCGACTTCTTCCGGCGCACGCTTGATTCCCAGGATGTTCATCAGTCGTTGTACCTGGTCACGGACAATCCGCCATCCAGCGCGCAGGGCTGCTTTCCAGCAGTTTGCGCCTGCCACATAGATGCGCCTCGCCTTCACCCACAGCGTGTACAGCTTGTGGGCAGCATACGCTTCCTCGAGTTCGGCCTGTGTGGGGGTCAACCCGGCTGATGTAACGGTATAGTAGGTTGCTGGCGAAATGTCGTATTCGTGCTCGTTGAACACGTGGCACATCCGCTCGATGGAATACAAGTGCCGGTGAATATGCAGAAAATTCACAATCACTTGAGTGCGGTCACGCTCCGTCTGGGCAAAAAAGCTGACGTCAGCTTCAAGATCTCGTCGGCTTCCTCAAGCCGGGCATTTTCCTCGCGTAGCTTGTTAAGTTCGGCATCTTTATCCGCCTCACTGGCTGCTACTTCCAGCGCCTCGGCCTGTTCAGCCTTTCTCATCCAGTTGCGCAACGTGGATGCTTCGATTCCCATCTTTGCTTCCACAACACGAATAGCTGCCGGCTTCGACGAGGCACCGCCATTAAGGATATCAAAGCATATCCTCACCGACCGCTCCCTGGCCTCCTGGTCATAAGCACTGATAGCTATAGAAAAACCTTGCTAGGTATATCATGCCCTCTCACAAACCCAGTCTGATTTACACCAGTTATAGGGAATGCAGATCCCATCGATAACGATCTGCCCCATATATCACGCCGGTAACTTGCGCGTTAGGCACTCCAACTTTCCAGCATCAGGCCGTTTTAGTGACAAAAGAGGTTTTAATTATCACGAGTTCCTTAATAAAATATCCTTCTAGCAGTAGTTTTATAAACAAGTCAGCTTGCGTTTTAGAGGTAATGTCAGTACGTGATTTAACTGCCAGGCACCCCAAACCGGTCGATCACAAGTGTTCGTCGAACAATAATTCAAAGCTTCATACCCCCTCATCAAACCCCAATAACAACGCATTAATACTCATAATTCGGGTATGATCCCCAAACCACGAGTGACGGTGGTTAATTAAGCTCACGAAGCAATCTCCTGCTGCAAGAACCTTAGGAAATTTTGCTTTGCAGAGAGCAGAAGCAGTTCCTTACTTCGATATTTACAAGTTCCTTGAAAATAGCGAAGCCGCCCATATTCACTGCTCATATGGGCGGCTTACGCTACTTTAACTTCTCAGTTTTAGTCCTTTCTGACTTTCTTCCTACCAGCAGCAATCAGTAATCCGCCGGCTGCAAGAATCATCGCTGCGACTTGATACGGCATCCCAGCATATCCAGTTTTCGAGAGCTTTCCAGACTTGCGGGATTCAGACGCTTTAACGGCGTCATCGCCGTTCTTGTTGCTCCCACCATTCGGGTTATCAACTTGGACCTTCTTCCACACAGCCTTCACGACCGTGTCACCATTAACAGTAATCTCGGTACCCGGCGCCACTTCCTGACCATCAACTTCCCAAGCCTTAAATTCCTGGGAGTCATCCGGAGCAGTAAAACCATTAGGCAACACCGTGTACTTACTGCCCTTATCCACAGTCGCACCATCCATACTGCCGCTACCACCATTACCGTCGTAGCTAACAGAAACCTGGACCTTCTTCCACACAGCCTTCACGACCGTGTCACCATTAACAGTAATCTCGGTACCCGGCGCCACTTCCTGACC
>NZ_JBWPVS010000006.1:0-140958 GCF_056590235.1 Pauljensenia sp. C0170B4 | reverse complement strand
ACTTCCCAAGCCTTAAATTCCTGGGAGTCATCCGGAGCAGTAAAACCATTAGGCAACACCGTGTACTTACTGCCCTTGTTTAAAGTCTTGCCATCCATATCGCCGACTCCGCCGTTACGATCATAGCTAACAGTGGCAGTTTCGAGTGTCTCGCTGGCCGGTTCTGATTCAAGCGGCTGTTCTTCAGTGGGAATTAGTCCGCCATTATCTTTTGCTTTTGCCGTGACAGTTCCACCAACTTCGATGTCTTCAACTTTCAGAGTAATCACACCGGTGTTCGCATCAACCGTTGCACCATCTGATGTCCACGTGGTCTTACCGGAAGTTTCGTCTACGGTTCGAGTTGCAGTGACGGTTTTTTCCGCTCCTGAAGCATCCTTATAGGTGACGGTGTAGGACGCCAAGTCGGTATCATCACCCGGGTTTTCATAGGCTGGCGGGGTAATAGTTACCTCACCCTTATCCGTATCTACCACAATCGCAGGAGATTTCGGAGCGATATTTTTTACCAGATCTTTGGCAGGGATTTTAGTGACTTTGGATCCATCATTTACCTTATAGGTTCCATCAGGATTTTTTGCATATATCGGATTGCCGTCATTATCCCAGTCAGTTTCCACATCATTAGGGTTGATTATTGTAACGTTTCCGTCTTTATCAAACTCGATAAACGCAGGATCGGTTACAAATCCAGTTCCATCGGGAAGTTTAGATACGCCATTTACCGTATTGGCATCTCGAATAGCTTTATCGATGGCTTGTTTATCGGCATCCGTTAATTTGTGAGGATCTCTCACGGCGACTTTGTCGGGGGTTGTTATTACCGGCTCAGACTTCGCGCAAGAACGGAATTTATGTGGCTCTTTGACAACGATACCGAACTCTGTTCCGAGTTTTAAATCGTTAACCTTATCCGTGATTGGGAAAGTAACTTTTTTGCCGTCAACGGTTACTGCTTGAGACATCTCTTGTGAGTTAGATTTGTCCACTATACAGCTTCCATTTTGGGAAAAATTCCTGTCCTCTCCATCGGTAAATTGTTTGACAAAACTAAATTTTGTTCCTTGGGCAACTTCTTTAGCAAATGTAACGATAATCTGTCCGTCTGTCACCTGGACTTTTCCTATTATCGGAGCCACAGATGTTTCCGTTACCTGTTTGATTATTACGTCCGGAGCTTCAATTTTTCCGGAGGTTGATCCATCTGTATAGGTCACTTCATAGTAGGCATGGTCCGTGTAATCGATAGAGAATTTAATTTTGTCAAGGTTAAAGTCGTTCGCAATGTCCGGATTAGCTTTCTTCAGCATTTCAATAGCTTCTGCTTGCTCATCATTATTTACAAGGTTAGCGTCCGGGTGTTCAATCCAGATTTCTCCTACCGGCATTTTGATCTTGTCTTTATTCGAGAATGCCATGGATGGCTCAGCATTTGCGGTCACCACACCAGATGTAGCGCCATCCAAAGTTTGATAGGCAGTGACGGTATCACCTGGTGCAACTTTAACGCCGTTAGGTAGATTTACCTTCCAAGCAGTTCCACTTCTAGGGGTAACAGAAACAGTGGCTTTTTCGTTGCCATCCTTACCTTTTAGGGTCACATATACAGTCGACCTTACAACCTTTCCACCAACTCTTTTTCGTTGTACATTAGCGCCGGAAATAGTTGTGGCGTCGTAAAAGACCTTGCGAATGGTCGGTGCCGGTAAAGTTGATTGACGCACGGGTTGATCGACAGTCTCCGGTCCGATCTCTAGACCATCGCCAGACTGGGTATCAGTTACAACTTCTGGAGTGCTTACCGGCGTCGGACTGGCGCTTTGTTCGTCATCCCGGGAGCTACTCTGTAGATCCTCGGCATGAGCCATAGACGGGCTCGATAGCGTGAAGCCCAAAGCGCAGACCAAGGTTAGGATCAGTAGTTCTGTAAGAAGATGAGCTGGTTTAAGCAGCGCTCTGCCGGCGAACGTTTCAAGAAAACCGGGCTTGTCCTTGAAGTTGCGCATTAGACCTTCCTGTCCAGTGTGCTAGTTAAATCTATTCCCCTCAAAGTACCACTACGTCATCCAGAAAACCAGCCCGTTGAGCTCAGGTAGGTGGTGACAGCTACAGGAATATAGCTAAACAGATAAAACACATTAGCTAGACGTTCATTAAATACATTTTAGCTATTGAAATTCTTATGCATACGTGATTTTTTGGTAATCAAATCATCCATCAACAGTGATTTGGAATGAATGTCTGCAAAAAACATGACAACTTTTATTGCTTAATTTAGAAGATCTGGCTTCAGGCAGTTACTCTATGACCACTCTAGGTTATAGAGTCTAGCCTGTAAAACCGCAAAGTTTTAGCGACTCGCACACTTTCGGCGGATAGACATATTTTTTGTAGCTTGCTTCTTGGAGCCTTCCGGCCTCTAGAAATCTGACAAACTGTGCCGAGCCAACGATAAGTCAAATACCTAACCAAGAAGACTTCCGAAAGCAATAAAGCTGCCCCGACAAGGCGAAACGTCATGTCTTATGGCATAAAAAATAGGACGTTCACTTTGTACCAAAATGAACGTCCTAATAGTGGAGATGGGGGGAATCGAACCCCCGTCCGACAGCCGCCCCCGAGGTCTTCTCCGGGTGCAGTTTGCCAAAAGATTTTCGACCCGCCTCTACTGACAAACCAGATGAGGCAAGCTTAGTCAGCTAAGTGTTGACGACCGCCCACTGACAAGGCGCCCATCCAGTGGCTCCCTAAACGACGCCAGGATCCGGGCTGGGAGCATCACCCGGGCTGACGGACTAAAGGCTCTCAAGCCGCAATATCAGGCGGCGAGAACGTAGTCGGTGCGATTCTGTTCGGCACCTATTGGTTTGCACGCATCGTTGACGAGATGAGCATGCGTTCTCGACCCGCTTCCCCTCGATTGACGACCACCGTCGAAACCGATCATCCCCTATGTAATTCACAAACCCGTCGCTGCGCCACTTTCGCAGCGTCACCAGCGCCGGACATCAAAGTATAGCGAGCAGTCGGTACACTTTCAATAGCCAGTTGAAGCCAGCAAGGCCGGCCACCCTCGTCAGTGACGAGCCTGCTTCACGTAGCGCCGCATCGCACGCTCAGCTTCACGCTTATCCTGAGCCTCGCGCAACGCCTGACGCTTGTCCCACTCCTGCTTGCCCTGGGCAAGCGCAATCTCAACCTTGACGCGCCCGCGCACAAAATACAGTTCCAACGGCACAATCGTCATACCTTTGGCCTGGCTGCGCTGTTCCAGACGTGCAATCTCATCACGATGCAGCAGGAGCTTGCGCTTACGGGTCGGCGTGTGATTGTTCCAGGAACCCTGCGAATACATGGGAATATTCGCCTGATAGAGCCACGCTTCCCCATCGCGCGCTTCCACCCACGCATCAACCAACGACGCGCGTCCCATCCGCAGCGCCTTGACCTCGGTCCCGGACAGGACAAGACCGGCCTCAAACGACTCATCTATCGAATAGTCATGCAGCGCCTTCTTGTTGCGTGCAATCATCTTCTTCGCGTCAGAATCTTCCTTGCGCTTCTGCGCCTCGCTCAGTTTCGGTTTCTTCCAGTCCTTCGGCATGTCCCCTCCTCCCAGGATTGACGAGGGTACCCTCCAGCACCGCTCACTCAGCAGCCACCCATTCTACAGGAAATCGGTCGGATCAACGTCCACACCGTCCTGCATCAACGACAGGTGCAGGTGACATCCGGTCGCATACCCCGTCGCACCGGTATATCCCACAACGGTCGAACGGTCCACGTGAGCACCCACCGGCACAGCGAAACTCGACAGGTGCACGTGCGCAGAAACCCACGAATGACCGTTAATCATGCCGTGGTTGATGTACAGCACGTTGCCACCGGCCGTCTCCTGCTGAGCAGCCACCACCGTCCCCGGAGCAATCGGATACTGGGGAGAACCACACGGAGCAGCAAAGTCAGTTCCGTTGTGATACCTGTCCACACCCAGAATCGGGTGGTGACGCCACCCAAAGGGAGAAGTGATCTGCAGCGGAATATGCAGCGGAGAGGTGAATATGGATCCAGCAGGTGCGAAGTTACCTGACGTGGCTGCCTGCTGAGCTGCTGCGGCGCGGTTAGCGGCATCGATCTCAGCAAGTTTGGCACTCATCGCGTCAAATTCTTCCTGCCACTTGGTCAACTGGCTCTGAGCCGTCTTCTTCTGGCTCTCCCATTCTTTCTTCTTCTGATCGCGATCCGACTTCATCGCCGTCAATTCGCTCAGATGCTTATCGGCTTCTTCCTTGGAGGTGCGCGCCTGCTCGGATGCCTGGCGTGCTGTCTGTTCAAGGTTTGCGATCCGCTCCGTGACAGCTTCCTGACGCTGCGCCTGGTTTTCCTGGCGAGCCTTCAACGCCAGAGCCTCATTGAGCGCACGGGTGTGCGAACGCATCAATGTGTCAGCTGCAGCTGCACGATCCCCGATTTCTCCCGTCCCCTGCGAGGTCAGAGCCAGCAGTTCAGGGCTGGAGATGTCGCCGCGATACATTTCACGGGCGAGGGCACCGATCGCCTGGTTGGCTTCGTCTTGCTGCTTTTCAGCTTCATCAATTTCCCGAGCGATACGGCTCTGCTCAGCTTCAGCACTGTCGAGCTGGTCAAGCGCCAACTGGTGCTGGCGGTCAGCCGCCTCGAACGCCTGCTGCGCTGACTTCAACTGAGCTTCAGCCCCCGGGATCTGACCGTTGAGACGTTCCAGATCCACATACACCTGCGCCAGTGACGAATCAATTCCCTCAAGCTGACTGGTCAGCTCATCAATATGCTGAGCCGAGTCCGCCTGCTTGCGAGCCACCGAGTCGCGATCATCATCACCGTCAGCTGCGGGCATCAGCACTGCAGGTGATGGCGCGGCCTGCGCTGGGGCTGCCAACGCGTCGCCATCAGCGAGCCCGGCGATGCCCAGAGCACTGATAAACGCAACCGTTGTTCCCACGGTGAGGGCGGCACGGCGGCGGCGCCCTCGAACCTGACGAACCTGACTCATCGCACCCTCGCTTTAAACCTTCGTATACTTTGCCAGCGAGAACGCCGACGCGACTACCGCCAGCAGCAGCGCTGCCACAACCAGCACCGGAGTCATAATCCACACTTCGCGCATGCCGACAAAGCTTGTCCACTTGAACGCCGGAGCGATCCACCCGCCGATCACAAACTTCACACCCAGGAAGAGCGATCCGACAGCGAGCAGCGCGCCAGTCAGAGCGGCCAGAGCACCCTCAATCATGAAGGGAGCCTGAATGAACAGCGAGGACGCACCGACAAGTCGCATAATCGACGTCTCACGTTCCCTGCTCATCGCGGACAGGCGGATCGTCGTTGTGATCAGCAAGATGGCCGCCACAATCATGACGCCGGCCAGCCCCAGTGACATCAGCTTGGCTTTGTCGATCACGGAGAAGAGCGGCTCCACAATTTCGCGCTGATCCTTGACCTGCGCCACGCCGGGAGTGCCGGAGAATTCTTCCTTGATGATCGAATACTGCTGAGGGTCAACCAGGCGCACGCGGAACGAAATCGGCATCATGTCCACCGTGGTCCACTGCGTAATCGGGTTCTCCCCCATGATTTTCTGGAAGTTCTCGAACGCTTCTTCCTTCGATTCTTCGTACACGTCCTTGATCAGTGGGGCCAGCTCACCGGACGTCAGCTTGGTGCGCACCGCGTCAATCTGGTCGCCGGCGGCTTCCTCGGCGTTACACGAGGGGATCTCATCGCCCTGCGCGCACATGTAGATCGACACTTCGATCTTGTCGTACCAGTCGGACTTCATGCGGTTGACCTGCATCTGCGCCAGGCCGGCCACGCCGACGAACAGCAGTGACACGAAGGTGACGATGATGACGGCCACCGACATCGCGCGATTACGGGTCAGGCCTTTGCCGACCTCGGAAAAGATAAAGCGTAGTTTCATCCCTCGATCACCTTGCTGCTCCGTAGACACCACGGGACTGATCGCGCACCACTGTGCCGTCCTGAAGCTCGATGACGCGTTTACGCATCTGGTTGACGATGTCGGCGTCGTGCGTGGCCATCACAACAGTGGTGCCGTTGCGGTTAATGCGGTCAAGCAGGCGCATGATGCCCAGCGACGTATCCGGGTCAAGGTTGCCGGTCGGCTCGTCAGCCAGCAACAGGGACGGCCGATTCACCATTGCGCGCGCGATCGCCACGCGCTGTTCCTCACCGCCGGACAGTTCGTGAGGCAGGCGTTTTTCCTTACCGGACAGTCCCACCAGTTCCAGCACGTCCGGTACAGCCGTCTGGATCGCGTGCTTGGGTTTTCCGATGACCTGCATGGCCAGGGCGACGTTCTCATACACGGTCTTTGATTCGAGCAGCCGGAAGTCCTGGAAGACCGTTCCAATCTGGCGGCGCAGTTTCGGCACGGCCCAGCGTGTCAGTTCACCAACATCGTGCCCCAAAACCCACACATGCCCCGAAGTGGCGATATTTTCTCGCATCACCAGCTGCAGGAACGTCGATTTGCCGGAACCTGATTTGCCCACCAGGAAGACAAATTCTTCGCGCTCAACCTCAAGGGACACATCGTCGAGGGCGGGGCGCGCACCCGGCTTGTACACCATGGTGACGTGGTCAAATCGAATCATGAACAGAACGCCGTTTTCATCAGACAACAGATCATTGTCAGACTATGGGCATTCGCCCTCATGGCCGGCGTGCGACACGCGGACGCGCGCATTCTGCGCGCGTCACCACCTCACATCAGGCCGATTCAGCTTCGTTCTGCTGGTTCTTGCGCCAGCGGATCCCTGCGTTAATGAAATCGTCAATACCGCCGTCGAACACGTCCTGCGGGTTCCCTGATTCGAACTCGGTGCGCAGATCCTTGACCATCTGATAGGGCTGCAGGACATAGGAGCGCATCTGGTCACCCCACGAGGCTTTCACGTCGCCAGCCAGTTCCTTCTTCTTGGCCTGCTCTTCCTCGTGACGCAACACCAGCAGACGTGACTGCAACACACGCAGGGCTGCCGCGCGGTTCTGGATCTGAGACTTCTCATCCTGCATCGACACAACAATGCCGGTCGGCAAGTGGGTCATACGGACAGCCGAATCCGTCGTGTTCACGGACTGGCCACCAGGCCCCGACGAGCGGAAGACGTCAACTTTCAGATCCGACTCAGGAATATCAATGTGGTCCGTTGACTCAATCAGCGGGATCACTTCGACGGCGGCAAAAGATGTCTGGCGTCGGCCCTGATTGTCGAACGGGCTGATACGCACGAGACGATGCGTACCGGCCTCCACTGACAAGGTGCCATACGCGTAGGGTGCCTGCACCTCGAAGGTAGCGGACTTAATTCCGGCTTCTTCCGCGTACGAGGTATCCATCACTTTAGTGGGATAGCCGTGGCGCTCCGCCCAGCGCAGGTACATCCGCATGAGGATTTCGGCAAAGTCGGCGGCATCCACACCGCCGGCACCTGAACGAATGGTGACCACGGCGTTGCGCTCGTCGTATTCACCATCCAGCAATGTGCGGATTTCCAACGATGACAGGTCATCACGGATTGCCTGCAGATCATTTTCCGCTTCATCCAGCAGATCGCCCGACTCATCGGAATCTTCACCTGCCAGCTCCACCATCGCTTCGAGGTCGTCAATACGCTCTTCCATGGTGGTGAGGCGTTCGAGTTCATTTTGCGCATGCGACAGTGCAGTGGTCACTTCCTGCGCATGTTCCACGTCATCCCACAGGTCAGGTGCGGCCGCCTGCCTGGACAAGTCAGCAATCGTGGATCGCAGCTTATCCGGCTGGGAGACAGCCAGAATATTCTCCATAGTGGTGCGCAGTGCTGGTATTTCTTCAGAAAACTCGATGGTCACCCTCCCACTGTAAACGATCGAGGGCAGCGATCAGGACTCCCCTGCTGTTATACATCTGACCCACCGCCGATAAGCGGCCGACCGTGCGATGCCTCAACGTTTCATGTCACACCAACGTTTATTTGACCACTTCTTTACTTTGCGGCGCGTGGCAGGATGTCGCCCGATTCTTCAACGACGACCAAAAAACCGCATGATGGCGCGACTCCCTCGTTCATCGCATAAGAAAACCCCTACCCACACGCACGGCACCTCAGGGGTAAAAGACGTCCTTATTGTGCACCCTCGGCACCGATATGGGAATACCTTGAAGTAAAAATAACCAAATAATGGAAAGGTAGTCGGCAAAGTCTTCCGCGTCTGCCACAATTTTTCCATGACCGATTTAGATCTTTCTCGCTTAAGCGATTCCCTGCAGTCACAGTTCCACGCGCTCCAGGAGCGCAACCCGTCAGAACCGGAGTTCCTGCAAGCCGTCTACGAAGTGTTCCTGTCACTGGGACGCCTCGAAGGCAGCCGTCCTGACGATGACCGTTACTCCATCATCACGCGCCTGTGCGAACCTGAACGCCAGATCATGTTCCGCGTTCCGTGGGTAGATGATGACAACAACGTGCGCGTCAATCGCGGCTACCGCGTTGAGTTCAACTCGGCGCTTGGCCCCTACAAGGGTGGCCTGCGTTTCCACCCCTCCGTCAACCTGTCGATCATCAAGTTCCTCGGCTTCGAGCAGATCTTCAAGAACTCTCTGACCGGCCTGGGAATCGGCGGCGGCAAGGGCGGTTCCGACTTCGACCCCAAAGGCAAGTCAGACGGCGAAATCATGCGTTTCTGCCAGTCCTTCATGACTGAGCTGTACCGCCACATCGGTGAAAACACCGACGTTCCCGCAGGCGACATTGGCGTGGGCGGGCGCGAAATCGGCTACCTGTTCGGACAGTACAAGCGCATCACGAACCGTTACGACGCGGGCGTGCTGACCGGCAAGGGCATCACCTGGGGAGGGTCCGAGGTGCGCACCGAAGCAACGGGTTACGGCCTGGTGTACTTCACTGACGAGATGTTCAAGGCGCAGGGCGAATCCCTCGACTCCAAGCGCGTGACGGTGTCCGGTTCCGGGAACGTCGCACTGTATGCCATCCAGAAGGCGCAACAGCTTGGCGCTCACGTGGTAACCGCTTCCGATTCGTCCGGTTACGTGCTGGACGAGGACGGCATCGACTTCGAACTGCTCCAACAGATCAAAGAGGTCGAGCGCGGTCGCATCAAGGAGTATGCCGATCAGCGTCCTTCCGCAAAGTTCGTTGAAGGTGCAAAGCCGTGGGAGGTCGCCTGTGATGTGGCACTTCCGTGCGCGACGCAAAACGAATTGGACGAGGCGAACGCACGCCAGCTCATTGACAACGGTGTGTGTCTTGTTGCTGAGGGTGCGAACATGCCGACCACACCGGAAGCAACCGACCTGTTCCACGATAACCACGTCCTGTTTGCTCCTGGTAAGGCGTCGAACGCTGGCGGCGTGGCGACGTCGGCTCTGGAGATGGAGCAGAACGCTGCTCGTCATCCATGGACCTTTGAGCATGCCGACAACCGTCTCCACGAGATCATGGCGACCATTCACGACAACTGCTTGAGCGCTGCCAATGAGTACGGCGCGGAAGCTGATTACCAGACTGGCGCGAACTTGGCTGGCTACCTGAAGGTGGCTGACGCCATGCTGGCGATGGGTGTCATCTGATTGACTCATCACGAGTAATCTGACAGGCGCCGCAGCGGATACCACTGCTGCGGCGCCTGTATGTTCAGACCGTGCGCGCCGATGAGGACTGCGTCATGGTGGGCGCGGCAACGCCTTGCAGAACGGGCGGCAGCAACGGCAATGTGGCCTGAGTGCGCACAGTGACCTGAATGACGTTTTCTCCGACCGTCAGATCCGTTATGTCTACGCCCTGCCCCACTGCGCACGTGGTCGTTAACAGGCGCTCCAGGGTCCTGAAGGCTTCCTGCCTCGCCCCGCTTTCAGATGGCGCTGCGAGTTCGGCGCCACCTTCGCCGTAGTAGTTCTCCGCAGACAGTACTGCTGCGCCTGCTGCAGAGATTCGATCAGCGCAGCTCAGGAGCGCACGTTGTTGAAGGTGAACGGACGTGATAACCACGCCGACTGCTACGGCCAGCAACGCCACTGTGACCAGCCCGATGAGCAAAACAGTGATCCGGCCGTCCTCGCTGTGCGGCTGATGCGCAGCGCTCCGGTATCGGTTCCTATTCAATGCGCACCCCCTCGATGACTGCCTGCGTCGTCGAGGAGACGGGGAAAACTCCGCGAGCGCCGATCCACGATGGGATCAAGGGCAGCGGAACAGTTGTGGAGACTGTGACCGTCAGAAGGGCGCCGCTGGTGGAACATGACGGGTCGCAGCGCGTCGTGACTGATTCTGGAGCAGGCAGCCCAAAATCTGCGAAGGTGACGTGCGCCTGCTGTGATGCAAATTCAGTGCGCTGCGGATCCGCCGACAGGAGCCGTGCGGCTTCACGGGAGGCTGATTCACTTGCGAACGCTGCCGCCTGCACTGATGCAAGGGTGACAACGATGTACAGCGCGGGGATGACCAGCACAACCATCATCATGATGAATTCGACGATGGCGTTCCCGTCTTCACGTATGTCTCGCGCGGCCCTGGTGTCCCTCACGATTCGGTTCCTTCTGCCTGGGCGGTCGGCTCACCGTCTTCCACCAGTGAGCGTCCGTGCACGGTGAGCCAGTTGGGTGGGCCCCACGTGAGGAACACAGGCATCGTTGTGCGTACTGTCACGACGAGGGCGTCCTGCCCCTGCCACTGGTGGTGGGATGTCGAAATGTCACGGGGACGTCCCTGCCCCAAAGAATCATCGAGCAGGTCGCCGGTTCGCTGGATGGCATCTGCGTCGACCGCGCCGACCAGGGCTCCTCGGCGTGCTCCCTCACTGGCGGCAGAGATCGCCAGGTTACGAGTGTGCAGGGCGAACGCGGTTTGCAGGATGATCAGGAAGACGATGACGACCAGTGTCTGCATCATGGCGTGTGCAACCACCTCTGAGCCTTCTTCGCTCCAATGCGTCCGCTCCTGCGTTGTCATGGTGGCCTTACCCGAAGTTGACGGAAGACAATGCCTGTTCCAGCATGTTTTGCAGTTGCGGACCGGCGATCGCCCAAATTCCGATGACGAGGGCGACGGTCATGAGCGTGATGAGGACCCATCCGGGTACGTCGCCGCGTTCCCCCTCGTCAGGCTGTGTCGGCAGGTGGATGAACCTGTCTGTCAGTGTTGCGATCCATAGGAAGAAGGTGTGCATCGGGTTTCTCTCTTTTCTGTCGGTGCGGTGGTGGTGTGGTATTGGGATATGCATGTCACGGTCCGATCTGGAGGGCAAGCAGCCCGGGGTACAGTGCGAACAGGACAGTGATGGGCAGGATCAGGAAGACGATCGGGAACAGCATGGCGATCTCTTTCCTGCCACCTTGTTCCATGAGTCGTTGCCGAGTTACTTCGCGAATGTCGCGCGCCTGGTCGTGCAGGGTCTGAGCCAGTGGCGCTCCGCGTTCGATGGCGGTAACAAGGGTCTGACACAGTCGTGACAAGTTGGGTGAATCATTGCGGGCGGCAAGGTCGGTCAGTGCCCGCGTGGTGGCACGGCCCATCCGTATCTGAGTGACCGTGTAGTTCAGTTCGCGGGCCAAGTGCGACTGGGAGATTCCCGCCACACGCGACAAGGCTGCCGGCACCGATTCACCGGCACCGATTGCCAGTGCGAGCAGCTCAGAGGCGTCAGGGACACTACTGTCCAGTTGACGCTGTCGACGCCTGGCCTGCACACTCAGGAGCTGGTCCCACAGTGCGGCTCCCGTCAATGCACCCACCGCCAGAGCACATATGAGTGACATGATTCCTGCGGGGGTGCGGTGAATCAGCGGGATGATCGCAACTGCGGCCAGGAGCATCAGGCAGGTTGCCGCAATGAACTGGTGCAGGCGAAAAGTGGCGAGCTCCCTGCCCGAGCCGAGCAGTTCCAGGCGGCGAACAACGCTGGTGGATGTGGAGCCAATTGCGTCCATTACGCGTGCGAGCCACTGCGCCGCCAGTGAACGTACCCGACTGCCCGGCATATCGGAAGGCCACGTGGTGTCCGAGCGCTGGCTCCACACGCGCACGGCGAGCAGATTGTTGCGGGCACGGATGGCAATCGCCAGCTGCCATATTCCAATACCCAGAGTCGTCCCTATCGCGACAGCCGCCCACGTCATCCCATTCATCGCAGGGTCCGCCGTTCCGTTTCCAGTTTGCCGATCTGCTTCATCACGAAGTACGCGACGACCGAGACCAGTGCCCCCACACTGAGGATCACCACGCCTTGTGGAGTGGAAAACGCGCTGGCGGCCTGGGCCTGTGCGGAGATCAACACCAGCACGATCCACGGGGCTGCCACTCCCAGCCTGGCTGCGTTAACTGTCCATGACTGGCGCGCTTCGAGTTCTCCGCGGATGCGTGCATCTTCACGCAGCATGACTCCCAGGTCTCGCAGCAGGACCGCCAGGTCTGATCCGCCGACATCGCGTGCCAGGCGTAACGCTTCAATAATGCGGTCTGCCACCGGGTCTGCGAGCCGGTTTTTCAGTCCCGTCAGCGCATGGTCGAATCTGCCGTCAGCGCGGTACTCCGTACTGAACGTGAGGAAATAGGGACGCAAGATTCGCGGTCCGCGCTCACCGCAGTCGATGAGCAGTTCGGGCAGGGAAGCACCCGATCGGATACCTGCCACCAGTTGATCCACCACATCGGGCCACGCCGCTCGAGTCTGCTTGGTCACGCGCGCAGCGCGACCCACGATCACCATGGTGGGAACAGGTGCGATCATCAGTGCGACCACGATGGCCACGGTCCATGTGCGTGTGTAGGCCAGCACGCCCAGGAAGACACCACTCATGATCGCCAGCGTGACCAGGACGTGCGTGCTGCGGGTCAGGGAGGAAATTCCGGACCTGATCAGGGTGTCGTTCCACGCCTGCCACCAGTTCGGTGACCACCTCGGCAATTGAGGTGTGCCGACGAAGGCCAGGAGGATGCAGTTCACACCGATCCCCAGGACGATTCCGATCAGTGTGGCGCTCATGACGGCCCACCCGTCAGCAGGGCACTCAGATCATGGTGGGCCAGAGCGAAGCGTTCATGCGCGTCAAGTGCGCCTCGGCCTCGCACCCACGTGGCACCGTCATAGCGCCACAGATCTGCTGATTCGATGCGCATCTCCTCGATTCGTCCGGGCACGGCGAGCACCTCGGACACAACGCGTGTGCCGTCGTGGTTGCGTTCAACGTGGCACACGATGTCAACGCTGTGCGCAAGCGTGGGGACAACGAACTGAGGGGTGACGTTTTCGCCGGCGAGCAAGGGGAGCATGGACAGTTTCGACAGTGCTTCGCGGGCCGAGTTGGCATGCACGGTCGCCATTCCTGGAACACCCGCGTTGAGTGCGAGCAGCAGGTCGAGCGCTTCTGGACCGCGCACCTCTCCGACGATGAGCGTTTCGGGGCGCATTCGCAGTGATTCACGCACCAGGTCACGCAGCGTGATTTCGCCTGTGCCTTCCATCGAGCTGGGGCGTGTCTGCATCGCAATGCAGTCGCGAGCCGGCAATGCGAGTTCGAAAACTTCTTCACAACTGATGACGCGGCGCGCGCCCGGGATTTCTCCGCATAGTGCGCGCAGGAGTGTTGTCTTTCCTGCCTGGGTGGCGCCCGACACGACGATGGATAAGCCACTGTCCACGGCGGCGGAAAGGAATTCAGCAACATAGTCGGGCAGCATGGCCACATTGACGAGGTCGCGCAGCGAGCGGGCACGTTGAATGTGTTTGCGAATGTTGACTGACCAGTGCTGGCCGGTCACGGGAGGGATCACGACGTGCAGGCGTTCCCCGCCGGCCAGCATTGCATCCACGAAGGGTGCTGACAGGTCAAGGCGCCGGCCTGAATGATGCAGCATTCGTTCCACGAGGTCTCGCACCTGCTGGTCGGACAGGATCAATGTGGTCAGCTCGGGTTGGCCGTTTCGCGCGATGAAGATGCGCGAGGGGTCGTTGATCCACACTTCTTCAACCTCTGGATCGTCCAGATACCGCTGGAGGGGGCCAAAGCCGATAACCTCGGCCAGCAGGTTTTCTGTGTGCTCGTGGATTTCGTCGGGGGTGAGCGGCCCGAGCATCTGCGTGACGGTTTCCTCGGCCAGCTGCCGGGCGCGTTGGGTGTGCGTGAAAGGGTCGATGCCGCGGGATGCGAGTGCGCTGCGCAGCTGTGTGGCTGTATCGGGCGTGCTCGCCATCGTGCCGTTCCTTTCGCGTTGCAGTGGGCTGTCCTTGTGATTACTGTCACCGAACGTAGCAAAGTAGCATCCTGATGGGAACCCTTTCTACTGAACTGTGGATAACTTCGGGTGGGGGTTTGGGTATCGGTGAGCGTTCGGTGCGCCAGTGACCTGCAGTTTTTCCCAAACGGGGCGTGAAACACCATTAATGAAGCGGCTCGAAGTGTGGACAGGCCATGTACCGTAAGAGGGTGAGTACACCACGAACACCTCTTGAATTGGCTGCGTTGGCGACTGCGGCGGTACCCGGCCTTTCTGTTGCGGCTTTACGTGAGCCTCAATTCAGTGACGAGGTTGTCTCCATGACCGGCATTGTCGATGATCAGGGGAACCGCTGGACCGTGGTGTGTCCGCATGAAGATGTGGGCGGTGTGGATTTGAGGGCACAGTGGGCGGTCCTTGCCCGCCTGGCGTCTGCTCACGATGCGGGTGAGGTCGGTTTTGATGTGCCGCGTCCTGCTGGTATTGCCCGCACCCGCGAGGGCGTGTCGGTGATGGTGCATCAGGATCTTGCGGGCCGTTTCATGGGTGATGAGGACTTCGATCAGTCGGGTATTTTGCCGGCCTCGCTGGCCCGATCAATCGCCAGCTTGCATAACCTGCCTGTCTCAACGTATTCGGATGTGAATGTTCCGCAGTATTCGGCCTCTGAATGCCGTGACCGCCACCGTGCTGTCCTCCAGGAAGTGTTGGCAGCTGTGACGGTTCCTGCGAATCTTGTGCGCCGCTGGCGAGCTGCCTTAGATGATGACGCTTTGTGGCGTTTCCGCCCGTGCCCTGTTCACGGCGATCTGCATGTGCAGTCGGTGAAGGTCGCAGATGGGATCGTGCTGTCCATCAGTGGTTTTTCCTCTGCGCACGTGGGTGATCCGGCGATCGACGTGGCGTGGATTTTGTCTCAGGCGTCTGATGGTTTCCTTGAAACGTTCCAGTCGTCGTATTCGATGACGAGGATGGCGACGGACTTGCACCTGGTGACGCGCGCTCAGTTGCTGTCTGAATTGGCAATCGTGCGCTGGCTGTCTCACGGGCTTCATGCCGAGGACAAGGAGATCGTTCGCGACGCGTCGCAGATGTTGACGGATGTGTCGCTCGACGTGGGCGATGACCTGCTGACGGAGCATGAGCTCGCGCCTGAACCCAAGGATGAGAATGCCCCCGCGGATGAACCTGAGCCCGCCGCGCCAACCTGGACTGCTTCGCCTGAGAACGTGACGGAGCCGGTGTCGATGGACGAGGTGGAGTCCGTCATTGACTGGCATGCCGATGGTGATCCGACTCGCACTCCCCCACAGTTTTCCTGAAGCGACGCGCAGGCGCGCTCTATGCTGGCGACTGCGTGAACACTGCCTGCAACGCGGTTTCCAGGTCGTTGATCGGTGAGTCATATTCGCGCACGATTGCGTCCAGAGCTTCCCTGGAATACATGCGCTGATCTGCTGGAACGGAAGGATTACCACCCAGGTAGACGATGCGGGCATGAATGTCGTCCGGGTCTGTTCCGCTTCGCTGCGCCCATGCGGCGGTGTAGAGGCGCAACTGAGTCAGATGCGCCTGCGCGGTGAGCGCTCCGCTTGGATTGCGCGTCGGGGCGCGACCTGTTTTCCAGTCGATGATCACTGTCCGGCCGTCGGCATCCTCGAACACAGCGTCGAAGCGGCCGGGAATACTCAAGGAGCCGATCCGCACCGAGAAGGGTTCTTCTACCGCGATCGGCTTTCCTGTATTGACAATGGGGAGGGTGTTGAAAATGCCTTTCATTGCGTCAAAGCGCCTGTGTTGCGCCGAGCTAAGCGTTTCTTCGCCGGGAATGTGCTCATCCCACAGTTCACCTGAGACCATGCGCAGCTGGCGTTCGACCCATGAGTGGAACAGTGTCCCCAGGGTCGCGGCGTCGCTGGGTTCGCGCGGTATGGGCCGACGCAAGTCGCGCGCATACTCATCTGGACTGCTCAGCAGTCGTGTCACCGAGGTTGCCGGAATGCGGCTCAGTGGCACAACAAGCGCATCGTCGTGTTTGCGCAGCAGATGCTCGTCGAGAAGGACGCGCGTATCGGCGGCCAGCGGGTGCGGGGTGCGCGCCAGATGCGTGTCACCATCGGTCGCCTCACCGCTATGCCGTGTCATCGCATCCTGCACTGCGTGAGTCACCTGCGTCATGCGTTGGCGCGATACGTCAGGAGGTGCCGGAAAGAGCGGTGAGTCTTGCGCGGCCAGGAGCTGTGCGACTTCTTCAGGTTCAGGTTGAGGCGCGATCGCACGTTCAGGGTCAGCAGCCGTCAGCCCAGCTTCAAGTGGTTCCATCAGATAGCGCGAGGGAAAGTGCAATTTCGCTGACGATGCCACCCATGCACCGGTCAGCAGCATCTGATGGCGTGCCCTGGTCAATGCGACGTATGCGAGACGGCGCTCTTCGCGCTCCGTCTGCCAGCCCATTTCAGGTCGATAGGTCTGCGTAATCCAGTTGTTGAACGCTGACTGAGGTGTTCGCCCCTCCCCTTCACCGATCGTCAAGGCCGGTAGGTAGTCGGCATCGCCTCGCAACGGGTAGGGAATCTCGCTGCTTCGCTCCAACCATCCGCTCGCTCCGGGCGGGTCATCGCGCCACGTCACTGAGTTCGAGCGGTGAGAAGGGAAAATCCCATCCCCCAGTCCGTAGACAACCACACTGTCCCATTCCAGACCTTTCGCCCCGTGGATGGTGAGAATCTGCACCGCATCGGGATCCGGGTCGGTGTGCGGCCCGGCAAGGCCACGTTCTTCCTGTTCGGCCACATCCAGCCACGCAAGGAATGCGCGCATCGACGGATCGGGGGCATCTTTCTCAAAGCTTCGGGCCACATCCACGAACGTATCCAGCGCTTCGCGTCCGTCGTTGGGCATGGGGTCGGCAATAGCATCGGTTGCCACTCCCAGTATCGAGATGGCACGTTCCACCTGATCTGTCACCGGATGCCCGGACCATTCACGGATGGCACGCAGTTTGCTGGACAGGACCTCGACGCGCGCCACTGCTGCTGCAGAGATCGCAGGGGAAGCATCATCGCCGCGCCAGTGCACGGGCGGAGGCGTATCAAGAGCGTCGAGAAGGTAGGTCAGGGGATGGTCTCCCGGCGTACGCGTATTTCGTGCCCTGGCCCACTTGCCGAGCACCTGCAGATCCGAGGCTCCCAGGTCGAGGTTCGTCACCAGCCGCAGTGCTGCAGGCGAATCGCTCACGTCAACACTCAATCGCAATGCTGCCCGCACATCTGCGACCGCAGGTTGTTGAAGCAGTCCTCCTAAACCAATTACCTGGGTAGGAATGTCATGTGCTCGAAGTGTTTTTTCCACTGCAATAAAATCGGAGGTTCGCCTGCACAACACCGCCGCGCTTGACCATCTGGAGCCTCGGCGCTGGCGGTGCTTCACGAGGAAGCGGGCCGCTGTTTCGGCCTGGTCTTGGGTGCTGGTCTCGAAGGCGACGTCCACAACTCCGTCATGGGCGCGCTCGCGCGCAGCCTGAACCGCCTGTTCGAGGCGCTGCTGTTCAGCAACGGGAGCCGCTTCGCGTCGCGCGCGCTCCAAGTCAGCAGTCAGTGTTTGTTCGAGCGTTTTGAGCTGCGGTATGTCGGAATCCTCACGCAGCGGCCTGGACACGTGGTTGGCGACATCGAGAATCATGCGGTCGTTTCGGAACGCTGTCGAGAGGTACTGTGTTTGCTCGACGTGAGGCGTATCCGAACAGAAGCGGTCCAGGAATGATTTCAGCGATCCGGCTGAGGCACCACGCCACGAGTAGATGGACTGGTTGGGATCGCCTACCGCTGTCACTGGATGATCGTGAAACAGTGCCGCCAGGAACTTCATCTGAATGACGGAGGTGTCCTGAAACTCGTCCAGAAACACGGCGTGATAGTCGGCTCTCAATTGGTCGCGTACAGCGGGCGCGCTGTGGGCGAGCCGGTTGGCCAAGATCAGCAGGTCGGAAAAGTCGACGACTCGTTCACTGCGTTTGCGTTCAGAGAAGGCGTCGATCAGGTCAAGGAGGCGCAGCCGCAGGTCGTTGGTGTCCACCATGTTTTTGAGCACGCCGGTCGGCTTGCCAATTTCCCGCAGCGCCGTTCCAAATTCGTCGAGGAATACGCGCATCTCATCAATGCTCATTGCGTGTTCAGCGATTTGGCCGGCAAGACCCAGTGCGCTGTCCACAAGGCTGGATACGCTCTTGTCGCTTCCCAGATCGTGTGGCCACATCTCAACGATGTCGGTCATCATCTGGACTGCGCCTGCCTGTCCGATCAGACGCTGGTTCGGGTCGATACCCAGACGCATCCCGTGGTCGTGGACGATTTGCTGTGCGAAGGAGTGGTATGTCATACATACCGGATCCTCAGTGGTGATGATGCCGTCGCAGTGCTGGCTCAGTGTGCTTAGGCGCGCTCGAAGCCGCTGACCGAGTTCAGCGGCTGCTTTGCGTGAGAACGTCAATCCGAGGATCTGGTCGGGGGATAGTCCTCGCGCGGCGACCATGTGCAGCACTCGCATCGACATGGTCTCGGTCTTGCCTGACCCAGCGCCGGCAACAACGAGGAGCGGCTCCATGTCAGCTTCAATGACGCGTTGTTGTTCGGCGGTGGGAACTGGCAGGCCTGTCAGTTCCGCGATGCGCCGGGCTGTCATCTCAGGATGGGTCAGCGTCTGCGTAGTCATGGAAGTGTCCTCCGTCCTTCATCTTTGGCAGGGCAACTCTGAGCGAAACGGCAAAAGCGGCATGCATCTTCTGACGGTGTTGCCGGATAGTGCGGGCCGCGCGCCATCTGTCCCCACTGCTTCATCTGGTCGCACCATTGAGTGAACTGTTCGGAGTCCATTGCTGACTGTTCGCGCGTCGCGACGTTTTTAGTTCCGAGGTACACCAGGCGGGCTCCAGTCATTTCATATCCTGCGGCTGTCAGCGCCACCTGGTAGGACGCGAGCTGAGGATGTTCCTGAGCCGCGGTCTTTGATACGGCGCTCTTGCCTGTTTTCAGGTCCGCCACGCGTATCTTCCCGTCCACATGCTCAATCCGGTCAATGCGCCCGCTCACGATGACATCACCGATAGTGGCGTGAATGGATTGTTCGACCTCTACCGGACCGGGCACTCCCTCCATATATGCGGCAAGGTTCTCGATGATGTGTTCAGCCTGCGCGATCTGCTGGCGTCCTGCCAGTGTGTTCGCATCGAAGTCCAGCAGGTCATATGCGGCGCGCAACTCGCTCATCATGACATCGAGTGGTCCATGCGGGTGACGCTGAGCAATGGCATGGATGAGGGAGCCCAATTCCTGGGCGGCACCCGGCGCCTGGTCAGCGCCGATCGACGTGAAGAACCATTTGAGCGGGCAATCGCGGATGTCCTGGATTTTCGAGGGTGACAGGCGCACCGTTTTCGAGCCGGTAACCTCAGAGGTCGTCACCCCGCCTGTCCCCATCCAGTAGCGCGGGTTCGCATAGCTGACACCGCTGCGTGCCAGCACCGCAAGCAGTTCAATGGCCTGTTCGCTTTCTTTTCCACCCTGAGCTGCAAGATGGCGCAGGTGCGCGACGTGACCAGCCATGTTCAGGGGCGCAGGTACGCGTTCAACGATCCAGTCTCCATCTTCGGTGCGCGGTGCGTGACTGTATCGCGCAATCAGGTCCACGAACGACGAGGGAGCTTCGTCCTCATTCAGCACGGCATAAACCTGCACGCGTCGCGTAGCTCTGGACAAAGCGGCGGCGAACAGACGGCGTTCATCTTCCATGATCTGGTGGCGCGCCAACCGCGTGGAGGGATCAGGGTCAGCCTGCCCGATCAGGTCGGAACGCAGCACTCGGTCACGCACCGTCATGTTGGGCCACTGACCGTCCTGCACGCCCACGATGTGCACGAGCTTCCATTCGCGCCCCATCGCGGCTGCCGGTGTCAGTACTTCGATTCCCCGAGGACGAATCCCTGCCTGCGCGATCGTATCGGTTGGTACGTCATCACCGAGCAGCTGCTGCGCGAAAGCTCCTGCCCGTGCGCCTGGCTCACGCTGCTCGTAGACATCGGCAACTTTGAACAGTGCCAGGACCGCGTCGAGCTGATCGTCGTACCATGCGGCATCCGTGCCTCCAGCAATGGCGCCATTGCGCCATCGGGTCGCCACTGAGTGCTCCTCACCCAGTTCGCTGCTGCTGTTCCACAGGCGCCACAGTGCCACGCCGGGTGTCAGTTGTGCGGCATCTTGGGCCGCTTTCCACATCAGGTGAGCTGTGAGCAGTTCACCCCTGATGCGCGACACGGCCTCCTGCGCTGCTTCGTCGTCATTCTTAAGCGTGTCGAGGATCTGCGGCGAAGCGATGAGATCAGCGATGCTCACCTCCTGGACGCGGGCATCAGTGTCGTCGCCATCATCTGCACTGCCTGCACCTTCGTCCCGGCACTGCCGGTTCAGCGCTCGCAGAACTCGCGACACGTCAAGAGGATCGACCTGGATGTAGGGCGAGTCGATCAGGTGCGTGAGCAAATCCTCCGGATCTTCCGGATCGGCACAGATCAGCTCAAGCAGAATCCGGGTTGCTGGCTCTGCGGAGAATGTGAAGGCGCGCTGACCACCAGCAACGGGGACTGAGCCTTGCATCAGCTGACGCCTGACCTGTTCAACGATGCTGCTGGAGCGTGCGATGATGACCTGGTCCGTCCAGTCCATCCCCTCATGCAGAAAAGCATGGCGCACGGCCCGCGCGCACTGCGCCCCCATCTGAGCATCGGTTGCGACGACGTGCAGATGCACATCACCTGTCGCCGGCGTATCGTCTGCCTGCCCATCCGATACACCCAATGCCTGAGCTTCTGTCAATCGGTGCGCAGCCGAGGCCTGCACGCCGATTCGTTCAACTGCGTCGTAGACCATGTGGCGCAGTACAGGTGTGCCGCGCCGGTTGGCACCCAGCTGCATCAGGGGAACGCCCAGGCGGCGCGCCAAGCGCGCGTCCAGATGGGGTTCGCCCCCTCGGTAAGACGCCACAGCAACATCGGGAGCGGCAAATGCCACGATCCTGGTGCCACTGCGTGCACACGCGCTGAGCAGTTCAACAGTCGAGGGGGTGCAGTCCTGCAGATCATCCACCACGATCACATCAGGTATGGGAGCATCTGTACTCACCCCCACGCGCGCGGCATCACGATCCCACCCATCGATCACCTGAGCCGCCACACGCTGTATGCGCGACATGTCAGCCAGCATTGTACCGCGCGTTTCCACAGCGAAGTCAGGGCCCCCCTCGTACACCTGCAGAAGCTGCCCGCACGCCACCCACTCGTCTGCACCGCGCTCACGTCCAATTCGTTCCAGTTCCTCACCGCTGATACCTGCTTCACCGGCGCGAGCGAAAAGGTTGCGTACTTCCATGCGGAAGGCCGCCATGTCACGCATCTGTTCAGGCAAGAATTCCGGCCAGTTAATGCCGGGACGCGTCATCAGGTCCGCTATGAGTTGATCTTCTGCCGCTCCGGTGACCAGTTGAACGGGACCGAGTGGATCCGCGCGCACGGTGCGCCACGTGGAGACAACCTGATAGGCGCAGCCGGCCGGCGTTCGCACGGGGCGAACAGTGTGCGGTGCGAGCGCTTCCACACGGGGTTGAAGCCAGTCCGCCCGGTTGCGATCCGGCACGAGCATCATCACGCTGTCTGACCTGTTCACAGCCTGTTGGACAACAGCCAGTGCGCACGTCGTCCGCCCCGATCCAGGCATGGAGCGCACCACAGCATGCCGCCCGGCGGCAACCGCATCGCACACTGCGCGTTGATACTGATCCAGCTGAGGAACAGCACCGTGATCTGGCTGTTCAAGCGCGATAATCGGAGTCGTGGTGATGTCCATGTCCCAATAGTGACATCCTGCACGTGCATTTGCGTTCGATCCGGTACGTGAGGTGCAGCGTTGCTAGGGTGAGAATCAGGATATGGCCCGCTCAGAAAGGAGTTTCACATGAAAATAGCAATCGGAGTGCAGGGCGCCGCCCGCGAACTTCAACTTGACGTGGACATGGACGAGGAAGACCTGGTCGCCCTCGTCAAGCAGACAGCCGGAGACTCGACCGCCCTCGACCTGTCTGACCGGCGGGGACAGCGCATCATCGTACCGGCAGCATCCCTGGCATACGTGTCGATCGCCTCAGAACAGCCTCGCCGAGTGGGCTTCGCCGTCAGCTAGAGATGAACCACCTCAGGGCTTGAGGTTAATGCGCTCCATGCGTTCACCGTGACGCCGGGTGACCTCGGCGGAAATGGCATCAGCCGTGTCGCCGTCTTTCGCCAGATTCGGATGCGTGAACAGCGTGGCGCGAGCCAGACCGAGCACCTCGCCCGCCACGCGCCTGGCCCACAAGGACAACCGTGCGGCCAGCTGCCCGTCCTGTGCAGTCAGCGGCGCGAGGTGTTCTTCCACCCACGCGCCCTGACCCAGATCCCACGACTCCGACACTTCATCAAACAGCTTGTGGCACACGGCGACTTCGCGCATCAGGTCACTCAGGATACCCAGCGTGACGTACGTTTTGACGGAGCGTTCCCACCACTGACTGGGCCGGGTGCGCATGTCAATGTCGTCAAACATGCCTGAATACTCGTCGGCAAGCTCGGCCAGATCCAGCCCGCGGTGACGCGCCCAGACTCCCATCTGTGTGAAGAACTGGAACGCGCGATCCGCCATTTCCATGTGAGCGATATGGGCGTCGATGGTGGGCGCCTGGTCACCGTCCTTGGCCAGACGGGTCATGGCCGCCAGCGCGCCGTACGCGAAAAAACCGAGCGCTTCACTGGTGGCGTGTGAAGGAGTTTCGTAGACACGTTGCATGGCTCCAGCCTAGCGCGATCACAGCCATGAGACGTGATAACCCTCACCGCCTGCACATTCATACGGCCGACACGGATATCATGGAGACGAACATACGGTTGACCGGTCGCTTTGACTCAACACGACACCGTCAGATACCGACTGAACCGCGGAGCTTTCACCTTGGTGAAATCTTTGCCGCGTCCGTGCACATTCAACGGCGCCCGACATGAGGCGTGTATGTGCCCAGTGATAATGCGCGATCGGCTTCCCCTCGTGTGTGAGTGCATCGCATTCACACCTGACCTCGGGCAACGTCCCGAAGATGGAGATAGCAGGATCGTGACTGATTCCTTGACAGATAACGAAGCGCAGCCTCAGGACGAGTCACCCTCGTCAGTGACCTACTCAGCCGGGGTGGTGCGCCTGGGTGACATTGCCGACGGAACATTCGACGCTCACGCCGGCGAAGCAGTCCCGGACATCACTGACGAGGACGGCTCCACGTCGCACCTCGATGAACGCTCATTCGCAGATTTCGGCGTGTGCGATCCGATCGTGCAGGCGTTGGAGGAGCGTTCCATTACCCACCCGTTCCCGATTCAGGCACTCACCTTGCCGGTGGCGCTGGACGGGCATGACATCATCGGCCAGGCGAAAACCGGTACCGGCAAGACGCTGGGTTTTGGGATCCCACTGCTTCAGGAGCTGGTGGTGCCCTCGAGCCCGGCGTATGCGGATCTGCTCAATCCCGACTGTCCGCAGGCACTGGTTGTGCTCCCCACGCGCGAGCTGTCCAAGCAGGTGGCGGCTGATCTGCGCGTCGCCGGATCGAAACTGGGTGTGCGCATCACGGAGATTTATGGTGGCGTAGCGTTCGAGCCGCAGATCGATTCGCTGGAACGCGGCACTGACGTCGTTGTGGGAACTCCCGGTCGTCTGATCGACCTGCTCAAGCGGCGCATGCTCAAGCTCAACGGCGTGAAGACAGTGGTCCTTGACGAAGCCGACGAGATGCTGGATCTGGGCTTTTTGCCCGATGTGGAAACTTTGCTGGCACGCGTTCCGGCTACGCGCCACACGATGCTGTTCTCAGCGACGATGCCTGGCCCGGTAGTGGCGCTGGCTCGCCGCTTCATGTCCCAGCCGACCCACATCCGCGCGCAGGACCCGGAGGATCAGGGCGCCACGGTGCGCACAGTCAAGCAGGTCATTTACCGCGTTCACGCGATGAACAAGGTGGAAGTCATCAGCCGTATTCTGCAGGCACGAGGGCGAGGCCGCACCATTATTTTCTGCCGCACCAAGAGGACGGCAGCGCGCCTGGGCGAGGATCTGACGCATCGCGGTTTTGCTGTTGGTTCGCTGCACGGTGACCTGGGTCAGGGTGCGCGCGAGCGGGCAATGCGGGCATTCCGTAACGGCAAGATCGACGTGCTGGTGGCCACCGACGTGGCGGCACGCGGCATCGACGTTGACGACGTGACACATGTGGTCAACTACCAGTGCCCTGAAGACGAGAAAATCTACCTGCATCGCATTGGACGCACCGGCCGTGCAGGCGCATCCGGCACCGCTGTCACGTTCGTGGACTGGGATGATGTGCCGCGCTGGTCACTGATCTCGAAAGCGTTGGGGCTGGGCGTGCCAGACCCCCTTGAGACGTACCACACGTCGGATCACTTGTACACGGATTTGGATATCCCGACCGATGTCACCGACCGTTTGCCGCGTTCACAGCGCACGCGCGCGGGTCTGCAAGCCGAAAAGGTGGAGGATTTGGGAGAAACCGGTCGCGGGCATCACGGTCCGAGACGCGGATCAGGGCGTGGTTCAGGTCGAGGATCCGGGCGTCGAGGTGGTGGGCGTCGCTCCTCTGGCCGCCGTAAGGGCGCAGCGTCGCAGGACGGTGGATCTGAGGAGACACCGCGTCGTCAACGTACGCGTGTGCGTCGCCGCAAGAGTGACTCTGGATCTGCCAAGGGTGAGAGCACTCAGGGCACTCGCCGCCGTGTACGCCGCCGTTCCAGTGGTTCCGAGGCTGCTGAGTAAGTCGGCACCACCTGAAGTTTCACGCATACAGATGCCCAAGGCTGACGAATCGGCCTTGGGCATCTGTGTCAGAGTTGTCTTAGCGGGACTGGCTGGACCATCCCTTTCTCAGGCATGGCGAGGGCGCGCATCCACCCTCGAACGCCTATATCCTGCGCTGCGGGAACCTGGCTGCAAACCAGCGCGCCGTGGGTGGAACCAGCGTCAGCACTACGATGACAATCACGATTCCAAGCTGGCCCAGTTTGATCGCCCATCGACCAAGGTGATACTCCTGCAGCAAAACGGCGTAGCTGAAAACGGACAGCAGCTCCCATCCGATCGTCATGATCCCTGCAACCAGCATCAGGATCCGGGTCATTCGCATGGTGACGAGGAGTGCACCGAGCAGCAGCAGGACACTCAGGCCGATAATGACAAGGTCGATAACCACTGCAACCATCGTGAGATCCTCACCATTGTCTGTCATCTGCGGCCACGCTGTGAGGGCGTCCTTGATAGCTCTGACAGTGCTGAAGATGCAATAGATCAACGTGAGGATGAGCAGCGCCCACACCGTCCCTGGCCGACGATTCGGCTCCACCTGGCCACCAACAGGTCGCACCGGGTCCGACATTGGTACCTCCACATCCACGCTACACTGACCTTCATACTTTCTCACAGGCCCGCCTCCCTCGACAAGCAGACGAGGGAGGCGGGCTGCTTGGCAATCCACTACCGAACGGATGTGCGCCGATCCGCGTGACGCCGCGCGAGGACAAGCAGCACCACTGCCAGAACAACCGCCCACAGGACGTATCCAAGCCCCAACACCTCAGGCGATGCTGCGTCATACTGCACCATTTTGACGATGCTGGGCCACATTCCTTCCACGACGATGTCACCTACCCCGGGATCTTCCATACGCACTCCGATCGGAATGAACAGCATGGACAGCGCAGCTCCGACTTCATAAACAACGTATGTGCAGAACAGGCCGAGGACCGGTGCGCCCCATCTGAGCGACCAGAGTTTTTCGTCAGAACTGATTGTGATCACCGACCATACGATCACCAGTGAGCAGACTAACTGGAGGAGCACGCTTGCGATTACCAGTATGACCGCATTGGTCCACGCCTGCTGAAGAATCTGGTCAATGACGTAGCGCGCAGCTTCGGCGCCGACGTAATACAGGACGGCAAGCAGCGTGAACACGGCGGTCACGATCAGTGACAGCACGCCGACGATAAATGCGTACAGGAGTTTTCCACTCAAAAGTGTTGATGTGCGCACCGGAATGGTCTGCGTGAATGAGCCCTGTCGCCCATACATTGATGTCCAGTAGTTGAGGATGCATATCAGCGCCTGCACTGCAAGCAGCCCGCCGATTGCCACCACTGCGAGTACCAGGGAAATTTCCTTCAACACTGGAATTTTCAGCGCATCTGCGCCGATTGCTGTGCCCAGCAGCAATGCTGCCACGACAGGCATGACGCACAGCTGGCGCCACGTTGCTTTGGCGTCATAGCGGATAATTGTCCAGATCATCGTGCATACACCTTTCTAAACAGAGTGTCGAGGTCCGTGCCGTGTTCTTCTCGCAGATCATCAACGTGTCCCGCCAGCAGGATCTTCCCCTGGCGCATGAAGATTGCGTAGTCAATGATCGGCTCGATGTCGCGGATCAGGTGTGTGGACAGGATCATGAGGGCGTCGGGGTCAAAACCTGTGAGCACGCCGCGCATGATAATGTCGCGCGCCGCCGGGTCAACCCCTGATATCGGCTCATCCAGCAGGTGGACTTTTGCCCGTCTGGACATGGTGAGTGCCACTTGCGCCTTTTCGCGCATACCTTTTGACATCTCTCGGAAGCGTTTGTTGTGTGGCAGTTCGAAGAAATCGATCATCTCAAAAGCCTGAGCACTGTCGAAGTCGTCGAAGAAGTCGGCATACATGCGGATCGCCTCATCGGCTGTCAGGCTGGTTGGCAGCGCCGATTCGTCCGGCAGGTAGGAGGTGATGGCTTTGGACTGCGGGCCGGGCGCATGGCCGTGGATGGCGACGTTCCCCTCGTAACCGGACAGTATTCCTGCCAGGATTTTCAGAAGTGTCGTTTTCCCGGACCCGTTGTCCCCCATCAGGCCAACGATCTGCCCGGGCTCAATGGCGAAAGATATATCGTTGAGCGCCGGCCATTGTCCGTATTTTTTGGTCAGGTGCGCAACCTCAATTGCGTGCGTTGTCATGAGGATCCTTTGCGTGTTTCTGTTCATTGCCGAGGGCGACTGTGTCAGGTCCATACGTATTCCACTGGGAATTGATCAGCTCAGTGATCGCGTTCTTGTCACATCCAAGTGCTCTCATCTGTGCGATGAATTCAGCTGTTATCTGGTGTGCAAGGTTGTCGCGATGCTGCTTGATCACGTCCTGGTCGTCTGTCACAAAGCGTCCGGCAGTGCGATTCGATTGTGTCAGGCCGTCCTCGTCAGCACGGGTGAGTGCTCGTTGGACGGTGTTCGGATTGACTGTGAATTCTGCGGCCAGTTCTCTGACGCTCGGTACTTTTTCTCCGGGCTTCCACTGGCCCGAAACAATACGCTGCGTAAACTCTTCGACCAGTTGGATCCAGATTGGCCGAGAATCTCCGCTCATTTGCATGTCTCCCTCCCTCCATCTGTATCACTGTATTAATACAGTAGCACAGTTTGGATGGGGGTGGCAATAGTCGATCTCTGAAATCCGACGGGCTCCAGATGCACACGGGTGCTGTCATACTTCGTTTATGGATGAGTTCCCCTTCAGCGTTGAGGATATTCGGGCCCGCGCAGGCGATAAGGTTTTCGACCGCGCACGCCCCTATATGCCTTTCGTGATGGATGTACATATAGAAGAGCACGGGGCAAACGCCTCTGTACGAGGCACCTCACCGTACGAGGTTGATCTGCTGTGGGAAGATGACGGAACCCTGGATGGGACGTGCAGCTGCCCGCATGGCGAGGCCGGACACTTCTGCAAACATCAATGCGCGCTCGCCCTGGTTCTACTCAAACACGGCCAACCAGTGAATTCTCGAACGCCTTCACTGCCTCGAGAACTCCTTGACACGTCAGAGTTGGCCAAAAAGCTCATTCAATCAGTCGACCAGCAACTCCTCCAGCATTACTCCAAAATGGCGGCCGCACTTCCTCCTGTCGGCCAGCTCTTCGCCACAGCGTGGAGTTTCAATTTTGGGTCCCCCGAGCAGTCTGCGGCGCTCGTACAGCAGGCGTATAGCCGGATCTTTCTCTGCTACGGGAAACCCTCCTGGGTCGACCTCGCTGCAAACAGACACGAGATAGTGTCACTCGGTCTGCAGATGAAGATGCTGATCACCGTTGGATTAACCGACGGGCTGGAACAGATCTGCCACAACGCACTTGCCGATTTCAAACGACTGGTCTTCGACGATCCACACGACGACGCTCGTGAATGGGCCGATCACCTGCAGACGATTTTCGAAGTGATGCTGGTCTGGATATGGATGGCCACGATGCCCGAAAAGGAAGCCGGCCGTAAAACAGCCCACTATTTCGTCGAGAATTACGAATGGCGGGAAGCCTCAGCTAGAGACATCATCCCTATCCTGGGCGAGGAAGCGACGGCTGCCTATCGCGACTACCTGATCGAATGCAGACATGAGAAAATCCAGGTCGAAAGCGCCGAGAACTCTCTCTTACGCGACTTGGCACTGTGCCAGGATGACATTCCCCTGCTGCGCATGTGCGCGACGCAGGGCGATCGCTTCGCTTACAGCATGTTCTTTAACGATCTACAGGCCATCGACCGGCCGGATCTGGCCGCTGACGTCGTGGCGCGCGCCCATCAGGCACACGCCATCAGCACCGACGCGACCCAAGGTTACTCGCCGTTCCTCATTCCCCTTCGCGAGGCGGTGCTGTGCTGCCTGGCAGCCAAACGCATACGCACCGCACTTGCCATCGCACGAACCGCTTTCACCTCGACGCCAAGTGTCGGGTTCCAGAATCTTTTGCTTACATGCGGCGAACAAGCGCATAAGCGCTCCCGTGTCCTCCAACAAGTCATCGAGTGGATTGCGCAGCAGCCCTGGACGGACGCAGACATACCCATTGACCTTGCGCTGGCTGAAGGTGACAGGGAACGGGCGTGGGACTATGCGAATCGCTGGGGCGTCAACGAGCGGTGGATGATGCTGGCTCTAAGCAAGGACCAGCCGCGTCCTTGCGAGGCAATCCGTCTGGCAGTTGAGCGCATTGAACGGGACAAGTGGAGCTTGGAGGATGACTCGCTTCAGCCGGTATTGAAACTACTGTGTACGTACGCCCGCCAGTGGCAGCACGACCACCCCGATCAGCCAGTCATGCAGATGCTCTCCCAGCAGTTGCAGTATTACTACGGCACCGACGAGATGCTGCAATCAGTTTGCGCTGAAGACGACGAGGACGAAGATGACGACTGATCGGTGCTCAAACAGAGCGTTGCTACAACCCCGCGTTACGCACAAAAGTGAAGATCGCTGTCATCACCATCTGTGTGGCAATCGCCGCCAGCAGCAAACCGGCGATCTTCGTCAGGATCATGATGCCACCCTGGCCCAGGAATTTGGCCAGCTCAACGGAAAAACGCATCGTCAGCCAAATCACCACGTGCATCAGCACGACAGCCAGGGCAACTGCCACCCACCCGGAGATCGTCTTACCCGAATTCGTCACCGCCACCATGACGGCAACGATTGCGCCCGGACCGGCCAGGAGGGGCGTGCCTAGCGGAACCAGCGCGACGTTGACATTGTGATCCCCGGTGTCAGGTTCGTCCTGGTCGTTCTCCGTCAGCAACTCCATCGCCACCAGGAACAACAGGAAACCGCCCGACAGCTGCAGCGATTCAGTGGAAATCTCCAGGAACTGCAAAATGTACTGTCCGATCGCAGCGAACAGCAAGATCACACCCAGCGAGGTGACCGTGGCCTGCACTGCGGCGCGCCTCTGGTCGGCCACCGAATAGCGCCCCGTGAGCGACAAAAACACCGGGACCGTCCCAATCGGGTCCATGATGACAAACAGCTTCGTAAACGTCGTGGCGAGCAAACCGATATTGAGGATCTCAGCGACGTTCACGGGCGTACGACCTCCAGGCTGGCTTGTTCTTCCACTGCCCGATAAACATACTCTGATGTCAGATTTTCTCCAAGCTGGTTCGGCTTTCCCTGGCCGTGATAGTCCGACGATCCTGTCACATGCAGTCCCAGCCGATCCGCGATGCGCTCCACTTCCTCACGAGCAGCAGCGTCGTGGTCGCGGTGGTCACGTTCCAGACCGAATAAACCGGCTTCTGCCATGTCAGCAATGACGTCTTCGCTCAGGATTCGCTGCCTCGCCCTCGCCCTCGGATGTGCCAGAACGGGGACACCGCCCGCGCGACGAATCAGACGAACGGTATCAACCGGGTCAGGAGCCCAGTAGTGCACGTAGTACTTCAACGAGGGATGCAGGGCTCCGTCAAATGCAGCCCCGCGATCAGGGAACACACCTGCCTCGACCAATGCGTCAGCAATGTGAGGGCGCCCCACCGGCACATTCTCGCCCCGCGTCTGCGCAACGACAGCGCCCCACGTGATCGGAAAGTCTGCTGACAGGTTCTGCACAATCTTGCGCGCCCGTCCCTCGCGCGACTCCCGCGAGCGCCGCATCGTCTCAACCAGCTCAGGGAACGAGGGGTCAGGCATGTACGCCAGCACGTGAGCACTGATCCCGTTCGACGCTGTGGACATTTCAATGCCACGCATGAGCGCCACCCCGGTGCGCTCCACCATCGCCGCCGCGTCCTCCCATCCGGCGGTCGTGTCGTGATCAGTCAGCCCCACCACGTCCAGGCCCACGCGGGATGCAGCCATCATGAGTTGAGCGGGAGTGTCCGTCCCATCCGAGCAGGCTGAGTGAGTATGCGGGTCAATGCGGATCATGTATGTACCGTATCGGCACACGCGCGCTAAGGAAAACTGGCGGGCTCAGCGCAGCATTGATCGCTGAAAGTGAGAACATAGAAGCATGAGTGAGAACGAAACCGAAACTGAACAATCAACTGATCAAACGATGGCTGACCGCGGCAATACGCGCTCGCGCCGTCCCACCTCAGAGGCGTTCCGCGCTTTCATCGGCTCGAACTGGGGTCCTCGTCCCAGTGACCTGCCCGAACAAGGCGGAGCAGCGGACTACCTGGCAGCCCGGCACCAACTTGCCGGAGCACCCTTTGCCGGACAGCGCCTGGTTATTCCAGCCGGCACCTACAAGGTACGTTCCAATGACTGCGACTACCGTTTCCGCCCGCATTCAGCGTTCGCGCACCTGTCCGGCCTGAGTGGGGAAAAAGAGCCTGACACCGTCCTCGTCCTCGACCCCATTGACGAGGGTGACGCGTCGGGCGCTACCCATGAAGCTGTCCTGTACTTCAAGCCGCGCGCCTCACGATCTTCAGAGGAGTTCTACGCTGATTCACGCTACGGCGAATTCTGGGTGGGAGCGCGCCCGTCGATCGCTGAGATGGAAGCAATGACCGGCCTCAAGTGCGCACATATCGACACGCTGCGCGACGCGCTGGCTAAAGATGCCGGCCAGGTTCAGCTGCGCATCGTGCCCGGTGTTGATGGGAACGTGGAAGCAATGGTTAACGAAGTGCGCCAGCAGGCGGGGCTACCCGTCGGCGGGGACGCACTGCCCGATGATGAGAAGCTCCAGGAGCATCTGTCTGAGATCCGCCTCAAGAAGGATGAATACGAGCTGTCGGAACTGCGCCACGCGGTTGAGGTCACCAAACAGGGTTTTGATGACATTATCCGCAGCCTGCCTCGCGCAGTCGGACACCGCCGTGGGGAGCGCGTCATTGAAGGTGCATTCGGTGCTGTCGCCCGCGAGGAGGGCAACGGCCTGGGCTATGAAACAATCGCCGCTTCCGGTAATCACGCAAACACTCTGCACTGGATTGACAATGACGGTCCCGTTCGCGAGGGCGACCTGGTTCTGGTCGACGCCGGCATCGAAGTCGACTCCCTCTACACCGCCGACATTACCCGAACACTGCCTGTCAACGGCACCTTCACCGAACCGCAGAAGAAGGTCTACCAGGCTGTGCTCGATGCGTGTGAAGCAGCCTTGAAGCGTGCAGGGCAACCGAACACCCGTTTCCGCGATATTCATGACGCGGCGATGGAGGTACTGGCGGATCGCCTCGAGCAGTGGGGCATTCTGCCGGTCAGCGCGAAGGAATCACTGTCCAGTGAAGGCCAGCAGCACCGCCGGTGGATGCCGCACGGCACGTCTCACCACCTGGGTCTCGACGTGCATGACTGCGCGCAGGCTCGTCGCGAGCTGTATCAGGATGCGCTGCTGGAGCCAGGTATGACCTTCACCATTGAGCCGGGACTGTACTTCCGTGCCGACGACCTCGCTGTTCCCGAGGAGCTGCGCGGAATCGGCGTGCGTATTGAAGATGACGTGCAGGTCAACGCTGATGGTTCAGTGACCCGCATTTCCGAGGACATTCCTCGCACCATCGACGATGTCGAAGCATGGATTGCCGAGGTGCAGGCCAGCGGCAAGTAACCGCTGACCGTTCGCACGAAGGCGGGGGCTACTGCTGAGCGGTGTCCCCGCCTTCTTTGCTGGGCGCCGCCCACGGGTCAACCGATTCATTCCGTGGAGCCTCGTCCGCCTGTTCCTGGTCTTGCTCGCGCTGTCCTTCTTCCAGGCGCACACCGAAACGTGGCTGTTCATCAGCACGTGAGCCATACTCAGTCGGACCAGTCGGTTCCGGGCGCTGCCTGCGCTGACGGATCGGCTGAATCAGGTTGCCACGCGTATTTTGCAGCAACTTGTAGGCCTCTTCGATCTGCGCCGCTGCCAGCACCGCGTAGCGTGAGGCTACGGTCTGTGAATGCGACGTGAAATCTCGACGCGACCCTGTCAGCGCGTAGAACAGCACCGACATGATGACACCGATCAGTGCGCCACCACCCAGCGACAGCAGCATGAACGGCAACATGTTGCTTTGGAGTGAAAAGGACATCAGCAGCCCGATGAACGCGCCCCACAATGCGCCCGACGCAGCGCCCGACGCGGCGACCTTCCCGGTCGTCAGCTTGCCGGTCACACGCTCCACCATGTGCAGGTCCGTGCCGACAATCGTGATGAACTGAACATCGAATCCCTGATCACTCAGATAGTCAACCGCATCTGACGCTTCCATATAGGTCTTGTATGAGCCAACCTCTGTACCGGATGGCATTGTTGGCGCAAGGAGCGCCGAACCGTGGCGGCGTGCCATTTTTAATCCTCTTTCACATCACACCATAAAGTTTTCCTACGCCTCGTGAAACCTCACATCACCTGACGCGTATGAATTCAGCCTAGACTGATTGTGTGAATACTGCTGCTCCAACCACCGTGACGCCCGGACGTCGCCGCATCTTCGTCGCCAAGCTTGCCGGCACAGGCGTTTTTGACCCGTTGGGTGAAAAAGTTGGCACCATCCATGACGTCGTCGTGGCCATGCGACTCAAGACCCCGGCGAACGTCATCGGCTTCGTCATCGAGGTCGGACCGCGTCGCAGGATCTTCCTGCCTTTCACTCGCGTCACCTCCATCGAATCCGGAGCTGTTATCATCACGGGCCTGCTGAATCTGCGCCGCTTCAATCAGCGGCCAGCTGAAGCACTCGTCATTTCCCAGCTCTTCGACCGCATCATCACAATGAACGATGGCAGCGGCGAAGCAAAAATCCTCGACGTGGCGATGGAGCAGCGTCGCCCTCGTGACTGGGTGCTCACCAAACTGCACGTCCAGCGTCAGCGCCTCAACACGTTGGGATTCCGCCGCGGAGGCGAAACCCTGACCGTCGATATTCCACAAACCACCGGACTCTTCATTGCCGACTCCGACCAGACCGCCACCGCACTCATCCAATACACCGAGGACATGAAGGCAGCTGACCTGGCGGACTTCCTGCATGACCTGCCCGCTGACCGCCAGCTCGCGGTCGCTCAGGAACTGCCTGAACACCGACTGGCCGACGTGCTCGAAGAACTCGGTGATGATGACCGCGTGCAAATCGTGTCCGCATTGGAGACTGGACGCGCCGCCGACATCCTCGACGAAATGCAGCCTGACGACGCGGCCGACCTGATCTCTGAGCTGCCTGATCCGATTGCGCAATCCCTGCTGGCTCGGATGGGTCCCGAAGAAGCACAGGACGTGCGAAGGCTGCTGACCTATGCCGAATCAACGGCCGGCTCGCTGATGACCACCGAGCCCGTCATCCTCGGCCCTGACGCAACCGTGGCGCAGATGCTGGCCGCTGTGCGACGCACTGACCTGCCCGCATCGCTGGCATCCATCGTGTGTGTCACGCGCCCACCCCAGGAAACACCGACCGGCCCGTTCCTGGGGGTTGTGCACATCCAGCGCGCACTGCGTGAACCACCCCAAACACTGCTGGGAACGATCCTCGATGATGACATTGAGGCCGTCTCCCCCACCGTTCACATCGCGACGGTCACTCGTCTGATGGCAACGTACAACCTGTCTCTGGTGCCCGTCACCGACGAGGACGACGTTCTTCTGGGCGCTGTCTCCGTTGACGACGTTCTGGACGCGTTGCTGCCGACCGACTGGCGTGACTTTGATGATGACGTGACCGACAAGTTGATGGCAAGGAGCATCGATGGCTGACCGTTTGGACACACCCGCTGACCGCCGCCGCAGGCTCCCGCGCATCAACCTCGAATCGGAAGGAATGGGGCGCGCAGCCGAACGCCTCGCGCGTTTTTCCGGCACCCCGCAGTTCATCGTCTATCTGACGGTGTTCGTCGCCCTGTGGATCGGCTGGAACACTCTGGCGCCCGACAGGCTCCAATTCGACAAGGCAGAACTTGGTTTCACCGCACTGACGCTGATGCTGTCACTGCAGGCATCGTACTCGGCACCTCTGATCCTGCTGGCGCAGAACCGTCAGGACGATCGTGACCGCGTACAGGCCGAGCAGGACCGGCAGCGCGCCGAACGCAACCTGACGGACACGGAATACCTCACGCGCGAGATCGCCGGTTTGCGTTTGAGCCTGCAGGATATGGCCACCCGCGACTTCGTACGCTCCGAACTTCGTGACATGCTCGACGAACTCCAGGAAGGCAACGGAACCGACGAGGCGTCCCTACGCGCCCGGATCCGCGCCGAACTGGAGGACGAAGTCCGCCAGGAAGTGACCCAACAGGTCCGCGCCGAACTGGCTGGGCAGAAAGACGCCTAGCATTATCCGTCCCCGTGTGGCGTGACCCACCTGGCGAGTTTGTGTCGGCCAAGTACGATGGATTACATGTCTGAAACGTCCATTGAACACGCTGTCCACTCCGCTCTTGAAACGGTGATGGATCCGGAACTGCACCGCCCGGTCACCGACCTCAACATGATTGACGAGGTCCGTATCGACGGGACCACCGCTCATATCGGTGTCCTGCTGACCACTGCGGGCTGTCCCCTCCACGAGACGATCACGCGCGACATCAAGGCTGCGGTGGGTGCCGTTGACGGTATCGAAACCGTCGAGGTCACGATGGGCGTTATGAATGACGAGCAAAAGAAAGCTTTACGTGAAAAGCTCAACGGCGGGAAGGCCGAACGCGAGATCCTCTTCAACAAGCCCGATTCACTCACCCGCATCATTGCGGTCACATCCGGCAAGGGCGGGGTTGGCAAGTCGTCCATGACGGCGAACCTGGCCGGAGCAATGGCGTCCGCCGGCCTGAAAGTTGGCGTCCTCGACGCTGACATTTATGGCTTCTCCATTCCGCGCATGATGGGCGTGGTTCATGAGCCGCAGGTTCTGGACGGCATGATCATTCCGCCGATCGGTGCCGGCGGCGTCAAGGTCGTCTCAATCGGCATGTTTGTTCCGGACGGCCAGGCCGTCGTGTGGCGCGGACCGATGCTACACCGCGCACTCCAGCAGTTCCTCGCGGACGTATTCTGGGGTGACCTGGACGTTCTGCTCATCGATATGCCTCCCGGCACCGGTGATGTGGCAATCTCCATCGCACAACTGCTGCCAACCTCTGAAATCCTGGTCGTCACCACTCCGCAGGTTGCGGCGGCAGAGGTTGCGGAACGTGCCGGCTCCATCGCAGCGCAGACCCAGCAGCACGTCCTCGGCGTCATCGAGAACATGTCCTACCTGGTCCAGCCGGACGGGTCGCGCCTCGAAGTGTTCGGCACCGGCGGCGGCGAATCCGTATCGGCACGCCTGAGTGCACAACTCGGATACGACGTGCCGCTCCTGGCCCAGATTCCGCTCGACATTCACTTGCGCGAGGGCGGCGACTCCGGCTCCCCCATCGTCCTGAGTGGCGAAGGTGACGCAGCAACCGTCTTGAAAACGGTGGGCGCGCTGCTGGGACAGCGCAAGCGCGGACTGGCCGGAATGCACCTGAACGTGACACCTGCACAGGGAGGGCGCCTCGGATAGCGCGGCACGTGAAATCACCAGCCGCCGTTCAATCAAGGTAGGCTTGAGGACAACGTGAATGATTCATGTGGGTGTGGGAGGACGTCGTGACATCAGATAAAGCGCAAACCTGGATTTTTTCAGAAGAATACGTCAGCGAATCTGAGACCATTCAGCGCGCGCGCGACGTTGCCATCGAGCTGGGAGCTGAGCCTATTTCAACAGGTGTCGGCGCAACGCTGCGGATGCTTGCCTCGTGCACCGGAGCGAAAGCTGTCCTGGAAATCGGCACGGGTGCAGGTGTGTCAGGCCTGTGGATGCTTGAGGGGATTCCGACCAACGGTGTGCTCACCACAATTGACGTGGAACCTGAATTCCATCGTCATGCCCGCCGCGCATTTGAATCGGCCGGCCGGGGTTCCGGCCACACACGCCTGATCTCTGGCAGGGCGCTTGATGTACTGCCCCGCATGGCAGCCGGTGCCTACGACATGATCGTCATTGACGCTGACGTGAAGGAAACGCCCGAATACCTCGACCATGCGCTGCGCATCCTCCGCCCAGGCGGCACAGCGGTGGTGGTACACGCATTGTGGCATGACCGAGTCGCAGATCCGGCCCGCCGTGACGAGGAAACCGTTGTCATGCGTGAAGTGATTCGCGTGATGGGTGAAACGGAGGATTTCGTCACCTCGCTGCTTCCGGTCGGTGACGGCGTCCTAGTTGCTGTCAAAGCCTGACCGGACATAAACGAAGGGTCTCACCATGCGTCTGCCGCACGATGAGACCCCTTGGTCCAGCTACACGTCACACAGCCTGTGACAGTGCCTCGGAGAGGTCTTTCGCCTCCTCAGGCGTGAGCTCGATGACCAGCCGCCCGCCACCTTCACTGGGAATACGCATCACAATGCCGCGCCCTTCTTTGGTGGCCTCGAGGGGACCGTCACCAGTCCGAGGTTTCATGGCTGCCATGTCTCACGCTCCTTGGTATGGTTTTCACTGCTGCCGACACGCAATCTGCGCTTGGCAGTGGACACATCCATTCTACCGTGACTGCCGCAAAATGGGATGCGCACAGGCGAAATTACGCTGAAAAATCACTCTTTCGTGCGTTCACGAATGATGGCGACAGCTTCACGCGGATCGTCAACGAGCGTGAACAGGTCCGGGTCACCGGGCGAAATCGCACCGTGAGTCACCATTGTGGAACGTACCCACTCGACCAGCCCACCCCAGTAGTCTGACCCGATCAAGACCAACGGAAATGCCTGGACCTTGCCGGTCTGCACCAGCGTGACCGCTTCGAACAGTTCATCCATCGTGCCAAAACCACCGGGCATGACGATGAATCCACACGAATACTTCACGAACATGGTCTTACGGGCGAAGAAGTAGCGGAAGTTGATCCCCATGTTCACCCACTGGTTCATTGCCTGCTCCATCGGCAGCTCAATGCCCAGGCCGACGGAAGCCCCGCCCGCTTCAAAAGCACCTTTGTTCGCCGCCGCCATCGCCCCCGGACCACCGCCGGTGATGACGGCATATCCCGATTCGACCAGCAGTCGGCCAATCATCTGCGCGTATTCCCAATACGGATCGTCTTCCTGCGTGCGTGCCGAACCGAAGACCGACACAGCCGGCCCCAGCTCGCTCAGCGCTCCGAACCCTTCAACGAACTCCGCCTGGATCCTCAGCACGCGCCACGGGTCTTCATGCACCCAGTCAGTGTCTTTCTGTGGCCGCAGCAAGCGCGTTTCCGAGGTTTCCTTCGGTATCTGGTTTCCTCGCAGCATAACGGGACCGCGCATATAGGTGCGTTTGTGGGGATGGTTTTCCTGACTTTCCATCAACCTCTCCTTGGTGTGATCGGCATGTCAGCGACGTTGCCCGATTGTTTACAGAAAAATAATAGGTCCTCGTTGTAGCGTTATCCTCATGACCCGATCTGACGTTCACACTCACGGCACCTGCGACGACTCTACCGACCCCACACCTGGTGAACTTGCGCGGCACGCAGCGGACACCATTGCGCGCCGCTCCGGCATCGACCACCACGACATTGCGCTCGTGCTGGGATCAGGATGGGGCGGAGCAGCCGACCTGATCGGTGAAACAATCAGCGAAATCCCTGCAGCAGAAGTGCCGGGCTTCTTTGCTCCCGCAGTGGCTGGCCACGTTCCCGTCATGCGCTCAATTCGGGTGCACGGATCTGACACAGTCGCCCTCGTCCTGGGTTCACGAACGCACTACTACGAAGGCAAAGGAGTGCGAGCGGTTGCCCACGGGATGAGGACAGCAGCGGCCGCAGGAGCTCGCACCGTCGTCCTGACCAACGGGTGTGGAGGGCTGAACCCACAGTGGAGCCCCGGCCAGGCGGTTCTGATCCGCGACCATATCAATCTCACCGGCGCTTCCCCGCTGGAGGGCGCTACATTTGTCGACCTGACCGACCTGTATTCGCAGCGTCTGCGCACTGTCGCTCACACGATTGACCCGACCTTGCCTGAAGGCGTGTATGTCCAGTTCCCCGGCCCACACTATGAAACCCCCGCCGAAGTGAAGATGGCAGGGATCCTGGGCGGCGACCTGGTGGGCATGTCCACCACGCTCGAGGCGATAGCGGCGCGCGAAGCCGGCATGGAGATCCTCGGCATCTCACTCATGACGAATCTGGCAGCAGGAATCTCACCTGAACCCCTCTCGCATGCCGAGGTGATCGCAGCCGGTCAGGAGGCCGCTCCCAGAATTGCGCGCCTCTTGGCTGATATCGTTCAGGCAATCGCAACTGATGCTGAGTGATAGCGGAAGGACTGACAGTGACACACATGGATATCGACGTTGAAGCTGTTCGCCGGTGGATTGACGACGATCCTGACGAGACGACCGCACGCGAGCTGACGGATCTGCTTGAGCAGTCCGCCACTAGCGAGGATGCGCGCATTGAACTGGCCGACCGTTTCAAGGGCCTCCTCGAATTCGGAACAGCCGGGCTGCGCGGCCATCTCGGAGGAGGGCCGAACAGAATGAACCGCGCTGTCGTCATTCGCGCTGCAGCCGGCCTCATGGAGGTTCTCAAGCGCCATGCGGGCCCGGACTTTTCGATCGTGATCGGCTGCGATGCCCGATATGGGTCGCGCCAGTTCGCCCTCGATACGGCGGGGGTTGCGACCGCAGCCGGCGGCACTGCCTACGTCCTGCCGCTCGCCATGCCCACGCCCCTCACAGCGTTCGCATTGCGCCACCTGGAAGCCGATGCGGCAGTGATGGTGACGGCCTCGCACAACCCGGCCGAAGATAACGGCTACAAGGTCTACCTGGGTGGGCGCGTGGTCACAGATTCTGGTCAGGGCTCTCAGATCGTCCCGCCTTTCGATGCGGAAATTTTCGAGGCGATCCAGGCCGTCACCTCTGTTCGTGACGTTCCGCGCGCCCAGTCAGGCTGGCATGAACTCGACGACTCAATCGTGGAAGCCTATCTGGATCGAGTCACCTCACTGGTGACGGGCGGGCCAGAAAATGCGCAGCTACGCATCGTTTTGACCTCCATGCACGGTGTGGGCGGAGCAACGATGAGTGAAGCACTGCGCCGGCGCGGCTTTTCCGATGTTCACGTCGTTGCCCAGCAGCAGGATCCTGATCCGGATTTCCCGACCGTGCGTTTCCCCAATCCTGAAGAGCCGGGGGCACTGGACCTGGCGATGCAGCTGGCGCGCGACGTTAATGCCGACATCATCCTGGCGAACGATCCAGATGCTGACCGCTGCAGCGCCGCGCTTCCCGATCCCTCCATCGAGGGTGGCTGGAGGCAGTTGACCGGAGATCAGGTAGGCGCACTGCTCGGACTGCGGGCAGTCACGCAGGCACGTGGCGGCGAGGGCAACCCGACCGTTGCCAACTCGATTGTGTCCTCACGTCTGCTGTCGCGCATCGCGCAGACGCACGGCGTGACACACCGTGTCACACTGACCGGTTTCAAGTGGATTTCCCGCGTACCGAACCTGGTCTTCGGCTATGAAGAAGCTTTGGGATACTGCGTCGATCCGCGGTATGTGCGCGACAAGGACGGCATTTCAGCGTGCCTGCAGTTGGCGCGCTTTGCAGCAGAACGCAAGGCTGACGGTTCTTCTCTTCGGGCAGTTCTCGATGAGCTGGCCTGCGAGTTCGGTCTGTATGCGACCTCTCCCCTGACTATCCGTGTCGATGACCTGGCCACAATTACGACCGGTATGGCGAATCTGCGCGAGCGCGGTGTGGATTCGCTGGCAGGCTCCCCCGTCATCGAGACAACAGACCTGACGAACGGCTCTGAGCAGCTCGATCTGCCCGGTACGGATGCGCTTATTTTCCGCACCGAATCCGATGACCGCGTGGTGGCTCGCCCCTCGGGCACTGAGCCGAAGTTGAAGTGCTACTGCGAGGTTGTGATCCCTGTTTCGGATGGGGATGTGGACGCGGCCCGAACACAAGCCGCCGAGCGCCTCGAGCGGGTCAAAACTGACCTGCGCGCAGCGCTCGGCGTGTAGCGCACCCTAGTCGTCCAGGCCGTCCAGCACGGCCGCCGAGGAGGACAGGCCAAGCCGGGAGGCGCCTGCTTCGATCATGGCGAGCGCGCTCTGAGCATCGCGAATTCCGCCCGATGCCTTGACTCCCAGGCGGTCTCCCACGGTCTGACGCATGAGTTCAACGGCGTGGACCGATGCGCCGCCCGAAGGGTGGAAACCGGTGGATGTCTTGACGAAGTCCGCTCCGGCAGCTTCTGCCTGTTTGCAGGTCTCCACGATTTCCTCATCGGTCAGGACGGCTGATTCGATGATGACTTTCAGAACCGAGTCGGGGCATGCTGCACGCACGGCCGCAATGTCGGCGCGCACACCATCCCAGTCTGCCTGCTTGACCAGCGCAAGGTTCACGACCATGTCAATCTCGTCAGCACCGTCACGAACGGCTTGAGCAGCTTCAGCGGCTTTCACCTCGGCCTTGTGCGCGCCGGAAGGGAATCCGCACACGCACGCCACGTGGAGTCCTTCAGGGGCGTCGATGGGCAGCATCGACGGTGACACGCACACGGAGTAGGTGCCCAGTTCCTGAGCCTGTGCAATCAGCGCGCGCACGTCCTGGTCGGTTGATTCCGGTTTGAGCAATGTGTGGTCGATCATCTGTGCGACGTCGGATCGAGTGGTCATGGGGTGTCTCCTTTTCAGTAGGTCAGGGCGCTACCACAAGGCTGGGCAGCGTCCAGTTTCCAAATTCTTGCCGAGGGTGCCCAGCGCGAGCCTGTGTGAACACGCTGGGAGAAGTAGTGATGACTTTCCCGCTGGATGGCTCGAAAACCACCCACTGCGAGTCAGTGGATTCCGCTGCGAGCACGGCGATGACGTGCCGAGGGATGAGGCGGTGCGCCCCCACGTAGACGAACGCATCGATTCCGCTGTTGACTGCCCGTTGAACCCGGTCAACACCCCCGCATTCCCATGGCGTCCAACCGTAGCGCACTCCTACCGCGCTTGATGCCAGTGAAGCCAGTGCCCACGGCGAGGTGCCTAAGGCCTGAGGCCACGGGATCCCCACCCGCACGGCCTGAGCGTGCAGCGCAACCTGGATCCGGTCAACAGCATCGCGCCGAGCATTCAGATAGGCGTGCTGCGGTCCGCCCGCCCGCGCGGCAACCGCTGCAAGCGCAGCGATCCCGCACGTTGTGCCGTCAACCTGATGCGGCATGACTGCGGGAAGTGGCCGAGGGCGCGCGGTGTTCACTGAGGATCCACTCGACCCAGCACGACGGAGTCAGCACCGCCGCGGCGATCAGGGCCAATCGCGATGGCTCCCGACAGGGCTTCACGCGCCCGCTCGATTCGCTCAGGTGTCTGCGTGTGCAGCGTCAACAGAGGCTGCCCCTTCGTGACGGCCTCACCCGGTTTGGCGTGGATTTCGATGCCTGCTTCCGCCTGCACGGCATCTTCCTTGCGTGCGCGGCCAGCCCCCAGGCGCCACGAGGCCACACCGATCGAGAGTGCATCCATCGCGGTGATATATCCGGAGGCTTCGGCAGCAATGACTTCCGTGTGCTGGGCAGCCGGCAGCGCAGCGTCAGGATCCCCGCCCTGGCCTGCGACCATTTCACGCCACTTGTCCATCGCGCGGCCATCAGCGAGCGCTTCAGCCGGGTCAACGTCTCCTCGTCCAGCCTGACGCAGCATTTCGCGTGCCAGAGCAACGGTCAGTTCCACCACGTCAGAGGGTCCGCCACCGGCCAGGACCTCCACAGCTTCACGCACTTCCAGCGCGTTGCCGACAGTACGTCCCAGCGGCGTGGACATGTCGGTGAGCAGCGCACAGATCGACAGACCTGCATCTGAACCAAGGTCCACCATCGTGCGTGCCAGTTCGCGCGCATGGTCAATGTCTTTCATGAAGGCACCGGAGCCGACCTTCACGTCCAGCACCAGTGAGCTGGTGCCTTCAGCAATCTTCTTCGACATAATCGACGATGCGATCAGCGGAATACAGTCAACGGTTCCGGTCGTGTCACGCAGCGCGTACAGCTTGCGGTCAGCGGGAGCCAACCCGGATCCTGCCGCGCAGATCACTGCCCCAACCGTATCCAGCATGTGCATGATTTCGTCATTGCTCAGGTTCGCGCGCCACCCGGGGATCGATTCCATCTTGTCCAGGGTTCCGCCGGTGTGCCCCAGGCCGCGCCCGGACAGCTGCGGCACGGCCACGTCATACACCGCGACGAGAGGTGCCAGCGGCAGCGTGATCTTGTCACCGACACCGCCGGTGGAGTGCTTGTCACTGGTGGGGCGCGTCAGGCTGGAAAAGTCCATCCGTTCCCCGGAGCTCATCATGGCCTGCGTCCAGCGCTCAATTTCACGGCGCTGCATCCCGTTGATGAAAATCGCCATCGCCAGCGCCGACATTTGCTCATCGGCAACGACGCCTCGCGTGTAGGCATCGATCACCCAGTCGATCTGCTGGTTGTCCAGCTCACCTCCGTCACGCTTGGTTGAGATGACGTCGACAACGTCAAACTGTTCAACGCTCATTGCTTCCTCCGTTCTCAGGGTCTTCACCTGTCACTTCACGCACATTCCACGGGCCAAAGCCGCGCGGCAGTACCTCGTCCATCCGCATCAGGCCGCCAGGCATGGCGAGCATCAGGTCAGGGCCGCCATGTTCGAACAGGATCTGTCGGCACCGTCCGCACGGAGCGGTCGCCTCCTGGTGGGCATTGACGCACGCGAACGCGACCAGGTGCCCTCCACCTGTGTTGATCAGTTCAGATATCACGCCACATTCAGCGCACAGTGTCACACCGTACCCGGCGTTCTCAACGTTGCATCCCGACACGATTCGACCATCGTCGACGAGGGCGGCCGCGCCCACCGGATAGTGCGAATACGGGCAATAGGCTCGCTGCATGGCACTGACGGCTGCCTGGTGAAGGTCAGCCCACGTCTGGTCTGTGATCTCCATAGTTCTCCCTTGCCGTTCCATTTCTACTTTACGGGTAGGGAACGCCTTCTGCGGCTGGCGCGCGCACACGACCCACGAAGCCTGCAATCGCCAGAATCGTCACCACATAGGGGATCATCAGCATGATCTGTGACGGCATGGGTGATCCGATAATGGACAGCGTGTAGCCCAGGTTCATGGCGAAACCGAACAGCAGTGCTGCGGCCACTCCGCCGATCGGGGTCCAGCCGCCCAGAATCATGGCGGCCAGGGCGATGTAGCCGTTGCCCGATGCCATGTCCTTGGCGAATGCCAGGCCGTGCCCGATGGTGAAGAACGCACCGCCCAGGCCGGCCAGAGCGCCACCCAGGATCGCATTGTTGATGCGTGTCCTCATCACGTTGATGCCCACTGTGTCGGCCGCCTGCGGGTGCTCGCCGCACGCCCGCATACGCAGGCCCCATCGTGAGTGGAACAGCATGAACTGCAGCACTCCAACCACAACGTACATCGTGTACACCAAGATGGTCTGCTGGAACAGCACCGGGCCGATCAGGGGGATCCTGGACAGGATCGGAATCGAAATGACCGGCAGTGATACACCGGAGTTAAAGGCTTCGCGCGACTCCGCTGACACATTCAGCACCGTGGAGTAGAAGAAGCTGGTCAATCCCAATACCAGCACGTTCAGCACAACACCGACAATGATCTGGTCGACGCGGTATTTCAGTCCGAACAGCACCAGGAGCAGTGACACCAGCATGCCGGCGATCGGCGCGGCAATCAGGCCCACCCATGCGTTCCTGGCCAGCGAGGCGACGACCGCGCCGAGGAACGCTCCGAAAAGCAGCTGACCTTCAATGGCGATGTTGATGGTTCCGGAGCGCTCCCCCACCGTTCCGGCCATTGCGCCGAAAATCAATGGGACTGACAGGGTCAGTGCGCCCGCCAGCAATGTGACGATCGGGATGACGGTGTCGCGCCCCGCTCCAGCCCAAGTCAGGAACACGAGAATGAACAGTACGCCGACGATTGCATGCATCCACAGCGGAGTGCTCACGCGGCGCTGCCGCTGCATGAATGCGACGGCTGTCAGGGCTGCCAGAATCAGCGTGGCCACGATGGCGAAAGGCCGTGCAGGAACAGAGAAGTCCGGGATCGCCACGAAGTCCGAGGACCGTCCCAGCGCAAAGCGCGTGGAACTGTGGCAATAGAACGCCAGCAGTGCGCTCAGTACCGCCGCCAGCGCGTAGGAAACAACTACTTTCACCGGCAGTGCGGGCTGCACAGACTGTGTAGTCGCTGTGGTGCTCATGCTGCCACCTCTTTCTTCGCGATACGGGAATGCGGCAGCGGTTCAGGCAAACGGAAAATCGCGCGAACCAGTGGCGGCGCGGCAATGAACAACACGATCGTGGACTGAATGACCAGGACAATGTCGATCGGAGTCTGCGTCGCAGTCTGCATAATCGCACCGCCCGCTTTCAGCGCGCCGAACAGCAATCCGGCCAGCACCGTACCCAGTGGGCGTGACTTGCCCAGCAAGGCCACGGTGATCGCATCAAAACCGATTGATGCGGCAATGCCGGTGGTCAGATAGCGTTCGGTGCCCAGAGCCGGGGCGGAACCAGCCAGACCGCACAGCGCACCAGAAACAATCATGACCAGCGTCGTCACTTTTTCAACGGAGATACCCGCTGTGCGTGCCGCCGCAGGATTCAGGCCCGTCGCGCGGAATTCGAACCCGATCGTTGAACGCTCCAGCAGCCACCACACGAACAGTGCAGCCGCCAGAGCGGCAATGAATCCGAAGTGCACACGGAAGGAATCTCCCAGCAGCCTGGGGTACATCGCTGTTTCGAGGACCGGCATGGATTTCGGGTTCGTGTTCCCCTCGCCAATGAACGAGGGCCGGGTCAGGACGTACCCGATCAGCAAACCGGCGATCGAGTTGAGCATGATCGTCGTGATGACTTCGTTCGCGCCGGTCTTCGCTTTCAGGATGCCGGCAATTCCGGACCACAGTGCACCGCCGAGGGCGGCTCCGCACATGGCTGCCAGCAAGTGAATCACGGGTGGCAGGTGCCAGGCGAATCCCACGTAGCTACCGAAGATTGCACCGAGCACGACCTGCCCCTGCGCACCGATGTTGAACAGGCCTGCCCGAAATCCCACTGCCACACCCAGGCCCGCAAAGATCAGGGGAACCGAGTTGGTGAGGGTTTCGGTGATCGGCCGCCACATGCGTGCTGTGCTGGACGCTTTCCAGTCAAAGACTGCGCCGCGCAGCATCGCCTCGTAGGCGTCGCCCACTGCGGACCACAATGCGGCGAACGTGTCGACGGGGCGTGCGAAGAAATACCCGGCCGCTGTCTGAACGTTTGGGTTTGAAATGGCGATCAGCACTGATCCGACGACGAGTGCCACGACAACGGCCAGAACCGATACGAGCCAGGAGCCCGACATGACGCGTCGGATGAGGGAAGCCTGCGCACCGGAGCGGTCGGACACGTCTGGTGTTTCCTGTGCCTCTTTCACTGCTCCTCCTTTTCAGCCTGCTCGTCGGCAGCGCCCAGAATTGTTTCATGGTGAGCGGCCTGGCTGCGAGCTTCGTCGGCGGGCACACCCGCCATCATCAGTCCCAGCACGTCGCGCGGTGTATCGGCGGGGACGATGCCGACGATTCGTCCGCGATACATCACGGCGATCCGGTCAGCCAGCGCGACAACCTCGTCCAGTTCACTGGAGATGATCAGCACCGCGGTTCCTTCGTCACGCTCAGCAACAATGCGGCGGTGGACGAACTCGATCGATCCGACGTCCAGGCCGCGGGTCGGCTGCGAGGCCACCAGAAGGTCCAGGTCGCGCGAAATTTCACGTGCCAGCACGACCTTTTGCTGATTGCCGCCCGACAGAGTGGAGATCGGGTCAGACACGTCGGTGACACGAATGTCGTACTCGTCAACTTTTTCGAGTGCGTTGACGCGCACTTTCTTCGGATTTAACGACGGACCTGCGCCAAACTGCGCACTGTTCGAAATATCCAGGATGAGATTTTCGGCAATCGAGAAGCCTGCGATCATGCCGTCGGTCGAGCGATCCTCGGGCACGAACCCCATGCCGTGATGGATGCGCTGGCGCACACTCATCGGGGAGAGCTGCGCTCCTGACATTGTCATCGTCCCGGACGTCGGTGTTTCCAGTCCGAGCAGGCATTCAGCCAGTTCGGTCTGACCATTGCCCTGCACGCCGGCCACCGCCAGAATCTCTCCGCTGCGAATACTCAACGTCACATCATCGAGTGCAACTGCGCCCACCGCATCAACCAGCGACAGTCCGTCCACATCCAGCACAACCTCGCCAGGTGAGGCCGGGCCTTTTTCCACCGTCAGATTCACGTCGCGGCCCACCATCATCGAGGCCAGCTCGTTCTCGCTTGAATCCGGAGCAGCTTCACCAACCACTTTTCCGCGCCGGATCACCGTGATGCGGTCCGCGATTGCGCGCACTTCGCGCAGCTTATGCGTGATGAAAACGATGGATGTGCCGTCCTCTTTCAGTCCGCGCATAATCTCAATAAGTTCATCGGTTTCCTGCGGGGTGAGCACGGCAGTCGGCTCATCGAGGATCAGCACTTTAGCTTCACGCGAGAGTGCCTTGATGATCTCCACGCGCTGCTGAGCTCCCACAGGCAGGTCTTCGATTCGTGCTTTCGGATTCACGTCGAATCCGAATCGGGCTGAGATTTCAGTCACTTTACGGGCGGCGGCGACCTCGTCGATCACTCCAAACGTGCCGGTGGGTTCGTAACCCAGGGCCACGGATTCGGCAACGGTGAATACGGGGACGAGCATAAAGTGCTGGTGCACCATGCCGATTCCGGCTGCCACAGCGTCGCCGGGGCCTTTAAAGTGGACGGGTTCCCCGTCGATGAGGATTTCACCGGCATCTGGTTGGTACAGGCCGTACAGCACATTCATCAACGTTGATTTACCTGCGCCGTTTTCACCCAGCAGGGCGTGAATCTGACCAGGTTCAACGGTCAGATCAATATGGTCATTGGCGACGAGGGGCCCGAAAACCTTAGTGATGCCTCGTAGTTCGAGTTTCACTCGCTGACTCTTTTCTGAAAGAACGAAGATGCCGTCGCCACCTCATATTCGGTTGCGACGGCATCTTCATCATTCGGTCGGTGTTACACGCTCACAGAGAGCGCATCACTTTGCCGGGTCGTACTGCGTGGACACATCCAGTGATCCGTCCACAATCTGCTGCTTCAACTCTTCGACCTTGTCCTTGAGTTCCTGAGAAACCTGGGAGTCCATGTCGTAGAACGGAGCCATCGCCACGCCCTTGTTCTTCAGGTTGCCGATGTATGGCGTGGAGGAGAAGTTGCCGTCCTTCGCGTCCTTGACAGTGTCGAACACGGCATTTCCGATTTCCTTGACGACGGACGTGAAGATGGCTGGATCGCCCACTGATTCGTGACCGTCAGCGTCAACCCACACTGCCTTCAGTTCGCTCTTGTTCGGTGCTGCGTTGATGGCTGACAAGGTGCCTGAGCCGATTGGGCCGGCAACCGGCATGATGATGTCGGCGCCCTGAGAGATGAATCCTTCAGTCAGAGTCTGTCCCTTATCGATTGAGGAGAAGTCGCCCACGAATGAACCGGTTTTCTTTTCGGTGTCCCACCCCAGAACCTGGATGGCGCTGCCGTTGTCTTCGTTGTACTTCTCAACGCCCTTGGCGAAGCCTTCCATGAAGATCTGGACGGTCGGAATTTCCATGCCGCCGTAGGTTGCGACTGTGCCGCTCGTGGTGGTGCCGGCTGCAACATATCCGGCGAGGAACGCTGCCTCAGCCGTGTTGAAGATGAGCGGGCGGCCGTTTTCCAGTTCGATCGGGTTCTGCTGTGCGTCCTGGAACTGCGAGTCAACGAGTGCGAACTGGATATCCGGGTTGGCCTGTGCTGCCTCAGCCATGGTGATAGCCAGCTTGTATCCAACGCCGACGATCAGCGTGCATCCGTCCTGGATCATGGCGTCAACGTTGGTCTGGTAGTCACCGTCTGACGTTGATTCCGCGAACTTGACTTCCACGCCCAGTTCCTGGCCAGCGCGATCCATGCCTTCCTTACCGGATTCGTTGAAGGAGCGGTCGTCGAAGCCGCCCTCGTCAGAGACCATACAGGCCTTGACTTCACTGGAACCCGCTGCCTGACCGGACTGGCTGCCGGCTCCTGATGCCGGTTCGGTTGATCCGCTTGATGCTTCGGGTGCTGCGCCGCATCCTGCGAGCGCGAGCGCTGCGATCGCTGCAACAGCGCCTAGTTTGAAGCTCTTCGTCATAGTCTTCCTCTCACGAATATGGCATGCCCTCGGTGGACATGTCGTCGCTGCAGAATCCTCATAACGATAGCGCAAATCGTAGGGGCGTTTGGGCAAAATTACGGATTCTTGATCTAGATCATGTCCAGACGTCCGTTTTCACGCGCCAGCTCCACAACATGAGATACGTCCTGAGCGCGGTCATTGCTGACCACCAGAATCGCATCGTCCTGAACGACGACGGTCATGTTGTCCACCCCGACCAGCGCAATCATCTGATCGGTCGACGAGTGCACGCTGGTGCCCGGCGCATCAACGCGTACGACCGATCGCTCCGATTGGTCGAACGTGTTGAGCGAGGGATAGTCCCCCACGTCAGTCCACCCCAGATCCTGCGAAGGCACCACCGCGACGCGTCCGCGCGCGGCGAGCGGCTCGGCCAGGGCGTAGTCAATGGCGATCGATTCAATGGACTCCCATAGTTCTTCGCGCTCGTTCGGGTCGGTGTCAGGGTCCACGATCGCGTTCAAGGCGCGGTCCATCTGTGGATTCTCATGGGCGAGGGCGTCCCTAAGCGTGCCCGCCCGCACGATGAATATTCCAGCGTTCCACAGGTAGCCGTCCGTCACGTATCGCCGGGCGGTTGACTCGTTGGGCTTTTCCACGAATTCGCTGACTGTATAGGCGCCGCTGGCTCCCCCAAGTGCAGGCCCGGGATGGATATATCCGTACGCGGTCGATGGCGAGGTGGGCGCAATGCCAATCGTTGTCAGGTAACCGCTGCGGGCTGCCTGAACTGCCCGCCCGATCGCCTGGTGCAGCTGATCGGGGTGCGCGATGGCATGGTCAGCTGCAAATGAGCCGACAATCGCGTCCTGCCCAAAACGCCTGAGAATGGAGTAGGTTGCCCACCCGATCGCTGCCATCGAATTGCGTGGAGCCGGTTCCGCAAGGATTGTGCACTCGTCGTGCAGCTGGGCGGCGACAGCGTCACGATGCCTGGCGCCGGTGACGACCGTGATGGACCGGGAGACAGGCGTCAGCCTCGTCACTGTCTCCTGCAGCATGGAGCAGCCGCTGCCCGTCAGGTCGAGCAGGAATTTCGGACGGTTTCGGCGCGACAGTGGCCACAGGCGTGTACCTGAGCCTCCAGCCGGAATAATCGCGTGAATGGTCGGGGCGATATGGGTCGTCATGGCTCCAGAATATGCATAAACCTCCGGCCGCTCCACGGCGACCGGAGGTTTATGACCGGAGAGTCGGGTCTTACTCTTCTTCAGATGCTTCCTCAGAGGCTTCAGCGGCTTCTGCGCCTTCAGATTCGCCTTCTGCAGCTGCTTCAGGTTCAGGAATTTCGTTTTCCTGAATCTCGGCGACCGACAGAATGTCAACCTCTTCGTCGGTGACCAGATCAACGTTCTCAGGCAACTTCAGGTCGCCTGCGTGGATCACCAGGCCGTCCTCGGCGCCCTCGATGTCGACCTCGATGAACTCGGGGATCGAGGTAGCAGGCGCAGCCACCATGACCTGGAAGGTTTCGACGGTGTGCGTCAGGCCGGCCTGCGGCTCGCCCACGACGGAGATCGGAACCTCAACATCAACCTTTTCGCCGGCCTTCACGGCCAGCAGGTCGACGTGCAGGATGTTGCGTGACACGGGGTGACGCTGGACGTCCTTCACTAATGTCAGGTAGGTTTCACCATCGACCGACAGTTCAACGACTGCGTTCGGGTTAGAACGCACAATCAAAAACGTTTCGTGCGAGGGCAGTCCCAGATGCATCGTGTCGGAACCGTGTCCGTACATGACTGCGGGGATCACGCCGTCACGACGTGCGCGGCGTGCTGCACCCTTACCAAAGTCATTGCGCAGCTGCGCATCAAGATGATTTTCACTCATTGAAGCCTCCATTTTTCAGTCGTTTCTTCGCCGACGACACCAACAAGGCTTCTCTCTGCGCGCGGGCGCACCGCAGGTAAAAGCTTCGTCGATCACGGCACCGCAGATATGCGACGCCCTCGCCGGAGCAACGACACATAGCCTAACCCGAAAGGGGCGCTCTATGCGACCCCGTCGAACAGTGATGTGACCGATCCGTCTTCGAAGACCTCTTTAATGGCGCGAGCCAGCAGAGGCGCAATCGATAGGATCGTCAGCTTGTCAAAACGCTTCTCCCCAGTGATGGGCAACGTGTCAGTGACGACCACTTCAGTTGCTCCACACTCAGAGAGGCGCTGGGTTGCCGGGTGGGACAGGACGCCGTGCGTTGCCGCCACGAGCACTGACTTCGCACCGGCCTTGTACAGTACCTTGACCGCTTCAGCAATCGTGCCGCCCGTGTCGATCAGGTCATCAACCAGCACGCAGTCACGCCCGTCGACTTCACCCACCACGCGGTTGGCGACCGCGACGTTGGGGCGAGTGGTGTCACGGGTCTTGTGAATGAATGCCAGCGGGCAGTTCCCCATCTTCGCAGCCCACTTCTCAGCCACGCGAATGCGGCCGGCGTCCGGCGACACGACAGTGGCGTGCGACAGGTTCACGCGTCCGCGCACGTAGTCGACCAGCACGGGCATGGCCCACAGGTGATCAACAGGACCGTCGAAGAAGCCCTGTTCCTGCGAGGCGTGCAGATCCACGCTCATCACGCGGTCAGCTCCGGCTGTCTTGTACAGATCGGCCACGAGGCGAGCGGAGATCGGTTCACGACCCTGATGTTTCTTATCCTGACGTGCATAGGGGTAAAACGGTGAAACAGCGGTGATGCGCTTGGCTGACGCGCGCTTGGCGGCATCAATCATGATGAGCTGTTCCATCAGCCACTTGTTAATAGGGGTGGTGTGCGACTGCAGCACGAAGACGTCGGCTCCACGCACAGATTCGTTGAATCGAACGTAGATCTCTCCGTTGGCAAAATCGTAGGCAGTGGTCGCAGAGACACCGCAGCCCAGATGCTCACCTACCTGATTTGCAAGATCGACGTGTGCCCGTCCTGATACAAGCACGAGTCGTTTTTCACCACTGGCGACCAAGCCACTCATACGGTTGTCCTCCCCTTCAACCTGCCGCTACACGGATGCGGCGTCTCTTATGCTATAGGTTCATCCCCCTGATCCGTGAGTTGATGTGGCGTGCTTTACTCGATACAGGCCCCTCAAGGCTATTTCAGGATCGATTAGCACTGTTGTTCCGGTGTCGTGCAGGCACGAGATTATTTCGGGGAACGCGACCCCCAGAGAGGATGACGTAAAACCGTTTTTCGTTGCTATAGTGCAACTTTGCTCAGTACATTGAGCTCCGCCCCCAGGATTCGAACCTAGACTAAGGGCACCAAAAACCCCTGTGCTGCCGTTACACCAAGGCGGATAGACCACCCGATTATGTCACAGTCGCGCGAAGAATCAGAAGCTTAAAGTGTGGAGCTCAACACGTTCTAGAGTACTGCTATGGCAGAAAAACGAGTCCGGATGAGCGGTGTGGCGCGACGTGAGCAACTCATTGAAGTCGGTCGCGCCCTCTTTGCAAAGAAAGGTTTCGACGGCACGTCCATGGAGGAGGCAGCCGCGCAGGCAGGCGTCTCCAAACCAGTCGTCTACGAGCACTTTGGCGGAAAAGAAGGTCTGTATGCGGTGATCGTGGACCGTGAGGTGCAGTCCCTTGTCTCCGCGATCCAGACGTCGCTGGAATCGTCCACGCATCCGCGTGAGATCCTCGAGGCGGCCGCACTGACACTGCTGGATTACATTGAATCGAATACGGATGGCTTCCGCGTCCTCGTGCGCGATACACCCAACGACCGTACATCCAGTTCTTTCTCATCGGTGCTCGGCGATGTTGCGATGCGGGTGGAATACCTTGTGGCCGAACAGTTCGAACGCTCGAATATGGAACCGGGGTGGGCACCGCTGTATGCGCAGATGCTTGTCGGTTTGATCGCGCAGGTCGGGCAGTGGTGGCTCGAAGATCGCTCCATGCCGAAGGAAGTTGTGGCAGCACACGCCGTCAACCTGGTGTGGTACGGGCTGCGCAACCTCAAGACTGATCCGTCATTGCGTATGCATTCTGCGTGAGCCCCCCTCGCGAAAGTATCTCGAAAACAAGTATCTTGGTGTCATGAGAAAAACGCAGCGAGACGAGGTCGATGCGATCGTTCAGGGGTGGGCACGTCAACGCCCGGACACTGACCCCTCCCCCATGCTTGTGCTCTCGCGCGTAGCCAGACTGGCGCGCCATCTGGATCTCAAGCGGCGCGAGGCATTCGCCCAACACGATCTTGACCCGTGGGAATTCGACGTGCTCTCCTCCCTGCGCCGCGCCGGAAAGCCGTATTCGATGACGCCCGGGCACCTCATGGACGAACTGCTCGTCACCTCCGGGACAATGACGAACCGTATTGACCGCCTCGAACGTCGCCACCTTGTAACGCGTTCACCGGCTCCGGATGACCGGCGCGCCGTCCTCGTCACCCTGACCCCCACCGGCAAGAAGCACGTTGATGCGGCGCTGATCTCCCTGCTCGAATGTGAAAAGCAGATTCTGGCGCCGCTTTCCCGAGGCGATCAGGACGATCTTGCTGACCTGCTCAGAATTATCCTCGCATCTTACGAAACGAAGTACTAGCCTAAAAGTAGCGTCCGACCACTACCGCGAGGGGACTTATGACTGACCAACCACCGGCACTCGCATTCGATCACCTGGTCAAGGTGTACGGCAATCTCGTCGCAGTAGGCGACCTGAGCCTGAATATTCCCGCCGGCTCGTTCTATGGAATCGTCGGCCCCAACGGTGCAGGCAAAACCACAACCCTGACGATGGCGACCGGCCTGTTGCGCCCAGATGAAGGAACAGCCTACGTCCACGGCGTTGACATGTGGGCCAATCCAACCGAGGCTAAGAAACTTCTCGGAGTAATGCCTGACGGCATGCATTTGCTGGACCGCCTCTCCGGCCCGGATTTCCTGACCTACGTGGCCTTGCTGCGCGGGATGGACACTGACATTGCGCGCTCACGTACCCAGGACCTGCTCGAAGCCCTGGATCTGACTGAAACGTCTGACAAAATGATCGGCGATTATTCGGCCGGCATGACCAAGAAGATCGCGTTGGGCGCATCCTTGATCCACTCCCCCAGCGTCCTGGTTCTGGACGAGCCGTTCGAATCGGTCGACCCAGTTTCGGCCGCCAATATCCGTGAGATTCTCAAATCGTTCGTGCGCCAGGGCGGCACAGTTGTGCTGTCCAGTCACGTAATGTCAACCGTGCAGAAACTGTGCAGCCACGTTGCGATCATCCATCACGGTCAGGTCGTAATTTCCGGCACGACTGACGAGGTAGCTGCAGGCGGTGACCTCGAAGAGCGCTTCACTCAGATCGTCGGAGGCCGCATCACTCACGAAGGGCTGTCATGGTTGCACTCCTAATGCGGATGAAAGCGAAGCTGACGTGGAACTCGATGAAGCGTCAGACAGCCTTCCTCGTCCTGTCATTCCTGGGGGCCCTGGGCATCGCCGGCTACGTCGGAATGATTGCCGTCGGAGCCGTGTTTTCCATCTTCGAGGGCTACGCCGACCTGGCCAGCGTCATGTTCACTTTGATCAGTGCCTTAGCTGTGCTGGCATGGGTGATAGCTCCTGCGCTTATGGCATCGGCTGACAACACGTTGGATCCGGTTCGCCTCGCACCGTTTGCCGCACCTTCACGGCGTTTCGCGATCGGCATGATTGCCGCAGCTTTCGTGGGATTCGCCGGCATTGGCACTGCGTTATTTCTTCTGATTCCCTTCGTCGCCTGGATTGTCTCCGGCCATGTGGTGGTGGCGCTCGTCAGTGTGATCAGCGCCTGCCTGGCACTTGCCATATCGCTGGTGTGGTCACGTGCCGTGACGACGTGGATGAGCGTTCAGATGACGGCTTCCACCCGTAGGCGCGATCTACAGGGCGTCATCGCAACGGTCGCGCTGTTTCTCTTCGTCACGCCTCTGGGTCTGTACGTCAATGCCGGAATCGACAACTTCAACGCCGCTTTCGTCACCCGACTCGGTACGATCGTCGGCTGGACACCGATGGGCGCCCCGTTCGCGATCAGTCAATCCGTCTATGAAGGCAACTACCTTGTTGCCCTCGCGCGGCTGGCCATTTCACTGGTCACTTTGTGGGCAGGATGGAAGCTGTGGCAGTACGTACTCCCCTTCGCCATGAATGGCAAGGCACGGCCAGTCAGTGCTGAGGCCCGTCAGGCGATTGCAGAGGGACGCCACTTGATCGATCCCACGCAGGCTGCTCCCTCGGCGCGCGCTGACCAGCGCTCCTTCAAGTATGTCGACCCGTGGTTGCGTCTGGGTTTGCCACGGGCAGCGGCCGCGCTGGCGGCCCGCACCAGTCACGAGTTTATCCGCGATCCGCGTCTGCTCTCACAGCTGATCGCGGTCGGCGTCCTGCCCGTGCTGGGTATCGCGATTTCGTTTATGGGGTCGAATTCGGACTTCAGCTTTGGCAACACGTTCGCCATTTTCTTCACGCTCTTTGGTGCAATGCTCTTCGGCGGTGTCGTCGCGACCCTGATGGCATGGGATTCAACGGCGAACTGGCTGAGCATCACTGCTGGAATACGCGGACGCGACGAGCGTCTGGGGCGTCTTGTGGGCGCGTTACCCTCAGCGATCAGCCTCTTCGCCGTTGTCATGGCACTGCTGGCTTTCGCCGCGGGGATTCAAGGGCGTTCGCTCATCTACCTCGCAGTCACCACGGTGCTCCTGTTCTGCGCGACTGCCGGCGCAGGCCAGATCCTGCATGCACGCTGGCTCTACCCTGTTCCTCCGCCCGGCGCGAACCCGATATCGACAAAATCCACCGGCAGCTTCACTGCCACGATGCTGGTGCAGTTCGCCCAGTGGCTCGCGGCTCTTGTGGCGTCTTTGCCGGCCTCAGTCGTTCTGCTACTCGGCTTCTTCGGCATCCTGCCAGATTGGATCGGCTACATCGTTGCCCCAGTCTGGTCGCTGGTATGTCTGGTCGTCGGCGTCATCGTGGGCGGTCACATGTGGGATCGCCACGCAGTGACGCTTCTGCAGCAGATCAAGGCCTGGCCAGGCCACGCGAAGGCGGCCTGATCGGAATCCACGCGCACGATCCCACCATTTACGCAGGTAAGAGGCCATTTATCCTGCTCTTCGAACCCCACACTCACATCATCTCGATTGATATGGGGATTCCGGGGTCTCCTCACCAGCGCATTTTGACGTACCATATGTGCCGATATGGCACATCTTCTCGGCGCAGACAACCTGCATATGGAATACCCCACGACCGTCGTCCTTGATCAGGTCACCGTCGGAGTTGACGAGGGCGACCGAATCGGCGTGGTGGGCCGCAACGGAGACGGCAAATCCACACTCTTGCGGCTACTGACCCGCCAGATCACACCTGACAGCGGTCGCGTCACTCATCGTCGCGACCTGCGCCTGGGATACCTCAGCCAGTCTGATCGTCTGAATCCGTCTCACACCGTCAAAGAAGCACTAGTGGGAGATCGCCCGGAGTATGAGTGGGCGTCCGACGCGAATATCCGATCCATTATTTCTGGACTGGCTTCGGATATCGCATGGGATTCCCTCGTCGGTGATCTTTCAGGTGGACAGCGCCGACGCGTCGATCTTGCGCGCCTGCTTGTGGGCGAGTGGGATGTGCTGATTCTGGATGAACCAACGAACCACCTGGACATCGAGGCGGTCGCGTGGCTGGCTGACCATCTCAAGTACCGGTGGAGTCCGCGCGACGGTGCGCTCATCGTTGTGACGCACGATCGGTGGTTCCTTGATGAGGTGTGCACCCGCATGTGGGAGGTGCATGACACAACGGTTGAACCGTTCGAAGGCGGATACGCAGCGTACGTCCTGCAGCGTGTGGAACGTGACCGGATCGCGGCTGCGACCGAAGCGAAGCGCCATAACCTGATGCGCAAGGAACTTGCCTGGTTGCGTCGCGGAGCGCCGGCGCGCACGTCCAAGCCGAAGTTCCGTATCGAAGCGGCGAATGAGCTGATCGCTGACGTACCGCAGGTGCGCAACCCGATTGAACTGCAGCGGCTATCTGTGGCACGCCTGGGCAAACAGGTGGTGGATCTGCTGGACGTGTCGGTTTCGTTTGAAACGAACGAGGTTCTGCGCGACGTGACGTGGAGGATCGCACCCGGAGAGCGCAGCGCTATCCTCGGCCCGAACGGTGCGGGCAAGTCAACCCTGCTCAACGTCATCAGCGGTGCGCTGAAGCCGACGTCGGGGCGAGTACGTCAGGGTAAGACTGTTCGTATCGGAGTGCTCGACCAGCAGTTTTCGCAGCTGGATGAGATCTCGGGTGACCGCGTGCGCGAAGTGCTTGGCCGCACCAGAACAACGTTCGTCGTGGACGGTAAGGACACCACTCCAGCGCAGATGCTGGAGCGCCTCGGATTTCGCCACGAGCATCTGTCAGCGCGCGTCGGAGAACTGTCGGGCGGGCAGAAACGCAGGCTGCAGATTCTGCTCGTCCTGCTTGACCAACCCAATGTCATGATTCTGGACGAGCCGACCAACGACGTCGATGCCGATATGCTGACCGCCCTGGAGGACGTCCTCGACACGTGGCCGGGCACGCTGCTGGTTGTGTCGCACGATCGGTACCTGATTGAGCGCGTCACCGACCAGCAATACGCCATCATTGACGGTACGTTCCGCCATCTGCCCGGTGGGGTCGAGCAGTACCTGAAGATCCAGGGCCAGACTGAGCCCGCGGAACCATCACCTCCTGAGGAGGAAACCGAGAATTCCGGCGCTCGCGCCTACGCTGCACAAAAAGAGCTGTCAGCGCTGGAGCGAAAGATGGACCGCCTGACACGCCAGGACGAGGATCTGAAAGCGCAGATGGCAGACCATGATCCGACTGACTACGTCGGACTGCAGGATCTTGCCGACAAGGCGCGCTCCGTCCAGGACGAGGTTGACGAACTCGAGGCACAGTGGCTGGAGCTGTCCGAAAAGCTCGAGGGCTAGGCGTAACTATTCGTTATCTTCCATGATCCGCACACCTTGCACGTTAGGCAGATCCGCGAGGGTGGCGAGCGTGGAAGCCTGGTCGACCACGACCCGCGAATGCATTCTGATGTAAGCGGTCAGTGTCTCGGAGGAGCGACTGGTGGAGGTGCTGACGTTTTCCACGCTCCACCCTTCGCGTGCCAGCTCGGACAGGATGCTTCGGAGGACGCCCTCACCTTGCGGGTACGAGACACACAGGATGTTTTCGTCTTCACTGCCCTTGCGTCGGAACAGCCGTGCGAAGGGTGAGAGCACCCAGATGACCACGAAGTGGAATACGGTTCCTGCCAGTGCAAGCCACCACAGGCCCGCTCCGCATGCCATACCGATCGCCGCAGTTTCCCAGATCGTTGCTGCGGTCGTAAGTCCGCGGATTGCCCCATGGCGTGTCAGGATGATTCCGGCTCCTAGGAAACCGATTCCGGAAACAACCTGGGCAGCGACCCGTGATGGATCCACCCGCACGATTCCCTCGCTCAGCACGTCACTGAATCCATACTTGGAAATCAGCATCATGAGCGCCGCTGTCATACCGACGATGGCTTGCGTACGTATGCCCGCGCTTTTCCCGAGGATCTGGCGTTCCAGACCTATGATCGCAGACAGCACCAACGCTGCCAGCAGAAGAAGTATCTGAGTTAATTCACCTGATAAATGCATTTTCATCACTTTAAATAAAAAACTGCTAGTGGCTCGAAAGTATACGTACCTTCTTGGTGGTTTTGATGGACCGTCACAACTGCAGCATGGTCGAGAGCCATGGTATAGAAAAGCGATTGGGACGAGCGGTGACGATATTCCACAGTATTGATCTTGTCGATCTGATCGACAAGATCACGGGAATCAGCATCAGCAATCCCGTATGCCAAAGTCAGGTGAGCCCGTGGTACACCCGAAAAGTGAGCGGCCTCATCACCAAGGACATCAATTGCGCATTGACGCACACCCTCGACGAAGTGATTCCACGCCGTGGTGGGTCGCGAATAGCACACTACTGAATCTTCAGTGACCTCAGGTAACTGGAACTCCAGGTTTGGGCATCGCCACTGCGCGAAGTGCCGTCTGATCGCTTGACCGAGCAAAGGAATTTTCTTTCTTATTTCCCCATCATCGGCAAAATACGGCAGTCGCTGGACCGTGGCATGCAGAGAGTCCCGTGGCTGCACTGCACAGATGCTGCTTTCTGTCAGTACCTGAAGGTATGGCGCAACCAGATGGGTAAAATTCCGCTCCGGCAAGGCGTAAATATGAAGTTGTCCAGAGGGATTGTCCCAGTTTTCTGGTGCTTTTGCGAAAAAATCGCGCATCTTTTCCTACTTATCTGTCAATGATTGCGTCGCCACACCTGCGACGGAGTCCAGCGAATCGGAAGATGGTGTTGCCCAGGATGCCAGCAGCGCCCTGTCTCGGGTGCCAGCGTGGCGACACCCGCACGATTCACCAAAAACAATGTCGAAGCCACTGGCGAAGGATCGTGGCTGGCGGTTCAACGACGTATCCGAAAGGATGTGGAATGCAAGCTCAGCCATTTCTCCCCAGGGCTGTCGAACAGCAGTCAACGACGGCACGGAATAGCCCGTATCCGATGACCCATTGAGAGCAACCAAAGCGAGATCCGTCGGAATGCGTATATGCAGATCCGAGCACGCGGCCATCACTCCTAGAGCCTGCCGTTCATTGCCTGCCACAACTGCTTGGGGAACGTGCCCCTGCGCGTACTTATCAATGAGCCATTGATATCCGGCTATTCTCGAGTAGGCGCACCATGAGATGTGCGGTGATGACAGATCGCTGCCAATCGCATTGCACCACCCCTGGGCCCGAACGAATGAATTCTCCATTCCCTCGGGCCCGGTCATCATATCGATGTGATCGTACCCATGTCGGAGCAGATGAGTGGTCAGCTCGAAAACTGCCCGAGTTTCATCAATTCTGACTGACGGGCATTTCGAATCCGAATCTGCATATGTGAGAACCACTGCGGGAATGCCGGTTCCGTCAAACACGTCGAGGGCAAGTTTCTCAACTGTTCCCATATAGATCACGCCATCCACTTGCTGTCCAATCAGGGACTGCAGGAGTCGACGTTCCCTCTCAGGGTCATCAGCGGAGTCACCGACGATGATCAATTTTCCCTGCTCGAGCGCCTTCGCCTGAAATGCGTGCGCAATTTCTGCAATGAACGGGTTCGTGATATTAGGAAGAACAAGCCCATAGTTGCCGCTCTTTCCAGAGGCCAGAATACGCGCCGCATGATTAGGCGAATATCCCAGCTTGTCGATCGCGGCAAGCACTCGCTTGCGGGTTTCTTCAGCAACGGGCCGAGGGCCATTGTTCACTGTGTATGTCACAACAGCTACTGATGTCCCTGCCTCGCGGGCAACATCCTCGCGAGTCGGCCTCTTGCTTTTCATCTGCCTCTCCACGCCGTGTGGCAACGCGTCTTACACGTTACGGGTCTTCCACCCATTATTGGCCAATTCCTCGAGTTCTTCGAGAGACTTGCCTTTGGTTTCAGGAGCTAGGAAGTAAGACACAATCAACCCCACTACCGCTACCCCCGCGAAGAGCCACGTTGAGCGCGACATTCCCCAGTTTTCCACCATCACGGGGAACACTGTGACGCCCAAGATCGCGCCGATACGGCTGATAGATCCCGCAAAACCAGTACCGGATGCACGCAGACGGGTCGGGAACAGCTCGTTTGGATAGACCATGTCCAGCACGCCGGGACCTAGGTTCGCCAGAAGGATAGCTCCTGACAGCAGGAAGATAAGCAGGCCAATTGATGGGTTATCAGTCAGCGCCAGTGCCACGAGGACGACGATCATACCGGCGAAGCACCATAGAATCTGCGGACGGCGACCGATCTTTTCGACCGTGTACATGCCAATGCCGGCGCCGGCAACACCCAGCAATGCGATGATCGACGAACCAATGTAAGCCAAGATGGTGTTCCCCTGAGTGAACGGTTCCAGAATTGACGGAGTGTACATCTGAATGCCATAGAAGGACACGGCAAAGGCAAACCAGAATGTGCAGCAGAAAATGGTTGAACGAATCATATTGGGGCTGAAGAGCTCCCACCACGTCCCATACACGCGCGACTTAGACTGCATCGACTCCTGTGCGGACTCTGCTAGCGTGTCATTTTCGTCGAAGTAGGCACCCTGAATGGCTGTGATCTCACGCATCACACTGTTAGCTTCCTCGATCCGCCCGTGTTCACGCAGCCAGCGAGGCGATTCAGGAACTTTGTGACGCAGAACCAACGTAATTGCCGCCAGAACGGCACCCAATCCCAGCATCCATCGCCATGCGGATTCCCCTAACGGATGCATGGCAATGCCTGTCATGTACGCGCAGAAAGCTCCCACCTGCCAGAACAATGACATGAGGATGATGAAGCGTCCACGACGCTTGGGAGCAGTGAATTCAGCGGTAATGGACGATGAGATTGGGTAATCCGCACCAATGAACAGACCCAACAGGAAACGTGTTGCGATTAGCTGCCACGCATTTTGCGTCAACGCTGCCAACAGGGCGAAAATCACGAATCCGCTCAGGTCAATCATGTACATCTTGCGCCGACCCAAGGAGTCAGCCAGTTTTCCGCCGAACATCATGCCAAGGAACATGCCGACGATCGCAGAAGCAGCGACGATGCCTTCAATTCCTCCGGAAATTTCCCACTGTCGTTTCAAACCTGGCAGGGCCACTGCAATGACGGATACATCGAATCCATCAAGGAACATTCCTGCACCTGAAAGTACCGCAACCTGACGTTGGAACTTCGATCCTGACGCAGCCGGTGCGGCGTCTGCTCGAGTACTCATTTACATCTCCTCATTGAGCGAAGAAGCAGAACTATTGACGCGCATTGTCTACGCGCGTAGCTAAAGAGTATAACTCGTTCTCAGCAGGGTCAAATCTCCCCAGTTCGCGCCCGTTAGACACAAAACCGGCGCCGGGGAGTTCCTCGGCGCCGGCCTCGTACAAGATCTCTTACTTCTTGTTGGAGAAGTCGTTCAGCTCGTACTGTTCGGCAGCGTTTTCAGGTGTGATCGGGGTGGTTTCAAGGACCTGCCTGGCCTCGACCGGCTCGCCCTTGATCATCGCCAAAATGGTGTCGACTGTTTCCCTGGCACCTGTCGGATAGATGAAGGTACCTGCAAGCTGGCCTTCCTGAACGGCTCGAATGCCACCGTCAGGAATTGCGAGGCCGTCAATACCGATGAACTTGATGTCGTCGGCTTTGCCGGCACCTGCCGCAGCCAGGTAGGCGCCCAGCGCCATTGGGTCATTGTGCGCGTAGACCAGGTCAATGTCTTCACCGGACTGCAGCCACTGCTGCATGATCTTGGTGCCCTCTTCCTTGATCCACTTTGCGTCCTGATCCTTGACGATCTCGATCTTCGGGTTCGCAGCGATTGCGTCACGGAAGCCCTGGTCGCGGTCGATCTGAGGCTGGTTCGAGGTAATGCCTCGCAGCTCGACGACCTTACCGCCATCAGGCAGAAGCTGGAGTGCCAGTTCACCTGCGGCCTTACCGATTGCCACGTTGTCACCGCCAATGAAGGAGGTGATGCAGTCCGTGTTCACAGCGCGGTCCAGCACGATCACCGGGATACCTGCTTCACATGCCTGCTCAACTGGCGGGGTCAACGGGTCAGACTCGTTAGGCGAGACGATCAGAATGTCAACGCCCTGCTGAATGAACTGCTGGACCTGACTCACCTGACGTGAGGAATCCTGCTGAGCGTCAGCAATCGGCAGCAACTCAAGGTTCGATTCCTGCCCGATGTAATACTCCAGCTGTGCGTTGATCTGCGCACGATATGGCTCAGCGTTGTTGGCCTGTGAGTACCCGATGACGTACTTGTCCTTTTCGGGCAGCAGACGTCCGTCGCTTGCGCCAGCCGCGCTGCTCTGATCAGTTGTGGCACTCGATGCGCCTTCATCTGCCTGTGAGCCGGATGTCGACTGGTCGTTGGTTGCGCACGCGCCGAGCGATGCTGCGGCGACCAGGGCACCCGCCAGGAGTACCGGTAGTTTGCGTCGCGTGATTGTCATGAGAGCTCCTTCGCTTTCTTAGTGTTGTGTTTACCTTGGTGTGGACTTCCCCCTCGGCCTACTCCTTCGCGTGTGGCGTCGAGGATGCCTTAACGGGATGCGCGGTTCGTCGTTTCAGGCGAGCCGCAGCGTTGGGAATGAGGTCGGGATGTTGGATCACAACGGCGACCACGAGGATGATGCCTTTAATGATCATCTGCCAGTTGGCACTGAAGTTGTTCAGGCCCAGCACGTTGTCGAGCAGGGTCAGGATCAATGCGCCGATCGACGTTCCGATCACTGTGCCTCGGCCGCCAGCCAGGCTCGCACCACCGATGACGACGGCTGCAATCGCGTCCATCTCGTAGGTCATGCCGGCTTGAGGATCTGCTGATGCGTTATAAGCCGCGTTAATCGGACCGGCCAGGCCGCACAGCAAACCAGAGATCATGAAGACAATGACGAGCACTGCTTTGACGTTCACACCCGACAGGCGCGCCGCCGTGGGATTGCCGCCCACCGCATACACGTGCCGCCCGAACGTCGTGCGTGACAGCAGCAGATGGACGAGGATAATGACCACGATCAGCGCCAGCACAGGGAAATACCCTATTAACGGTATAGGGAACAGGGTTTCGCCTGGCGTCCCCAGCATTCGGAACTGTTGAGATCCCGGAGCCACCTCCCCGTCCGGTCCAATCACATTCGTTCCGATCGACACGTTATGGGAGAACTCGCGGGTAAAGCCTCGTGCGATCGTCATGATGGCCAGCGTCATGACAAACGACTGGATCTTTAAGTACGCGGTGCCGATACCGCTGATGATGCCGAAGAGGGCGCCCACAGCCATTGACGTGGGAACAATCGCGATCACCGGCCAGTTCATTTCCGTCAGCAGCCATGCTGACGTGGTTGAACCGACTGCCATGACTGCGCCCACCGACAGATCGATGCCGCCGGTGATAATGACCAGAGTCATTCCCACCGCCAGGATGCCTCGCGGAGCGAAGTACCCAATGGCGTTCGTCAGGTTTCCTATGTCCGCGAAGCGCCCTCCCTGGCTCCACAGTCCAATCAGGACGATCAGGAGAAGGCCGATATAGCCTTGGGACTGGCTCAACATCAGGAGCCATTTCTTGCGCTGCACGACCGCACCCGATCCGCGCTGCGACTGTGTGCTCATGGGGTTGTTCTCCTTCACTATTTAGCAGTTTCGATGGCATCGACGGCGGGCGCATCCTCTCTGACTGCCTGCCCTTGAATCGGCATTGCCGCGGTGAGTAGGTCTTCCTGAGTGGCTGTGCCGGCGTCAAATTCAGCGGTGATTCTTCCTTCGCACAACACCACGATTCGGTCGCACATTCCCAGTAATTCGGGAAGCTCTGACGAGACAACGATGAACGACACTCCCTGCGATGCCAGCTGCGCAACAAGTTCGTAAATTTCGGCCTTCGCACCGACATCGATACCGCGTGTCGGCTCGTCGAGCAAGATCACTTCCGGGTTGGTCAGCAGCCATTTTCCGAGGACGACTTTCTGCTGGTTTCCACCCGACAAGGTGCTCATGAACGCATCCATCGACGGGGTCTTCACCCCAAGAGTCTGAACCTGCTCCTCGCTCGCCTTCTTTTCTCGAGTTTTCTTCACCCATCCGCCTATGCCGGCAAAATCCGACAGGGCGGGGAGCGTCATATTGAAGCGCACGGAGTTTTCCAGGATCAGGCTCTGCAGTTTTCGATCTTCACATACCAGGGCAATCCCGGCGTCGATACTGCGTGCGGGCGTCCGCTTGGTCAGCGCCTTGCCGTTCAGGGTGACCTGACCGATCATGTCCGAGGATGGGAGTGTTCCAAAAATGGATTCGAGTACTTCTGAGCGACCAGCTCCCATCAGGCCGGCGATTCCCAGCACTTCGCCGGGCTCAACCGACAGCGAGATGTCGTGCAGTGCTGCCCGCGACTCGCGCGCATTGGGCATGAGGGAGAGGTGCTCCACCGTCAGTCTGGCTTCGCCACCCTCGGCGCGGGCACCGGTTTCCTCGGGACGCTGGTGCAGTTCCGAGATCGGACGACCCACCATCATGTGGATCAGTTCTGATCGACTGACGTCCTTCATCTCGCGTTCACCGATGAACTGTCCATCTCGCAGGACTTCGACCCGGTCAGCAATCTCTTCGAGTTCTTCCAGACGGTGAGAGATGTAGATGATGCCGACTCCCTCGGATGCAAGTGACCTGACAACCTCGAACAGGCGTTCAACTTCAGCATCTGCCAGCGCCGACGTCGGTTCGTCCATGATCAGGATTCGGGTGTTCAGGCTCATCGCCTTTGCCACTTCAATGAGCTGCTGTTCTGCCAGTCGGTATTGACGCACGAACTTTCTAGGATCTAGATCCAGCCCGACTCGCGCCAGCAGATCCCGGGCCATCGAAATCGTGCGCTGTTTCTTGACCCACCCTCCGGTCGCCTGTTCTCGTCCGAGCCAGATATTGTCTGCCACTGACATGTCGGGGACGAGGTTCAGTTCCTGGTGGATGGTGGAAATCCCCAGCTGTTGTGCGGTGCTGGGGCTATGCAGCGTGACCGGCTCTCCGTCGACCTTGATGTGACCGTCGTAGTCGTTGAAGACTCCAGAGAGCACGTTGATCAGCGTGGACTTGCCTGCTCCGTTTTCTCCCAGCAGTGCCACAACTTCACCGGCGCCCAGGCGCAACGACACATTGTCGAGTGCTCGCACTCCTGAAAACGATTTCCCGATATGGTGCATTTCGAGCAACGGTGCAGTCACGACGCGCCTCCGATTCGCCATTGATGTCAAGCGCCTGGATTGATCTCCACACCGTATACCAGCTGTTTACACGACTCAACGATTTCACAGGTAACGGTTTAGCGACATTAGTATTACTATAACCTATATATCACATTGCATTTACTATGCACAATCGCTTGACACTCATTTTTGCTCCATTTAAGCTGATTTTGCCCGAAAACGAAGTGGCGATGCCGCCACTCGACCCAAGGATCAATGATGAATCACCTCTCTCGACCGGGAAAGATCGCACTGGCCGCGTCAACAGCCCTGCTGCTCAGCATCGGCGGACTCGCCCAGGCAGCGCCACCCGACGAAAATCCCACAACAGGTTGGCAAACCTACACTGACATCACTCACCTTCCGGAACTGAGCACCGGCACGCAGAGCCGCCAGTTCTCAAGCTTTGATCGCGAAGGCGGCAACGACCACGACGGATTCAGCGGAAAGTACTCCTGCCTGCGCACCACCGATGAAGGATGCGTGCTGGCAGAAGCCACAGGCGCCGGCGAAATCCAATCCATCTGGTCAACGTGGGATCGTGGCGACGTCACCAAGGCCGGCAACATCATCATCGAACTCGACGGCACAGTCGTTCTCAATGCACCGTTCCAGGACGTTGTCGAAGGTAAAGCCGGCGCACCGTTCATCTATCCGTTCGTCGCCGACAAGATGCAAACCTCCGGTGGCGTGTACATCAAGATCCCCATGCCCTACCGCGAATCCATGCGCGTCACGGTGCAGAACAATCCGTTCTTTTACCATGTGTCGTACCGCTCGTTCGCCACCGCTGACGGCATTTCGACCTTCGATCCCTCCAACGTGCCCACCGACCTGCTCGAACAGACTAAGACTTGGGGTACGGAGTCGCCGGCCTCCCTCGTCAATGAGCCGAACCTGCACGCAGACTTCAGTCTTGCTCCGGGCGAATCCACAACAATCGCGACGCTGGATGAACCCGGAATGGTCCAGGCCTTCACCCTTGGTCTGCCAGGCCTCAAGGGCGCGCCGGCACCTGAGCGCATGAACGATGACGGTCGCGCAACGAAAGATTCGACCAGCTTCACCGTGGCGATTGATCCCGCGAACGAGGGAGTCACGCTCACGCGCCGCTATGACCCGATTTCACCTGATCAGAAGGCACGCATCCTGGTTGACGGCACGCAGGCCGGCCAGTGGGATGGCACCGAAGGCAAATCAGGGGTGTGGCGCGAAGAATCGGTTGAACTGCCCGCCGACGCCACCGCAGGCAAGTCATCGATCCGCATCACCAACGAGTTCATCTCTGCGGGCAACGACTTCAACGAATTCCGCTACTTCGTCGACTCCAAGGTGGGCGGCGACATGATCCGGACCGACGAAGTCGACGTTGGCGAGGGAACCGACGAATCGCGCGCCTCTGAACAAGCTCACGACTATTCGATCATGAACGAACGTTGGCACGGAGACCGGACCTATGCGCGCGAAAATACAAACCCCGCTGACGCCGAGCAAATCGCGGCGTCCGACGATTTCCTGACGAATACACATATCCAGATCCACGCCGACGGCCAGTTAACCGTCGACGCGCCGATCGGAGAATTCTTCGGTACCGGTCTGGGCCAGGCGCCCGTTACCTCGCTGATGTTCGGTGTCGATCCCGAAACAGGGACATATTCGTCGTGGTGGCCGATGCCGTTCGGCAAGACGATGACGATCTCACTGGTCAACAACTCTCAGTACACGCTGAACAACGGTACGTGCGATGTCACATTCAACGCGGATGCGAGTGTGGCCGAGCGTTTGAGCGGACCGGTCCCCTCCCTCGGATATTTCTACGCCACGCACCACGCGGGTCCGACCGAAGACGGGCGCGACTGGGTGTTCCTCTCAACTGAAGGCCAGGGCCGCTTCATGGGAGTCAGCCACACCATGTCCTCGTCACAGGGCGACGGCAACGTTCGCGGCTACCTGGAAGGCGATGAGCGCATCTACGTTGACGGGCTGCGCACCCCACAGTGGCACGGCACCGGCAGTGAAGATTTCTACGAGGGTGGCTGGTATTTCGATTACGGACCGTTCTCCGCATTTACCAACGGTGCGCCACTGGAGAAGATCGCTGGAACGTACGGCTGTGACTATCAGTGCGACTCGGCCTACCGACTGCTGATCGGTGATGCGATCGATTTCCAGAGCTCGATCAGCGCCGGATTGGAGCACGGGCCGGATAATCGCCATCCAGCTGAATACTCTTCGACCGCTTTCTGGTACGGCCACGCGGCTGCGCCTGTACTGACCCTTACTGATTCACTCAACATCACCGACGTGGACAGCGAGGCGGCTCACGCGTACTCAGGTGGCGGCGAACCGCGCTCCCTGACCAGCACATTCGAAGGCAACGATGACACGGTCAGCGTGACCGATTCTCTGCGCGACTCGACTGATCCGATCACTTTCACCGCGGCAGTCAAGAAGTCGAATCAGGGTGTACGCCTGCATCGCATGTCGGACCAGTCGAGCGGCTATCAAAGCGTCGATGTGGCCGTGAACGGCACGCATGTCGGCACGTGGCTGCAGCCCCTGGCCAATCAGACTCATCAGTGGCTGGAGGACACGTTCGAAATCCCCCGCGCCATCACTGAGAACGTCGATAGCATCACGGTTGAGCTGACTCCGCGCGATGGTTCGGCACCGTGGAGTGCTGCGCGCTACGAGGTGTACACGATTGGCGGCGAAGAGGCGGCGACGCCAGTCGAACCGCCGGAACCGGCTGAACCGCCCGCACCGCCTACATCGCCCACGACTGGCGAGCGTCCTCAGGCCGACAAGCCGCCTCGCCTCAGCGCGACCGGCTCGTCTGCACCGATCCTCGCACTCACAGCACTTGGAGCGCTGGGCGCAGGAGCGTGCGTACTGTCAGTTCGCAGACGCCACTGAGCCGTGGGCGGGGCCGCGCGTGGTGATGACCCGATCAACCTGATCAGCCTCACGCCATGCTGCGGCCACGCTGTCAGCGGCGCGTTCGTCGGCAACGAGGGCTGCAACTGTTGGCCCCGATCCGGACAGGATCACCGCGAGCGCGCCGCTTTCGCGTCCGATCTCAATCGTGTCGGCCAGTTCGGGTCGCAGCGTGAACGCGGCCGCTGCCAGGTCGTTATGTAAGTACGGTGCCGCCTCGCGCGCACTGGCGGTGAGTGCGGCGAGCGTCTGTTCGTCTGGCCGGGTGAGTTCGGCCCATTCACCCATCTCATCGCGCCGCCTGAAAACCTCCGGCGTCGATAAACCTTCGTGGGCGGTTGCGCATACCCACAGGTGGTCATGTTCGCTGTCCAGGACCTGCATATGGTCGCCGTGCCCGGTTCCCAGCGCGATTCCGCCGACCAGGCAGGCCGGCACATCCGCGCCCAGCGTGCGGCCGACCGCCTGGAGCTGATCTGCGTCCAGTCCTAATTCCCACAGTTCGTTGCAGGCGACGAGGGTGGCTGCCGCATCCGCTGACCCACCGGCCATTCCACCGGCAATCGGCACGCGCTTATCAACGTGGATCCTCACGCCTGCCGCGGTTGACGCCCACGGGCCGCTTTGCGCCAGGCGCTGCAGGGTACGCGCGGCTCGTGCCGCCAAGTGCCGGTGCGGGTCGAGCTCGTTCATCATGGCGCTTGCCTGACCGTCTACCTCGCCCTCTGGCGTGTACACGGTTGTCGATACCGCGATTCCGGGGGTGCGAGCCGTTGTCACTGTGACGGTTTCACGCAGGTCGAGCGCCTCGAACACGCTGATCAGCGGGTGATATCCGTCTTTTTCCGGCGCGCCGACGCGCAGCAGCATGTTGACTTTGCCCGGGGCGCTGGCCTGAGCTTCACGCATGTGCCTCTCCGTTTCGTGTGGAGGCGTAGGCTCCCTCGGGCGTGGAGGGATCGCGTCTGGCGGCGACGATAAGCCTGCCGAGGTCGACGAACTGGCCGATGGACAGCGTTTCGCCACGAGCCTGCGGGTCGATGCCGGCACGGGTGAGAAGGTCGGCGGCCGCTTCCCCCGATCCCGCCCAGTCACGCAGGGCCGCGCGCAGAGTCTTGCGTCGTTGCCCGAATGCGCGGTCGATCGCATCGAATGTGGCGTCACGCAGGACAGCGTCACCCAACGGCTCATCGCGCCTGGTGAGCCGCACCAGTGCGGAATCAACGTTTGGAATCGGCCAGAACACGGCGCGCCCGATGCTTCCGGCTCGTTCAGCGTGGCCGTACCACGCGGCTTTCAGGGAAGGGACACCATAGGTTCGTGAGCGGGGCCCGGCGACGAGGCGGTCGGCAACCTCAGCCTGCACCATAACCAGGACTTCGCGCAGCGTCTCGAAGCGTTCGAGCAGTCGCAAAAGTACCGGCACAGCCACGTTGTATGGCAGATTGGCGACAAGTTTGGTGGGCGCAGCGTCGCCCAACTCGTCCGGCGTCACTTTCATCGCATCCATACAGGTGACGGTGAGGCGCTCTGTTGCCTCGGGCATGCGGGCCCGAACGGTTTCCGGCAGCGCACGAGCCAGGCGCGGATCAATTTCGACCGCATCGACATGTGCGCCGGTTTCCAGGAGCGCCAGTGTGAGCGACCCCAGTCCCGGCCCGACCTCAAGCACGTGGTCATCTCTCCCTACGCCACCTGCTCGCACGATGCGTCGAACGGTTCCGCCGTCATGCACGAAGTTCTGCCCCAGCACTTTGGTCGGGCGAATGTCGAGGGCAGCCGCGATTGCGTGGATCTCGGCAGGTCCCAGCAGCGCGGATCGTTCGTCTGTTTCGTTCACGTCACGAGGGTATCGCGTGAGCGCGGATCAGTACCAACCGACAGAATTGGAATGCCCGAGCGCGCCGCATGGGGTTCCGTAGCGGCCGGCGATGTATCCCAGGCCCCACGTGATCTGCGTGGCCGGATTCGTCTGCCAGTCAGCACCGGCGGATGCCATTTTCGATCCGGGGAGAGCCTGCGGAATACCGTAGGCGCCTGACCAGGCGTTAGCGGCATAGGGGTTCCAGTGCGATTCGCGATCCCACAGTGTCAGCAGGCACTGGAATTCACTGTCTGACCAGCCGCGCTGACTCACCATTTGCTGCGCGATGCCGCGCGGATCTTCGCCCGAGTATGTTCCGGTCGGTGTCGAGCTGATCGTCAGCCCTTCGGCTTCAGCGATGCCGCGAATTTCATCGAGTTCGGCCTGGCTTGAGATGTCACCGGATTTGGCTCGGAATCGTACGGACTTGCGGCCATCTGATTCAGTGCCTTCTTCCAACTGGGCTTTCGGATCGATGCCGGCGGCCAGGAGAGCTTCGGGCGTGACTTTCCTGGTGCCGACGGTGACGATTTCCGGTCGCGGTTCCGCTTTCTTGTCGGCCGACAGCACGGCTGAGTAGGTCACTTCGCCGTCGACTGTTTCCTGCCATACCACAGAGCTGTTGGCACCGTGTGTGCCTTCCTGTTCAACGATGCGTTCGCCTTCGAACAGTGCGTCGGACTTGCGTTCTTCTTTCGAGAAGTTCACCGGGGTGTCTGTGCTGACGCGTCCGCGGGTGACGGGCTGGACGCGCACGGACAGTTCGCCGTTTGCCGATTCGAGGGTGACCCGGTCCAGCGGCGACAGCTTGATTCCGTTGTTTTCAATGACGTGTCGTATGTCCTGGCCTGCCCGGACGGCAACATTCTGGATCACGTTGCCGTTTGTTTCAATGACTGGCAGTGTGCGTGCGCGTGACACGAGCGGTTGAAGTTCGGCTCGCATCGAGGAGCGGCTCGCGCCTATCGCCACGGTGGATCCGTAGGTGTCGGCATCTGCCAGGATCGTGTCAATTGAGCTGGACGTCGACCATACGGTGCGTTCTTCGCCGTCGATCGTCAGGTCGTAGGGTTTGGCCGTGCGCACAACGACATGGTCAACTGACGCGATGTTTTCGCTGGGTGTGGGCGAGATCAGGTCGTGTTCACCGACCTGTACGTCGATGCTGGCGAGCGCGTCGGAGACTGTGCCGCCCCACACGGTGACAGGCTGACTGACTCCGTCGACTTCGAGCATCACTGTGTGACGAGCCTGAGCAATACCACCAACCGCGATGCCGGCTACTGCTAGTGACGCTGCACTTGCTGTGGCAATGATGCGTCGCGGGGTCACGGCAGGCTCCTTCCAATCGGCTGTTCCTACCGTAACCGTTTTGTGACTATTTGTGGAGTCGGACCGGAAAATTGTGGTGAGTTGCGCGCTCAGTACAGGCCGAGGCTTGCCGCGCATGCTGGCCACTGGCCCCATCCAGCTGCCGCCTGCAGTGCCTGAGCGCGGGCAGTTTGCTCAGCTGCCGATGCGTCCGAGGGCAGGCCGGTGCCGCCCATCGATTGCCACGTGGGCAAAGTGAACTGGTACATGCCGTAGAATCCGTTGCCCGTGTTGGTCGCCGGATTTCCGCCGGATTCACACTGAGCCAACGCGGCCCACACGTCCGAACCAGCAGTGGTTGCGGGAGCTGCAGTCGGCGTGGAGGCTGTCGTCCTCTGTTGGGCGGCCGCTTTCTTCGTTCCCACCGCGACGATCTTGCTTTGCGGGTCGGTCTTGCTTGTCGATACGGCTGCCGACACGGCGATTTCTCCGCCGACTTTTTCCTCAAAGTACTTGGTCGTCACCGAGCCGTCTTTGCCTTCCTGAATAACCGACGTCGTTCCTTCAGTCAGGGTGTCGTCTTTTCGCTCTTCAGTTTGGAACGGCACTGCGTCGGTCTGTGTGCGGTAGCCGCGCTCAACTCGTGTCACGATGATCGTGATGGTGCCGCCGCGGTTTTCCAGCTTCACGCGGTCCAACGGGCTTGTTGTGACGCCCAAGCGAGCCAGGATTGAAGCCGTGTCGTCACCGGTTTCGGCAGCTGTGTCAAGGGTCTTGCCGTCTACCTCAACCTTGATGCGTTCGCCGGGCGCTGCCAGCGGCAATGTGGCACGGGCAAAGGAGCGGTCAGCGGCGATGATCGCTGTGCCGTGCTGGGAGAATTCGTCCAGTAAATCGGCCATTGATCCTGCTGTGGACCACAGTTCCACCTGGTTCCCGTCCAGATCCACCGTGTACGGCGATGCAGTCCGTACAACGACGGTGTCACCGTTGGACACTCCCTCGCCCATCGCCGGTGCGACCAGATCGTGAGGGCTGACTTCAACGCCTGCAGCATTGATGACGTCTGAGACGGTGCGGGAGAATCCGCTGACGGGCTGCGAGACTCCGTCGACCTCGAGGGTCACGGTGTTGTGTGCTGCTGCTGCGCCCACTCCGGCCACGCCCACAACTGCGAGCGATGCGGCGGATGCGGCTGCGATAACGGTTCGTCGGCTCGGTGAGAATTCCAAATTCACAAGTGTCCTGAGGTCGTTCGGCTCCGTCGGGCAGACGGACTGACTGGTGCCACACTAATAGGTTTTACCCAAACGTGACATCCGACGTCGCACATCTCACATGCGTCGCGTTTGCTTTTCGCCGTCGCACGTGGTTGCGTCCAGCCCTTATGCCCATGCGCCGTATACGCGCGTCGTGCTGCGCCACAACCGGTCACACGCAGTAGCTTCGTCGACGTTCCATAGCTCGGCAATTGCCCGCACAGTGTGGACAATTGAGTGAGTCGCGTTCGGATGACCGCGCCACGGCACTGCTGTGAGATAGGGCGCATCGGTTTCGACCAGCACGAGTTCGGGCGGAAGTTCGACCAGCGCTTGACGAAGGTGGGCGTTAGCCGGATACGTCATATTGCCGGCAAATGACGCATGCCACCCGTTCTTCGCCAGTTCGCGCGCCATTGCCGCGTCGCCGGAGTAACAGTGAAAGACGATGAGCTGGTCGGCCGTGGCGGTTTCGTTCAGGATCGCGAGTGTGTCTTCATGCGCATCACGATCATGAATTTGCAACGGCAGGCCTGCCGCGGCTGCGAGTCGAATGTGCGCGCGAAATGATTCCGCCTGCGCTTGTTTGCCGGCATCGGCTGTACGGAAGTAGTCGAGTCCGGTTTCACCGACGGCAACGACGACCGGGTCATTCAGACGCCGTTCAACCTCCGTGAGTGCTTCGTCCAGCGGAACGTGGTGCTGTTCAACGTGCGGGACGAGGCCATCTGGCGACGGTTCAGCAATCCCGGCATGCAATGCTGCTTCGTTGGGATGAATCGCAAGCGCCACTCGTATCGCGAGGCCGGGCGCGCCCTCACGCGCAAGCTGCATCGATCCGTGGAAGTCAGGGATTTCGCAGGCAGAGGTGATGAGTCCGCGCACACCGACCTGCTGAGCGCGCTCGAGCTGTTCGTCAAGCGCCAGCCTGATTCCCTCAGCGCGAGGAATCTGTTCCTCATACAGCGGCAGATGAGTGTGGTTGTCGATCACATGACCTTCGAGCGGTTGCGCAGCTGGTGGCCATTCGCGCTTCTTTTTCTTCGACACCGGACCGGTCACTTCCTTCACTGTGGTGACGTGCTTATTCCTCTGAACCGATCCTAACGAACCCGCCGCGTTTGCGGCTCATTCCCCTTGAGGCGGCATATGTCCGCGATAGCGGGTAATTCCGTTGACGACGTCGTACCGGAAGCCGAGTGGAGTTGTCCACTGGTACACACCAGGCTCTGGCTGGTCGAGGTCCCAACCTGCATGCGTTTTTGCACGGTGAACACTTCGCGACAGTGGACCCAGATTCGCCAGATTTGTTTGCCCAGCCGAGCCACCTTCCTCATATGGGACCGTATGGTCCAGGTCGCACGAGGTTGAGGGCGTGTTCGAGTAGGGGAATACCTCGAACGGTTCACGCTGAAGCAGTGCCCTGCGCATCGTCGATGTCGGATCGTGCCGGTCACCGGCAGGCAGCGATGAGTAGTCAAGGACGGGGCGAATCGTGACCCGAGTATGCGCAAGCATGGATGCGAGTTGCGCGACGGGAACAGAACCGCCGTCGTCGATACTCGCGCAGTGCGGCGAATCCGGGTAGATATGAGCAACGATCTCAGCTCTGCGCTCAGTTTTCGCTTCACGTCCATTTAACAGTGCCCCCGCCTGCTCGGGGTTCGCCAGCAAGCCGAGTGCACGCGAGCGCCGCTCATCAACCGACTCATCTGGATGCGAGGCGGCCAGCGCAGATGCCAGACTTGCGACGGTGCGGTCAAGATGGAGGGCATCTGTAACGGCGAGTTGCGCATGCATATAGGCGCTGCCAGCTCCCTCGTCCATGTCGAACACGACGCGTCTGGCACGCTCGGCAAGTTCTGCACGCACTTCGATCATCTGCGGGGCAACGCGGGCGATCAGAAGGTTCACGTGACGGGTGATGCGCCCCTGGTTCCATGAGCCGATCTGTCCGAGCAGTTCATCGAGCGTCGCGCATTGAGATTCGCCGAGTGTGGACGTCAGCGAGTGAACATGGCAGGCCTTCCAGACGGGGATTTCAGCATCCATGACTCGGTCCCACAGTCTCGGGAGGCGGAAGCGGACACCAAGTAGCGAGTAGAGTTCCTGCAATGTTTGAGAGGGTGAGCATCCTAAAGCGGCAGCAAGTTCGAGATGGGCGAACTCGGCAATGAGCGGGGTGCCGCTGCTTGAGCGCGGCACAAGAGCCTGCTCTCCTTTGAGCGCGGCAGTGACCGTCAGAATCGTGTCGATGATCATGCGGGCGCGCTCAGCTTCAGCTTTCCGCCAGCGGGCATCCGCCTCGCGCAGTGCGTTCACCTGCTCGATGGCAGCATCAAGCTCACTGGCGGAACCGCCGCCGTCGGGTGCACCTGCACACACACAAGTATCGAACATGTGTTCTATTGTGAGGGATGGCATGTGCATCTGCGTCCCACGAACACCACTTAACGGGACACAATTTAAGTGATGTGTGTCACATTTGAGCCAGCAGGGCGGCTTCCTATTTTCCGTTCAGCTGCGCGTAGTCAATGCGGCGATCTTTGAAGTGGAACTCCTTGTCGCGGTCATTGATTCCAGGCAGGATATTGACACCCGCACCGATCCAGCAGCCTGAGCCGATGCGAACCGGCATGTTGTACTGGTAGCCCTTTCGGCGAAGCTCCGGGATAATCGGGTGTCCCGCCGCTGAGATGGTGACGTTCGGGCCGAACATCGTGTAGACACCGACGTAAATGTGTGTGTCGTCTACGCAGGTGAAGTTGAAGTTGACGTAGATGTTGCTACCGAAGTTCGCGTAGAACGGAGGCTCGATGTAGCAGTTCTCCCCTATTTCAGCGAACATTTCCTTCATCATCGCCTGGCGTTTGACCTGTTCGGATGGGCGCAGCTGATTAAATTCGTGGAGCCGCTCGAGGCATTTCGTTCTTGCATGACGCTCATCGCGCAGTCTTACTTGTCGTGTCAAAGGCGGCTGGTCTGCGAAACATTCTAGAAAAGTCACTGCCTCTTCGCACAGCTCAATGCCACTAAGACGCCGCCGTGCGGTACAGTGCCTCAAAGAACTGTTCGGCGAAAGGCGCCCGCTCTCATGACTATGAACGCATCGGCTCGTTCGCTCATCGGGCTTGTGACAAGCCAGAACTTACGTTTCGTCATCCCTGTCTATCAACGCCCCTACTCGTGGGACGAGGAGCAATGCGAACAATTGTGGGAAGACGTGTTGTCGGTTGGAAAGCGCCCAGATGATAAGCACTTCACCGGTTCTATTGTGTGGATCCAAGATGGTGTGATGTCGGAGGTGACGCCGCTTCTCTTAATCGACGGTCAGCAGCGAGTCACAACTGTCGTACTCCTCATGATTGCGCTGGCTCGATACGCTAAGAACAACCCTGACGAAAAGCTCAACTTTTCCTACTCTCGGCTGGTCAACAAGGGGTACCTGATAGATGACGACAGGCATGGTGACGAGCGTTACAAGCTGCTTTTGTCTCAGGGCGATCGAGCTACCCTTATCTCGTTGCTCGAGCATTTAGTGGACGAGGACTATCGAGTCGTCAACAACTCATCACGTTTAATTGCCAACTTGGAGTTTTTCGAGCGAAAGCTGGCCGCCCTCGACAATCCGAATACAATATGGGATGGTCTGCAGCGTCTTGAAGTTGTATCGATTTCTCTGGATGCAACTCGCGACAATCCTCAGCTCATTTTCGAATCGATGAACTCGACAGGTAAAGATCTTTCGTCAGCCGACCTGATCCGAAACTTTGTCCTCATGGGATTACCCCGAGGCGAACAAGAAAAGCTCTATCAGAACCACTGGCGGCGTATTGAGCAGACCCTTGGCGAAGACACATACGACAGAGTTTTCGATGAATTCATCAGAAACTATCTGACCATTCTGTATGCGCCTGAACCGCTCACGCGTAAAGATGTGTACCCCATTTTCAAGCGCCACGTCACCGAAAACGGGTTTGCCAAGAAAGGGCGGATGGTCAACCTTCTCAGTGAAATGGAAGACGTTGCTCGCTACTACGCGGCAATCACCTCTGGGACCGAGGAGGACCCCCAGCTCAAAGAGCACTTCGACACAATAGCAACACTGGATATGAGCGTCCTCAATCCGCTCCTCCTGTCGTTTTATCAAGATTACGAGGCAGGAGCCTTCGAAAAAGAAGATTTTATCCGCCTGCTTCGTCTGACCGAAAGTTACGTCTTGAGGCGAGCAATTTGCGATGCTCCCACAAATTCGCTGAATAAGTTCTTTCCCAGCATTATCGGAAATCTCAATAAAGTGCAGGAAGAGGGCGGTGATTACGTCGAAGCCTTCCAATCGTTGCTATACATGGCAGCGAGGACCACGCGGCGTTTTCCAACAGATGACGAGTTTTCGCATGCACTACTCACGCGTGACTCTTACCTCTTCAGAAAGTCTTTCTTCCTGCTGACAAATCTTGAGAATTTCCACCACCCTAAAGATCCTCACGATTTCGCATCCGGCTCATACACAATTGAGCACATCATGCCGCAAAATGCGCTTGCTCATTCTGAATGGCGCCAGGCGCTGGGCGAGGCCCCTGAGGAAGGCTTTGAAGCCCTCGTCAACAACATCGGCAACTTGACTGTCACTGCCTACAATTCCGAACTTTCCGACGGTACCTTTACTGAAAAGAAGGAACGCTGCATCGGCGGTTACGCCAACGAATACATGGCGATCTCAGCAGAACTGAAAGATGCAGAGTCATGGGGTGAAGAGGAGATACGAAACAGAGCAGAAAACCTGACTGCAATTGCGCTCAAGCGCTGGCCAGGCCTTGATGTTTCGCCCGATACAGCCGAGCGATACGTCGCGCGCAAGCAGCCAGACAGACGCGCATGGCGAGTCACGATTCATGACCTCGTATCGGCAGGACTTCTTCATGTCGGCGACGTGCTGGAACCCGGTTCTGATCGTTTCACGCAAACAGTGACACTCACCGATAGGGGCGATTTAATCTTGCGCAACGGTGAGAAGTTCTCGAGCCCATCCTCGGCAGCTAGTCGCGTCATCGCCCTCGAAGGAGGTTCTGGAGGACGAAACGGATGGGACTTTTGGCGTCTGAATGACGGTGGTCCCAAGTTGAGCGAAATTCGCCGACGCTATGACGAGGCAGCGACCACGAGCCACCGCGACGCATCCATGGTGGAATTTTGGAACGGTTTCTATGAATACTGTGCGAATCGTCCTGGCTTTACCGAAGCTTTCCGCGACCCGTCGACACGTGAGCCTAATCGCGATAACTGGGCCTCATTTGGCATTGGTCTGCGAAAGTGCGATTTAACAGCATTAGTACGGTTGAGCGGGCAAGAAGTGGCCGTCCAGCTCCACTTTTCTGACGAAGAAAGCTACAAACCCGTCCTCGCACGGCGATCCGACATCGAGAAAGAACTGGAATTCCTCGAGGGTACGTTTGAGTGGGACGAGGGCGACCTCGACAAGACGACCCGCGTTGTGAACGTTGCACGCCCAGCCGATTTGACTGGTGATTCAGTCAATGAGGTGTACGAATGGCTGGCCACAGGTATGCACGCATTGCGGAAGGTAGCGCATCAATTCATAAAGCGGAATCTAGCCTCGATCTAACCCGCTACTCCCACTCTTTCACGCTCGTTTACTGTTGCGTCATTCCAGTTGACTCCAGTTGGCTCGTCGATTTTGACCGTCATACCACCGAATCCCGCTGCGTGACCTCGCGTAGGCGTTTGGGACAAATCCTGGGACAAAAGCGCGAACTATTTCGAAACCGCGAGCCCGCAGTTTCATTTTTGACCCGGGGACAAGAATGGGCTGGTTTTGAGGCTCAGAAACACCCGAAATGGATGCCAAAAGCAACAATCATCCTCATCGACGCCCGTTTAACGAAGTGAATCGTAGCCAGCGGCTTTATCGTCATGCGTTCCCGCAGGTCAGAAGGGATACACAAGAGCGATGACTGAAAGAATCGTCGCAGGTGGCTTCGTGCATGCCCCTAATCACGCTTCGGAACTGCTCAATAAGGCTGATCGCTTCACTTAGTGAACAAAGGAGCCCTCAGTTGATCGGAGCTCGAAAATCAACGATTCCCCAAGTCAGGTACTCCCATTCCCCTTTTTCCTTATCGAGCTCAGGATACTCGCTCAAAAACCTTTCAACGCCCCTTTCCATGCGCGCAAGCAGGGCAGTTAAGTTGATGTTGATCTTTATGCGGCAATCGCCTTCAATTCCATTCGCCTCTGGTGAGCTGGTGGCTCCATATCCAATGACCAGCTGGCTGTCGTCGTTGAAGACCTGTATATCGATCGAATGGAACGGCGAGTATTTTGCCCCCGCGCCGTCAACAACCGAAGATCCGGTATGGAGCACAGCGTTTCGCAGCTGGCAGAAATCGGATGCGGTGAAGTTGTCTTCCCGCATGAGCGCATTCATCGTTCGCTCGATATGGTCTCGACTTTGCTCGCGAGATCGGTCGATGTCGTCAGCCACAGGGGTGCTAGGAAACCCGAGATACCTCGTACACCAATCTCGCTGACCATCTTTATTGCTAGAGTCGATCAAATTCGAACAGACATCTGGAATGGTGACCAGAACCGTCAGGCATGAGATTAGCAGCCCGGCATCGAACGCCAAGCGAGCCTCCCCGATGAGATTTCTCGGCGAGCGCTCAATAATCCGCGGGGCGCCCTGGGGCGCACCCGCTTCGTTTTCGGAAACAGGAAGCAACAGGTCAAGCTCCAAGCACATCGGTTAACCCTCAATCTCTATGCTCTCGCCGCCACCTTTCGGAACCAGCTTCACAGAGTAATCGAGCTGCGCTGCCGTTTGACACAAGGTCTCCACCTTCATAGTCTTCGACTTTAGGCGCTGGTCTAGCGCCTGCGGGGTGAGACCGAGATCGATAGCAAGGGAGCGTTGGGAGCGGCCTTGCTCCTCGAGTATCGACTTGATGGCTTCTGCGGACCTCATAGCTGCAACATCCCCTGGTAGAAGGTCGACGGGAACATGAACTCGCGTTCTTTTTTCTTTTTGTCGTTGTCGAAACGCACGGCGATTCTGTCACTGCCAATCGAAACGACCTCACCATAGCCAAAGCTCTTGTGGAAGATCTGGGTTCCTTCCTCAATCCTGGAAAGGTCGGCTTCAGTGATAACCGGCTCTTCGGGCTCCAATGCCTTGGGCTCGGACTTTTTCGGATAGCCGGAAAGCCACCAGCCGGCCTTGAAGCTCGTTGCCTTACCGCCTTCCAACTTGTAGGTGAACTGCGCGCCGTTCGCGGCAAGCTCGTTCATGACGACGTCGAGCTCACCGCCGCCGATGGCCCAAAGGCTTCCGCCCTTGGGACGGCGATCGGCGATGCGGACGTTGTGGGACTCGAGGACGTCGATGACCCAGTCCTTCTTGACGGGCGCCTCTCCGAGCGTCGTTGCTTTCGCAGTCGACCTCGAAACGCCCGATGCCGACGGTTTGATCGCGGGACTTACCGCAACAGCAGGCGACGGAGCCTCCACCCCAGCGCCGTTGCCCAGAGTGGAACCGTCGGGGGCCACCATCGACTCCTGCTGCTTCGCGTAGAGGTAGTCGTAATTGGACAGAGACGTGTCGTAGAGGCCGACCTTCTCGCCCTCGTGCTTGTTGATGCCAGTGTAGACAAGGCTCGCATCCTCGTAGCGACGGAACTTGTAGACAGCGTCGTTCATGAGGGCGGAATTGAACACGCCAAGCGAGACGAGCAGGTTGAAGTCCGAGACGTCGAGGCCGGTGACCTTCTTGAACAGCCCCGGCTCCAACTGGGTGATGACGTCGTAGAGCGTCTCCTCGCGGTAGTCGGTGAGGTACATGAAGACCGGGATACGCGTGACGAACTTGATCAGCTTCTTCTGTATCTCCTTGCGCTTGGACTTGAACTCCTTCTCCTTCTTGACTTCCTTTACCGCTTCCGACTTGTTGATAATGGTCTTGATGTCGTCGTTGAGGCTTCGGAAGCCCTCGATGCTCATGAGGGCGTTGATTGCCTCGTCGTTGGCGAGCAGGCGTCGTAGCGTGTCGTTATCGACGTTGACGAGCAGCGCCGACTCCCAGCGCTTGGCGAGAAGCGTCGCGGAGGTCCCCGCCATGGCGATGTCGAGGATCTCGGAGGCGTTGATCTCCTTCATACGGCTGCCGTCGTAGGCGAGCACGGGCAGGAAGCGGATGAAGTCGCCGACCTTCTGCTCGGGGCCCTTCTTCTCTGGGGAGAGCTGCGTGGAGTAGTCGGACACCATGGTGAGGGCGCGGTCGAGCGCGAAGTCGAACACGTAGCACTCGTTCTTGACGATCTGCATGTTCCCGTCGTCGTCCTTGACCGTCCAGGGCGACTGCACGCGAAACGCCGTCTGGAAGTAGGTCTCGGCGCTCTTTACGTTGGAGAGCATGAAGACGCCGGTCCATGGCTTCACCGTGACGCCGGTGGTGAGTTTGCCGCAGGACAGCGTGATGGACTTCGATTCGAGCGGGTCGCGCATCGACTTCTGCACGGGCGGCAGGGCAGCAAGGCCGATGCCCGCGCCCGAGCCTGCGCACACGTTGACGCGCAGATAATGACCGGTGGTTAAATCGCTGATAGAGGCCAAATCCATTGGTGGGATAATGGCCTTAGATTGCATATGGAGAAAGGCAGGGGCGATGGGCTTCTTTGATAAAGGCTTCGACCCAATAAAAGAGGCGCAGAAGACTGCGGCTGCTGCAGGAAAAGGAATCGCAAGCGTTGCCGAACAGGCATCGAATGCCGCTCAAAGCGCCGTCGAGCAGACGGGGCAGGCTATCGGGGACATTGCAGGCAAGGCAAAGGGCGCTGTTCAGAGCATTGGGGATGCGATCAAAGACGTCCCGGAGCCGAAGAGCTTCAAATACAACACTGAGTTTGCCGATGAGCGAAACGTTGACGGATCGCCCCAATCTCAAAGGCTAGCTCCGGAACATATGGCGAAAATGCTTGGAGATGTGGCTGAAGGAGCCGCAAACGCTGCAAGCGTGGCAGCGGCCGGTGCCCAAGGCGCTGTCGCCGCCATCGCAGGTAAAGCGGGGGAAATCGCCGATGGGGTCAGGCAAGGCGTCGAGAATGCAAGGGCGAAAGAACCGGATGAGTACGAGCTCACCGTCATCGAATACAACCAAACCTATACCGATCTGGAATCGGGAGGGATCGAGCTCTACCAGTCTAGGCTGAGGAGCATCGACCTGCTGGACCTCGTTACCGACCTGGTGAACTCGATTGCGAACACGCCGAAGTCGTTCGTGGAAGATATCGAAGAGGTGTCACACAAAAAGCGAAGCTTCAAAGAGTCGGCGTCCTTCGCCCGCGAAGAGCTGGACTCGGCACGGAAATCGGCAGCCAGCGCTGGCGCCGGCGTCGCGGCAGGTATGGCCGTTGCCAGCATCGCCCCATCCGCCGCCATGTGGGTTGCCACAACTTTCGGTACCGCCTCCACGGGCACCGCGATCTCTACGCTATCGGGCGCTGCCGCGACAAATGCGGCGATGGCCTGGCTCGGCGGAGGCGCATTGGCCGCCGGAGGCGGCGGAATGGCCGGTGGCACCGCTTTCCTGACAATGGCGGGCCCCATCGGATGGGGCGTCGCAGGCGCCACGTTGCTGACCTCCATCGCTCTCTTTGTGAAAAAGCAGCACGAGATTGCCAGGGAAAAGCACGAAGAGCTCCTGTCGGTGAAGCGGAACACCGAGGCTCTCAGGGAGACGTCCGCAGCAATCGGGGCACTTAAGATAAAGACCAATACCCTTCGCGAAGAGCTGTCCGGGTCCTTTATGCCCTCATGCCGCATGTACGGCGCCGACTACCTTTCCATCTCCGACGACGAGAAACTGGCCCTGGGTGCCTTGGTAAACAACGCGAAGTCCCTGGGCAGCCTCATCGTCGAGAGGGTGGCCGCCCGGGACGGTGAATAGCCATGAATGCAGAGAAGGTACTCAAGAGCTCCCAGGAGCAGGCCGTCGCCGCATGGATCGGCTTGATCAACCAGATGAGAATCGACGACCTCATCGAGAATCTCAACCGCCAAGACCAGAACCTCGATTCCACAATGGAGTCCATGAACTGGGCGCTCGGGAAGATCGAGGACCTCGTCGTTGCGAACAGGGGCGGCAGCAAGGGCATCCATGGGTTCATCGCCGAGGTGGCCGAATGCGGGTTGGAGAATGCGCAGAGCCTCGTCCATGGCGATAAACCGGTAATGGAATGGGTGAACGACAACGGCCCCGCCGACCTTTTGCGCAACGGCGTCGAGATACAGGTCAAGTTCGTGAACGCCGGCGGCAAGTTCTCCTTGGACGCTGTGGCCGCCCATTTGCAGAAGTACCCTGATTTCCTCGACAAAGACGGCATCTATCAGATCCCGAAGGACCATCTCGACGCGGTGCGCTCCCTGTATGAGATGCCAAAGGAGGATGCAGCCAAACTGGCGTCCTCGACCGGCGGCCCATCCTACTCAACCTGGAAGAGCATCCATGAGTTCTTCGACTCAAGCGGGTTCAGTATCGATGACCTTGAAGCCTCCAAATTCGAGTACTCGGAGGTCCAGAAGAACGCTATCGCCGACAAGATGGCCGAGGAGAAGAGCAGGCTCGCAGACGAGAGCGAGCGGATAAAGAAAGACATCTACGAGGAGCACAAGCCCACGCCCCAAGAGGGCGCGAAAGCCGCAGCGGCTGGCGCCGTTCTGGAAGCGGGAACGGCATTCGTCATTTCAATGAAGCGCCATCTCGGGAACGGAAAGCGTATCGACGACTTGACCCAGGATGACTGGGAGGAAATCGCCAAAGATTCCGGCATGGGACTCGTCAAGGGCGGGGTTCGCGGTGGAGCTGTTTATTGGCTGAACAACTACACGGCCACGCCCTCATCTGTCGCAAGCGCGCTGGTCACTGCGTCATTCGGCGTCGCAGAATGCGCTTACAGGTTCCGCAGCGGCGAGCTGACGGAGATCGAGTTTATAGAACGTTCCGAAATCGCGTGCCTCGATGCGTCCGTGAGCGCATTCTCGAGCTTCGTGGGCCAGGTTATCATTCCGATCCCGATTCTGGGCGCCCTCGTCGGCAACGCCGTAGGGGCGACCGTGTACGAATTGGGAAAGGATTTCTATAACAAACGAGAGGCGGAGCTGCTCGCGCACTATGCCCAGGAGCTGAAGGCCCTCGATACAGAGCTCGAAAGCGAATACGCCGCATGCATCAGCGACCTTCGTGAGAATATGATCAAATACATCAGTCTTCTAGAAAAGGCATTCTCCTCGAATTCCGCCATGGCTTTTTCCGGCTCCATTGAGCTGGCGGCAAGCCTTAACGTTCCAGATAGCGAAATCCTGCACATGCGCGAAGAAGTCGATGATTTCTTTCTAAATTAGAATCAGTCAGGTTAAAGAAACAACGGCCGAGCGAAACCCAATCGCTCGGCCGTTTGCCGTCTAGAACGGATGAATCTCCTTGCACTACTATCATGCTCATAACAGCGAATGCTTGCCTAGGCAGGCAAACGGTCATCGTCTACATCACCCACTTGAACACAGCGCGGAACAGCCAGACGAAAAAGCCCAGCGTGACCTTAAGCGCCGCCTTGAGGAACTTACCAAGCCTCTTCATCGACGTCACCCCAATCTTCCTTGACCTTGCGGGCGCCATCCTCGGCGCTCTCTTCCTTCTCTTGCGCGAGCAGCCTCGCCAGCTCGTCCGGCACGCCCGGGACCTCCGCCCTCCCCAGCGCGCGCTGCAGGTCCCTTATCTGCGACTTCAGCGGTTTTGAGGGAGGCCCCACGTGCTCGCGGTAGCAGGCGCCGATCGCAGCCGCGTCACACAGGAAGCCCCGCACCCGGGCGAACGCCTCATCGCCGTCGAGCAGGACGCGACGGGCTTGCCCGAGCTCGGCCTCCGAGGCCAGCATGAAGCGCCACCCGCGGGACCTGCGCGCAGCCGGCATGTCGTCCGCAGGCGCGTCGGCGCGCCAGTCGTCGCGCACCTGGTGCCAGTTCGCCGTGAGCCAGAGCCCCCTCTCGGGCTCCTCGCGCATCTCGAGCTCGAACGCGGCGAAATAGACGAGGCCGCTTACGCCGACTGGAAGACCTCTTTCTGATATCTCCCCAGTTAAATTGACGTTTCCTTGCGAACAGCCTCCGGTTCTCCGGAGGCTGTTCCGTTATTCCCGCATGAAATCGGCACCCCGGAAGCTCTGTTAAGGGAATAATTACGTGCCCGAACACAGCAAGATACGCGGCGTTATTCGGCGGCATTCGGGGTCACTGAAACTGCGGAAACCGATTTTCGCGTTTTATTATTCCCGTTTGTTGACCTGGGCAAATGCAATTGACGAGGGCTTGAATCCACCTCGCAGTTTCAACTTAGTTTCGGCCGCGCGAAATCGCCCCTCGGGGGACCCGAATTGTGAATTATTCCCGCAGGGCCCCATTATTCCCGTACCGCCGAGTGCTCCGCCGTACCGCCCAGTAGGGGCATGCGGGAATAATTGAACCGTTTTCCCAGGTAGGAATGCAAAAAGAAAGCCCTCGAACCAGAGGGGTCGAGGGCTTTTATTCCCACTATTTCGCTGGCGGCTTTGTTCTGAGGCGATGCCGAAACAGCATCAGGTGGTACTCGGCAGCACCAAAACGCGAGTTCAGAAGCCAGTTTCCGCTATTCCCACTCGGTGGTTATAGTTTTGCCGTCTCGTCACTCCAGTTGCACCCAGTTTTCGGCGGCATCTCGAAGTGAGTGCCGCTGAATGACGCGACGTCGCGTTTCATCGGCTTCGGGGACAAAAGCTGGGACAACTTCAAAAACCATTTTCAAACTCAGAGTATTGAGTTTTTATTTTTGTCCCAAGGGGCACGGAGAGCCGCCTTTGGAGGCTCGATATCGCCGAAAAACGCCCGTTTTGAAACTCAACCGCCTTTGAGCCTGCAAACCACCAGCTTCAACAGTAAGTGAGTCGACGCGGGTGGCTTACGAGCCGTTCACAAAACCGCAGGCCACAGGTCTTTGTCAACGATAAGCAAAGTGAATAGTCTCAGGTGGCTTGCCCATGAGTTGGCGTAAGCCTGTTTAGCAAAAGGCTAATCGGACACGACAGGCCGCCCGCATGGCGACGGCGTTTCCCGTGCGGGCACAAACAGCCCTGCGTGCCCTGTCGCGCGATATCCCAATGCGACGTTCAGAACCCTACCCGCCAAGCAGCCACCTCGCGAAATTCAGCACGAGCACGCCCTCCCGGGTATGGGGCTCATGCCTCGTGCGAGTGATGAGAATCTTCGGGAATGCATCCCCGATGGATAGAATCGGCGCAATCTCCCTCTCGAGCGTCGAATCGGCGCCGATATCGTCGCTCACATACACTTTCCTTCCCGGTTTCGAAACTTGGAAGGCAGTATGCGCAAGGATGCGTCGAGGTGCGATCCCAGTCGTACCATGCCAGCAGAGATGTCGAGGCACATTCGTTCATGCTGCAATGCGGGCATCGGAGATGAAAAACAGCCCGTCGGGTAGTCATGGGCGTGCGGGAGCCCGCATCAGTAACCTGCCTCCTCGGTTGTCCCTTCTTTGCATGGTCGTCTACATAAAGGAGGAACCAGCCATGCAGATCAGCATGCTTGCCCTTCTTGGGTCACGGACCGGGGAGGCGAGGGCCTCCGTCGGGACCGCCCCGAGCAACCGGCATATCCAAGGAATGACAAGGCTCGATCGCTGTGCTGGTCAGGATGCCGAAGCGGGCCGTCCGCCAATCGGAATGCGGGTCAGGATGCTGCAACGTGATTCCAGCTGCAGGATACGGCTCCTTTGCGGTTGCCGCAAAACCTGCTGGCAACATTCTTACTATCCGAATGATGTACGCATCCCTTGGGATCGTTTCGCCTGACCAGGGCCATCTTCAGCGCCTCATCGGCCAGCTCGGCAGGCGCCTCTTCCACGCGTAATAGCCCTGGCGGGTCACCTATGCAACCAAAGATACAAAAGGAATCGAATGGCCAGAGAGGATTGCCCTTACCGATGCTCGATTCTTGACAGGCAAACTCAAGCCTCGTTAATATTACATGGTTTGCCAGACCGAATTAACAAAGGAGGGGTGTCGTGGTTGGTCTTTTCCGCACGTGGATGAGCGCCTAGAAAGCGGCGCTGTTGTGGCGTCGCGCTGTTTTTCTGCACGCCATTTCACGATTGGACATAACCATGATATTTGAAACCTCTCGGGGCAGGTCTGTTCTGCTGTGCCATTCATGGCAATTCAAGCTTTGTTTCGTATGGGGCGGGGAGCTCGTTTCGACATTGACGAGTTCGATTCTCCAAATGGGTCTTATTTGGCATCTCGCCCTCACGACAGGGTCGTCTTCTCTCCTCTCCTTAGCATCGCTGGCAGGCTTTCTGCCGATTGCTTTGTTCGGAATCCTTGCGGGCGCCGTTGTCGACAGACTGCCTTTGAAACGTGTCCTCATCGGCGCCGACCTCTTCATTGCCGCGGTGGGTGCCGCCTTGGCGATTGCCTCGTTGGCCGGCAGCTTACCTGCATGGCTAATTCTCATCGCCCTGTTTCTCCGTGCAGTTGGTACTTCGTTCTACACGCCAGCCTCCCAATCTCTCACGCCCCATCTCGCCCCGCCAGAGCATCTCGTTCGCCTATCGGGGGTGACTCAGGCGATTCAGTCCGGCGGATACATTCTTGGCGCCGCGCTTGCAGCAGTGATTTATCCCGTGGCGGGCATTACCGCTATGATTGTCCTCGACGTGCTGGGAGCGCTTTTCGCTTCTTTAGCCGTCCTCGCCGCACAGATAGACGCAGGGGGCCTCGATGAAGCCGACCGCAGCTTGTCCTTTTCCAATAAGGTTCGAGAGCTCTTCTCTGAGATTTCGGACGGCTACAAGCTGATTAGGGAGTACAGGGGGCTGTTCGCCCTTCTTTGGTGCGGGTTCGTCTTCGCTTTCGCGTTCTCTCCGCTCGCGGCATTGTTCCCAATAATGACCTTGGGGCATTTTGGCGGTAGCACGGGGGATGCCGCTTTGGTGGAAATCCTTTTTTCTGCAGGCATGCTGGCTGGGTCCGGCATTTTGGCGGCCACGGGAGGGTTCCGCAATAGGTCGTTCACCATGGTCGCCGCGATTGCCGGCTTCGGCATTGCCGCAATCGTATCCGGATCGCTCGGCCCGTCATTGTTCGCTGCTTTCCTGCCGGTGAGCTTTCTTATGGGCGCATGCTCCCCGTTGTACGCGGGAACCCAGACTGCCCTTATGCAGGAGCAGATACCTCCTGAGTACCTAGGCCGCGTTTTCGGCCTCTACGGAACCATCATGGCGTGGGCCATGCCCATGGGCCTCGCAGCCCCCTCCGTTTTTGCGGATCTGCTTGGAGCTCCGTTATGGTTCGTCGGCTCTGGAGCGACCATGGTACTGCTTGCGATGGCTATGCTGCTTGCTCCGAGCGTCCGAAACGCGGGGAAAAGAGATACCGGGCAGATTCAATAGCCCAAGTATTCGAAAAAAAGAGGCAGCAGCCATCGGTTCAAGCGTCAGCCTTCAAGCCCTTGCGACGACGAGGTATTGCACCGACATTCCGCATCGCGCTCCTTATTCGTCGCCAACTATCATTTTCGGATTTGCCGGCTTGCGCAAGGTCAAAACGCTCGCGCCGGCAATTGGGCAAAGGCGAAAAATCGACGTGAGCAATCTTTTTTGGCATGGCTGCGCTTCCAGTAAAACGCTAATACACAAAAGGCGGTTCAACCTATGGAACTCATAGTCAAAGCTAAAGACATCTTTTTGGAATATGCCGGCCGCGATATCCTAGATATCGAAGAGTTGGAAATCTACTCCTACGATCGCATCGGCTTGGTGGGAGACAATGGCGCAGGCAAAACCAGCCTGCTTAAAATTCTGAGCGGCAATCTTACCATTGCGGACGCCGACGTCAGGCGCTTCGGCAGCATTGCCCTCATCGGCCAACTCGATGAACTCGACCTTGATGCGGCTCAGGACAGTGGTGAGATGCTCTCCCGTCTCAACGTCGCCGGAGTGGCGCAGGAGACGATGAGCGGCGGGGAGGAAACACGCGCCAAGATTGCCTCTGCACTCTCCCAGCATGCAAGCGCGATCTTCGCCGACGAGCCTACGAGCCACCTCGACCAAGACGGCATCCGCCTTCTCGTCGGACAACTCAAGGCATTTGATGGGGCTCTGCTCATCGTGAGCCATGACCGTCATTTTCTCGACCAGGTGGTAGACAAGATCTGGGAGCTCAAAGACGGCGGTATTTCCGAATTCTGGGGTGACTACTCCGACTATCTGCGACAGAAAGAAGAAGAGCGCAAAGCTCAGGCGACTCGATACGAAGAGGCGATGCGCGAGCGCGATCGCCTCGAAGCCGCCATCGAAAAACAACGGAAAAAAGCACGGCAGGTCGACGCCAAGCGGAAGGCTGCGAAAAAAAGCAACGAGTATGCAGGTCGATTGGGGCATCAGAAAGCAACCGGCACCAAACAGAAGAGGATGTACCAGGCGGCTAAGGACATGGAGAAGCGCCTCGAAGCGCTCGAAGGGATTGAGGCCCCAGATAGCATTCGCGCCGTGCGGTTCCGCCAGAGCAAGGCCCTGGAACTGCATAGTAAATTTCCCATCTCGGCAGACGATTTCAGCTTGAGCTTCGGCAACTGCATGCTCTATGACCACGCGAAATTCGAGATACCGCTCGGTGCCAAAGTGGCCATCACCGGTGGCAACGGTACAGGAAAGACCAGCCTGCTGAAGGCAATCGCTCGACGCGCCGACGGTATCAACATCTCTCCCAAGGCAGAGATCGGTTACTTCGAGCAAACAGGCTACAAGTTCGACGCCCGTCAGTCTGCGATCTCGTTCATGCAGGATGGTTGCGAGTACAGCATGACCGAAATTCGAGGCATCCTCGCCTCTATGGGAATCGGACCGCGCGACCTGACAAAGGACGTTGGCGTTCTCTCGGGAGGCGAAGTCATCAAGCTGCTACTCGCGAAGATGCTGCTGGGCAGATACAACATCTTGCTCATGGACGAGCCTGGAAATTACCTGGACATCAAGAGCGCCGAAGCCCTCGAGCAGATGATGAGCGCCTATGCCGGAACGATAGTGTTCGTCTCCCACGATAAGAGGCTGGTCGAGAACGTCGCAGACATTGTCTACGAAATAAAGGACACCAAGCTAGTCAAAATCTTTCAGCGCGAATAGCCCTAAATGAGCAAGAAATAATCCCCGAACGGAGACAAGGGAGTAAAACGGCAAAGAAAGAGCCTCCGTCCCAACGCAGGGAACGGAGGCTCTTTAATCGCTTTTACTCATCTCCGTCGCTGGTGGCTTTGTCATGACTCTCGTACGAAACGAAACTCAGCGGCACAGTGCGGCACTCAAAATCGCAGGTCAGAACCCTATCGGCCTACTCCCACTCGATGGCTTCAGTTTTACTGTCCCGACATTCCAGTTGTCCTCAGTTTTCGATGCCGTCTCAAACCGAGTGCCGCCAAGTAACACTATGTCGTGTTTCATCGGCTTCGGGGACAAAAGCCGGGGCAATCTCAAAAACTCATTCCAAACTCGGGGCTTTGAGTTTTCGTTTTTGTCCCAAAGGGCACGGCGGACAGCCTTTAGAGGTTCGATATCGACGAAAACGCCCGCTTTGAAACTCAAGTGCCTTTTCGTGTGCGAGCCGCCAGCTGCAATAGGAAGTGAATCAACGCAGGCGCCTTTCAAGCAGTTTGCAAAACTGCAGGTTGCAGGCCTTCATTGCTAGTAGGGGAAATGAGTAGTCTCAGGTGGCTTGCCCATGAGTTAGCGAGCAGGTTGGGGCTTCGTTGTTGGCGCAATCACTTCGTGCACACTCGAAAGGTCTGTTTAACTTCAGACAGGGCGCCAGTGCCTACGCGCAGTGGCGCAGATGATGGGCAGCAAGAGACAAGCATCTGCTGCCGCCCATCAGAAAGCATCGTACAGGCCATACCACACGTCGGTGTAGATGAAGTCGGCGCCCTTGATGCACTCGGTTGTCGTCGGAGACCTTGCAGTTCTCCTCGCCGATGGCCATGAGGTCGCCCATCTCCTGCGAAGGCGGGCGAGCCGTAGCTCGCCCGACCTGGTACGTCTTACAGACCGTGCTTACCGAGAGCGGCCATGCGCTCATTGATGGTGGCGCGGTATGCCGCAGCCTTCTGCTCGTCGGGCTCGCTCTGGGGGCACAGAGTGGCCAGGATGGCGCGAATGGAGTGCTTGCGGTTCTCGGCCTCGACCCAGCACAGGGAGCGCTCGGGATCGTCCATGACCTCGTCGACGACTTCCTCGCCACGGTTGGCGGGCAGGCAGTGCATGAACATGCTGTTCGGACCGGCAACGTTCATCATATCCCAGGTCACCTGGTACTTCGGATAGAACACATCCATGTAGCTGGAGCTGGAGACTTCACCTTGATTATCAACTTTATCCGAACACCTCCCACATTCATCCGCACATGTGCGGATGAATGTGGGAACCCGATACCCTGAGGGCCGGATCGGCCGGCCCCGGGAGATCGGAGGACGGCATGTCCGGAAAGAAGAAGAGCGGCTCCGCAAGGGCGGTCCCGAGGGCCTACGGAAGGCTCACGAGGCACGAGCGGGACACGGTCCAGAGGATGCTGGAGCGCAGGGCGTCGTGCAGGGAGATCGCGAGGGAGCTGGGCAGGTCGCCCTCGACGGTGAGCGCCGAGGTGGCGTCGCACAGGTTCGTGACGGCGCCGAAGGCCAGGCGCGGCGAGCGCGTGGACGCCTCCGCCGACCTGTCGGCGGCCTGCCCGCGCCTGGCGGCGTGGCCGCGCTGCTGCAACGGGTGCGGCCGGTACCGCGCGATCGGCTGCAAGCGCCGCCCCCACGTCTTCTACGAGGCCCGGGCCGCGCAGCTGTGCGCCGACTCGGTCCTCGTCTCGTCCAGGCGCGGGATAGACGCCGACGAGCCCGCCGCGGCGGCCAGGCTGGAGGCGATAAGGGACTGCCTGCGCCGGGGGCTGTCGCCCGAGCAGATGGCGGCGCGCAACGGCGGCCCGGTGGACCTGTCGCCGTCGACCATCTACCGCTGGGTCTCGGCGGGCTACGACGGCATGACCAACATGGAGCTCAGGCGCAAGGTCGGCTACAGGCCGAGGAAGCGCGCCGCGGGCCGGGCGGCGACCCGCCACTCCGCCCGCAGGTCGCATGCCGCGTTCCTCGCCCTCGGGGAGGACGCGTGCGCCGCGGCCTGGGAGATGGACACCGTCGAGGGGGCCCGGGAGGACTCCGCCTGCCTGCTCACGCTGCTGCACCGCCCCAGCAGGCTCCAGCTCGCGCTGCCGCTGGAGGAGAAGACCGCCGGGTGCGTCGCGGACGCCCTGGAGGGCGTCCGGGCCATCCTCGGCGCCGACGGGACGCGCCGCGTGTTCCGCGCCGTCCTCACCGACAACGGCGCCGAGTTCTCCGACGAGGCGGCGATCGCGGCGCTGCTCGGCGAGGGGCCGGGCGAGACGAGGCTGTTCTACTGCGACCCCAGGCGCAGCGACCAGAAGGGCGCCTGCGAGCGCAACCACGTCGAGATCAGGAAGCTGCTGCCCAAGGGCGCCGGAATCAGGTTCGACCGGCTCGCCCCGGCCGACCTGGCGCTGGCCATGTCGCACGTGAACTCCGAGCCCCGCGGCGCGCTCGGCTTCGCGACGCCCGCGCGCGCCTTCAGGGCGATGCTCGGGGAGGACGCGGCGGCGCTGCTGGACGCCTACGGCGTGGAGGACGTGCCGCTCGGCGATCTCGACCTGACGCCGGGGCTCATCGAGAGGGCGCGCGCAGAGAGGGGCGATGCCCCGCTGGCCTAGCCTAGGAGAAAAACGGAATAGACGGACCGACCGTCCGGCTGAGTCTGGGAAGAGGTGCCGGGCGGCGGGCGGAGCATGGCCACCGGACCCATCGAAACACATCTCCACCATTCCTTCAACTGGGAAAATGCCGCCCCCGGGGCCCGGATAGGACCTCGGGGGCGTTCGGTTAACTGCGGGAGCGTGCCGTCAGCTCAATGTGTTCGGTTGGGATCGGAAATCAACCAATAAATCAGGAGCCTTGATTATCAACTTTATCCGAACACCTCCCACATTCATCCGCACATGTGCGGATGAATGTGGGAACCCGATACCCTGAGGGCCGGATCGGCCGGCCCCGGGAGATCGGAGGACGGCATGTCCGGAAAGAAGAAGAGCGGCTCCGCAAGGGCGGTCCCGAGGGCCTACGGAAGGCTCACGAGGCACGAGCGGGACACGGTCCAGAGGATGCTGGAGCGCAGGGCGTCGTGCAGGGAGATCGCGAGGGAGCTGGGCAGGTCGCCCTCGACGGTGAGCGCCGAGGTGGCGTCGCACAGGTTCGTGACGGCGCCGAAGGCCAGGCGCGGCGAGCGCGTGGACGCCTCCGCCGACCTGTCGGCGGCCTGCCCGCGCCTGGCGGCGTGGCCGCGCTGCTGCAACGGGTGCGGCCGGTACCGCGCGATCGGCTGCAAGCGCCGCCCCCACGTCTTCTACGAGGCCCGGGCCGCGCAGCTGTGCGCCGACTCGGTCCTCGTCTCGTCCAGGCGCGGGATAGACGCCGACGAGCCCGCCGCGGCGGCCAGGCTGGAGGCGATAAGGGACTGCCTGCGCCGGGGGCTGTCGCCCGAGCAGATGGCGGCGCGCAACGGCGGCCCGGTGGACCTGTCGCCGTCGACCATCTACCGCTGGGTCTCGGCGGGCTACGACGGCATGACCAACATGGAGCTCAGGCGCAAGGTCGGCTACAGGCCGAGGAAGCGCGCCGCGGGCCGGGCGGCGACCCGCCACTCCGCCCGCAGGTCGCATGCCGCGTTCCTCGCCCTCGGGGAGGACGCGTGCGCCGCGGCCTGGGAGATGGACACCGTCGAGGGGGCCAAGGCAGAGTTCGTCCCCGCGCTCTCGACGGGCAGCCAGGACGTCGAGATCTCCTTCGACGCGAGCCTGCTCGGCGGCCGCGACCTGGTCGTGTTCGAGAGCCTTCGCAAGGACGGCGCCGAGGTGGCGTCGCACGCGGACCTCTCCGACGAGGGCCAGACCGTCCACGTCGCCGTCGAGGTGGGCACGCAGGTGGCTGACGCCGCCGACGGCGACCAGGTCATCGAGGCCGGCAAGGCCAAGGTCGTCGACACGGTGGCCTACAAGGGCCTCGTCCCCGGCGAGACCTACATCGCCGTGGGCACGCTCATGGACAAGGGCACCGGAGAGCCGTTCCTCGACAAGGACGGCAACGAGGTGACCGCGCGCACGCCCTTCGAGCCCGAGGCGCCCTCCGGCACCGTCGAGGTGACCTTCGAGTTCGACACCGAGGGCCTGGCCGAGGGAGACGAGCTCGTCGTCTTCGAGAAGGTCCTGGACTCCGCCGGCAACGTCGTCGCGGTCCACGAGGACATCGACTCCGCCGAGCAGAGCGTCGTCGTGGACAACCCCGACACGCCCGAGGTGCCCGAGGAGCCCTACGCCAAGACCGGGGCCGACGCCCCCGACGGCACCGGCTACGCCGTGGCCGCAGGCATCGCTATGGCAGCTGCGGCGGGCGCGGGCGGGGCGCTCGCGTACCGCAAGCGCAAGACGGCCGGCGCAAGCAAGGATGAGGCGGCCGAAGAGCCTGTCGAAGAGCCGGAAGAGTAGCGGCGCCGCATCGATACCGAACCGGAGGCCCTGGGCGCCCGCCCGGGGCCTCCCCTGCGAACGGGGGAGGACATGAACAAAGGGAAAGCCGCCACGGCGCTCGCCGTCGCAGTGGCGTTGCTGGCGCTGGCGGCGCTCGCCGCCCTGCCGCAGCCCGAGAGGAACCCGTACGTGGTGCACGAGGTGCCCGCTGCGGAAGAGGACGCGGCGATGGGGGCGCAAGAGGCGCGAGGCGGAATCGACTGGGACGCCCTTCCCGCCTCCGTCGTCGCATGGGTGCGCGTGCCGGGCACGACCGTCGACTACCCGATCGTCCAGGGTTGGCCCGAATCGCCCGACTTCTACCTTACGCACGACGCCGGCGGCGAGCGCTCCGCATGGGGCGCTCCCTACATCGACGCAGGCTGCGCGCAGGGAGCCGAGAGCCCGCTCGTCATCGTCTACGGGCACCACATGTCCGACGGCACCATGTTCGCGCCGCTCGCGCAGTACTCGTCGCGCGGTTTCGCCGAGGGGCACCGCACCATCCGGGTCTACACCCGCGAGAAGGAGATCGAGCTCGAGGTCTTCGCGGCCGACGTGGTCGACGCGAGCTCGGAGGGCAAGCGGACCGACTTCGCCGGCGCTGCGGAGCTCGACGCCTACCTCGGGGACAAATTGTCCCGCTGCGAGGTCGTCCTGGAAGAGCCTTCGGACGCCGCGCATGCCTGGGCCTTCGTGACGTGCAGCTACCAGACGAGCAACTCCCGCACCGTGGTCTACGCGAAGGAGGTGGAAGCATGGGATTCGCGCCCTTCGGAATAGGGATCCTCATGGGGCTCCTCACGCTCACGGCCTACGCCTGCTGCGCAGCCGGCGACGACGACCGGGACTAGCCGTGGGAAATCGAAATCGCACAACGGAAAGAGGCGGGCAATTGCCCGCCTCTTCTCACATCACCCACTTGAACACGGCGCGGAACAGCCAGACGAAAAAGCCCAGCGTGACCTTAAGCGCCGCCATGAGGAACCTACCAAGCCTCTTCATCGACGTCACCCCAATCTTCCTTGACCTTGCGGGCGCCCTTTTCGGCGCCCTCTTCCTTCTCTTGCGCGAGCAGCCTCGCCAGCTCGTCGGGCACGCCCGGGACCTCCGCCCTCCCCAGAGCGCGCTGCAGGTCCCTTATCTGCGACTTCAGCGGTTTTGAGGGAGGGCCCACGTACTCGCGGTAGCAGGCGCCGATCGCTGCCGCGTCGCACAGGTACCCCCGCACCCGGGCGAACGCCTCGTCCCCGTCGAGCAGGACGCGGCGGGCGCGCCCCAGCTCGGCCTCCGAGGCCAGCATGAAGCGCCAGCCGCGGGACCTGCGCGCCGCCGGGATGCCGTCCGCGGGCGCGTCGGCGCGCCAGTCGTCGCGCACCTGGTGCCAGTTCGCCGTGAGCCAGAGCCCCTTCTCGGGCTCCTCCCGCATCTCGAGCTCGAACTCCGTGAGCATGTTCGCGCCGGAGAACGGCGACCCCTCCGTGAACGAGAGCGTGTCGAACAGCGTCGTCCTGCCGCCCTCGTACTCTATCCTCACCATCATCTCCGGCCCCTCTCCCTGCGCTGGTCCTGCTGGGCCCGCTGCCGCTCGGCGGCGAGTATGCGCTGCTGCTCGTCCCCGCGGCGCCCGTCGCGCAAGCTCCCCTCGGCCGCACCGCGCCCGCCATCATTCCCGTATCGGGTCTTGAGGGGCATGAGCCCGTTCTCTGCCATGTAGGCGCGGGCGGCCTCGAGGCGGCGGTACCCCTCGCCGCCCGCCTGGCCGCGCCGCTCGAGCGTCGACATCCTGAGACCGAACTCCTCGATGGACTCGACGTCGAACTTCGCGCAGGTCTCGAGCGCCGAGGAGAGCCTGCTCAGCTCCGAGAGGTCGTTGAGCTCGAGGGCTCGCTCGGCGGCCTCGCGGATGCGCGCGGCGCTCGCGTCCGTGGGGCGGTAGGCCCCCTCGCGCTCGAAGCGGCGGCGCAGCATCTCCTTGCCGTAGACGAATCCCAGCCGCTCGCCGCTGACCTTCTTGGACGGCTCCTCGGCCAAGCTGAACACCCAGTCGTCCCGCCTCGCCTTGGCCGAGTTGTCGGCGACGTGCACGCCCAGGGCGTCGAGGATACCGAGGAACTCCGCCTCGTCGCGCGCCGTGGTCTTGGCGAGCGCGACTCGAGCGCGGATGTCGCCGACCCACGAGTAGCCGCCCGAGCGCATGATCTCCTTCTCGGCACGGCCCAGGTAGACGCTCCTGCGGCTCCTGGGCCCGCCCGCGCCGGCATGCCCGCGCGCCCTCGAGGGGGATTCGGGAGCTCGGTCGTTGGAGAGCCCCGACAGCCCGCGCTCGCGCGCCATGTCCTGAAGGTCGCGGTTGAGGTCCTCGGGGTGCTGGGTCTGCATGCGGTAGCCGGTGCGGAGATTCGCGTTGTTCACGACGATGTGCGCGTGCGGTATGCCGCGGGCGTTGTCGTCGTGGTACACGATGGCGATCTCGTGGTCGCCGAAGTGCTTGAGAGCCCACGAGCACGCGAGCTCGCGCAGCGCCGCCAGGTCGATGTCGTCGCCGGGGTCCGGCGAGAGCACGAAGTGCTTGAACGTCCGCGCGGGCTTTCCCCTCCAGGGGGCGTCCGTGCCGAAGGCGGCGCGCGTGGCGTCCATCTCGGCGTCCCAGGCGCAGGCCTCCTTGGCCTCGTCTCCCAGCGCTCCGCCGTCGCGCTCGTCGTAGCTCAGGTTGAACAGGTCGCGCGCCAGGGCGCGGCCTCCCTTCTCGAGGTAGCGGCGGATTCCGCCCGTCGAGCCGTGGCCGCTTATCGGCTTCAGGATCGGCATGGCGAGCCCTCCACGAGCGAGTCGGCCCCGATGCGCCCGAGCTCGGCCGCCATCTCGCGGGCCGCGGCGTTCACGTCGGCGAGCTCTCGCTCGATCGTCGGGATGCTCTCCGCGACGAGGTCCCGGTCGACGTGCCCGTGGCGCGCATGGAAGTTGATGAGGTTCATCGCGTGCACGGCCTGGTTGTAGTGGTAGCCCCACTTCGTGAGCTCGCGCGACATCGCCCACAGGGCCTTCCGGTCGACGAGTATGCGATGCTCGTCTCCCGCGTTCGCCTCCGTCGCCAGCGGTATGCGCACGAGGTAGCGCAGGTACTCCGACTTGCTTAGGCCCGCGCGCTCGCACCGCTCGCAGAGCGCGTCGTAGTCGTCTCCCTCCATGCGGAACGTGACGCGGCGCTCCTTGCCTTTGGCGGCGCCGGCTTCCTCTTCCATGGCGGATTCCTTTCCTCGGGCCCGCCGCGCGGCGGGCGCGTCTCTCTAGGGGCGCGGGGGATCCCCCGCAGGCGGCAGCCCGGCTCGGGCGCCGCCTCTGGGACCGGGCCTCGCGTAAGCGGGCTCCCCAACGGCCCGCGGCATGACGGGTCCGAGGCCGCCCGGTCCCCAAGTGCTATGGACGCCCGACGCGATGTCGGACGCCATAGGCTACTTGCTGGATTTCGAACCTGAGGCCCTTCTTCGAACCTTCTGGGCTCCTCCGCCCGCCTCCGCGTAGGGCGCGGTCATGATCGCCATCTCGCGCAGCAGCGAGAGGTCGGCCGCGCTCGGGCTCTCGGGCGGGCTCTCAAGGAAGTCGGCGACGAGCCTCGCGGCCTTCGCGATGCGCCCGTCGGGGCCGGCCTGCGTCTTGCCCTCGCTCCTCACGTAGTCGGAGAGCTCCCGCTTGGTGCGCCGCCAGGGCTCCATGGCGGCGTGCATCTCCGCCTGGCGCTCCTTCGACATGCCCGCGAGCGAGCGCACCGCCTCGGCGCTGAGGTTGCCGCGGTCGGCCTCGGCGGCCCACTCGGGCGAGAGGTCCTCGGCGATCCGGCGGGCCAGCCTCTCCTCGCGCGCGATGGTCTTGCCGGAGACCTTGCGGCCCGTCTGCCGCTCGATGATGGCGGCCTTCACGTCGTCGACGCGCATGCCGGAAAGCGACGGGTCCTCGGAGCGCAGGCGCACGGCGTCGCCCCTGAGCGCCTCCGTCGCTGCGGCGCGCTCGGTCACGGTGAGGGCGCGGGTGAAGTAGTTCGCGGCGTGGAGCAGCGTCACCGCCCGCTCGTCGTCGATGCCCTCTATCACGCGGCAGGGCATCTTCTCGTAGGCGGGGTCGTCCTTGGCGAGCAGCGCGTAGGCGGCCTTGCGCCGGTGCCCGGAGACCATCTGCCACGAGCCGTCGCCGACCTTTCGCACGAGCGGCAGGTCGGTGAGGCCGTCCTCGCGTATGGACTCGGCGAGCTCGGCTATGCCAGCCGGGTCCATGGAGTAGGCGGCGTTCGCCGGGTGGTCGGCGATGTCGGCCACCGCGATTTCGGACACCGGGTAGCGCCCGCGGGTGCGCGACGCGCCGTCGAGGAGCCCCGTGATAGTGAAGCCCGCGGCCACCTGGCTAGGCGAGCTCACGGGACACCTCGTCTGCGAGCGCCTCGTAGTCGCGCGCGGGGCGGCTCCCCGGCTCGAAGGCGGCCACCGGCTTCCACTGCCAGCTGCCCTCGCAGACCTTGCTGCTCGCGTGGATGACCGTCTCGAACTGCTCGCCAGGGAAGAAGCCGTCGAGCACGGCCGCGCCCGTGGCCTCGGCGTTGGTCATGCGGCCGGGCACGCAGGTGCGCAGTATCTTCCATCTGGGCGTGGGCATGCGCAGGGCGTCCGCGATGGAGCGCGTCGCCTCCACGGTGAGCGCCGTGCCGCGCATCACGGTGGAGTCGAGCTTGACGGGGATGACGACCATGCCGCCCTCCGCCGCGGCGAGGTAGGCGTTGAAGGCGAGCCTGCGCATCACGGGGCTGCAGTCGATGAGGCAAACGTCGTAGGAGCCCGAGGCGTCGTCGAGGGCGAACTTGAGTCGCTGCTCGCGCAGGAGCATCTCGTTCTGGTCGACGAGGTCGATGGTCGAGGCCACCACGTCGAGGCCCTCCCCGGCGGCGTAGGCGACCTCCTCCACGGGGGCGCCGCCGTAGAGCAGCTCGACCGAGGTGCGGCGCTCGGAGGCCGCCCGGTCGTAGAGGCCGAAGAAGTCCGTGGCAGACGCCTGCGGGTCGAGATCGACGAGCAGGGTCCGAAGGCCCCGGGCGGCGAAGATCGCCGCCAGGTTCACGGCGGTCGTCGTCTTGCCGACGCCGCCCTTGTAGTTGGAAATGGCTATCGTGCGCATGGGTCGCGTCCTCTCTAGTGTGGGGCGCGCCTCGCCGCATCAGGTCCGGCGCGCCCCGAGTCTCGGAGCGTCGGGACAAAACCGTACGGATTTGTCCGACAAGCGGAGTGTACCACGAAAACGTACGGATATGTACGCTTTCGTGGTACAGGGGCCGGATTCGGGAAAAGCCCGGCCCCGGGAGCCCGGGACCGGGCGCGCCGCCTAGGAGAGCGGCTCCATCTCGCCGAAGCAGTTGACGTGGTGGCGCAGGAGCGCTCGGTTCTCCTTGACGACCATCATCGCCACCTCGTCGAAGCGGACCGGGGTGTCGGCGTAGTCGTCGCCGTTGCCGGAGAGCCACGTCGCCGCCAGCGCCTCGCGCAGCCCGCGCGCCCTGTGGGCCTCGGGGAATCCGTCCGTCCCGATGCGGACCGTGGCGTCGACGAACACCAGGGTCCCGTCCTCGTCCACCGCCACGAGGTCGATCCCGCCGATGCCCTCGGGCCCCTGCCAGGCCTCGTCGACGATCTCGTAGCCCTTGCGCTCGAGGAAGGCCTTGACCGCGCCCATCGCCTTTTCCTTCATGTCGTTCATGTCTTGCTCCTTAGACTCTTAAGGCCCGCCCCTGTGGCGTGCCTTGCGTCGCGTGAGTCGCATGCAGCGCGGGCGCGCCTGCAAGGGAGGAAGCGAAGTCGGGCGTGGATATAGAAATCTCCCGACGGCAGTTTTTCGCGTTGTTCGCGCGCGGAGCGCATGGGGCGAAGAACCCGAAAAAGTGTCGCGACCCTTGCTGGCCGCCCGCCGGCGTGCGACCCTGCGCGTCCAAGGAGCGCCAGGGCGGGTATTCGGATCAAAGGGGCGCAGGCGTGCGGCATGGAATCCGGCGTGGGCGCCGAGACCCTCCGGGCGTGGGATGCGGCCCGTCGGCGGTTGCTGGGCTCCTGCGGGGATTGACGACGACGTCGTGGCGGGGACGGCGGCGTAACCTCAGGTTGAAGTGCCGCAGCATGAATCGGGACGGACGGCTTTCCCGCGCCGCTTGCGGACGATATGCGCACGAGATCGCTGGCGGCGAGATGGCTCTCCACATGGAACGGCTACGGTGCTGCGCGACACGTCCGTTGAGAGAAGGAGTCGAGCTGATGTTGGGTTACGAAGAGAAGTTGGAGCGCATGGAGCTGATTGATGCCGTGTGCGATGCCGGGAGGCTGGCGAGGGGCCTGGACCAGTTGCTCGAGTCCCTGGCACACGCCGACCAGCTGGACCCGCTCGACGTCGAGGGAATCCTGGCCCTGAGGTCGATAAGCGAGAGGTGCGCCGAGCGCATCGGCGACGCCGCGCGCATCCTGGAGGCGCAGAACGAGATCCTCTACGCCGAGGAGCGAACCGCTTAACTTCCTTTCCCGGAAGATTAACTATTTGCTTTGCGATCATCGCACTAAAGAATCGCAGCCCTAGGTCTACGTTTAGACGAGTGTTAACCGCGTCCCATTCCGAAGATGCTTGCGGTGTTGGATTCTGCATCCATTACGGCTGTCGCTGGCTCTTCCAGGGGTGCGACCCGCTGCAACTGTTCAGGCGCTGAATCGTCAACCCCCTCGCCGAGTGCCAGGAAGAACCTCATCACGAGCTCGACTCTCTGCTGCAGGGAATCGCTCAGCTCGCCGTAGGAGACCGCCAGCCGTACTTCCTTGGCCAACTCCGCCATCGAGCCCCTCAGCGCCTTCTGAACGCTCACGGAGGGCCTCATCTCGACCTGGGTATCGGTGAGCTTGGCGATGATGTAGTCCTGCCTGCTCATACCGCTCCAAGCTGCCATCTCGCATATGAGCTTGTGCTCCTCGGGCGTGCAGCGGAACGCCATCGTCTTGCTGCGCTTGCGGGCGCTGTTCTCGCACGGCATCCTTCTTACCCCCTCGCTCCGTCGAGCGCGGCGGCCATCTCGTCCTGCTTCGTGGGGAACAGGTGCGCGTATCGGTAGGTGATGTCAACCGCCTCGTGGCCCATGCGCTCGGCGATGGCCAGCGCGGAGAAGCCCATCTCGATCAGCAGGCTCACGTGGCTGTGGCGTATGTCGTGTATTCGGATGCGCTTCACGCCCGACGCCTTGCACCCGCGCTCCATCTCGTGGGCCAGGAAGTGCTTGGTCACGGCGAACAGGCGCTCGTCGGGGGCGACGTCGTCGCGGAGCTCTATGAATTCCGCCATCTCGTCGCGCAGGAAGGCGGGCATGACGATTGTGCGCACCGACTTGGGCGTCTTGGGGTCGGTAACGGTGTCCACGCCGTGGAGGCTCTGGTACGACTTGTTGATGCGCAGCCGCGAGCTCTCCAGCATGAAGTCGGACGGAGTGAGCGCCAGGAGCTCGCCGCAGCGGATGCCCGTCCAGTAGAGCAGCTCGAAGGCGTGGAACGACAGCGGCTTGTCCATGACTGCCTCGCTGAACCTCAGGTACTCGTCCTTGGTCCAGAACTGCATCTCGCCGCCCTTCTTCGAGCCTATCTTGTCGACCCTGCGCACCGGGTTGTCGGTGAGGCCGTAGTAGCGCTCTGCGTGGTTGAAGATGGCGTTCAGTTGGTTGTTCACCGTGCGCAGGTACGTCGGCGCCCAGGGCTTCCCGTCGGCGTCCCGGTGCTCGGTGAGCTCGTTTTGCCACCTGATGACGTCGATCGGCCTCACGTCGCACATGCGCATGTCCCCGAAGAACGGCACCAGCTTGTCGTTGATGATGTACTCCTTGGTGATCCACGTGTGCTCGCGTATGCGCGGCTTCACCTCTGAGGCGTACACCTCGACGAACTCGGAGAACGTCATGTCCATGGCCCCGCCGTTAAGGCTCTTGAACTGGCCTTCCCACACGGCGGCCTCCACCTCGGAGGAGAAGCCGCGCTTCGTCTTGTGGCGCTTCGAGCCGCGGGCGTCGCGGTAGTAGCACTGCACGTAGAACGTGCCGTTGCTGTCGTCCTTGTACACCGGCATGTCAGTCCACCTCCGGGAAGTACAGGGCGTCGAAGACGTCGCTCCGGACGCGCCCGCGGATCACCACGCGCCCGCGCGCCTCCTGCTCGGCGTTTATCTTCCTGATCACCTCGTAGGCGCTGCCTTTCTTGATCCTCAGCAGCTCCGCGACCTCGTCGGCGTCCAGCATGTGCGGCCTCGGCGTCTTCGCCACCTTCTCGTCCATGGCTCCTCCTATCATTAGCGTACATATACGTACGGTTTACAGATTCAGAGTAAACGTACATATCTGTACTGTCAATAGAATTGCGTACATTTGCGTACGCTGATAAGATGTGCGAATACGTAATTCCAGGAGGAGGGCGCATGTCCGTAGGCGAGAACATAAGGCGGTACCGCAAGTTACGAGGCATGACTCAGGCGCAGCTCGCCGAGGCGGTCGGCTTGACCGAGGGGGCCGTGCGCCACTACGAGAGCGGCATCCGCGCGGTGAAGCCCGAGCTGCTGGAGTCCATCTCCGCGGCGCTCGTCGTTTCCGTCAACGCCCTCAAGGATTACGGCGTCGAGACCGCGGGCGACCTCATGTCGCTTCTCGTGCGGCTCGAGGACTCCTTCGGCATCGTGCCCGCAGCCGACGGCTCGGGCCTCTCCCTGAACCCCATGGCGCCGCACGCGCCCAAAGCCGCGATGGCAATCGAGCTGTGGGCAGAGAAGCGCGCGCAGCTCGAGAACGGCGAGATCGACGACAGCGAGTACGAGGACTGGAAAGCCTCGCTGTAGCGACTCCTAGCTTTTTGCAATCAACGCAACCAAATCAGAACGCCAGACTAGGCGGTGATCGCCGCCCGCTCCTGCGTCTGCTGAGTTTTTACTCCCCATTGCATGCCAAGGCATTTCCGGCGTACATAGGGAGTAAAAAACGCGGTGGCTTACATGGCGGTACGCGGCAGTACGCAGCGGCATTTCCCCTGATTACTCCCGTTTTCCTTGAGACGGCGAGATTCTTTACTCCCCATTAACCAACTGGGGAAACGCTATACGGAGACCTTCAAAAAGCCCATTGAGTTCGATTTGAGTTTCACAGACCCCAAAACGGCCCCGATTCGTTCTCGGGGACAAAAATCGCGCGTCTACTCACTTGGGATGAATCCTTACTCCCGTTCCTCCGAATGCCGCACCGTGCCTTGCCGTCTTGAAACACGGGGGAGTAAATTGCGAAATCGCAGGTGAAAGGGAGTAAAACGACAAAGAAAAAGCCTCCGTCCCAACGCGGGAACGGAGGCTCGGTTATCGCATTTACTCACCAACATCGCTGGTGGCTTTGCCATGACTCTCGTACGAAACGAAACTCAGCGGCACAGTGCGGCACTCAAAAATGCAGGTCAGAACCCTATCGGCCTACTCCCACTCAATCGTTGCCGGCGGCTTGCTGGTCACGTCCAGGACAACGCGGTTGACTTCCGGCACCGCGTTGGTGATGCGGTTGGAGATGCGGGCCAGGACATCGAACGGCAGGCGCGACCAGTCGGCGGTCATAGCATCCTCGCTCGAAACCGGACGAAGGACGATCGGGTGACCGTAGGTGCGGCCATCGCCCTGAACACCAGCCGAGCGGACGTCCGCCAGCAGCACGACGGGCATCTGCCAGACCTCGCTTATTTTCGGATCTGTTCTTCTCAGTCATAGTCAACGCAGTGAACCGCGAATTCGAGGACACCCATCTGCAGTTGTTGCTTATGCTCGCTGATCGTGGGTGCGAGGACACTAAACTACGTCCCTTCCTATATGAGGGTCACGTCGATGGCGCAATCGTCACCTTGCATCACCAGGTGCCGCACCAAATCCAAACTCTCCAAAATGCTCCTATGGTTTTCATCGGCAGACCTACCCAAGCCCCAACCTTTAACTCATGGGTAGACGTAGACAATACTGAGTCTGGACACCTCGGGGCTCGGCGGCTCATCGAAAGGGGTTCTCGCCGTCTGGCAATCATCACCAGCCCGGTAATCCTGGGCAGCGAGTTAGTGGAACGAGTCTCTGGCTAGGCGTCGGCTAATCTCGAAAACCATCCTTATACGCACCTAGAGACAGCTGGAACGTTTCTAATCGGCAGCCCGGTATCAACGGAGCGTGAATGGCGTGACAAAACCAGGAATACGACAGACTCTGCGCCTCGGAACCCTCGACTAACGGGTGAACTTTTTTGATCTACCTAGATTAGTTAACCGAACAGACGGTATTATTCAGTGAGAATGTATTTATTTCTGGCCGACGAATGGCCATCCGCTCACGACCCTGGGGGGAAATAATGGGTGCGACTAGGGAAAGAAAATTGCAAAGCAACGCCGCAATGCCTAAGCGAATCGTTGCTGCATCGTTGTCGCTTATTTTGGCGCTGTTTATGACACCAGCAGCGGCTTTCGCTGAGGATCAAGCCGGGGCGAAGGATGCCACGCCAAGCGCTACCGCGAGGACAACCCTTAGCAGCGCACCAGGGGAAAATGTCGTGGCTGCTTCTCCTCAACCCACCGAGACGTCAAGCACCCCGACACCAAGCGCCGGCGATTCTGCCGCGTCCCCAACAGCAGAAAACCAAACCCCAGTCTCGTCGACCGCATCTGAGACAACGCTGAAAGCCACTACCGCCAACCAACCGCAATTACGCTCCCCGCAAGGTGTTTCTGAGGTTTGGGTAGATAGCAAAGCGGGCTCAGACGACAATGATGGCAGTCAAACCGCCGCCGTCAAAACTCTTGAGAAAGCGCTTGGTCTAGTATCCGATGGCGGGACGATACATACCGTCGGCGCGTTCACGTCCGGCACTGACCTGGCTATCAACAAGAACGTCACATTCACAGGCTCTGGCAATTTTCTAACCATCACAAGTGGTGCGAAACTAAGCGCCCCAGGCAAGACGGTCACAATGACCGGCTACAACACCGCATTGACCATCCAGGCTGGCGCTGAGCTTAACGATGGCAACTACATCCTCGACCGCAACACCATCGGCTTCGACCTAAAAGGCAAAATTAACGGCACCTCACGCGAGGCTTTAACTATCTCGGCAAAGAACAGCTTGGGGCGAGGGTTTGTCTATAACTCAGACGCCAGGTTCATCAATTGCACGGTGGACGTCCAAGCCACACCCGGAAAAAGCGAACAGTACGCCGGCCTCTACATGACGAATTCCTCGCTTACCACCCGCGGCGTTTGGTATTACTTCGACCCGGACAAGGGCAAAGGCGGGGTACACCTCGACCACTCTGACTTTTATGCTTACAAAGCTACAGGAGTCAGAGCCTACAAAAATACCCTCGCCCTATTGGGCGCGTCTGAGCTAGTCAACGGCTCCACTCTCACTGCCGATGGCTCACGCATCACGGTCTCGGCGAAATTATCGGTGACCGACTCAAAGGTAGTCATCAAGAACAGCACGGACGGCGGCCTGAACGTCAACTACAAGCCTGGCGAGGCGACATTCACCAACTCTGTGCTGGAAACCACCAACATGAAGTATTACCCCTCCTATGGCGCTGGGCAGTCGTCAGGGCCGTGCTCGATCACCTTTACTGGCAATAGCGTGGTCAATACCGACGCCAGCAATAACACTGCTGACAATGGCGGGGCTAACCGTGGCACCGGAAGCTCTTACGTGGTTACCGGCGGGTCATATTTGATTGCCTATAGCCCCGATTTCAACCACGATGTCGTTACGCCAACCAACGGCGACCAAAACGGTAACGAATGGCTTTCGCTATTCACGCTGGCGGACAACACCATTAATACCGTGAACCCGATCAACGCCAACGGCGTCAGGTACAACTATTCGGTAGCGCAGGCCTCCAAAGACGGGCAAAAGCACATTTGGGCGCCAGCCGCCACAGCCACCTTCAAATTGCAAAACGCTAATGCGTCTTTCGCCGACGGCACCACCGCTGACAAGGCGAAATCAACCGTTCGCGGCTACAAACTCGACGATGTGACGGGTAACACTGACCCCGACACACCAACTGACGCTAACGGCGTAAAGTTCCTAGGCTGGTTCTATAAGGACGCGGCAGGCGCAGAGCATACTTTCGATTATGCGAATGCCCAGCTCGATACCAACATCGAGGTTTATGCGAAATGGGACGCAAAAACCGTCATTTACCACAATGGTGCAGGTGAAGAGTACATCCAAAATGTTGACCCCAACGACACCACGGCCACTGCCCTAGCTTTCGACGAAGTCGCCGCCAAGGTCAGCGCCTTTGTACCGGCAGGAAAGACATTCGTAAAGTGGACGACGGCGCCAGACGGCTCTGGTGACGAGGTCGCACCGGGCGCTGGGCTAACATTCGCTGCAGAGACCACCCAAATTGACTTGTACGCCCAATATAAAGACAACGAATACCGGGTCGCTTTCTCGGCTAACGGCGGGATTTTCTCTGAAACAAGCATATTCAAGACAAATCCTGAAGAGTTTACTGTTGAGACCGACGCCAGCGGCGGCGAGATTGCCGTCCTGAAACAGCCAGCTACATACGGGCAGAAGTTCCGCACACTGCTGACTAAGGTGACTTATGGCGACATCACCCCAGCCAAGGCGGACGCCAAGAAATTGGGGTATTTGCTAGCCAACCAGTCTTATTGGAGCAAGGCTGCCGGCGCAGGCGGTTCGGGCGTCCGGTTTGATGACTCCAGCTTCTTTGGCATCAAGATACCTGGCGCAAACCCAGATATTACGGCTGACACCACGTATTACTTGTCTTGGAAAACTGACCCAACAGTGCTCGAGACCAAAGCGGATCTGACGATTGACGCCGATATGTGGGCTGACTCGATTGACGCGACCACCAAGATAAAGCGGGTTTACACGGAGGGCTCGAAGAGCACCTTCGAGATTACCGGAGCCGTTGATCCCGCCGGTATAAAGAACCAAATGACGGGCATAGAAGGGGTCTTCCCAGAGAACGCTAAGACCCCGGACAAGATTGCATTGTCCAGCCTGAGCTCGACGTTCACCGCGTCCATCACTTTCCCGGATGGCGTAGCTATCCCAGCTAACCCCACCGTTGAGATGGCGGGGTTGGGCGATTGCTTCGAGCTTGCAGGCACTAGCGTAACCGGTCAAACAGTGGACGTAACTTTCAAGTTAAAGCCCGGCATCAAAAACTACAAGCAGCTAAAGGATGCCGTCTTTTCGACCGGAGCTGGAAATCGAAACCTGATTACGGCCACCGTCAAAGGTCTAACCTTGGACGCCGCACAGGTGACCAACGGCCAAGAAATCACTGTAACCGGAACTGTCAAAGGCAATTTCAACGCTGTCGCGCAAGGCTCGACAGCCAGTAAAGTGTCTGCTCGTAGCGCTAGGGCGCTCTTTAGGGCTCAGGCAGAAAACCCTGCACCCAGGTTGCATAGATTCACTTTCACCTGGACAGGTGACCAAACCGATACGGCCAAGGACGTTCGCGCCAAGGACGACTCCACAATCCAGCAAACCTTGCTGGTGGTTAAACCTTATGAAGCTGTACTGCCTGGCGACATTCTGGTCGGAAACGACACTGAGAACACTCACGTTTATGACGCTTTTCAAGGCGAGAATATTGATTTCACCGGCACCCTAGGCTCTGAGGTCGTCAAGAATCAGATGAACGCGATTGAGCTCCAATACCCTGGTGTCACAAACTTGTCGAGCATCAACCTTAGCGATGTGGCTTCGACATTTGCCGCCTCTTTCACGATTCCGGACGGCATGACCTTACCCGATAACCTAACCAAAGATACGGTGAAAGCCGAAGGTCTTGCCGACACATTCACTATCTCTGACGTTTCAGTGGAGGGTAAAACCGTCACAGTGACCATGACACTTAAGAGCGGGATTGTGAATTATCAGCAGCTCAAGGACGCCGTCAACAAGATTGACTCGACCATGAAGGTGACGATCCCGGGCGTAACCGTGAATAAGGACGTCTCAGGCGGCACACAGCTGACTGTAAGTGGCGAAGTGTCTGGCACATTCAACGCCCTGGCAACCTCAGCCGCTGGCACACAGCGGGAGTTCTTCTTCAAGTGGATTGGGGAACAAACACCCGAGGGCAAAGACGTGATGGCACCCGCCAACAGCAAGGCTATCCAGTTCACTGTGCAAGTCCCGTCGCCGATAGCTGGCGAGCTGCCCGGCGACATGCTGGTCGGCACCGACACCGAGCATGATGAAGTCATTACCCTGCCTCAAGGTTCCACATTCGACCTGACCGGTGCCCTGCAAGTGACGCCTATTCATGAACAGATGGGCGGAATTGAAGCCTTGTATCCTGAGGTTAATCACGATGAAATCGCTCTGGACGTGAAAGACTTCTCGTTCGTCGCCACGTTCACTATTCCGGATGGCATGAGCCTGCCGGCCAATCTCGACGCCACACAGGTTAGGGTTGCCGATTTCGGTGCTGGCTTCACAGTCAAAGATGTGACAGCTAACGCCCAGACCGTAACCGTCGTCTTCGCACTGACTGACCCCGCCGCCATCAAGACTTATTCCGATCTTGAACAGGTTGTGGACGCCGCCGGCGGTGCGGAAGGTTGGATGAAGATTACCGTCCCTGGAATCATGATTGACGAAGATGCGGACGTTGACGCGAACCTGACCATTGTCGGCACAGTAGAGGGTAGATTCAGCGCGATGGCCACCTCAAAATCTGGCACGCGAAAAGCATTCTCATTCACTTGGGACGCAATCCAGTGGCCGGACGGCAAGGACGCAGTAGCAACTGACGACGACACGATCCAGCTAACCGTCAAGGTCTCCAAAAGCTCTGTGGTACCAAACGAGCCAGGCGAAGAGGGCTCCACAGCGGTGAAGAGAGTGCGTCGCAAAATGCCTAAGACCGGCGCTAGCGGATTGTCAGCAATTCTTGCTTTGGGACTAGCCGCTGCCGCCGGTGCAGGTTTGGCATCCAGAAAAGTACGTGCGCTTAACTAACGCTGCCATTAGCAGAGATTCCACACTCCCGCGTATTCGACATTGCGTACAGTGGCACGTTGCGCACTCCAACGCTTCCGTCATCCCGGGCGGTAGCGCGAAAGGCGCATGCTTCGCGAAATCACGCTGGTACCCCTCTTACAATGCCGGTTTGAATCATACGCACCTCCGCGAGTCCCGCATTCTGCGCGAAGGCGTCAACCGCCGCCGGCATGCCCCCGACCACGTAGTATTGGCGTAACAGCGCCGTAAGTTTTGACACAAACGATTTCACGCTGTCGGTGTTCTCGGAATCCAGTAGCTTCCGCAGAGGGACGTTCCCGGTTGCATCGAAAAAACTCGCGGAAGCTCAACGGGTAAAGGTTCAGCGCATCGCGCCTTACCCACGGGGTAACCGGATCATTTATGAGCTGAGAGATTAAGGAGAGAGCCGGCCGCTGCCACCGCATAATCCGGCGCCTCCGGACTAAAGCGATTAGACCATTTCCGCATATTATTCTTGATGTCTCGCCGGTTACCCCGAATTTGCCAAGATGCCTTTTCAAATGACCGGGATCTATTCCCACTCAACTGTCACAAGGCTAGTTTCCACACGCTAACAGTTTGTCGTCTCGTGCTCGCCCGTGCCGCTGCGTGCTCGCTCGTGGCGTTTCGTTATTGGGGAGTATTTTCACGAAGCGGCTCCAAGGGTGTACTCACCTGTACTCACCACTGAGTACACTTTCTGTACTCAGCCCTCGGGGAGTGATCACGAGACCCTCGGGGAGTAGTCACAGCCGCAGGTCAGTGATGGGGAGTATTACTCATTTTTAAAAGGTGAGTACAAATCAGCAGAATCGTGTACTCGTTTTAGGCTTGGGCGCTCTTAACAAGCGGACGGATCCAACGAAAGGACGAACCCCGCTCGGCTCTTCGCGATACGATGTGTAGCACCTTCGTGCAACGTTCAGGCGAAATGCCCTGCCTGCGACTAGTGGGTAGAGAAGATGTTCACGACGAGGACCCCTGCGACGCACATGACAATGCCCGCGATCATCGGGGCATTGAGCGGCTCCTTGAATGCGAACACCGATATCCCCGTGGCCATGATGATGCCGAGTGCGCCCCACGACGCGTAGGCGACGCTCAGCGGAATGCCCTGCAGCGCCTTCGAGAAGAACCCGAAGCAGAGGCCGTAGAGCGCCAGGCAGCCGATGGACGGACCGAGCTGGCTGAAGCCGTCCGACAGCTTCATGTAGAACGTAGCACCGCATTCAAAGACGACGGCGACCGCCAAAAAGAGGTAGTACATGGGACCCCCAATCCTTTCGATGTTCCATAGCAAAAGCTATGCTAAACTCTCGGGTAACCATAGAGTCAAGGGGCGAAAATGAGATTCCTAAAATCCGGCGAGTTCGCCGAGCTGTGCGGCACGACGAAGAACACGCTCATCCACTACGACCAGATGGGGCTCCTGAAGCCTGCTCGTGTTGCGGAGAGCGGTTACAGGTTGTACCTGGCATCGCAGCGCTACCGGTTCCTGTCGGTGAGGGCTCTGGCGGATTCCGGCATGCCGTTGCAGGAGGTGAAGCGTGTGCTCGAGACCGACGACGCGCGCGCTCTTGCCACGTCGCTCGATGCCACACGCGGCAAGATTGAAGCTCGCATTGCGAGCTTGCGAAAATCCCTCGAGCGTATAGACGAGGTCGCCCGGCAGGCCCGAGCAGCATGCGAGATAGATGCCAGGTCCATCGGGGTCATCAGGCGCCCTGCGCGAAGGATCGCCATGCTCGGCGTCGCCGCAGTCGGCCTCGGCGCCTATCCTGACGACCTGGTCGTGAGACGTGACCTGGAAGTCGCAGCGCTTCTCGCCGAGGCTGGTCTGATGGCAGAGCTCGCACCCTATGGCGGCGTGTGCAGGGAAGCGCCCACTCCTGATCGAGACGTTGCTTACGACGACCTGTTCTACGTGCTGCCGGACGATTCCGCCTATAGCGGCGCGACCGTCGAGCTCGAGGCCGGCGAGTACGTGGTCGCGAGCTACGACGGCCCCTGCTCGGGACTCGGTCGCGCCCACGCTTCGCTCGTCGCCTTCGCGCGCGGTCAGGGACTTCGCGGCGACCTGCCGCGCTACGAGATATCGGCCTTCAAGCTGCTGGACCAGGAGGACAGGTACCGCTGCTCGATAGAGATGAGGGCGCTTGGGATTTAGCGCGACGGTTGCCGAAATGGCCCCAAGAGGCTTCCAAAGGCTTAAAGAACCCCTCTGCCAAGCGCAAGTCGACAGAGGGGTTTAGCATGCTTAGCTGGAGAAATATGCCCTTCCGTTACTCCCACTCAATCGTTGCCGGCGGCTTGCTGGTCACGTCCAGGACAACACGGTTGACCTCGGGCACCGCGTTGGTGATGCGGTTAGAGATGCGGGCCAGGACATCGAACGGTACGCGCGACCAGTCGGCCGTCATGGCATCCTCGGACGACACGGGGCGCAGCACAATCGGATGGCCATAGGTGCGGCCATCGCCCTGAACACCAACCGAATGCACATTCGCCAGCAACACCACCGGACACTGCCAGATCTCACGATCCAGCCCGGCAGCGGTCAGCTCCTCGCGGGCAATCAGATCCGCGGCGCGCAGAATCTCCAGGCGTTCGCGCGTCACGTCACCAATGATGCGAATTCCCAGGCCAGGACCGGGGAACGGCTGACGCCACACAATGTTCTCCGGCACGCCCAGTTCCAGGCCAATGGCGCGCACCTCATCCTTGAACAGCGTGCGCAGCGGCTCCACCAGCTCAAAGTTCAAGTCCTCCGGCAGTCCACCGACATTGTGGTGCGACTTGATGTTCGCAGCACCCTCGCCGCCACCGGATTCAACAACGTCGGGGTACAGCGTGCCCTGTACGAGGAACTTGATCTCCGCGCCCGCTTCACCGGCCTCACGCACCAGTTTCAATTGCGCAGCCTCGAAAGAACGAATGAACTCGCGGCCAATGATCTTGCGTTTTTGCTCCGGGTCGCTCACGCCAGCCAGAGCATTCAGGAAACGCTCCGACTCGTCCACCGTCACCACGCGGATCCCCATCGTGCCCGCGTAATCATGCTCGACCTGCTCACGCTCACCCGCACGCAGCAACCCGTGATCAACAAAAATACACGTCAGCTGATCGCCCACCGCTTTGTGCACCAGCGCGGCAGCAACCGAGGAATCCACGCCGCCGGACAGACCGCAGATCACGCGCGCATCGCCCACCTGCTCACGAATACGCGCCACCTGATCATCAATAATCGACCCGGGAGTCCAATCAGTGCCAATACCCGCACACTCGTGAATGAAGTTCTCAATGAGCTTCTGGCCAAACTCGCTGTGATGCACCTCAGGGTGCCACTGCACACCATAGAGCCGGCGCGACTGATCCTCGAACGCGGCAACAGGTGTTTCCTGCGTGCTGGCCGTCACAGTGAAACCATCCGGCGCCTGCTGCACCGCATCACCGTGACTCATCCACACGGACTGTTCTGCCGGAGTACCAGCAAGCAGCGCGCTGGAGGCGCCCTCGTCAATCGTGAGCGACGTATGGCCGTATTCGCGCGTTCCCGTCTTGCCGACGGTGCCGCCCAAAGCCTTCGCCATGACCTGGAACCCATAGCAAATGCCGAGCACTGGGACGCCTGACGTGAACAGCTCAGTGTCAAACGTTGGCGCGTTGTCCGCGTACACAGATGACGGGCCGCCGGACAGGATCACCGCAGCCGGATCCTTCGCAAGCATCTCAACGGCCGGCATCGTATGCGGCACGATCTCCGAGTACGCAGAGGTCTCACGGACACGACGCGCAATCAGCTGCGCGTACTGGGCGCCAAAGTCAACAACAAGAACAGGACGATTTTCAGTGCTCACAGGCTCATCGTAGCCGTACGGACGACCCATGCGCCACACTCACTGCGTCACCGTCAACGAACCTGCCAAAGGCGCGTTGGAATCACCACCCACATACAGTTCGATGCGCGTGGCGTCCTGGAGCCAGTCCTTCGTGACCGCGCTCCAGTACCGCAGTTGATCGGGGCCGAGGGGGAACGTCACCGTCACAGTCTCACCGGCCGGGATGCTCACACGTGAGAATCCCTTAAGCTCACGCAAAGGCCTCGAGGACGTGCCGTAGCACTGGTGGATGTACAGCTGGGCAACCTCGTCGGCATCCACATCCCCGGTATTCGTGACGTCAACGCTGAGCGTGGCTGTCTCACCGACGCGGATCTGATCACGATCCAAACGCGGATTCGAATACTCAAATGACGCGTAGCTCAAGCCGTATCCGAACGGGTAGAGCGGCGTGCTCGGCTCGTTGAAGTAACGCTCACCTGCGCCTTCGGGCTGGAACGTGCGGTAGTGGTTGTAGACCATCGGCACCTGCCCCACGTTGCGTGGCCATGTGATCGGCAGACGACCGGCAGGCGAGACATCACCAAACAGCGCGGCTGCCACGGCTGCGCCTGCACGCGTCCCCGGATACCAGATCTGCATGATCGCACCGACGCCCTCATGACTATCAACACAAGTCAGGTCCAGCGGACGGGCCGACATACACAGGACAACGAGGGGGGTTCCCGTCTCTGCCAGACGCTGAAGCTGCTCCAGTTGGCGCCCCTGGAGCTCCAAGGTGGACACGGAGGCCTTCTCACCGATCTGGTTCTGATGCTGGCCGATCACCACGACTGCAACATCGCTGCGTGCAGCAAGTTTCACGGCGGCGTCAATGTGCGCGTCATCATCCCAGTCCTCGGGGGTGCGATCCACGACCGCGTCATTATCGTCGAACATCGAGGGATAGAGGCGCTCCCCTACTCCCGCGCCAGGTTCAAACTCAACGTTCACATCCTGACCGGCGCGCTGGCGAATACCGTCCAGGATCGTCACTGTTTCATCGGTGTCGTACTTGAAGCACCATGGGCCCAGTGGGTCTCGCCGTGCGTTGGCCAGCTCACCGATCACTGCGATGGAAGACGTCTTGTCTGCCTTGAGCGGCAGCGTGGAGTGTTCGTTCTTCAACAGCACGAATGTGCGTTCAGCAGCGTGCTGTGCTGCGTCGCGATGCTCAGGTGTGGACAGGGTTGCGGCAGCGTCTCCCTCGTCAACATATGGATGTTCAAACAGGCCGAGGTCGAACTTGGCGCGCAGTACGCGACGGACAGCTTCATCCAGCACCTCCATCGAGACACGTCCGTCCTCTACCGCTTCGGGCAGGTGCTCGTATGCGGCCTCGAACATCGCCATTTCCATATCAAGACCGGCGTTGACGGCTCGCGAGCCAGCATCGGGCAGGTCCTTGGCGAAGTGCTGGACGGTGAGCGAGTGGACAGCGTTCGCGTCAGACACAACGAACCCCTTGAAGCCGAATTCGTCGCGAAGCGTGTCGGTCAGCAACCACTTGTTGCCCGAGGCAGGCACGCCGTTCAGATCCATGTACGCGCTCATGATGTTGCGTGCGCCAGCGGCAACAGCGTCACGGAAGGGAGGCAGATACACGTTGTGAAGTTCCGAATCGGACAGGTCCACGTCTTCGTAGTCGCGGCCGCCGCGAGCCGCACCGTAGCCGGCAAAGTGCTTGGGACCGGCAAGGATGGCGTCACCTGGCACAGCGCCGTCCGCGCCCGCACTGCCCTGGAAGCCTGCCACCTGTCCGGCAGCCATTGCACCGCCCAGGTAGGGATCTTCACCTGCGCCTTCAATGATGCGTCCCCATCGCGGGTCTCGTGCAATGTCGACCATCGGTGCAAATGCCCAGTGAATACCGACTGAACGCGCCTCGCGTGCTGCGATACGCTGGGCGGCCGTGGCACTGTCAGGATCCCAGCTTGCTGCCATTGCCAGTGGCACCGGGAAGATGGTACGCAAACCGTGGATGACGTCGTAGCCGAAGATCAATGGGATTCCGAAGCGATGGTGCTCAATCGCCAGTTTCTGCAGCCGGTTCGTCTCAGAGGCTTCGTTGACGAACAGGAGTGATCCTACCCGCCCCGCTTTGATCGCTTTTTCCACCATCGCGCATTGGGCTGTATTCGCATCTTCACCGTCAGCGGGCGCGCCGTCCTGCTGGTTCAACGCCATAGCGAGGTAGAAGTACTGGGTCAGTTGTCCGGCTTTTTCTTCAACCGTCAGGCGTCCCAGCAGGTCGTCGACGCGTTCAGTGGTCGACAAAGCAGCATCTTGGAATGGGTAAGCAGCGTCAGTCATCATTGTCCTTTCACGGCAGTTAACACCCTAATATTACAGTCGGTAAATTAGAACATCAAGGACCCCGGCCAGATGCGCATGGACTGGTCCTGGATCATGCGTTATGAGCCCGCCATTGCCGGACCTGAACGCATGGTCATCGACGTGAATACAGGCGAGTTCGCGGCAGGGCAACGCTGAGCGATCTACTGACAACCCTGGTCGCGCGCCCATTGCGTTGCCGCGTTCACCGCTTGAGCAGGTTCCACCGTCACATCCGGTGCGATCGGATCTTCCGCGTGAGTCGTTCCCATGCGGTCTTTCGTCACGCCAACTGTGACCACAAGCTGCTTTCCTCCATACAGCGGGAACGGTGTATTGACCGTGGCATATCCTGCGGTCGGCTGGCCAAACACGCGCGTATTCGGTACGCCTTTAAAAGCGAGCAAAGCCTGCTCACCGGAGCTGGCAGTGTGTTCACCGGTGACAATCGCGACCGGCACCTCTGACTTTTCCGTGATGTCAACGGTCGTGGGCCTTCCGCCGCCGCTGACCTTCCCGCTCTCCAATATGACGGCGCTTTCGCCTCCGCCCGTAACAAAGTAGGACACGGGACCGTCAGGAATCAGTGGCGAGATACCGGCAATCATCGGCCCCATGTCGCCACCACCGTTTTCACTGAGGTCAATCACCGCCGCGCACACATTCGCTCCGGAGACAGCTTGCGCAATAGTTTGCGCGTATTCGCTGCCCTGGTCGGGTGTGCCCATAAACGCGGGCATGTGAACAGTCACGACACCGTCGTTTTCTTCCACGCTCGGCGCCTCGTACTCGTCGACGGCTTCTTGCGCTTCGTCCGGCATCATCAAGAACGAGTGCTTCGTTCCCGCAATTTTGACGGCATCGGACAGGACAGCGTCGACCTCGTCAATGCTGGTGGCTTCGCTGATTGCCTGTTCGACTCGTGGGCGCTCATCCTGCCAGGCTTCGGACGATGCGTTGATTCCCTGGTCAAGATGGCCGAGGGCGACTTCACCGTAGCGCTGTGGACTGGGCTCAGTCAGCCAAATACCGAAGTTGGGACCCCACCTGACGACAGCGACTCCAAGCAGCGCAGCGGCGACAACAATCAGTGCCACTAGGGCAATGATGATTCGTTTGGCAACCGTGGACATGGACTAAGCTCCTCACGTTGACATGTCGATCTGCGTTCCATTATGAGGAAGCGGACTCATGCGTGCGAAGACAGCCCCATCTACATTGCGGGGTAGAGCTGACTCTACCCCGCATATGCAGATCGTTGAGCGCCTGTCAGTGCGCGAAGTGACGGGTTCCCGTCATGTACATCGTGATGCCAGCGGCCTGTGCTGCTTCGATCGACTCGTTGTCGCGGATCGATCCACCGGGCTGAACGACAGCTTTCACGCCGGCATCGATCAGCACCTGGAGGCCGTCAGCAAACGGGAAGAATGCGTCCGAGGCTGCAACGGCACCTTCGGAACGGCGCTCCGGCTCGTCAGCGACCACATCGGCTGTGCGTGCACCGCCCGCCGAATCCACCTTGTCAGCAGCGGCGTCACCTGTTGTGCGGCCACCCAGCGTGTTCGCGCGTTCGACCGCAAGACGGCAGGAGTCCACGCGGTTGACCTGACCCATGCCAACCCCGACGCTTGCACCGTCGTGAACCAGCAGGATTGAGTTCGACCGCACGGCTCGCACGGTGCGCCACGCGAACTCTAGGTCCCGCAGTGTTGCCTCATCGGCCGGCTCGCCTGCCGCCAAAGTCCAGTTCGCCGGATCGTCACCGTCAGCGTCAATGTCGTCGCGTTCCTGCACCAGCAGTCCCCCGGAAATCTGCTTGAACTCCAGGGCTCCGCGTACCGGTGGCACTACCTGCAGAATTCGCAGGTTCTTCTTCGTTTCCAGTACTTCCAGTGCGCCTTCGGCGTAGGAGGGCGCCAGGACGACCTCGGTAAAGATCGGTTTGATCTGCCTTGCCAGTTCGACGCTGACCTCACGGTTGACTGCGATCACTCCACCGAATGCTGACACAGGATCGCATGCATGCGCCTTGCGGTGTGCTTCCGCCACATCTGCGCCAATGGCGATCCCACACGGGTTCGCGTGCTTGATGATGGCCACGCACGGCTCGTCATGGTCAAATGCTGCACGCAGTGCTGCGTCACCATCGGTGTAGTTGTTGTAGCTCATCGCTTTGCCATGCAGTTGGCGCGCGTTCGCGATGCCAGGCAGCAGGTCCTGGGTCGTGTCGTCGCCGTCCTGTTCATCGCCTGGCTCGTCAAACTCAACGTCAACTTCACCCTCGCCCATCAGCTCGACGATGTCGCCGTATACGGCGGCATCCTGATGCGGATTTTCGCCGTAACGCAAGGCGTGGAGGCGTTCGAAAGCGGATACGAGAACCGGTGGCCACTGTGCGTCATCAACGTCATCGGCTTCAGCCGACTCGTCAACATCAAGATCAGCATCCAGTTCGTCTTCGAACCAGTCAGCGATGGCGGCGTCGTAATTTGCTGTGTGACGGAATGCGGCCGCTGCCAGTTCGCGACGCTCCTCCAGAGTGAATCCCTCAGAACGTGCAGCGTCGATCACCGCGTCATATTGCTCCGGGTTGGTAGCAATGGCAACAGAGGGGTGATTCTTCGCAGCAGCGCGCACCATCGACGGGCCGCCGATGTCGATCTGCTCAACACATTCGTCGAATCCTGCGCCCGAGTCAACCGTGTCCTCAAACGGATACAGATTGCATACCACCAGGTCGAATGCTGCGATCCCCAGGTCTTCGAGCTGCTGGCGGTGATCGGCTTTGCGCTGATCAGCGAGAATGCCGGCATGGATCTTCGGATGCAGCGTCTTGACGCGACCTTCCAGCACCTCGGGGAAACCAGTCACGTCTTCCACGGGCGTCACAGGAATCTTCGCGTCACGGATTTTTTGTGCAGTTGAACCGGTGGACACGATTTCGACGCCAGCATCAGCGAGTGCGCGAGCCAGGTCAACCAGGCCGGTCTTGTCGTAAACGGAGATCAGTGCTCTGCGGATCGGGCGGACATCAACGGGTTCGAGGTTATCCAAACGGACTGACAATTCTTCCTCCAAAGGGGTTCAAGGTCGGTCCTCAGCGCCCAGGCGGGCGGCGCCGTGCGAGGCTGCTTCAGCCGCTTCCCGGTGGTCCTCCACCCTCGCCAGTTGCGGCCTCTTTTAGTGTACGAGGGCGGCGCTGGATATGCGACTAGCTGTGATCTTTCAGATCTTCGTCACTGTTGTCAGTATTGTCTGACACGGCGATGGGTTCCGTGGGCGCAGCGCTGGCTTTGAGTGCTTCCATGCGGGCATCCGGAGCACGCGGAGGAGCGGGCAGTTCTTCGGTCACCTCTTCTTCCAGCGCCGTTTCCTCTTCCTCCGGCGTCTCTTCGCCGGCTTCATTCAGGTCAGGAGCTGGAAGGGGCGTCTCCCTCGTCGATGACTGGGCGCGATTCTTCTTCCATGCGGCAATACGCGCCTTCGTCCACGCCGTCAAAGCTGCGGCCGCTCGGCGCACCCACGCGATCGTGGTCGGATGTGCTGCCAGGGACACCGCGAGTGCGACCATGCACACTTCCAGTACGACGAACAGCACACTCCACCACACGCGCGGGCCAACGACGCTCAGACGGGTCGACCCCAACGACATGCGCGACGAGACAAGCCACGCTGCGATGACGAGCGCAGTGATCACGGTGGCCACTCCCATCGCAGCCGCCTGTTTCCACAGGTGCGTCATACGATGCCGCCACGCCGCCCATGCGCCCAGCAGGATTCCCACTCCCACCAACGCCCAGGCCACCCAGTGGCCCGGAGCTGTCTGTGGGACGGCCGCAAGAATCGGGATCGCCGGAATCGGCGCAACAGGTGCGTTCGCCGCTGAATGGAGGGCGTCGGCACCCACGTAGAAACCAGGCCCCGCGATCCACGCCAGTGCGCATGCCATGATCGACGGAGCAAACAGGGCCTGGACAATGTTGATGATGACCGTGTCCTTGGTCGAAGCAAAGAGCAGTTCGTGGATACCGGAGATACGCTGGAGAGAAACAAGGATTGACACGGCGCTCATGATCAGGCTGAACAGCACTGTCAGTGCCACGGCAACGCGACCAAGGCGCAGCCCTGACCACAGCCATGTCAACGATTCGCGCCGTTCAGATGAAATCGTGGGCCATGTCCACGTGTGTCGAGCAGCAACTACCGCCCAGGTCGCTGCCAGAAGCGGAATGACGAGCGCACCGAGCAGTGCGCGCCACACGTTGATGTGAGCCGAGGACGCTCCAGCTGTAATGAGCGCCGTGACTGCAAACGTGGGGACAGCCATCCACTGCGCGGCGGCAGGAAAATCCCGTCCCGGCAGCAGAAGAACACGCAAAATGATGATCAGCAGCGCTCCGAGCAGTGTCGGAATGGCGAGGATGTCGCTCTGCCCCACCGTGATCGGCGCTCCCAGCGTCGCAGCCCAGAGGTCACCACCGACTGCCCGAGCATCGTCCCAGCTGGTCGACGCCAGCCAGGGGTTCTGCGAGACGAACCAGTACCCCACCAGCGTCACGACCATCATGAACGCCCATCCGATCAGGGCCGCCTCAATGCCGGCCAGGCCGGAGCGTGCCCACCCGTCAGGCAGTGCGATGCGGATCGTGCGTCGCCGCACGGCGGTGCGAGTGGTGTGAGGTTCCTCGTCGTGCACCTGAGGTGCCGGGGCCACTCGAATTGGCGAGGGCGCCTTGGCATCTGTCTCATCGGCTCCGTCAAGGTCGAGGCGTTCAGTTTCTTTTTCCGAATTATCCAATTCGGGTTCATCATCACTGTCTGCCTCATCGTGAGCCGGCCCAAAAATCAGCGACTCACCTGCTTCACGGTCTTCCTCCTCAAGCCACGCGCCAACCACCTCGGTTGGGATCTCATCAGCGGACAGGTCCGCTTCTGCGCGCTGCCTGTCAGGGCGCTGCGATGGGGAAGAGTCAGGTGAGTGCGTCATCGTTCTTCATCGTCTCGCATCCGCGCCCACACATGGAGGTGCACCGCCGACCATGAGAAAGTTCATTCACGATCAGCGGTGCACGACCGGATGTTATTTCTGCAGAATCTCGCGAGCGATGATGGCAGTTTGGGAAGGTGTACGGCCCACCCGCACGCCCACGGCCTCGAGTGCTTCAGCCTTCGCCGCGGCCGTGCCGGAAGATCCAGACACGATCGCGCCGGCATGCCCCATCGTCTTGCCTTCCGGAGCCGTGAAACCGGCAACGTAGGCCACCACCGGTTTGGTCATGTGTTCGGAAATCCACTGAGCTGCGCGCTCTTCCGCGTCGCCACCGATTTCACCGATCATGACGACCAATTCGGTGTCGGGGTCATTTTCAAAGGCTTCGAGCGCGTCAATGTGCGTGGTGCCAATAACCGGATCACCACCGATTCCCAGGCAGGTGGTAAAGCCGATGTCACGCAGTTCGAACATCATCTGGTAGGTCAGTGTGCCTGACTTCGATACCAGTCCCAGCCGTCCTGGGCCGGTGATATCTGCCGGGGTAATGCCGACGTTCGACTGTCCGGGGCTGATAATGCCTGGGCAGTTCGGTCCGATCACGCGCACGCCCGCTTCACGTGCGCGGGCCACGAACTCCGTGGAGTCGGCGACCGGGATGCCTTCGGTGATGACCACGACCGTCTCCACGCGGGCATCGACAGCTTCGAGTACAGCGTCTTTCGCAAATGCCGGCGGCACGAAAATGGCGGATACTGTGGCACCCGTTTCCTTCACCGCTTCTGCAACCGTTCCAAACACAGGGATGTCGACAGGGCCGTCGGTGACCTGGTCAGCCATCGGCCCGTATCCCTGGACATCGAATGTCACGGACTGTCCGGCTTTGCGCGGGTTGACGCCGCCGACAATGGCGGTGCCCGAGTTGAGCATGCGCTGGGTGTGCTTGCGTCCCTCTGATCCGGTCATGCCCTGGACGATGACGCGTGAGTGTGAGTCAAGAAAAATCGACATGAGAAGTCTCCTTGTGCTTCCAGGTTTCAGGCCAGCGGGGCGGCCGGATCGGATGTGTCTTCAGGGTCGGGCTCGACGCCGGCAGCCAGCTGCGCCACCATGCGGGCTGCTCCGTCCATGGTGTGTGCCATGTGGACCAACGGGTGACTGGCTTGCTGGAGGATTTCGCGTCCCTCATCAACGCGGTTTCCGTCAAGGCGCACCACCAACGGCTTCGTGGCGTTGTCACCGAGGATCGACAGTGCTTCAACGATACCTTGCGCCACCTGGTCGCATGCAGTGATCCCACCGAACACGTTGACGAACACGGCGCGCACCTGTTCGTCTCCGAGAATGACATCCAGGCCCTTGGCCATCACGTCAGCGGACGCTCCGCCACCGATGTCCAGGAAGTTCGCGGGCTTGACACCGTATTCCTCACCTGCGAGCGCAACAACGTCGAGGGTGGACATCACCAAGCCGGCACCGTTACCGATGATGCCGACTTCGCCCTGCAGTCGCACATAATTCAAGCCTGCAGCTTTCGCCATTGCTTCGCGAGGGTCTTCAGCTGCAGTATCGATGAACTGTTCATGCTCGGCATGACGGAAGCGCGCGTTGTCATCGAGCGTGACTTTGCCGTCCAGCGCGATGACGTCGCCTTCTGGTGTCAGGACGAGCGGGTTGACTTCCACCAGCGTGGCATCTTCGCCGTGATAGGTGTCCCAGAGCTTGACCAGGACGGGCACGATCTTTTCGAGCGTGTCGCCCTCGAATCCTGCTTGAGTCAGGATGTCGCGCGCAACGTCCTCGTCAATGCCGCGCTGCGCATCCAGGGGAACGCGGGCCAGTGCTTCGGGGCGCTCCTTGGCGAGGGTTTCAATGTCCATGCCGCCTTCACGTGAACACATCGCCAGGTGCTGACGGTTCGCACGATCGAGCAAGATGGAGAAGTAATATTCCTCGGCAATATCGCATCCGGCGGTGATCATCACTGTGTTAACTGTGTGTCCCTTAATGTCCATGCCGAGAATCTTGCTGGCATGTTCGCGGGCCTCGTCGCCGCTGCGAGCCAGTTTGACGCCACCGGCTTTCCCGCGGCCGCCCGTTTTCACCTGCGCTTTCACGACGAGAAGGTCAGCGTTCAACGTGTTCGCAGCGTCAACTGCCTGGTCAGCCTCGGTGATGACGATACCCGGCAGGATTGGCACGTCATGCGATTTGAACAGTTCCTTCGCCTGGTACTCGTATAGGTCCACGCCTGTCTCCTTTTCAGTATTCGCACGATCTTCTTCGACGCCACAAATTACCTTGACATCGAGACATCGCCTTCAGACTACCGTGAAGGAGGCCTTCAGTCCTACCCTTTGGACAAAATTCCTATGAAATCTTCGTCAGCGGAGCCATTCGGATCAGCAGATTCTTCGTCCGGCCGGCAAAGTCAATACGCGCCACGGCCCGCGCCCCACTGTTTTCCACGCTCAGCACGGTGCCACGTCCGAACGTCGCATGCTCGACCACGTCACCGGTCTTCAGTACCAGCGACGTCGTGTCCGAGGGAGGCTCCGCCTGTTGAGCCGGTGGAACTCCCATTCGGACAGCGCGCCGACCCGCAAGGCGGAAAGCAGCGCTCCTCAGATTTGAATGCCCTGACCCGAATGCCGGTGCCGCATCAGCGTCACCGTACCGGTCGGTGCGTTGTCGGTGCACCTGACGCAGGCGTTCTGTCGATGTCATGGAGGAGCGCTCATCGATCAGCTCGGGCGGAATGTCATCCAGGAAGCGTGAGGGCGGAAATTCCTGCGGTGTGCCCCAGGCGGAACGCTGCCCCGCCCTCGTCAGGTACAGGCGTGAGCGGGCTCGCGTGATCGCCACATACGCGAGGCGGCGTTCCTCTTCAAGTTCAGCTTCTTCGCCCAGGGAGCGCTGGTGCGGGAAGATGCCATCCTCCATACCGGTGACGAAAACAACGGGAAATTCCAGACCCTTAGCGGTGTGAACGGTCATCAGCGTCAGAAAGCCGCCACGCTCCTCATCGGACGGCACTTGGTCGGCGTCAGCCACCAGTGAGACGCGTTCGAGGTAGTCGAGCAGCGTTCCTTCCGGTTCACTTTGACGGAACGTCGTGGCAGCAGTGTGCAGTTCAGCCAGGTTCTCCACGCGCGATGCATCCTGAGGGTCATCTGAGCGCTTGAGTTCGGCAAGGTAGCCGGAATGGTCAAGGATCTCGTCGAGAATATCGGCTGGCGACGCGCCGGCCCTGTCCAGTGCGCGTGCGGCTTCAAGCAGCCCCCAGAAACCTGCGACAGATGCAGATGCCCGCGGGGTAAGCCCCTGAACGGACGGGACAGGGTCGCCGGCAGATTCCGCTGCTGACTTTTCTTCTGTTTCAGGGATCTCGATCCCTTCCCCTTCACCAGCGGGACTGCCTGCGTGGACCCAGACGTGTCGAATCGCTTCACCCAGCGACACGTTATACAGGTCTGCGTGCGCCAGCAATGCACCCTCGGCGCGCGCACCGATGCCGCGGCGCGGAGTGTTGAGGATCCGCCGCAGCGACACCGTGTCGTCGGGGTTGACCACGGCCTGCAGATAGGCGATCGCATCCTTGATTTCCTTGCGTTCGTAGAAGCGCGTGCCACCCACCAGGCGGTAGGCGATTCCCTGTTGGACCAGGAGTTCTTCCAAGGCACGTGATTGCGCGTTCGTGCGATAAAACACCGCGATGTCACCCTCGTCAATTCCCTGGTCGTGCAGGCGACGGATTTCTTTGATGAGGAAACGCGCTTCGTCATATTCGCTGTCCAGTGCGGCCACCACGATCGGCGCCCCGTCACCGTGAGCGGTCCACAAGTTCTTCGGGCGGCGGCCCTGATTGCGAGCAATGACGGCGTTGGCTGCGGACAAAATGTTCTGCGTGGATCGGTAGTTCTGTTCCAGCAAGATCGTGCGGGCACCGGGAAAATCGCGTTCGAATTCTTCGATGTTGCGGATCGTGGCGCCGCGAAACGCGTAGATCGACTGGTCCGAATCACCCACAACTGTCAGCTCCGCGCTGTCGACACCGTCATCGCCACTGCCGGTGAGCAGTCGAACCAGCACATATTGCGCGTGGTTCGTGTCCTGATATTCGTCGACCAGGATGTGACGGAAACGTCGGTGGTAGTGCTCAGCGACGGCGGGTTTGTCGCGCAGCAGGGCTACTGTGCGCGAAATCAGATCATCAAAGTCGAGGGCATTAGCCTGGCGCAGTCGTTTGTCGTATTCGACATACGCTTCCGCCACGACCTGCGAGATCGGATCGTTGGGCGCATTCGCCTCGAACTGGGCGGGAGCGACCAGCTCATTCTTCAGGTCAGAGATTCGTGCGGCCACCATTTTCGGCGTGAAGCGTTTGACATCGACGTTGGCGGCTTTGAGCACCATCTGTATCAGACGCTGCGAATCTTGCGCATCGTAAATCGTGAACGTTGATGTCAAGTCTGCCGCAGCGTGTTCCTTGCGCAGGATCCGCACACACGCCGAGTGGAATGTGGACACCCACATGGATCTTGCCGCAGGCCCAATCAGGTTCGCCACGCGTTCACGCATCTCAGCTGCCGCTTTGTTCGTGAAGGTGATCGCCAGGATTTCACTGGGGCGTGCGCGCCCCGTTTCCAGCAGGCAGGCGATGCGATGGGTCAGCACACGCGTCTTACCTGACCCGGCACCAGCCAGAATCAAAAGGGGACTGCCCTCGTGGGTGACGGCGTCGCGTTGCTGATCGTTCAGCCCGCCCAGCAGCGCATCGACATCTGTGTCATTGACGAGGGCGGCGTCAGGCTCCGTTGCGGTCTGGGTGAAGCCCAGGTCCGGAAGGGCGATACGTGGCCGTCTGGTTGAAAAATAACGCTGATTCATCGACTCCACTGTAGGGCATCGCACGGGCATTTCCGTACCCGCGCGATGCCCAGGGCGGATGTGACAGCGATCTTAGGCGCGGTGGCGACGCATCGTCAGCGCAGCTCCCACGCCGGCAAGGACCAGGGCAGCAATCGCAACTGAATCGGTGGCACCTGTCCGCGCGATCTTACCGGTCTGAGGGGCACCTGCTGGCGCCTTTCCCTCCTCAACGGGACGCTGGGCGGCCGGGCAGGAGACGCGCACAACCAGGCCATTGGTCGCTGTGACAACATCACCGGCATCGGTCGACACGGTCAGTGGCAGCTCGACTACCTGTCCGGGGGTCGCCGAGCAGTCAGCCTGAGCAGTCAGTTCAACCTGAGCCTGACCTGCACCATCAGTGGTGATGATGCTGGCCTCCGTATTGGCCTGAGGTTCGACCAGTGAGTTATTCACCTTGGCGGTTGCCTTCTGGCTTCCTGCACTCACGGTGACCGTGTCGGTGATTCCCGGGCCTTCACTGAAGGACAGTCCACGCAGGTCGATCGAGATAACCGAGTTGTTCGGCACCGCCTCACCTGACAGTGACAGGCCGACTGATCCTTTAAGTGCTCGAGGGGCCAGTTCCCCCTCGTGAGCCTTGAGGTACTCATTGAAGTAATCCCTGTCGAGTCCCTGTGAAATGACCGGTTCACCGCCGTTGGTCAGGGCGTCGAAGCTGTCACCGCCACTAAGCAGGAACGTCACCGACCCCACCGTGTAGGAGGCGGACTCGTCGATCGGAGCTCCGTTGACGAGGACGGATGTGATGCGCTCACCGTACGGTTTGGCGGGATCATAGGTGTAGGAGACATTGGAGGAAAGGCCAAGCTTGAGCATCGGGCGGGAGTTTTGCGAATTGAGGTTGGTCTTCCACTGTTGTTCAAGTGCCTGCTTAATGTCAGAGCCTTTGAGGGTCACGTATCCAATCTGGTTCGAAAATGGCATGACCGCGAATGTGGAGGCGTAGGTGATTTCGCCCTTGTCATTGGCCTGAAGATCGGCTCGCAGGCCACCGGCGTTGATCATTCCGATGTCCACGGGTTTGCCGTCAGGGGTGGTCACGGCGTGACGCATTGCGTCTGCAGCCAGACCTCCCAGTGTTGATTCGATGCCACGGTTGGATCCGGGGCCGGCCGACTCTCCCTCGGCCTTGTCGAAGACTCCGCGTGAGAACTTCGCGTTGGGAGCGATTGTGGCAACAACGCTCTGGCCTTTTTCTTTCGCCATCTTCTCAGCGTTGGTGACGACGTTCTTGATGACAGGATCCTCGCCGCACTGCGCGATTTCGCTGGCGGGGATCAGGTCCGCGCTGGATTCAACAACTGTGTTCTTCGCAGTGTCGTACTGGATGTGCAGCACGCCGAGATTGTCGGTGTACGAGCCGGAAGCCACCGCTGAGAGCTTGTTACCTTCGGCTCCATCCACCATGTCGAAGTCGTATGGCACGTGCGTGTCACCACCCATGAGGCCGTCGACATTCTTCCCCATCTTCGGGAAGTTGTTCTTCACGTCGTCGTCAAGCATGGCGATCACAACGTCCGCCTGTCCGCTCGACTTGAGGGAACCTGCCAGGTCGTTGACAGCCGCAATGGGGTCGTCAAATGTCAGGCCCTCAGTGGTTTTGGGTGAGAGCTTGTAGGGAACGTCCTGCGCTATCGCACCAATGAAAGCGACCTTGACACCGGAGGGCGTGCTCACAATCTTCGTGTCACCCAGGTAGGGTACTTCTTCGCCCTGATCATTACGGTAGGTGCCCATCCCTTTGACATTGGCTGCCAGGTAGGGGAACTGAGCCTGGACGAACTGGTCGGCAGCTGAACCGTCAACCCGCTGCTTGAAGACCTCCTGGCCCATGTCGAGTTCGTGGTTGCCGATCGTCGAGGCATCCGGGCGCAAAAGGTTGAGAGCTTCAATTGTGGGATTATCGTTCAACGAGCCGCTGACGTAGGGGCTTGCTCCGATGTTGTCGCCCAGCAGCGTAAACGTCGAGTTTGTGTTGGCTGCACGGGCCTTGTCGAGGTAACACCCAACAGCGGCAAGGCCAGCTTCGGTCACATTCCCGCCCTTCGACGCCTGGGAAATATGACCGTGAACGTCTGTAAGCTTGTACAGATCAAGAGTCACAATATTGTTCTGCCTGGCGGCTCGCTCCGATGTAGGCGACGCCGGTGCTGGTGCTGGTGAGTCAGAAGAAGCCGACATGGGCTCAGCATCTGACTGCGCCGTGTCGGCCTGTGCGGCTACTCCGAAGCCTAAAGTTACAAACGTGCCGGCTGCAATTCCTGCAGCCACGCGACGACGATACGTGGTATTCACCATTGCTCCTTTACGCGGTCACTAGGTGCGTGCACATCGTAACAAGATGACCTACATCACTCCAAGGGGGCAATTGAAGTTGACATTCTCTGAAGTCCGTAGTTTAAGTCACACCATTGAAAGATCGAATACCCCGCTGTAGCCTCTAAGTATGAATCTGGTAGTAGATACCGCTGAGGCGCATAAGGCTGCCAGCGAGGCACATTCAACCGCCGCAAGTATCCGCAGCATCACGCTCAACGCACCACAGGGAACGGGGCGTTCGGACGCTGCCTGTTCATCCTTCACAACAGCGTTGCAGGAAAGCATCGCCGCAGCAGGCAAGCAGGTCGAGACATTCGCGTCGGGCATGGACACGGCGATCAAGACGTTTGTCCACGTTGATACCACACACCAAGGCCGATTTTCCTCAACCTACACGCAGCAGCCCTAAGGGAATGAGACTGAGATGGCAATTGACACCAGCGTCGAAGCTGATCCGTCGCAGATAGATTCATCTGTCGCATCGCTGAACGCAGCAAAAGACTCACTGGATGACTACGTCGATAACCTTTCGGACGTTCGTCGCTCCACCAGTGATGCTCTGGAGGGCGAAACACATGACGCGTCTGTCAACAAGATCAGCACAGCGATAGATTCTCTGCTCGAGTGCGCAAATTCTTTGGGCAGATTCACAACAGCACTGACAACGTTTTCTGGCACTATCAGAGGAATTCGCAACGATTTTGCTCAAGCACGAAGCACAGCATCCGGCAATGGTCTGATCGTCACGGGCGACGTGATCAACGAACCAACTCCGCCCGTTGGCGACCCCAGTCCTGCTGAAATTGCTGAGTACAACAGGAAGGTCACGGCGTACAACGCCGCGGGTGAAACTGCTTACCAACTGCGTCAAAGTGAGCAGGAAGCGCACGAGACAATGGATAGTGCGTGCGAAGACCAACTCAATTTCCTCGAAGAGCTCATTAAGAGCCTATTCCCACCAGGTCTTGGGTTGGCTCTGGCACCTTGGGCTTTCTCGCGCGCCAAGAACCTTGGTAAAGCCGCACAGTGGCTGCCGATGGACTCAAGATTCCGTTTCGCGCCACGCGGGGCAGGTGGCAAGTTCGTCTCCCCCAAGAGCATGGGCACGTTCGAGCGGCTTTCATCCATGACCAAAGCGAAGAACTGGGTGGCAAAATCGGGTCAGGCAGGAAGTACCGCTGCGAAGATTTCGAAGGGCGCCTCGAAAATTCTTTCGCATCCTGCCACCAAGTGGGTCGGCAGGGGCATGAATGTCCTCAGTGCCGGACTGAAGGGGTACGAGCAATATCAAGCCGATGCCCATAATCCTCAGATGGGTGAAGGCGAGCGTATCGCGCGTGCCGGTACGCGCGCCGCTGTCAGTGGTGTCAGCAGCTGGGCTGGAGCTACGGCTGGCGCGAAGATCGGCGGTATGATCGGAACGTTTGGTGGACCCGTTGGAATTCTCGCAGGCAGCCTCATCGGCGGTGCAATCGGAGGACTTGCGGCATCGAAGTTTGGGGATGCGGTGGGAGACAGTGCACTGTCACTGGTCTCCAAACTATTCCACTGAGCTCATGAGTGACGACGGGCTATTTGAAAGGAGGATCCTGGCTTGATTGCCTTGGGATGTATTTTTGGGATCCTGATGGCTGTGATGTGGGCTTTAGCTATGTTCACTGACACATGGCCAGGGCGTTTTTTCCGCAAGCAGGCGCAGTGGCTTGGTTCTAAGAACTCAATAGCCCTTGGCGAGCCTTCGATCGCTCTTTTCTTCTTCGCTGGTTCTTTAGTTCTGGCACTCACAGGCAATCTGCAGGACAGTCAACTTTCCAAACCGCTATCCGCACTCATGCTGGCATTGATTTTTATTCCCATGATTGGCGTCATTCTCAGTTTCTTTAACTTTGATCTTCCCAAACAGATGTATCCCGAATGGCACGAACAGCAGCGCGCTCTGAAAGCCTCGCGCGTGGATCACAGCACTGAGTCCGGTACCGATGCTCAAAGGAGCGATGCACAATGAGTGGCATGACATCTGACAGCTCTCCAACAGTTCACGGGCATGTCGTCAGCGCCCTCCTTCCAGAGGGGTGGACGCAAGTGAAACCCGACAACCCGGCGGGTTCACAGTCTCAGGGAAATGACTCGGCAATCGACTGCATCGCTGCGCAGACGCAGAACAGCGGCGGTGGCGTATACGCACCGAACCTGGTCATCACCGTCGCGTCGGTTCCCACCGACCTAGGCGACCTGGAGTGGCGAGACACCACCACGCACGCATTGCTCAACGAAATCCCAGGGTTCGTCCTGCTGGACCTGTCTGAAGTCGCCACGCAAAAATGGAAGGGTTTCGCGCGCCTGGGGTGCTACATCCTCGATGACGAATCCATCACGATACGTCAGTTCACGTGGCTCGATCCAGACCAGCCGCGCGGTTACACGGCAACGCTGTCGTGCGCGACCCGCGACTACGGCGCACACTACGAACTTTTCGAAAACGTTGGTGCAAGCCTTGAGGCGATGCCGGCCGCGCCAACCGACCACTCACGCGAAGGATAGTTTCATGGCAACTGTGCAGGCTACCGCTGGAGGACCCGTCCTCGTCATATCGGAAGACGAATGGAACGAACTGACATCCTTCATCATCAATGGCGAGCCACTGTCAGATGCTGTTCATCATTCACTGGTGGACGCTCATATCCTTGACGAATCGGGCGACCCGACCCCCACAGCTCTGGAGGCACTCAACGCAGCGTACTCGGTGCGCTCTCGATTCCAGGCTCTCGACGTTCGCCCCCATTCAGCCCAGGCCGTTGAAGCGTGGATCAGCTCCAGATCAACAACGATCGCCAAGCACAGCAACGACGGCGTTCACCTCTATGCTCTGCCCCCGGAAGAGCTTCCATCCGTTGTCGGACAGTTCCTCGACCTTATGCCTCGCCCCTCTGTTCACGAGGGGCCGATCCTGATGAGTGTGGAGCTGCTGGAAGGGCTGTACTCAGCAGACAGCACTCGGTGCGACCAGGTGCTGAAAGGTGCTGCTCAGGCTGGAGGAGATGACAGCATGCTGGCGCGCGAGCTCCAGTCTGGCCAGTGGACTCTGAACTTGCTGACAACTGACACACTTGCCGCAATGAACGACGGTGGGGAGGATCTCAGCACCGCAGGAGTGCGCCAATGGGAAACGACAGACATGATCATCACGCTGGGTGTCCCTTCGTGCCTGTATGCCATTGTCGTCGTGCCTGAGGAGGCACAGGCCGAGCTTGGCCTGTCGGAACCCGCACTTTTCGTGGACCCCACCACTGCCCCACCCGTGTGGGCAACCATCACGCAGTGGCTTTTCGCGTAGCCACTAGTCAGATCAAGTGACGCTGAGCCGCCCACCGGGTCAGTTCATTGCGGTTCGACAACTGCAGTTTGCGCAACACCGCTGACACGTGTGTTTCGACGGTTTTCACTGAGATAAACAGCTCGGCTGCAACTTCCTTGTACGTGTAGCCACGCGCAATCAAGCGCATGACTTCCTGCTCGCGCGCTGAAAGCAGATCCAGTTCGTCCTCGTGGACCGCCACCTCACGCGTGCCGAACGCGTCAAGTACGAAACCTGCCAGGCGGGGCGAAAATGCCGCGTCCCCGCTCGCAACGCGTTTAATGGCTTCCAGCAGGTCGCCAGGTGAAATCGACTTTGTGACATATCCGCGAGCGCCTGCTCTGATCACGCTCACCACATCCTCGGGCGAATCTGACACCGACAGTGCCAGGAAGCGCACCCGCGGGATATCTGCGCAACGCGCCACGACTTCCGCGCCACCACCACCCTGCCCGCCCGGCAAGTGGACATCCAGCAGTGCCACGTCAGGCTGCAGATCACGGCAGGCCGCAACAGCGCCGTCCACATCAGCGGCCTGGCCCACCACGGTCAGGTCAGCGCCCGATTCTTCCAGTTCGGAGCGCACACCTGCTCTCACCAGAGGATGGTCATCGATGACGACAATGCGAATACTCACCAGTTCTTCCCTCTCAGTTTTCAGTGGTCTCCGAAGGCGCGGCGTCGCCCTCGTCGATGGGGACATTCATGTGGATCTCGGTACCAGATGATAGGCGACGGATCGTCACCGTGCCGCCGACCCGGTCGATTCTGCCGATGATGGAGTGTCGGATGCCGTGGCGATCGTCAGGGATTGTGTCCAGGTCGAAGCCCTCGCCCTGGTCTTTCACGTAGACATCAAGGCTGATTGAGCCGACTTCCGCGTAGATGGTGACCGGTGGGCGACCATGACGTACAGCGTTCGTGGCGGCCTCGGTGGTGGCGGCAACCAGGGCGAGGGCCTGAACGGTGGGCACGCAATCTCCCACGCTTACGACCTCGATCGGGACGCCGTAGCGGGATTCGACGTTCTCAACGGACTCGCGAAGAGCTGCGGCAAAGGAGTCGGACACTTCGTGGTGACCCGTGTACAGCCAGGATCGCAGTTCGCGTTCCTGACGCAGCGCCAATGCTGAAACGCGGGTCGGATCCTGGGCGTGAGCGCGTATCAGTGTCAGCGTCTGCAGGACTGAATCGTGCAGGTGAGCGGCAATATCTGCGCGTTCGGCGTCGCGCACCTGCTGTTCACGTGTCGCTGACAGGTTCGTTGAGGCTCTCAGCCACAGCGGAGCAATCGCGAAGATCAGTCCACCGATCAGCACCACGCCGACGAACAGGGAGCGAGTCACCAGGAAACGTGACGTGCTGCCGAAGAACAGGGCGAAAATGCCGAGCAGGAAGAATGCGACGCCGGCGGCGATCAGTACGATGTTCAGCGCGCTGAGTTTCTTGCGACGCGAGGCGCTCTGGCTCCACACCAGTGCCAGTCCGACGATGGAGGCGAGTATGGCAGGGATGTCAACGGCCTGGGCGACGTTGAGTGCCACGAGGATCGCCAGAACAGTGGCAAGGCCGATCGCGATCAGTCCGGCGGCAAGCAGCTGGGCGGATACGCCTTTGGATCGGGCTGAAAAGGTCGATCGCGTCAAAGGGGTGGCGAGCGCGCCATCTGATCGGCTTGTGCGCCTGCCGCGGTCCACCTGCATGGTGACGGCGAACCAGACGTACAGGAGAATGCCGATTCCCACCGTGCACAACAACAGGCAGATCGCGCGGACGGTCCATACATGTAATCCGATATGGACGCTGATGCCGGAGCAGACGCCGGCCAGGATCGGACGCGGCATGGCCTGTGAGGAATGTGTGGCGCGGATCAGCGGTGGACGTGAGGAGTCATGGCGGGCAGGCGGAATCCACCCGTTGTCGCGCTCACGATTGGCTGCTGTCACTGTTCTATCTTGGCATCAAAACTGCTCCGGACCGTGATTCTCAGCTTCTTTTCAGGGGGGAATCAGGGCTCTCCCCGATGGATGTGAACGACTCAGTCTGCCACAGTAGTTTTCATGAGTTATTCAGCAGGCACACCCTTCACCGATCCCGGGTCCTCATCGTTTTTCGATTCCATCCGTCGGTCAGGCTGGTTTCGCGGTGAGGATCGCCTGGTCGGAGGCGTATGCGCCGGCATGTCTGCGCGCACTGGCTGGAATCTGGCATTCGTGCGAGCAATGGCGATTGTTCTGGGATTGCTGTGTTCCGTTTTCATCTTGCCTGCCTATGGACTGGCGTGGGCTTTCCTGCCTGAGTACCGCGACGGCCGTATTCACTGTGAACAGCTGATCCGATTCGGCACATTCGATGTGGGGTTTGCGGGCGCACTGGTGACAACTCTGGTCGGACTGGCTTCCAGTGCTGCAGTGCCGTGGATCTACCCACTCGTCATTCTTGGCGCGATCATCCTGACCATTATGGCGATTGCCGGTGCGGTGCAGTACACGCGTAACCATCAGAAAGGCGCGCTACCACATGTGCCACCATCCAGCTATGTCCCCGCCAGCGCGCCTCGGCCTGTGAGTGCGCCAACACCATCTCCTGCCACCGGCACGCCGAACAATCCGTGGACGGTGCCACCTGCGCAGCGACCGGCCTCGCCCTCTGTGCCGATGCCGGCGAACCTGGCCATTACCGGCCTCATTGTCCTTGCTCTTGCAGCAGCGTGCGCGTTGGTCGTTCAGGAAGGTCTGGGCGGCGTGGATGCGGTACGCGTGTTCGTGGTTCTGACAGCGAGCGTTCTCGTGGGGCTCGGCATAGTCCTTGCGTTCACGGCTTTTCGAGGGCGTCGCGCGCCATGGCTGATCTGCCTGTCCGTTCTTGTGGCAGTATGCTCTCCACTTGTGCTGGCTGTGGGCTACTCCGAATACGAGCAGGAGCAATACCTGCAGACCCTGGAGAGCGAAGAACCGGGTATGGCAGAGGCAGACACGGCCGTGACATACGACTGGACTGCGACGCAGTTATCGGACACCGGTTCATTCACTCTGGATCTTTCGCAGGCACCGGCAGATGTGCTCAAAACGATCCGTCTGGACGATATTGGTGGCGATGTGACGATCATGATGCGTCAAAATCAGCCGGTGGGGTTTCATCTGTACAGCTCAGTCGGTCTGATCCGCTCGGACTACTGGCTGGATGCACAAGGAGGCCGGGTGTCCAGCCCATGGATTCCGGAAGTGCAGTTCGTGTCAGAGGAACTGGCATTCCGCAATGACTTCTGGTCTCCTCAGCACGGGATCAACTTGGAAATCACCAATGTGTACGGCAGCGTCACCATCATCGAGTCTGCGCCTGCAGATATCTCCGGTGACACGATCCAGAGCGGCGACCTGTCTCAAAGCGGCGCACAGTCAGGAGACACTGCTCAATCATCTTCACGCAGCAATGGATAAGGATGCAGCAATGAGCGACGAATCAACACCAGAGAAGACCGACACTGAGGCGCTGCCCGACAGCGCGGACTGGCGCTCTGCCGAGCAAGGCGAAAATCCTGCGGCACCCGCGTTGCCGCCCCCGCCACCTCCATCCGTCAACGTTGGGCAGCTCATCTGGGCGGCAATTATCATCATGGCAGGAGTCCTCGTGTTCATCGTGGGAATTCATTCCACGGTCAACATGTCAATCCTGCTCATCGGATCACTGATCCTGCTGGGCCTGGGACTGATCGTCGCGGCAGTAGTCACGGCACGTAAAGAGGGCCGCTAGCTACGCGGCACTGTCAGGCCTGAGCCCGCTCCAGCTCCTCGTCGACAATGGCGTCGTCAAGCTTACGGAAGACGGGCGCGGGTTTGGCGATCGGACGGCCAACCTCAATATCATGGCGCTTCCACTCAGGAACATGCGTGTAGTCGCCAGTCAGAATCGGGTAGCGTCGCGGTGAGCCATCCTCGTTCGTCACGTCCAGATCTTCAACCTCATCGATGCGCGGCATGGGGGCGATGGTGCCCTCGCCGCCCATCACGGTGTCCACGTCGTTGGCTGAGTGCGGCAGGAACGGGCTGAGCATAATGTTCAGGTCGCTCACCACCTGCGCCAGTGTCCACAAGATTGTTGCCAGACGAGGGCGCTCCTCCTCGGCCTTCAACTTGAACGGCGCTTGATCAGTCACGTACTTGTTCGCCAGGCCGACCAGGTGCATTGCCTGGCCCAGCGCGGCTTTCTGATGATGCGTGCGGATGAGCGAGCCGACCTCATCAAAGCCGGCTTCAACTGCGTCCAGCAATGCGCGGTCATCGTCGGTGAGTTCTCCGGGCTGCGGGATTTCACCAAAGCGCTTGTGGATCATCGATGCGGTGCGGTTGACCAGGTTGCCCCACCCTGCCACCAGCTCCGAATTGGTTCGGCGCACGAACTCCGTCCACGTGAAGTCCGCGTCGGATGTTTCCGGGCCGGCCGCGCTGATGAAATAACGCAGCGCGTCAGGCTGGTAGCGGCTGAGCATGTCTCGCACGTAGATGACAATGCCGCGTGAGGAGGCAAACTTCTTGCCTTCCATGGTGAGGAACTCAGACGAGACCACTTCTGTGGGCAGGTTCAAATGCCCGAGGTCACCCGGCTCGCCACCCTTCGCACCTTCACCGTTGTATCCGAGCAGTTCAGCCGGCCAGATCTGCGAGTGGAAGACAATGTTGTCCTTGCCCATGAAGTAGTAGGACAGCGCTTCCGGGTCGTTCCACCATTTGCGCCACGCGTCAGGATCGCCGCTTCGACGCGCCCACTCGATCGATGCGGACAGGTAGCCGACGACCGCGTCAAACCAGACGTACAGGCGCTTGGAGGGCTGGTCTTCCCACCCTGGAACCGGGATTCCCCAGTCAATGTCGCGAGTCATGGCACGCGGCCGGATTTCCTTGAGGAAGTTCTGAGAGAACTTGATGACGTTCGGACGCCACGTGCCGGACTCTTCACGCTCATCCAGCCACTTCGACAACGCAGCGGCCAGGGAGGGCAAGTCGAGGAAGTAGTGGTCCGTGGAGACGAACTCGGGTGTCTCACCGTTAATGCGTGAATGCGGGTTGATCAGATCTGTCGGGTCAAGCTGGTTGCCGCAGTTGTCGCACTGGTCGCCGCGCGCTCCCTCGGCCCCACACAGTGGGCACGTGCCCTCGATGTAACGGTCCGGCAAGGTGCGTCCCGTCGAGGGAGAGATTGCGCCTCGCGTGGTTTCCACCAGCATGTAGCCGTTGTCTCGGACAACCTCAAACATGGCGCGCACAACGTTGTAGTGATTACCGGTGGTGGTGCGCGTAAACAGGTCGTAGGACAGGCCCAGTGCCTGCAGGTCTTCGACAATCAGGCGGTTATTGCGGTCGGCAAGTTCGCGGGCGGTGACGTGTTCCTGGTCAGCCGCCACCAGGATCGGTGTGCCGTGCTCGTCCGTTCCCGACACCATCAGGACGTCGTGCCCCGCCATTCGCATATAGCGGGAGAACACGTCAGAGGGAACACCGAAACCAGCAACATGACCAATGTGGCGCGGCCCGTTAGCGTAGGGCCACGCGACGGCAGACAGAATACGACTCATACCCTTAGCCTAGACTGATTTTCCGCCTGTGAGGAACGGGCCGGGGCCGGTCGTGACCTAAAGCCCATCCGACAGGCGCGTCAGTTCGTCAATCTCCTCCTGGCTCAACTCCACGGAGCTGGCCTGCATGATGCCTTCGAGCTGCCCGAGGTTACGTGCCGAGGCGAGCGGTGCAGCAATGGTGGGCTGCGCGATCAGCCAGGCGAGGGCGACAGCAGCCGGTGCCACATCCTTATCGCGGGCAATGCGCGTCACCGCGTCAACCACGTCGAACGCCTGAGCGGACACGTACGGAGCCACCATTCCGGCTCGGTCGCCTTCCAGCTTGTCGCCGCGGTGATACTTACCGGTCAGGAAACCGGAAGCCAGCGAGAAATAAGGGAAGACACCCAGGTTCCATTCGCGCGCAATGTCAAGGCGCTCTGATTCAAATTCGGCTCGGTGTACGACATTGAAGTGCGGCTGCAGGGCGATCGGCATGTGGTAACCGTGTTTGCGCGCGGCGTTGCACCATGCGCGCAGGCGATCCGGCTCCAGGTTGGACATTCCGATTTCACGGATGGTGCCTTGTTCAACTAGGTCATGAAACGCGCTGGCGACCTCATCAATGGGAACGTCGGGTTCGTCGAAGTGTGCGTAGTACAGGTCGATCGTGTCAATGCCCAGGCGTTCACACGATTCTTCCACGGCAGCGTGAATGTTCTCCGGTCGCAATCCCTTGCGGGAGTCCTTGGATCCAACTTTGGTGGCAATCAGCAGGCGGTCGCGGTTGCCGGGGCGTGCAAGCCACGGCTTCATGGCCAGCTCGGATTCGCCTCCCTCGTGACCATCCACCCATGCAGAGTAGACGTCGGCGGTGTCGACGAGCGTTCCGCCCAGATCGGCGTACGCGTCCAAAATGTCGGAGGTCATCGCCTCATCGGCGGTCCACCCGAAGGTGTTGCCGCCCAGCGCGACACCTGAAATATCCCAATGCCTGTCACCAAGTTTCATATCTTCAGCCTAAGCAAGAGGAGACATATTCGCACGCGCTTCATGCCTGTCGGTTCGCACTTTCGCTGCCGTACATCTACAGTTAAGACCAACCCACAAAGGTGCGCATATGCACCGAATCATGAGGAGGAACCGTGTCCCGCGCGCTCATCATCGTCGATGTCCAACCGACATTCTGCGAAGGCGGTGAACTCGGAGTCGAGGGCGGCAACGCGGTTGCGCAGCGTATCGCCGTTTTTGTGAGCAGCCACCCGGATGCGTACGACCTCATTGCGACCACCCAGGACTGGCACATTGACCCAGGTGCGCATTTTTCCGACGAGCCGGATTTCGTCGACTCGTGGCCGCCTCACGGTGTTGCCGGCACACCGAATGCGGAAGTCCACCAGGCACTCAGTGATGTTCCCGTCGACATTGCCGTCAAGAAGGGCCAGTACGAGGCTGCTTATTCAGGGTTCGAGGGTGTCGCAGACGATGGCACCACCCTGGCCGACGCACTTCACCACGCGGGGATCACTGACGTGGATGTGGTGGGACTGGCTGAGTCTCATTGCGTGTGCGATACGGCAATCGATGCGGTTCGCGAGCAGTTCACGGTTCGCGTGTTTTCAGATTTGACGGCGCCGGTGAGCGAAGAGCTTGGTGTCAAGGCTCGTGAACGCATGAACGACGAGGGCGTGCAGCAGCTCGCATCCACTGCTGCGACGTTCTAGCCGCGCCGCCGCACAGCCTCCTACCGAGCTTTCAGCGCTTCCCGGTACAGGTCATTGCGGCGCGCACCCGTTGCTTCCGCGACCTGAGCGGCAGCGTCTTTCAGGCGCATACCTTCGTCAACAAGGGCAAGGACGGCCTGCACATGGTCCCGTGCGTTCACGCTCTGAGTGGCGCCTTGAACGACAATGGTGATCTCACCGAGCACGTCGCCCTGCGTAGCGTCGACCAGTTCCGCCAGGGTTCCGCGCATGATTTCTTCGTGCACTTTGGTCAGCTCTCGGCACACGACCGCGCGCCTGGCGCCACCGAAGTGCTCAGACATCAACGACAGCGTGGCATGAACCCGGCGCGGTGATTCGAAGAAAATCAGAGTATGCGGGTCGCGTGCCAGTTCCTTGAGGGTGCGCTCAGCTTCTCCCTGTTTGCGTGGCAGGAATCCTTCAAAGGCGAAGCGGTCTGATGGCAGACCCGACACAGCGAGGGCCGTTACTGGAGCGGAAGGGCCTGGCAGGGCGGTGACGCGTACTCCCTCGTCAATAGCTCCGTGAACGATGCGATAGCCCGGATCGGAGACTGTCGGCATGCCGGCATCGGACACGACGAGGATGCGTGCACCTGATTTTGCCTGGCTGATGAGTGCGCCCGCGCGCTCGCCCTCGTTGTGGTCGTGGAGGGCGAGGATAGATCCTGCAATGTGGACACCGAGGCGCGAGGCCAATGCACGGACTCGGCGCGTGTCTTCGGCGGCAACGACATCTGCCTGCTGGAGGGCTGCGCACAGCCGAGGCGACGCGTCGTTGACATCACCGATCGGTGTTGCGGCCACAATAATGCACGAAGCTGGTAGGGACTGGTTCTCATTCACGAGACCATTGTGCCCTACCAGCTCGAATTACGACGTGAAGTTCTTACTTGGCTTCTGCCTGGGGATCCTCGGCGCCAGCTTCGTCCTTGTGGCCGATCTTGCTGGAGATCGCGTCGCGCGCTGAGTCGATCTTATCGTCGTACTTGTGGTCGGTGGCGTTCTTGGCTGATTCCAACACGTTGTTCAGTACATCGTCTGCCTTGCCGGAGTTCTGCACCGCGTCGGTCGCCTTGTTCTTCAGATCGTCAAAGTTCATATCTGTCTCCATTCGTTGTCGGTGGCTTTAATGCCGATCTCATAATAGCTATTCGCCGCGGCGTATGTGATGTGAAACATGAAATGCTGGTTGACTGGGTATCCGGTCGGTCAGCCCCGCTGGGTGTGCGGGCTTGCGTGTGCGCGTAAAAAGGGGGGGGTGGGGTACTGGCCTGTCTCCAGGCCTGTAC
>NZ_JBWPVS010000005.1:0-237982 GCF_056590235.1 Pauljensenia sp. C0170B4 | reverse complement strand
CAACCACCACAAACAACACCAACCACAAACAATCAGCACCGCCCGGGCGACAAGAAAATACTCTACGAACAATCGGGCGATCTGTCAAATGAGTGGGCCGGGATCTGCATCACAGATCCCGGCCCTTCGTCAGGTCTCACGTACCGATTGACATTCTCACCACGCTCGTTGACGTTCTCATCGCGCCGGTCGATGTTCTCAATACGCCAGCTGGCATCGTCGATTCGCCACTCGACATTCTCAACGTAGCGCTAAGCCGTGCCGTGTCAGTGGCAAGCATCGCGTTCAGGCCGGTTCACGGCCACCTGCACGCACCTCGGTTCAGTCAGCACTTGTTCACTGATTGGCATGCACAACAGCAAGGTTGCGGCGCCCTCGTCGAATGAGCGCCAGACCGCCGGCGAGCAGGTCTGATGCTTCAATCGGGGCGTCTTCGTCTTCGACCTTGACATTGTTCAGATACGCACCACCGGATGCGACGGTACGGCGCGCAGCAGAGCGGCCTTTCTCCAGGCCCGACGCAATCAAGGCATCCACAATCGTGTCATGGCCAACGCGAATGCTACCGGATGGTAGTTCGCCAGTCGCAGCAACCAGCGTCTCTTCGTCAACTTCACGCAGATCTCCTCTGCCCCACAGCGCTTCTGTCGCAGCCTGCACGCGAGCGACTGCATCTGCACCGTGCACCAGCGTGGTGACCTTTTCGGCCAGCTCCTTCTGTCCTTCGCGCAGATGTGGACGCTCGGCAACCGACTGGGCAAGCTCTTCGATGCGTTCGCGGGAATCAAAGGTGAAGACCTTCAGCAACTTCACGACATCCTCATCCGCGACCTGCAGCCAGAACTGGTAGAACGCGTACGGGCTCATCATCTGAGGATCCAGCCAGATCGCGCCGCCCTCGGACTTGCCGAACTTGGTGCCGTCAGACTTCGTGATGATCGGTGTGGTCATCACATGCGTGGTGGCGCCCTCGACTCGGCGGATCAGTTCCACACCGCCAATCATGTTGCCCCACTGGTCGTTTCCGCCGGTTTCCAAGGTGCAGCCGTAGTTCCGGAACAGTTGCAGGTAGTCATGCGCCTGGAGGATCTGGTAGCTGAATTCGGTAAACGAGATTCCCTCTTCAGAATTCAGGCGGCGAGCGACGATATCTTTCGACAGCATGGTGCCGACTCGGAAGTACTGGCCCACGTCGCGCAGCAGGTCGATCGCGGACAGCTGGCTGGTCCAGTCAAGGTTATTGACGAGGCGTGCCGCGGCCGGCCCGTCGAACTCAAGGAACTGCGAAAGCTGGGCGCGTAGTCTGTCCGCCCACTGTCCCACCACGTCGCGTGACTGAAGCTGGCGTTCACCGGACAGGCGCGGATCACCGATCATGCCTGTTGCGCCACCAACCAGTGCCAACGGCTTGTGGCCGGCGTTTTGCAGGTGCCGCATGAGAAGCACCTGCACCAGGTGACCGTGATGCAAAGAGGCGGCAGTTGGATCAAAACCGCAATAGAAGGTGACCGGACCAGCGTTCAGGTGCGCACGCAGCGCATCCAAATCCGTGTGCTGAGCAATCAGCCCACGCCACTGTAGTTCGTCCACTAAATCCTGTGTCACCGCTCTGCTCTCCTTATGATCGCGGTCGTGTTGGCTTTCTTCTCTCAGGTGCGCGCCAGGCAGACGTTCACCTACTGCGGTTAGCTTAGTCGGGTCGGGCCACCCTCGTCACACGTGTCCACTACGAACGAGACGACGCCACGCCCTCCTGAATCCAGGCGCGATGCGTGCTGGCCAGACGGGTCGCCTCGGACAACTGCTCGCGCACCCGGTCCGGCGCCGTTCCTCCTCGGGCATTGCGGGCAGCAACCGATCCCTCAACGCTGAGCACGTCGCGCACGTGAGGTGTCAGGTGCTCGCTGATCGCAGCAAATTCGTCATCGGTCAGGTCCCACAATTCCACGCCTCGTGACTCTGCCTGGCGCACGCACGCACCGGACAGTTCGTGCGCCACTCTAAAAGGCACTCCCTGTTTGACGAGCCACTCGGCAATATCTGTAGCCAGCGAGAAACCCTGTGGTGCAAGCTGCGCCATTCGCTCGAAGTTCAGTTGCATTGTGGAGACCATTCCGGCAATGGCCGGCAGCAGCACGTCAAGCGTGTCGATCTGATCAAAGACAGGTTCTTTATCTTCCTGCAGGTCTCGATCGTAAGCCAGCGGGATTCCCTTGAGGACGCTCAGCAGCGCCGTGAGGTCACCGATCATGCGCCCGGCCTTGCCTCGTCCCAGTTCGGCCACGTCGGGATTCTTCTTCTGTGGCATGATCGATGAGCCCGTGGAGAACGAATCATCCAGAGTCACATAGTCGAATTCTCGGGTATTCCAGATGACGATTTCTTCGCACAGGGTCGATAGGTCGATTCCGATCATCGTCATGACGAAGGCGAACTCTGCAACCACGTCGCGCGAAGCTGTGCCGTCGATAGAGTTGGCGACACTGTCGGTAAAGCCCAGTTCCTCGGCAATGGTCTGTGGGTCCATTCCCAGCGTGTTTCCTGCCAGTGCGCCCGAACCGTACGGGCTGACGGCAGCTCGTTGATCCCAGTCACGCAGACGTTCCACATCGCGCAGTAAGGGCCACACATGTGCGCCGAGGTGATGGGCGACCAGAACGGGCTGCGCGTGCTGCATGTGAGTGCGTCCGGGCATGATCGCATCCCCCGCCAGGCGAGCCTGTTCGAGCAGCGCGTCCACAACGTCAAGTGTCAGCGCTCCAATGTGTCGCGCCTCGTCGCGCAGATACATGCGGATGAGCGTAGCGATCTGATCGTTGCGTGAGCGGCCGGCGCGCAACTTCCCACCCAGTTCAGCGCCCGCTTTATCGATCAATGCGCGTTCGAGCGCAGTGTGCACGTCCTCGTCATCAGGGTCAGGGACGAGGGCGCCCGATGCGACTTCTGCGCTGAGTTCGTCGAGGGCGGATTCCATGCCGTCCAGTTCTTCGTCGGTCAGCAGCCCTGCTCTGTTTAGGGCGCGTGCATGAGCTTTCGAGCCGGCCAGATCAGCCTGGGCCAGCCGCCAGTCAAAGTGAGTTGACACGGACAATCTGGCAAGCGCCTGAGAGGGGCCGCCTGAAAATCGTCCACCCCACAATGCGACGGGACGGGCGGGAGACGATTGGCGTTGTGCTGCATCAAATGTCGAGTTTGCGCTCATAGTTTCATGATGCCTGTTCGCACGCCGCGATGCCAACATCGACACAGACAAAATGCATATACTCAGCACTGCAGCAATGTGAGGAGGAACAGTGGACGTCAATCCCCGTGTGGATTCCGAGATCGGTCGGCTGCGTGAGGTGATCGTGCACCGCCCCGGTCAGGAAGTCGAACGGCTCACTCCCCTCAATCATGCTGAGCTTCTTTTTGATGATCTGATGGATCCGGGCCGTGCACGAGCTGAGCACGATCAGTTCGTCGAAGTCATGGAGGGCGAAGGCATCGAGGTGCACAAGCTGCGCACATTGTTGTCGCAGACACTGCACCACGAGCAGGCCCGCCAGGCGGTACTGGATCGTACGCTCAATGAACGCCGGCTCGGACCGGTGCTCACCCCTGCGCTGCGCGAATGGACGGCGGATCTGTCGGCAGATCGCCTGACCGCCATGTGTGTGGACGGTTTGACGGTCGATGAGTGGAAGAGTGTGTCGCCTGTGCGCTCGCTGGTGACACGCACGCTCGAAGATGAAGATTTCCTGATTCGTCCCCTGCCAAACCACCTGTTCACGAGGGATGCGTCTGCGTGGATTCACGGTGGTGTGGCCGTCAATTCGATGTCACGTCTGGCGCGCGAGCGCGAATCGCTGCACTATTCGGTTATCTACCAGTACCATCCACGTTTTGCCCCCTGGGATTTCCACTGGTGGTCGCGCGGCACATCAGGTGCTATTCGCAGTGCCGAGGGCGGCGACGCTCTGGTGGTGGGCGATGGGATCGGTGTGTTTGGCGTGTCGGAACGCACCACGCCGCAAGGTGTTGAGCGCTTGGCTGTCAAAATGTTCGAGGCCGGTCACGCCCACACGGTCCTGGCTGTCGTATTGCCGCATGTGCGTACCTTCATGCACTTGGACACAGTGTTGACGCAGGTCGACCGGGATGCTTTCTTGCTGTATCCGCGCTTGGGTGACGTGCGCACGATGACGTTGCGACCCGGCCCCGATGGGGGCGCTCCGATCGTCGAGGATATGCATTACGATCTTCGACGCGCACTGGAAGTGCTGATGGGCCGCTCGTTGCGTTTCATCAGTCCGGATGGCACCTTCTCCGACGTGGATCGCGAGCAGTGGAATGACGGTTTCAATGCGCTGGCGATTGCACCTGGCAAGGTGATTACCTATGATCGTTCCCCGCTGTGTAATGCTGCGTTGCGCCGCGCAGGCATCGATGTCATCGAGATTCAGGGGGCTGAGCTGGGACGCGGCCGCGGCGGTCCGCGCTGTATGTCGTGTCCTGTGGTGCGCGACCCCGTTGACCAGGACTAGGCGGGACCGGCAGGGACAATACCCCCACGCCCACTTCGCTGTCTTCCTGTTCGACCCTGACGACCAGCCATGTGGCCAGGGCGACGAACAGAATCCATGTGCCTTCGAATAGGAGGCGCGATTCAGTGAGGGACTGCACCAAAATGGCCGTCATCATCAGTGCCGGTGCCAGCGAGTACACGTCACCGTCGATACGGCGAATGGCAACGCGCAAGACGCGAATACCGATGACGCAGATGGCAATGACGAAGACGGCCAGGCCAATGAGTCCGGTCTGGAATGACACGTCCACGAATGCGTTGTGGGCGTGAGGCGTAGGCGCGCCGTCCTGACGGATTACCAGATCGCGATACATCGGGATCCACGGTGGCCACAGCATGACCCATCCCCACCCGCCGATGGGCCGTTGTTTCCACAGCTCAAACACTGCACGCCAGATGTCAGAGCGTCCCGTCAGGTCTGCGTCGCGACCGATAAACTCAGCGATCGGGGCGTACAGGAGCGCTCCGACGACGCTGACGATCAGCAGAGCCATCGCCGAAATTCGCAGGACGCGCTGCCGCCTGTGCGCGCGCACGCGCCGTAGAACGGTTCCAACCAGGAATACTCCGGCGCATGCCAGCAGCGCCACAAAAACGGTAGCTGACCGTGTCAGCGCCAGTGTCGCCGCGTAGAGGGCGAACCATGTGAGGGCACGCCTGGAGCTCATGCGTCGCGCGCGGAGCTGAATCACCGTGCAGATGATGCCGAACAGTGCGATTGCGGCCAGTGGGTTGCGGTTGCCGACAAACCCCTGGATGGGGCCACCTCTGAACAGTGCGGATTCAGTCCACAGCTGCGTGGCGCCTACATTACTCTGGCCGCGCAGCCACACAGGAACGATCGGATGGCCGACAAAGATGGCGCACCATAGCTCCATCACCAGGCTGATTCCCACCGACCATCGCATCGCTGCGGCGAACGCGTCGATGAGGCGCTCCAGCGGCACCGCGATGGCGATCATGATTCCAATGAGAGCGCTCAGTGTGCTGCCCAGTGATGCTAACGCTGAGATCCCCGGATACTCGGCCCACAGGGCTGACATCCAGCACACCAGTAGGAATGCCGCGATCGTCCACGGGACACGGCGGATCGTCACGCGCCGCCCCGCAATGACAAACATCGCGATGAATACTGCTGCGGACAGCACGACGATGATGCCGTATCCGACCCATCCGATCAGCGCGCGAAATCCCGTTCCGCTGAATGTCAGGAAAAAGACCCAGGCAATCATGGGTTCGAGGTATTCGTTGGCGTGAGCACCCCACCGAAGTGTTGCATTCAGGCGTGCTCTGCGAATTGACCACGTCAAGGTGCTGAGCGCCCAGCCGGCGTTTCGCAGCGGAGACGACATGGTGACGCGCAGCTCACGAGGGCGCTCATCCGAGGAAGCCTCCCTCGTCACTGTCCGGTCAAGAAGACGCCGTGACGAGGAGGATGCGATCGCAAGGTGGTGCGCCATGTGTCCCCTCGAAAACCTGGTGGTGAAATGAAGAAGCGGAGGTTCGTGCCGTGGGCAGGGACAACCCCCGGCTTCGATGCCTCAGAATACGAGGGTACGAAAAACCGGGGGTAAGTCCTAATCGGTTCGATGAGGAGTCGGACGCTCTTTAGAAACGATCCGGTTACGGTTCGATCACGAGAGGAAGCGCCGACTAGTGCGCGTCCTCGTCGAAGTTCACACCGCGTCCGAAACGCACGTCGCGGGCTGCTGCCAGTTTGGCGCTCATTCCGTAGATTTCAATGAAGCCGCGCGAGTGGGACTGGTCGAAGGTATCGCCCGTCTCGTAGGTCGCAAGGTTGAAGTCGTACAGGGAGGAGTCGGAGCGTCGACCTGTCACCGTTGCTCGCCCACCGTGCAGCGTCATGCGAATGTCACCACTGACGTAGGTCTGCGTGTTCTCGATGAAAGCGTCCAGCGCATTCTTGAGCGGTGAGTACCACTGCGCGTCGTAGACGAGTTCGGACCAGCGTTCGTCCACGCGGCGCTTGTAGCGTGCCAGTTCGCGCTCGACGGTGACGTTTTCAAGCTCCTGGTGAGCGGCGATCAGGGCCACGGCTCCTGGTGCTTCATATATTTCACGCGACTTGATGCCCACCAGGCGGTCCTCGACAATGTCGATACGGCCGATGCCCTGCGCGCCAGCGCGGCGGTTCATTTCCTGAACGGCTTCCAGAGGAGTCACGGCACGCCCATCGATGGCGACGGGGACACCCTGCTCGAAGGTGATGACTACCTCGTCAGGAAGTGGCGGGTAGGTCGGGTCGTCGGTGTAGTTGTACACGTCCTTGGTCGGCGCGTTCCAGATGTCTTCAAGGAACCCTGTTTCGATGGCACGACCCCACACGTTCTGGTCGATCGAGAAGGGATTGTGTTTCGTCGTTTCAATGGGCAGATTGTGCTTGTTGGCGTAGTCGATGGCCACGTCGCGGGTCAACGCGAGGTCACGCACGGGAGCGATCGTTTTCAGGTCAGGAGCCATCGATGTGAGGGATACTTCGAAGCGGACCTGGTCGTTGCCTTTGCCGGTGCAGCCGTGTGCCACGGTGGTGGCGCCGAATTGCCGTGCGGCGCGCACCAGGTGCTTAACGATCAGCGGGCGTGACAGCGCAGATACGAGGGGGTAGCGCCCCTGGTACAGTCCGTTGGCTTTCAGCGCGGGCATGCAGTAGTCGAAAGCAAACTCTTCCTTCGCATCTGCGACGTATGCTTCCACGGCACCGCAGTCGAGGGCGCGTTGGCGGATCACCTCCAGGTCTTCGCCGCCCTGCCCCACGTCAACGGCAACGGCAACCACTTCCATACCTGTCTGCTGTTCGATCCAGCCGATTGCAACAGAGGTGTCAAGCCCACCGGAGTAGGCCAGTACAACGCGGTCCTTGTGTTCACTCATTTCGTTTCTACCCTTTGATTGTCGTACTCGAATGATTCACGCTTATTGACGAGGCTCGACCAGTGCGATCAGTGTTGACTGAAGTTTCACGGCGTCCTCAGTGCTGCGACATGCGACGAAAATAGTGTCATCTCCTGCCACGGTGCCAACGACTCCCTCGAGCCGCGCGGTGTCGATGGCTGATCCGAGCAGGTTGGCTGCGCCCACTGGTGTGCGCACAACCAGGAATGTGCCGGCGGTGTCTACTGCAACGAGCAGGTCCTGAGCCCATCGCTCCAGGCGCGCCAGTGATTCTTCTCCACGACGCGTCTGTTCTCCGTCCAGGTCCGGCACTGAATAGATCTGTTTACCTGAGGCCATGCGAATCTTCGTGGCGTGCATCTCCACGAGGTCACGTGACAAAGTGGCCTGCGTCGTTTCGATACCCAATACGGCCAGTGCTTCACGCAGTTCCTTCTGAGAGGAGATCTGCTGATCGGCAAGGATGTCCACAATGGCTCCGCGTCGAGCGGTGCGTGACGACGGGATGCCTTGCGTGTCAGGGCCGGCGTGGTCTGTCATCAGTCCTCCTTGTGTGCGTGGCCGAGTGTCTGCCGGGCGCTGTGAACCAATGCAGGCAGAGCCTCAGTGAAGGACTGAGCCTGCTGGTCTGACAGCGTTAACGGTGGTGCCAGACGGATTGTATGGGCGTTTGGCGCATTAATGATAAATCCTTCGTCAGCTGCATGGCGCACAAGCGCACTGGCGCACGGTTCATTAAATTCGACCGCAATAAGCAGGCCGCGTCCGCGCACCTCGCGCACCGCCGCTCCGCCTGTCTCACGCAGTTCGGCGCGCCACTGTTCACCCAGTGTGAGGGCGTGTGCCAGCAACGCATCGTTTTCGATGGTGTCGATGACGGCCAGGCCTGCGGCGGCGCACACCGGGTTGCCGCCAAAAGTCGTGCCGTGCATTCCCTGGGTCAGGATCGATCCAGCCTGGCCGATACCGACGCAGGCTCCAATCGGCATGCCTCCACCTAGTCCTTTGGCGAGGGTGACGACGTCGGGCGTGATTCCTGCGTGGTGGTGCGCCATCCACTGTCCGGTGCGTCCCATGCCGCTTTGTACTTCGTCAACGACCATCAGTGCGCCGATCTCATTGCAGCGCCGACGCACGGCCTGAAGGTACTCATCACTGAGCGGGTAGACGCCTGCTTCTCCCTGGATGGGTTCAACGATGATGCCTGCCACGCCTTGGGTCAGGTGGCGCTCGAGTGCGTCCATATTGTTCGGCTCAATGAATTCGATTCCTTCGAGCAACGGTGCAAATGGCGTGCGGTAAGCCTCTTTCCAGGTCACTGAGAGTGCGCCCGCTGAGCGTCCGTGGAATGCGCCAGTCAACGCAATGATGCGAGGTGTCGTGTCGGCAGAAAAGCCCTTGGTACCCTCGTCGATCTTCCTGTTGCCCCAGGTGCGGATCATTTTGATGGCGCACTCGTTGGACTCCGTTCCCGAATTGGTGAAAAAGACACGTGATCCGTCTGGAACGGCGTCCGCGCACACGATGCCGAGAACGCGTTCGGCCAGTTCAATCTGCGGCGGTGTGGCAAAGAAATTGGAGACGTGATCCAGTGTTGCCAGTTGCGTACTCACTGCGCTCTCAATGGCCGGGTGGCAATGTCCCAGCACGTTGACGGCAATTCCGCCCAGCAGGTCCAGGTACTCTGCTCCGGTGTCGTCCACAACCGTGCAGCCCTGTGCACGCGTGAGGATACGCTGAGGAGGTCCAAATGTGTCCATGAGCGCCTCATGGTAGCGATTTTCCCAGGTCATTGATCCTCCCCTTCATTTCCGTCAGCGGTGATCATCGTTCCGACGCCCTCGTCAGTAAAGACTTCCAGCAGCATGGAGTGCGGCTGGCGGCCGTCGATGACGTGGACACGCGGCACACCCTGTTCGAGGGCGGCCAGCGCAGCAGTCATCTTCGGCGCCATCCCCGAATCAAGGGTGGGAACGAGGGCGGCCAGTTCACTGCGCGAGAGGCGACTGATCAGAGAGTTTGGATCCGGATAGTTTGCGTAGAGTCCTTCCACGTCGGTCAACATGATGAGCTTTTCAGCACCGATCGCGCCAGCCAGTGCTGCTGCAGCAGAATCGGCGTTAATGTTGAGCACTCCAGATGGCGCATCCTGGTTGGGTGCAACGGAGGAGACTACCGGGATGAAACCCGAATCCACCAGCGCCATCAGTGGCTGGGCGTTGACGTGGGTAATAGTTCCCACCAATCCAATATCGACGGCTTCACCATCGACCCATGCGGGTGTGCGTTGAGCCTGGAACAGACCCGCGTCTTCTCCTGCCAGTCCGATGGCCTGGTAACCCTGAACGTTAAGCAGGCTGACCAGTTCGCGCTGTACTTTTCCAATCAGCACCATGCGCACAATCTCCATGACGTCCTCGGTGGTGACCCGCAGCCCTTTGGTGAAGGGCGCATCAAGGCCCACCCGGGACAGCATCTGGTTGATCTGAGGACCACCGCCGTGAACGACGACCGGCTTGACACCCCACTGGTGCAAGAAAAGGACATCCTGGGCAAATGCGTGCATGAGTGAGTCGTCCACCATCGCATTGCCGCCATACTTGATCACGACATACTTGCCGCGGTGGTGACGCAGCCACGGCATTGTTTCCAGCAAAATAGCGGTCTTATCCCGCGCTGTCAGTGTGGTCATGATGAGTACGCGCTGTTCTCGTGGACGTAGTCGTAGGTCAGGTCGGAGGTGATGACGGTGGCACTGGCTGAACCATTGTGCAGATCGACCTCAATACTGACCTGCCGATCCGTCATGTCGACGAGGTCTCGCGACTGCCCCACTCCCCCTGCCTGGCAGACCTGCACACCGTTGAAACTCACGTCAATGGCATCCGGGTCAAATGGTGCGATCTCTTCAGGGATTGTGCCGATTTCTGACAGGACTCGCCCCCAGTTCGGGTCATTGCCGAATATGGCGGCTTTGAGCAGGTTCGATCGCGCGACGGCACGGGCGATAATCTCGGCGGCTTCTTCGCTGTGTGCACCGCGCACGGTGATGTCGATGTCATGAGTGGCGCCCTCGGCGTCCGCAATGAGCTGGCGTGCCAGCGTTGCGCAGGCGCTGCGCAGATGTTCGGTCAGTTTCTGCGCATCGGCGTGGTGACCGGATGCTCCAGAAGCCAGTGCAATGACCGTGTCATTGGTGGAGCGGCATCCATCTGAGTCCACGCGGTTAAACGTCGTGCGGACCGCTTCACGCAAGGCGGCGTCAAGTTCACGCTGGTCAACGACTGCATCGGTTGTGAGGACGCACAGCATGGTCGCCAGTGCCGGCGCGAGCATACCTGCACCTTTTGCCATTCCTCCGACCGTGTAGCCGTCTGCATGAATCTCAATCGTCTTGTTCACCGTATCGGTGGTTCGGATGGCATCGGCAGCGTTGGCTCCCGCTTCAGGCGTATCAGCAAGTTCGCCCACCGCCATATCAATTCCGCTGATTACTGCCTCCATCGGCAGCAGCTCACCGATCAAACCGGTGGAGCACACACCGACCTGCATGCTGTCGGTCAGGCTGAGTGCCTGCGCGACGTGGTCGGCCATCTGTTGGGCGTCACGTGCGCCCTGCTCGCCCGTGCAGGCGTTCGCTCCCCCGGAGTTCAACACGACGGCACTGACAGTGCCCTCGGCGAAGTGTGCGCGGGAAAGATGGACGGGAGCAGCGGCGACACGGTTGGAGGTAAAGACTGCTGCCGAGGCGCGAAGCTCGGTCGGTCCGGTGTTGACGACAAGGGCGACGTCACGGTTACCGCTGGCTTTGATCCCTGCGTGAACCCCTGATGCGAGAAATCCCTGAGGTGCTGTCACGCCGGCCAATGGTGCTGTCTGGTTCATGGTGTCACTCCGATGGTGGGGATTCCGGTCAGTTCAGGCAGGCCGAGCGCAAGGTTTGCGCTCTGGATGGCTGCACTCGCAGTTCCTTTACCGAGGTTGTCGAGTGCGCAGATAGTGACAAGACTGTGGGCACGTTCGTCAATCACTGCATTGACGAGGGCACAGCCGGTCGCGTTGACAGGCGCAGTGGACGGCCAGGGTGCCTCGTGGCTGACACCGATCAGCGGCTCATTATCGTAGATGCTGTAGGCGTGGGCCACGTCATCTGCACTGACGGATGCTTGCAGCGGTGCCACCACTGTCGCCACGATGCCGCGAGCTGTGGGGACCAGAACGGGCGTGAATGTCAGGCGAACGTCATCCGCCCCGCTGATGCGCAGGTTCTGGATGATTTCGGGGATGTGCCGGTGGGTTCCTCCCACGCCGTAAGGCACGATCGCGCCGAGTGCCTCGGAGGCCAGCAGATGCTGTTTGGGTGATCGGCCGGCACCTGAATAACCCACTGACAAGGTGGCGCATAGGGTGGGTTCGACGATGTGCGCGGCGATGGCTGGCTGTATTGCCAGGGTGACTGCTGTCGCATTACAGCCGGGCACGGCGATCTGACCGGCGTGTGCGAGGGCGTCGCGTTGACGTGTCATCTGTGTTTCGCCGCTGTGCAGCAATTCTGGCATTCCATAGGTCCACGGTTCGGCTGCGTCGGTGCCGTAGTAGCGATGCCATTCGTCTGCATCGGTCAGTCGATGGTCGGCAGCGCAGTCGATGATCAGTGCTGACGTGCCTGCGCGTGCGAGTTCATCGGAAAGTCGGGCGGAGTGTCCGTGTGGCAGGGCCAGGAAAATCACATCAACGCCGCCGAGAGCCTGGGCTGTTGCTTCCTGGATCACCAGCGCACCTTGGGGCCCGGTGATGTTCGGATGCATCTGTGCCAGGGTGTTGCCGGCGGAAGATGCTCCCGTAACTATGCTGAGCGTGATGTCAGGATGCGCGGTAAGGAGGCGTGCGATTTCGCCTCCTGCGTATCCCGATACTCCTGCAATAGCTGCCCGAAAATTCATATGCATGACTATACACAGTCATGCATAATTTGCATAACGGGTGTCCTCTATATGGACACCAGGGCTACTGAGCGTCCGACTCCTGCGGTGCCGTATTACCCGACTTCAGATCCTGTGCTATCTCATCTGCCCACTGATCCACTTCGTCCCACGGCCGAAAATCGCCCTCGACCGCACCGGCAAGGCGCGCGATAGTGCGCTCACGCAGTGACAGGCGCGAGGGGTCGTAGCGACCCGGGAACTTCTGGTGGTGGACAATCGGCACCTTCATCAGCACCGGGCCAATGCGCGAGGGGTCCTGCAGCGAATGCTTCGGCACCCCGGACAGGCCCACTGAAAAAGCCCACACTGGCATCGACAGCAGGTTCGGGCGAAAACGCTCCATGAAATCGTTCGCCTGCGCCATCCACTGCGTCATGTACACGGCTGAGCCGCACACAACAGCGTCGTAGGACTCCAGAGATTTCACGTCCTCCGGATTGATCATCTCGACATCGAGGTCGTGCGAGCGCAGACGGTCAGAGATACGTTCGGCAACCTCACGGGTTGCACCATGTTTTGACGAAGCAGTGACGAGGATTTTCATAATCCCAGTATGGACGCTTTGGCGCGCCAATGTGAGCCGAATCGTTCAAGAAGTCGCAAATTCTGCCCTGCTGTGCATACGTTTCAAACTCTGAGCAGGACTAACGCCCGAGCACACGCGTATGCGCAAGTGCGGCCGGCGCTTCACGCACCGGCCGCACTGATCACGATTCGCGCATTTGTTATGCGCGAAGTTGGGCCCCGAGCGTCTTACCTGTGCGAGAAATGATGTCGTTGCGTGTGCGCGTAACCTCATCTGCACTCAGCGTGCGATCATCGGCACGCAGTTTCACAGTGAAGGCCAGCGAGCGGTGACCGTCGGGAACCTGGTCGCCCTCGTAAATGTCAAAGAGGGATACCTCTTCGGCCAGGGCACCTGCCGCCTGGCGAATCACCTGAGCAACGCGAGCAACAGGAATGTCATTGGCGACAACCAGTGCGAAGTCTTCTTTTGCCACCGGGAACGTTGACACGCCGCTCACCTGGATTGGTTCTTCCGCCATATGCGCCACCAGCGCGTCGACGTCCAGCTCCAGTGCGCATGAGCGCTTGGGTAAACCGAATGCCTCACATACACGCGGGTGAAGTTCGCCGGCTCGCGCCACAACAGTCAGTATCTTGCCGTTGCGGACGAAAACCTGCGCCATCCTGCCTGGATGCCACGGTGCCACTGCGTGCGGGTCACTACTCGCTTGAGGCATCGGCGGCCCCTTGCGCACAGGGGTAGATTCAGGAAGCCAGCCGCGTGCTGTTTCCACCTTGACGCCCAGTGACTGTGCGACGCGCCAGACGAGGTCGATGGCATCGGCCCAGTCGTAGACGCGGGGCTGCTCGAACACCCCGTTACCTGTGGCATTTCCGCACAAGATTGCTCCCACATGCCACGGCTGCGAGGGAACGCCGGCCTGGAGCTGAGCTTCCACCTCGGCAGAGGGACGCTGCTCAGCGGACGGCAGATCAGATGGAACCGTTCCTGCCGGGCGCACAACCTTCGCAATCTCAAAGACCGCGATGTGGTTCATACCGCGTGACATGTTGCGTCCGGCAACATCGAGCAGCGTGTCCAGGATGCGTGTACGCAGCAGCGGCGCATCGTCGGCCAGCGGATTGCGCAGGCGCACTGCCTGACGGTTCGGGTCATCGGCAGCCAGCTGCTGGCGGTCATGGGCAGCAGTGGACATGAAGGGGTAGGACTCTACCTCGGTCAGTCCAGCATTGGCCAGGACGCGTGCGACATCACGACGAGCCTTCTGCGCCGTGGTCAAGCCGTATCCAGCAGGGGCCTGCGGCAGGATTGACGGGATCTCATCGTATCCGTGCAGGCGCGCGACCTCTTCGACCAGGTCGGCAGGCCCGGTCAGGTCAGGTCGCCAGCTCGGAGGTGTCACCTGCCATTGGGCCTCGCTGTCCTCGCCATGAACCTGGCAACCGATTGTTTCCAGCAGTTCGCGAATGCGTGCCGGAGGCAATTCGAGTCCGGTCAGGCGCTGCGTCTCACTCACTTTCATGTCGATCGGTCGAGCTTCGGGCACGGTATTGACCTCGAACACGTGGGGGTCAGCCTGCCCCCCGCCGTATTCTTCAAGCAGCGCGCAAGCCCGGGCAATCGCGACGGGCGGAATCGCCGGATCCGAACCGCGTTCGAAACGCTTCGAGGCTTCAGAGGCCAGGAAGTGGCGTCGGGACGTGCGCGCAATTGAAATGGAATCAAAGTGCGCAGCTTCGAGGACCAGGTCTGTCGTCCCCTCAGTGATTTCAGAGTCGAGGCCGCCCATCACTCCGGCAAGTCCTATAATGCGCGATCCATGCTGGCCTTGCGGAGAATCCGTGATAAGCAGGTCTTCGTCGTTCAGTGCGCGATCTTCACCATCGAGGGTGACGAGACGCTCACCTTTTTCAGCTCTGCGTACCACGATGGGTGCTGCCACAGAACCAAGGTCGTAAGCGTGCATCGGCTGGCCCAGATCCAACATGATGTAGTTGGTGACGTCGACGGGCAGGCTGATTGAGCGCATGCCTGCCATCTCCAGGCGCTCCACCATCCATTTGGGCGTCTGAGCGTGCGTGTCGACGCCGCGCACGATGCGTGTAACGAAGCGGTCGCACCCGACGTGGGCGCGGATCGGGCGCTTGTCCTCAACTTCCACGCTCAAAGCTGAGTCGGAGTGTTCGGGCAGGTCAAGGCCATCGGGCGGACCGGGGTCAGTCAGGGCTGCTCCCGTTGAATGGGAGTATTCGCGCGCCACGCCACGCATGGAGAAGCAGTAGCCACGGTCCGGAGTGACATTGATTTCGAGGACTTCTTCCCCCAGTCCCAGCAGTGGGATCACATCTGATCCGGGAGCGGGGATCTGGTCGGCATCGAACTTGTCGGTCAGAACGAGGATGCCGTTGTGGTCCTCCCCCAGGCCCAGTTCGCGCTCCGAACAGATCATGCCATCAGAGATGTGACCGTAGGTTTTGCGGGCAGAGATCTCGAAGGGGCCGGGCAGAACTGCGCCCGGCAGGCTGACGACCACCAGGTCGCCCACATCAAAATTGTGAGCACCGCAGATGATGCCGCGACTGGGCAGGTCAGATGGCTCTTTCCCAGTTCCCGGCTCGTCGTTGTGCTGGCCGACATCGACTCGGCAGTAGTTGATGACTTTGCCGTTGGATTGTTCTTTCGGCTCGCGTGTGAGCACTTTGCCCACGACAAGCGGGCCCGTCACGCGGGCGGGATGAATTGTTTCTTCCTCCAGGCCCACTTTCACCAGCGCTGCGGCCAGTTGCGGAACCGTCACGGAGGCGGGAATTTCTACGTGGTCACGAAGCCACGACAATGGAACCATAGGCATGTTCAGTGTCCCCTTCCGTTGAGTCCGAACTGCTGGGAGAAGCGCACGTCTCCCTCGACGATGTCGTGCATGTCAGCGATGCCGTGACGCAGCATGAGCGTGCGTTCAATACCCATGCCGAATGCGAAACCGGAATACTCGTCAGGGTCGACGCCGCAGGCGCGCAGCACGTTTGGGTTGACCATGCCGCAGCCACCCCATTCAATCCAGCCGGGGCCGCCCTTCTTCTGCGGGAACCACAGATCCATCTCGGCGCTCGGTTCAGTGAAGGGGAAGAAGCTGGGGCGCAATCGCGTGCGCGCGTCAGGGCCGAACATCTGGCGCGCAAAGTGATCCAGCGTTCCCTTCAGGTGCGCCATCGTCAGGTGGCGATCAACTGCCAGACCCTCAACCTGGTGGAAAACAGGTGTATGTGTCGCGTCGAGCGCGTCGGAGCGGAATACCTTACCGGGGCATGCGACGTAGAGCGGAACACCGCGAGCGAGCATGGAGCGGGCCTGAACTGGCGAGGTGTGCGTGCGCATCACCAGGTGACCGTCATCCTCGTGGTCACCACCCACGGAGCGACCATCGACGTAGAGGGTGTCCTGCATCTGGCGAGCTGGGTGGTCAATGTCGAAGTTCAGCGCATCGAAGTTGAACCATTCGTGCTCGATTTCCGGGCCTTCTGCGATGTCCCATCCCATCGACACAAACAGGTCAGCCACTTCCTCCATCAAGGTTTCCAGAGGGTGACGCGCGCCCAGACTCTGGCGCCCGGTCGGCACCGTTACGTCCACGGCTTCCGTCTCCAGCGCGCGGGCTTCCTCTTCGTCGCGCAGCACTGATTCACGTTCGGACAGCGCAGTGGCGAGTTGCTTGCGGGCACCGCCCAGTGTCTTGCCTGCCTGCGCACGGTCAGCGGGGTCCAGTGACCCGATCGTGCGGTTAGCCTGGATCAGGGGTGCCTGATCACCCATCACCTGGGTGCGAACGGTCTTGAGTTGGGCCAGCGAACTCGCCTCACCGATACGCGCCAGCGCATCAGTGACGAGGGCGCTCACCGCTTCACCGTCAAGCGGATTGAGCTCAGGAGCACAGTCAGCCATATCCTGCTTCCTCGGTCGAAATTGACAATCGGTCATACGGGAAAACTCCACGTTTCCTCTTCCCCCATATTAGCCGTCGAAGCGAGTCCGCCCATTCGTCGCCATTGGCTGGACAGTTCACTGAGCGCGATCGCGTGTAAGCCCGGTGCACTGACGAAAGCGTCTAGGCTACAGATATGAGTTCACTTGCGCCCTCCGACGCTGCGGCCGCTGACACGGTCCCCGCGCCGACGAAACCGAAAAAAGTTCGCGTCCATCACCTTGCTCAAGCTAAGCAGCAGGGCCGAAAACTCACGATGTTGACAGCTTATGATGCGCTTATTGCCCCGCTGCTGGATGCGGCAGGTGTTGACATGCTGCTGGTGGGTGATTCCTACGGCAACGTGATGTTGGGGTATGACTCCACGTTGCGCGTCACGTTGGACGACATGGTTCGAGCGACCGCAGCAGTGGCACGTTCCACACGCCGCGCCCTGGTTGTGGCAGACCTTCCGTTCGCAACGTACGAGGCCAGTGCACAGCAGGCGTTTGAATCGGCTTCCCAATTGATGCGCGCTGGTGCCCATGCGGTCAAACTCGAGGGAGGCCGACCGCGCGTGGAAGCTGTCCGACTACTGAGCCAGTCCGGTATTCCCGTCGTCGGACACCTGGGGTACACGCCGCAATCAGAAAACACGATCGGCGGTCCGCGTATGCGTGGCCGTGGCGATCAGCGCGATGCGATGATTGCTGACGCGCTGGCTTTGCAGGATGCCGGTGCGATTGCCGTTGTGTTGGAGATGGTGCCTGACGACGTGGCCACTGACGTCACTGCTGCGCTGGAGGTTCCCACTATTGGTATCGGTGCTGGCCCGCACACCGATGGGCAGGTACTGGTGTGGTCGGACATGGTGGGGATGCAGGAATGGGTTCCCTCGTTCGTCCATCGTTTCGCGCAGATCGGGCGTGAGATCACGGCGGCTGCTACCGAGTATGTGGAAAGTGTGGAAGATGGCACATTTCCTGCTCCGGAGAATTATCACCAGCAGTGACATCCCAGCACTGGTCGGCAAAAGATCTAGGCTAGGGCTATGAGTAGTTCTGACAATTCTGGTCGTATTCGGGCATCTGCCAATGCGCGTCGCGCGCCGCTGGGCAATCTGACTGCCGGACGTATCTCCCCCATGCGCTCGGTGCCTGAGTCGATTGAACGCCCCGAGTACATGTTCCACGATGGCCCTGAAAACGTCACTGCCTCGGATATTAAGGATGCGGACACTGTGGAACGGATCCGCCACGCTGGCCGCATTGCCGCCGATGCGCTTCGTGTCGTGGGTGAGGCGGTTCGCCCCGGTGTGACAACCGATGAGCTCGACCGCATCGGACATGATTTTATTGTCGGTGCTGGCGCCTACCCGTCATGCCTGGGTTACATGGGGTATCCGAAGTCGCTGTGTACTTCCATCAACGAGGTCATCTGCCACGGCATTCCTGATGATCGCCCGCTCGAAGATGGCGACATTGTCAACGTCGATATCACGGCGTTTTACGAGGGTGTCCACGGTGACACCTGCGCCATGTTTGAGGTGGGAAATGTTGATCAGGAGTCGCGTCTGCTCAGTGAGAGGACACGCGAAGCGATGATGCGTGGGATCCGGGCGGTCAAACCTGGCCGTGAGATCAACGTGATCGGACGTGTCATTTCGGTGTATGCGAAGCGTTTTGACTACGGCGTGGTGCGCGATTACACCGGACACGGCGTGGGCGAAGCCTTTCACTCGGGTTTGATCATTCCGCACTATGATGCTGCACCACTGTATGACACGGTGATGGAGCCGGGCATGGTGTTCACCATTGAGCCGATGCTGACGCTGGGCACTGTCGAATGGGAGCAGTGGGATGATGACTGGACTGTTGTCACGGCCGATCGTTCCCGTACCGCGCAGTTCGAGCACACGATCGTGGTGACCGAAGATGGCGCCGACATTTTGACACTGCCGTCGGACGCGTGAGCGTGCAGATGAGCCGGCCTGTACGCCGGGTTCTGTCCTGCTGACCGAAGTCGGCAGCGGCGACCATTCCTCTAGGACCAGTGTTGCCACTGGCCTCAAGCAACCTACCCGCAAGCGTGGAGCGGGCCGCTCGTACTTGCTGCTCGGTTTTGCTCCGGGTGGGGTTTACCTAGCTAGACCAGTCACCTGGCCTACTGGTGGGCTCTTACCCCACCTTTTCACCCTGACCGCTGGTGCGAAGTGTTCTTCGCGCCAGCGGCGGTCTTGTTTCTGTGGCACTTTCCCGCGGGTTTCCCCGGGTGGCTGTTAGCCATCACCCTGCCCTGTGGAGCCCGGACGTTCCTCGTCACCGCATCACGCGGTGCCGCGGCCGCCCGGCCGACTCATCTGCATCCTCGAGTCTACGACGCGCGCGGCGCCAGGGCCTACTTCGATCGGTGTGATTTTCAGGGGACGGCGTGCTGTCGGGTGATATCGTGCGGGGGCGGGGTGGAATAGCGTGCGGTCAGGCAAGAACCACGCGTGGCCAGGGCGACGTTTAGGCGTCGGTTCGCACCACTATCTGGCCGGTGTCGACGCACCAGTACACCTCGTCTACGGGCAATGCATTTATCTGCTGCAGCTCGGCGGGCGAAATTTCGCCGGTGGCTCCTGTGACGACGCCGCCTCGCACCTCCACGATGGCGAAGGGGCTGTGCCGCTGCCAGACCGAGTCGTATTCGGCGATGAGGTCAGAGGGCAGCGAGTCATTCAGGTCAGCTCTCTTGCACTCCAGGTCAGCCAGTTCGAGGTCAGACTGCGCGTTATCATCTTCGAACTGTTTCTTGGTTGCTTCCACGTCCTGCGTCAACGCCTGTGCTTCGCGGATCATGTCGTCTTGTGCTTTTTGGGCAGCTTCGAGGCGTTCTTCAACTTCAAGTTGGTCTTCTTCGAGGCTGTTGAGCCGGGTGCGCATCTGGGCGATTTCGTGTTCCATTGCGTTAATGTCGCGCAGGGGAACTTCATTGCGTTCGATGCGTCCTTCCTGGGCACTCTTGCGTGTGTTGACTCGCTCAATGTCCGCTTCGATGCGCGCCACGTCACGTTTCGTGTCGGCTATCACTGCACTCTGGTTGATCGCAGCACGCTTGAGGTCCTCTGCCCGTCCGGCAAGTTCACGCAGCTTGGCGTGCGCCGGGTGTGTGTCACGCTGGTGTCGCATCTTCATGATGGCGCGATCCAATGACTGCAACTCGAGTAGCGAGCGTTGATCTTCAGGTGATGCCTTCACTGAGTTCCTCCGGTTGTCTGCATGTGAGCCGTCCATGGTTCTGTCACTATGGTAGACGCTGTAATGTCGACGGAGACGTTGTCCGCCTCGGCTTGCTCGCTGAGTCGTTGCGCGAGCACCGGAACCCACGGCCATTCGGTCGCCCAATGGGATCCTGAGATCAGTGCAGGCGCTCCGCCTTCGAGGTGTTCGGACGAGGGGTGGTGGCGCAGATCAGCGGTGACGAACACGTCGGCACCCGATGCGCGTGCCTGCTCAAGCAGGGAATCACCTGCACCGCCTGACACCGCCACACGCGCGACGGTTGATTCCAGGTCTCCGCCCACGAACAGGCCGTGCGGACCGGCAGGCAATGCAGATGCCACTCGCTGCGCAAATTCACGCAGGGTCACCGGCTCTATTGTTCCGACGCGCCCCAGTCCCACCGAGCGGCCGTCGCGGTCACGTCCCGAGGGGTCCAGCGGCTGCGTGCGTTCCAGTCCCAGCAGGTCTGCCAAAGCATGCGCGACTCCCCGATAGGCGATGTCGGCATTGGTGTGGGCGTTGAACAGTGCGCACTCGCCACGTACGAGTGTGGCGACGACGCGCCCTTTCGGGTCGCTTTCAGGTAGGAACGACACGCCTCGCAGATACAGCGGATGATGTGTGATGATCATGTCGACCTCATTGCTCACAGCTTCGTCGATTACCGCTGCCACGGGATCAACGGCAATGAGAATGCGGCGCACCTCGCGTGAGGGATCTCCCACAATGAGGCCTACCTTGTCCCACTCTTGTGCCGTTTCGGGTGGATACCACCGATCCATCACAGTAACGACATCGCTCACAGTCCACGTTGTAGTCATGGAATTACCCTAAGCGTGTTCGCATGCGATGTGCACAAGGTGGGACGAGGTGTGTCAGTTTGACGCTCTCCTCAGTCGCGCGTGAGACGACGGTGCGTGACGCGGTGCGGGCGGGCTGCGTCAAGACCAAGACGCTCCACCTTGTTGTTCTCGTAGGATTCGAAGTTTCCTTCGAACCAGTACCACTTCGCAGGGTTTTCTTCCGTGCCTTCCCACGCGAGGATGTGCGTGGCAACGCGGTCGAGGAACCAACGGTCGTGGGTGACAACCACCGCGCACCCGGGGAATTCGAGCAGCGCGTTTTCCAGTGATCCAAGTGTTTCCACATCGAGGTCGTTGGTCGGCTCATCCAACAGGAGCAGGTTGCCGCCCTGTTTGAGCGTGAGCGCCAGGTTCAGGCGGTTGCGTTCACCACCGGAAAGCACGCCTGACGGCTTCTGCTGGTCCGGTCCCTTGAATCCGAATGCGGACACGTAGGCTCGCGACGGCATTTCAACGTTGCCGACTTCCAGGAAGTCGAGGCCATCTGAGACAACCTCCCACACTGATTTGTCCGGATCGATGCCCGCACGGTTCTGGTCGACGTATGAGATCTTGACGGTCTCACCGATCCTGAGGTCTCCCCCGTCCAGCGGTTCAAGCCCAACAATGGTCTTGAACAGAGTTGTCTTGCCCACACCGTTCGGACCGATCACACCGACGATTCCGTTGCGCGGCAGTGAGAACGACAGGTCATTGATGAGGACACGGTCACCGAAGCCCTTGTGCAGATTGTTTGCCTCGATCACGATAGAGCCCAAACGAGGCCCTGGCGGGATCTGAATTTCCTCAAAGTCAAGCTTGCGTGTGCGCTCCGCTTCGGCAGCCATCTCTTCGTAGCGTTCCAGACGGGCTCGTGACTTGGCTTGGCGTCCCTTGGGATTGGAACGAACCCAGTCGAGCTCTTCACGCAGCCGCTTGGCCAGTTTCGCATCCTTCTGTCCCTGGACTTTCAGGCGTTTTTCCTTCGTTTCCAGGTAGGTGGAGTAGTTGCCCTCATAGGGGTAGAGGTGACCGCGGTCCACTTCAGCGATCCATTCGGCTACGTGGTCAAGGAAGTAGCGGTCGTGGGTCACTGCGATCACCGCGCCGGCATACGTGGACAGGTGCTTTTCCAGCCACTGCACGGACTCGGCATCCAAGTGGTTCGTTGGCTCATCCAGCAGCAGCAGGTCAGGAGCTTCGATCAGCAGACGGCACAGCGCCACGCGACGACGTTCCCCACCGGAAAGAACCTTCACATCCTGATCGGCAGGCGGGCAGCGCAGTGCGTCCATGGCCTGCTCCAGCTGGGAGTCGATATCCCACGCGTTTGCAGCGTCGATCTCACTTTGCAGCTTGCCCATTTCTTCCATGAGCGCATCAAAGTCGGCGTCCGGGTCAGCCATCTCCTCAGAGATCTTGTTGAAACGCGCGAGCTTGTCGAACGTTTCCCTGGCACCCATCTGCACGTTTTCCAACACGGTTTTCGTGTCGTCGAGTTGGGGTTCCTGCTCGAGGATGCCCACTGTGTAACCGGGTGTCAGACGTGCTTCGCCGTTGCTTGGTTCATCCAGACCCGCCATGATCTTGAGGATCGATGACTTTCCAGCACCGTTAGGACCAACCATGCCGATTTTCGCTCCGGGGAAGAACGACATGGATACGTCATCAAGAATGATCTTGTCGCCATGAGCTTTGCGCGCTTTGATCATTTGGTATATGTACTCAGCCACAGTTCTCCATTTCAAGAAGGGACTCGTCAACTTCGTGTCACTCCATGCTACGGCACGAAGCCCACCCACGGTCAACGTGAGATAACCCGAAATGGCTGATTTTCACCACAAGCGCACTGCCCGCCGATTCGCCGCATTGACGCAGCTCCCTGCATACAGTGCTCCGTTCGCACCGCCTCCCTTACACCGCTGCCGTTACCATCTGGGGCGCTGGAGCATCTGCTGTGACCGCATCGCCGCCATCATCTCGCGAGGTCCGGATCTGAAGGTTTCCCGTGCCTTCTTCGTCACGTTCTGCTTCTCCCTCTGGCCGTGATTCCTTTGGCCTATCGAAGTGCGACCACCCGTAGTTCAGGTCGTGCCCGGCGCTGTGCGCCACAATGACCAGTTCGCTCTTAACCTCACCCGCCGCATCTTTCCACGCATTAACGCTGGGCCGTCCAGTCAGCACGATGGGATGCCCCTTGGCAAATGAGGTCGACATATTGTGCGCGAGCTTGTCCCATGCGCGGATCGTGTACCACTGGGGTTCCTGCTCATCGAATTCTCCCCGATCGTTGATGCGCCAACGCGGTGTGGCAAGCCGGAAACGTGTGGTCGTTCGCCCCGTCGCAGTCCTGATTTCCTTCACGTCCGTTCCGATGCGTCCGCGTAATGTCACTGTCATATTCGCGCTCATGAATTGTCCTTTCGTGTTATCGGCCCTGTGCCGTAGGACAATCCTCACCGCGCCAGGCCCTTGTCCAAAGGCTTCGCGGGCAATCTGTGGACACGCACTCAGCCCGCCGCATCCCTGTGGACAACGGCGGGCTGGCAGTGAACTGTGGATAGGGCGTTCCCCTCGTCAATTCTGCTGGGTGGCACCCTCGACAATGCCCAAAGCGGCAACCTCGCCGGCAATCTTCTGGGCGTCTTCACGACTGGGTCCCTGGTCAGAAGGGAAAAGTGCGCGACGGTAGTACTCAAGTTCCTGGATGGATTCACGAATGTCGGCCAGTGCGCGGTGGCCCCCATGCTTCTCAGGTGAGCACTCGTAAACGCACGGGTACCAGCGCTTGGCGAGTTCCTTGATGGAGGACACGTCGATAATGCGGTAGTGCAGGTGGTCGATGACGCGTGGCATGTTCGCGCTCAGGAACAGGCGATCCATGCCGACCGTGTTCCCCGCCAGCAGGGCGCGACCCGACACAGGGACGAACTTCTTGATGTAGTCCAGGACGATGCTCTCGGCTTCCTCCATCGACGCGATGCCGTCCTTGAGCTCGTCAAGCAGGCCGGATTGTGTGTGCATGTTGCGCACATAGTCGTCCATGTGATTCAGCGCCTCCTCAGAGGGCTGGATCAGAATGTCGATTCCGGGGTCCACGACGGTCAGGCTCGCGTCGGTGATCACGACCGCCACTTCGATCAGGGCGTCACGCGCCACGTCAAGACCGGTCATTTCGCAGTCGATCCACACCAGTGGATTCTTCAGTTGCTTCGTCATGTCTCCCAGTGTAGTGACCCGCGCGGGAATGCGGGTGACTAGCTCGGGTGTGCGGATGGTCAAGCGGACGCTCAGGGCCACAGGGACCGTCCGGATTGTCGAGGCAAACAAGGGCGACTGCCGCGACCTGCTGCGGAGTGTCGTACACGTGGACAGCCTCTCCGAATCGGCACACAGGTGAATACACTGAACCCACAAACAACTTGTACACGCAGATGGAAGGAGCGTTGCCGTGGCATCATCTCAGCACGTACCGCCACATTCAGAACTCAACGACACATCGACAGTGACGCTCAATGACATTATGCGTGCCAGCTTGTCCCTGAAAGACGTCGTCAAACATACGCCGCTGGATGTGTCGGAACGCTTGACGCAGGAACTGGGCGTGCCCGTCTTACTCAAGCGTGAGGATCAGCAGGTGTGCCGCTCATTCAAAGTGCGCGGCGCGTACGCGAAGATGAGCGCACTGAGCGCGCAATCACGCCAGCAGGGTGTGGTGTGCGCTTCGGCCGGTAACCATGCTCAGGGTGTGGCGTTCGCATGCGCGCACCTGAACGTGCGCGGCACGATCTACCTGCCGTCGACCACGCCGCGCCAGAAACGTGAACGTATCGCCGCCATCGGAGGCGAATGGGTGGAGCAGGTCATCGTGGATGGCGGTTTTGACCGTGCGAACGCGTTGGCGACGGAAGCTGCGCGCGTCACGGGACGCGAATACGTCCACCCCTACGACGATCCGGGAACAATCGCGGGCGGAGGCACCATCGGTGTCGAACTGGCCGAGCAGATCCCTGCTGATACGTCCTGCGTGCTGGTGCCTGTCGGGGGTGGTGGCCTCATCGCGGGGATTGCGACAGCGCTCAGCCATCTGCGTCCTGACGTGCGTGTCATTGGTGTGGAGCCGGACGGCGCTGCCTCGATGCAGCGCGCCTTTGACGAGGGTGGCCCTACCGCGCTGGATCGTGTTGATTCCTTTGTTGACGGGACCGCTGTCGGGACGGTGGGAACCTTGCCGTTCCAGCTGGCGCAGGAAAACGTGTCCTCTCTTGTGTCGGTGCCCGAAGGGGCCGTGTGCACGGAGATGGTGTCTCTGTATCAAACTGACGGCATCATTGCTGAGCCTGCGGGGGCGCTGGCCAGCACGGCTGCTCGCACGTTGCTGACCGATCCGAAACGGCGCGCTGAGCTCACGGGCAGCGATGAGGGATCCATTGTCTGTGTCGTGTCCGGTGGTAACAATGACTTGAGCCGTTATGCGGAAGTGGTGGAACGCTCGCTGCGTCATGAGGGGCTGCGGCACTATTTTGTTGTGACCTTCCCGCAGCAGCCGGGTGCGTTGCGCCTGTTCCTGTCAGAAGTGTTGGGTCCAGGTGATGACGTGGTGCATTTCGAGTACACGAAGAAGAACAATCGCGAGACCGGGCCTGCGTTGGTGGGGATCGATCTGAGCGATCCGGCAGACATTGAACGGTTGCGCACACGGATGGAAGCCTCTCCCCTGCATGTCGAAGAAGTTGCTCCGGATTCGGAGATTTTCCGTCTGCTGGTGTGAAGTGAGACCACTTCACCTGCCTGTATTCACACCCGAGGGTGCAGGCACGCTATCCTTATGCGAGTAGCCCCCGTAGCTCAATGGATAGAGCAAAGGCCTTCTAATCCTTAGGTTGCAGGTTCGAGTCCTGTCGGGGGCGCATTTCGTGAAGCGACTGGTAGTGCCGACACCAGTTCAGCTGGCGTGTTGTACGACAGACAATGTGCGTCAACCGGTCAAGGTAAACGAAGGGGCTTTTCGTCAACCGGTCAAGGTAAGAGACCACTACTGCCCCGTCTCACTATTCAAGATCCGCATATTAGTGCGGGAAAGTCACTGTCGCTGATAAGTGTTCAGTCCGAGTCGTCCGCTCATACCTTGACTGGTTGATTCCAGACCGCGCGATGACCTTGACCCGTTGACTCCTACCTTGACCGGTTGACTGGCACTCGCTTCACTGACTGTGACCAGGGCACTGCTACCTCAATCCGATGATGTCTACCTCGACCTGTTGAGTCCTGCCACAATCAGTTTGATAAGCCGCGTTCTCATACACGCGCTAAGCGTGTTCAATGCACGTGGACAGCACACGAACAGGGGGGCCTGCTCTCGGCGGCCGGATTACCAAAATCCCGCCGCGTGGAGCAAGCCCCCTGAGTGAGCCAGTCTCACCGCTTATGCGTGAATGAAGAGGAACGAGAAAATCACGTTCAGAACCGTTGCGGCGATCATCGGAACCGCTGTGCGCTTGACCAGTTCAATCGGATTGACGTTAATGGCGCCCGACACGATCAGGACTGCAGCGCACACAGGCGACACCTGACGCATCAGGTTTGACGTTGCCCACATCGAGTTCAACATACGAATGGGCAGCACACCACCGCTTTCGGCCAAGTGAGGGACAACCTCGGAGAAAGCGAAGTACGGAGCGGTACCAGACCCCGTCAGGGTAGACAGCAGCGCGACCGACACGACAAAGATCAAGATGATCAATGCCGCAGCGCCGCTTGAACCTTCCGTCGCATCAGTCAGCATCTTGATGACACCAAGCTGCGTGATACCTTCCACCAGAATTGCGGCGGCGACCAGCAGCGCAACCACGCCGCCCGCTGCCTCACCCATACCGGTGAAGAAGTTCTTACCCGCATCGATCGCCTTGTTCAGTGAACGCAGGCGGATAGCCTCGACAATCATCGCGATGAACAGGGAGACAACGGTGACAGGCAGGATGCCAGCCTCAAACGGGATGACACCCAGACGATTCAGAGCCGCTGAAATGATGATGAGCAGCAGTGGCAGCAACGGCAACAATGCGTAGAACCACGGCAAGTTGGCTGCACGCTTGAGGGCATCCTGGATCGTTGCTTCTGAGGCACTGTTCGATGCGCCCGACGCAGATTTCTCACCCTTCTTCGCAGCCTTCATTTCAGCTCCGGTCGCACCGGTCGCTGCGACAATGCCAGCAGCCACGTCAGCACGTTTGCGTGCATCAACCAGATCGCATCGACGCTGCCACCACATATGAATGAAAGCCGTGATCAGCAGTGTCGGAATCGTCGCTAACGCCACATGGCCAAACACGTACTGCGTGACAGGCATACCAACCAGGTCAGCGCCCTGGATCAGGCCCGCTTCCAGCGGCGTCGGGACAATGGTCGACGACGTCACCACAATTGCGCCCACCGTCAGCGGCGTCAATCCTGATGCCACCAGCGCCGGCAACAGCGTGGCGATGAGCAGCAGCGACAGGGATGCGGCCGACGGCACCACCAGAGACAAGATGTTGCCCAGGATGAAACCGATGGGGATCAGCCAATACGAGCCGTGCAAAGCCCTGAGGGGTTTCGACAAGATGACGACGGCTTTGGCATCTGCGCCGATGTACCGCATGTAGGATACGAAGCCGAACAGCACCATGATCGCCATACCGATTCCGGTGAAGCGATTGGCGAAGATCGATTCGACTATCTGCAGCTCGTCGTAGAACGCATTGCCAGTGGCTTCAATTTCGCGTGTTGCGTTATCGATCTTGCCCATCGCTGCAGCGATCATCATGAGCACGATGCCGACGGTGAAAATTGACGCAGCCGGATGTACCTTCTTGATCACCAGGTATCCGACCGCAGCAATGCCCGCCAGAGCAATAACAATCACGAGGAAAGTAATCATGCGGACCCTTTCTTTGAAATGTCTTACATGCCAAAGCGGCATCACCCGTGCGGTGCCGCCGTGGGGACGAGTCGCACTGTATCAGTGGACAGACCCAAAACTGTGATGATGATGTAATTAATCAGCAAGACGGCGAGGCGTGAGTTGTTCTTCGACAACCTCATCCCCGTCCTTGAACGTGTGCCAGCCGTAGACCTCGTCCCGATCCGACACCACGTCGACAAGTTCCGTATCGCGGTAGACCAGGCCGATCCCGTTTTCTGACGAGTAGGCATCAGTGAAGTCGCCCTCGGCCACCATGCGCTGCAGGAGTTCACGACGCTGCGGGTTCACTCCGTAGTGCACGCCGTTGCCGTAGGGAAGGAAGCCGAGGCCATCAGTGACGGGACGCAGGTCCGGCCCGAATGAATCCGTGGCTCCGCCGATGTGCCAGCACATTGATCCGGCGGACACACCAGCCAGGACGATGCCTTTCTCCCACGCTTCGCGCATGACCTCGTCCAGTCCGTGTGCGCGCCACACTGCCAGCAGGTTCACCACCGATCCCCCGTCAACCCAGATGACGTCCTGGTCCAGGAGGTATTCGCGAGGGTCATCGACATTCGGCATCATGAAACAGGTCAACGGATTAAGCTGCCACCCGCGCAACCGCGCCGCCTCCATGCGTTCAGCGATTCGCGCTTTCTGGTCACCGCACGCCGTGGCGAGGTAGCCAATCTTCGGTGCCCGCCCTTCCACGCCTGCCAGCTCCACCGCGTATGCGGCAAGAGGACCATATTCAACGTCGCACCGCCGTCCCGGATGATATGTGCCTGACGTGCCCACAATAAAGCGCTCTCGAGTCATCCCTCACCTCTCAGATTCTTCATGCCGCCGCTGTGATGTGCGGCCACAGGCACCGGGTTGCCGTGCTGTTCTTATGTTAACGGAAAGACACGTCCTGTCTGAGTGTTCGGCTGATCCTTCTGGGCACGCACAGTGCATGGATCAGCACAGCGTTGCATCATCCACGGCGGCAGCGATCGTACACACAACAAAAGACCCGAACACCTCGCGGGGTGTCCGGGTCCTCACGTCATCGAGTGACGCGTAAGAAAAATGTCTCAGTCGAGATCGTCGACGCTGAGCAAGCCCTTCTTGTACGCCTTCGCCAGGCGACGAGGCACGCGAATCTCACGACCGGCAACCTTCAGATTGTCGAGCTGGGTGAGATCAGCCTTCCATGCTGACCGGCGAGTGCGGGTGTTCGCTCGGGACATCTTGCGTTTGGGAACTGCCATGGCCCTACCGCTCCTCTTTCTACATTCGTGGACATCACTACCGGCAATAACTGTGCCATGCCTGCTGACAAAATGCCAGCTGCTGACTCCAGTTTCGCTGTGATTTCACTCGCGTACCGGCAACCCAAGAACTCTAGCACGCCAGGGGCGTGACTTTCTTCCCTCTTTGTAGGACTTTGCCCACATTTGTGCCCTCCACTCCCCTCGTAATTGTCGTAATTGACGAGGACGACCATGCGCCGCTGCTGCGTGCCGACACGATAGAGTGACAGCATCATCAATGGGACCACGAGCAAGCGGAGGGGTGACACAGATTCCGTGAACGATATCCGAACGCTTCGTGCGGGAACGCTGATCACCCATGAAATCGAGATCAAACGCTCACGCTTCATCGCCACTGTGGCCCGCGCCGACACCGAAGATGAAGCGCGCGCACTCATCGACATGGTCCGTTCGGAGCACCCACAGGCACGGCATAACTGTTCGGCCTACCTCATCAGTGCGGATGGCCGAAACGCAATCCAGCATTCCTCTGACGACGGGGAACCATCGGGCACAGCCGGCACGCCTATGCTTGAAGCCCTCAAAATGTCTGACACGTGGAATGTGACGGCTGTCGTCACCCGTTATTTCGGCGGAGTGCTGCTGGGTGCGGGAGGCCTCATCCGCGCGTATTCGTCAGCGGTGAGCGAGGCACTGGCCCGCGCACCTCACGTGGTCATCAAGACTCTCAACATTGCTCGCATCACTGTCGATTCCAATGATGCCGGTAAGTTCCAGTCGGAGCTGCACAGCGCGAATGTGCCGATTGTGGGCAGCACGTGGGATGCGCGTGTCCACCTCGACATCGCCGCCACTGACGACGACATCGAGCAGTGGGTAGACCGCGCAATGGTTCTGACCCACGGGCAGGCCAGCGTTCACGTAACGGGACGAACTCGAATAGAAGTGGACGCATGAGACAAAAACCCGTACAGTGTCGCATGTGATTCACACAGCAACGAACCAGATGAACGCGACACAGGTCGCGCGGCGTTGCGTGCACGCAGTTTCTGCGTGCTTTTTCTGTATCTGCACGGCGGAGTGTCTCTAGGGCGAATAGCCTTCTCCGTACGTCTATGCGTACTGCTGTTCGCCCGCATGGTGATTGAACCAGCCCATTTTTCTTTTTCTTTCCTTCTTGACTTTTTCTCTATGGAGTGATTTTTCATGACCGCTATCGCCGCAAACGTCACTGAACTCATTGGCCGCACCCCCCTCGTCGCTATCAATCGCCTCGCGGGCGACAACGCCCACGTCATCGCAAAAGTAGAGGCGTTCAACCCTGCGTCATCTGTCAAGGACCGTATTGCTGCCGCCATCATCGACGCTGCCGAGGAATCGGGCGCCCTCAAGGAAGGCGGAACTATCATCGAGGCCACCTCAGGCAACACGGGTGTCGCACTGGCAATGGTGGGCGCCTCGCGTGGTTACCACGTGGTCATCGCGATGCCCTCGTCGATGAGCATTGAGCGCCGCCTGCTGATGAAAGCCTTCGGCGCTGAACTGGTGCTGACCGACCCGAAGGACGGCATCTACGGTGCCGTGGCCGCAGCCGAGAAGATTCGTGACGAACGTGAAGGCTCAATCATCGCCTCACAGTTCACCAACCCTGCCAACCCGCAAATACACCGCGTCACAACCGCGGAAGAAATCTGGGCGGATACCGACGGCACGGTGAATATCGTCGTTGCCGGAGTTGGAACTGGCGGCACGATCTCAGGTGTGGGCGACGCGCTCAAACAGAAGAACCCTGATATCCAGATCATCGCCGTGCAGCCCGCTGAATCCCCTATGCTGACCGGTGGCGCAAGTGGCCCCCACGGCATCCAGGGAATTGGACCGAACTTCGTGGCCGACACATATAACGCGCAAGTCGTCGATGAGGTGATAGATATCGACACCCCCACTGCTCTCACCTTTGCCCGCCGCGCCGCTGCTGAAGAAGGCCTGCTTGTCGGCATTTCCTCGGGTGCTGCCCTGGCTGCAGCAGCCCAGGTTGCTGAGCGTGCTGAAAACGCCGGTAAGAACATCGTGGTCGTGTTGCCTGATACGGGCGAGCGATACCTGTCAACTGCGCTGTTTGAAGATCTGCGCGACGACAACGAGTAATACTGATACTGATCGGTCTCACGTGTGGGTGGCATGAGCGGTGTGCTCCTGTCACCCACACTGGGGATCTCGGCCACTGATTGAATAAGAGGCATCATGGCACTTTCTCCCTCACGTGCGCTTAAGCTTCTGCGAGAGGACCTCGACACTGCGCTCAAACGTGACCCAGCTGCACGATCGCGCACTGAAGTGGCGTTGACCTACCCTGGTGTGCACGCCCTGTGGAGTCACCGTGTTGCGCACGCACTGTGGCAGCGCAATGTGCGTATACCGGCTCGCCTGATTTCCTCTTTCGCCCGTGTCATGACTGGAGTTGATATCCATCCGGCCGCGCAGATCGGCCATCAGGTTTTCATTGACCATGCGACCGGTGTCGTGATCGGCCAGACGACTGAAGTGGGCGACGACGTCGTGATCTTCCATGGTGTCACGCTGGGCGGTGTGTCGATGAGTCCGGGGAAGCGTCACCCCACAGTGGGGCACCATGTCATGATCGGTGCGGGCGCAAAAGTTCTGGGCCCGATCACCATCGGTGACAATTCAAAGGTGGGGGCGAACGCCGTGGTGACCCGCGATGTTCCGGAATGTTCGGTGGCCTTGGGGGTTCCAGCTAGGTCGCATCCTTCCCCCGAATCGGTGGAAGAGCCCGATGATGAGCTGATTGTGGATCCGAACTCCTACGTGGATCCATCCCTGCTGATTTAACCAAGGTTTCTCGGCCTCTGCGCTGCGCTTCCCCCTCGGCCCACACCGCATGTTGCACGTGCTCACGCCAATGTGTGTGACACCGGAGGTGACGTCACCTGCCAAAATACCCACAAACGTGCGCCAGGTCACGTAGGCTAAGGGCATGACGAAGCGAACGTTGCAAGCTTCTTTGAATACGTTGGCCGATGTCGATCAGCCCCAGGGCGTCCAGCTTGCCACCCTCACGAGGTACGACATCCCAGCGTTGGCATCGCTCCATGTCATCGCCTATGGAGCGCCCTCCACTGCGGAGAACCTGTGGGAATCAACGGATGAAATGCGTCTGTATTTTGAAGGTGCGTTTGGTCAGCCTCGTGACGACTCGTTCATCGGCGCGTGGCGTGACGGAAGCCTAGTGGGAGCGATCCTGTGCGTCACCGATGTTGTGTGGGATGATGCTCCGCGCGGTCCGTTCGTCATTGACTTGATTGTTGATCCTGAATGTCGTCGTGAAGGCATTGCAACGGTGCTCATTGCCGAGCTTGCCCGCCGTTGCGCGTCGTGGGGTGAAAATGACTTGTCCTTGCGCCTTGATCTGAAATCCGCGCCCGACGCGCAGAAGTTCTACGACGCACTCGGTTTTGTGGAGGTCAACGCCGAATCGGACGATTCCGCGTCCTAGGTCCTCCCCTGCTCGCTGCAGACGCCTGTCTGCTTCGTTTCTCTACCGGCTTTCGTCCGTCTTCTATTTTGCATGGGCCTGTACGCCCGAGCTAGCTCCGGCTTGCATCCATGACCACTGCGGGTCACCGCACCTAGGCGCCCTAACACGATTGACGAGGGCGACCCATCCGATGTTCGGTGTACACCACCAGTGCGTGAGTCGCCCTCGTCAATGTCGTATTCAGCTGAACATTACCTAGCCTGTCGGCGCCTTGCTGCAACCAAGGAGAGCCCACCAATCAGGCTGATTCCAACAAGTGCGGGCACGAGGCTTCCGACTGTGGAGCCGGTACGCGCAACCGTTGCCTTGTAGCCGGCTTGAGCGGATGCCGCTCCTGCCTTACCCCCGTTGCCGTTTTCTGGCCGGTTCACGTCGCCACCAAGATTGCCCTCGCCCTTTCCACTACCGGCATCGGCGTTCCCGCCCTCGTCTTTACCCGCATCGGCATCGGCGTTTGCATCACCATCTGCAGGCTTGGTGTCGGACTTACTCGGTCCAGTGGCCTTCAGAGACAAGCTATCCATCTGCACCCACTGGTCAGCAGTAGGGGCAGCGTCTACGAAAATATCGATCTGGCTGTTGCTTCCCGAGTCGAATTCCACAACAAAGCGCGTGTATCCGGCCAAGTGTGTGAATTCCTGAGAGGCAAGAACCTGTCCGCCTGGACCGGTTTGACGCGCACCCACCGTTCCCTTGTCAGTGCGCTGCGGGTTGTCAGGACCAGTCGTCACGAACGCTGTCATCTTGTAGTGAGTGTTGGGTGTGACGGTTACTGTCTGGGAAAGCTCCAACGTGCCTTGGTTGTTCCGCATCCATGCCTGGTGTTCTGACCCATATGCCCAATCCGGCTTGCCATCAAGACCGCAAGGTCCGTGGCATTGCCAATGGGGACTCATACCGCCATTCTCTACGCGCTCAAAACCGGGGTCTTTAACGAGGTTCGGGTGGATCACATTGCCATCCTTATCTACCTCGAATGTCATCTGGAAAATGTTGTAGGAGCCCCAGATTGACATGGCGAAATGCACTTCTGAACCTGAATTCCACGGGTGCATGTACGGTGCATACATTCCGGGATAATCCAGTGAGGTTGCCACTACTGTCTTGTCTGACCACGGACCTTCCGGACGATCTGCCAGGCGGTACACCACGTCAAAGATTCCCGCTTCGTCTGAATCAGTGGTGTACATCAGCATCCACTTGTTCAGGTATGAGTTGTACTGCAAAGACAGTTCCGTCGTTGGAGCTTCAATGATGTCGGCCGCGGTACCCTCGTCGTCACCCCACTCGCTGCCGTTCCAGTACTGGTAAGCATCCTTTTCGAGGATCTTGTTCTCATCAACCCTGGCGATGCGGATGGCACCGAAGCGACCATTCGGCGTGCCCATCATGTAGACGAAGCCATCGCCTTGACCGTGAGCAAAGCCCACCATCTGAAAGTTATTGGACCACTTGTCATCGTTGGTCCACTGCGGGCCGTCGGTCGTATTCCAGGTTTCTCCCCCGTCATCGGAGTACGCGATACGGGAATAGTTCGTGAACCATTCTCCGGGGACGCCCCACTTATTGACGGACATGAACGCCAAGTACTGCCGGCCGCCCACCGCGATGCCGCCGGTGGGAATAGTGGTGTGCTCGGTTTCAGGGATCTTGAGCGAGGGAATGATCTCCCGCGCTTTTCCGTTCTCATCGACCACGGCAGAATCGAACAGGATTCCGTCTTCAGCGAAGTTCCTGGTGGACGAACGCAGCAGTGCATTCGAACGCCAGTCTTCTCCGCCGCCACCATTGCCGCTCCATTCGCCGAAGGTGTCACCAACAGCGAATAACACATGACCGTCTCCGTCATCCCACATGATTCCAAGGTCGGTTCCCTGGATTTTCATGGTCTGGGCGGTGTTTGTAAAACCTTTAGCACCTGTCAGCTGAGCGACAACGCGTGCAGCCGAAGGATGAGCGTATGGCTTCTCCGCCTCGGGTGCGGCTGGATCGGCAGCGCACGCTGTTCCTGCCAGACACAGCGCGCCGGCGCATGCGCAGGCAGCAATGATTGCTCCTCGTCGAGTGAATAAGCAGCGCCCTGGTGGTGAGATAGACTCACGCATAGCGTGTCCTTTCCTTGGATGGGTGTGTCGGCCGTGACCGTCGTCCTCATCGATGAGGACGCTCCTACTTCAGACCGGACATTTTGATGTTGCCAATGATCTGGCGCTGGAAAATAAGGAAGATGATGATCACTGGCGCCGCTGACAGGACAGAGCCCGCCATGAGTAGACCCAGTTCAGAGGTACGTTCCGAGCGGAACGTCGCAAGGTATTGCTGGAGCTGGTACTTCTCCGGGGACGTGATGGTCAGAATCGGCCACACGTATGCATTCCAGTATCCCAGGAAGGACGTGATGCCCATGACGACGAACGGAGGCTTCGACAGGGGCAGGAACAGACGCACGAAAATCTGGAAACGCCCGCACCCATCCAGCATGGCTGCCTCTTCGAGGGATGAGGGGATCGACAGGTAGAACTGTCGGATAAAGAAGATCATTCCCGCGTTCGCGACACCGGGAATAACCAGAACGGCCAGAGTATCCAGCATGCGTAACTTCGTCACAACGATGAAGCTGGTCAGCAGAATCGTCATACCCGGAATGAACATCGTCGTGATCATGACGACCCACAGGATTTTCTTGAAGCGGAACTCCAGGCGTGCGAACGCATAGGCAGCAAGTGAGTTGACGGTCAGGCTGGCAGTCATGAAGAGCAGCGCACCCAGAAGCGTCCACAGCAATGCGCGGATGAACGTGGGATCCTGCGCGATGCGCGCGTAGTTTTCCCAGTGCCACACTTCGGGGAAGAACTGGAAGGGAGTCTGAACAACTTCGGTCTTTGCCTTGAATCCTGCGATGACCATCCACAGCAGGGGGAACAGTGCAGCGAAGATGAAGATCGCACCGAACAGGCCTTTGATCACGATGACCGGCCACCATTGTTTCCGGTGGAACTGCGGTGCTGCTGCCTGGTCTTTCTTCGTGGAGTCCGATGTCTCCATTGCGGTGCTGACACCCGTCGACGTTGACATTACTGACATGATTAATCCACCAGCTTCTCGGAGTTCACGAATTTGAAGATCAGTGCGGAGAGGGTTCCCAGAACCAGGAACATCAGCAGGGCTGCTGCAATCGAGTAGCCCACGTTCATGTCTCCGCGGAAGTGATTGAAGATGAACAGGTTCGGTGTGGTTGTCGAATCCAACGGCCCGCCGCCGGTCATGACCAGCGGGAGCTCGTACTGTTGGATCGCGCCGATAATGCCTGTTACCAGCAGATACAACCCCACATTCTTCATCTGCGGCAATGTGATGTAGAAGGTCTTTTGCCACCAGTTCGCTCCCTCGAGCGAGGCGGCTTCGTAGAACTCGCTGGGGATGTCAATCATGGCTGCCACCATGATCAGGGATGTGAGGCCCATTCCCAGCCAGATTGCCGGGACTGCGATGGCCAGAAGCGCCCACTGGGGGTCACCCAGCCATGCGATTGGTTCAACTCCGAAGAACCCGAGGAACCAGTTCAAAATGCCGCCGGAGTAGTCATAGATCAACACGAAGATGATCGAGGTAATAACGCCGGAAATAATGGTCGGCAGATAGATGCTGACCTTCAACGTGTCAGCAAATCTGCGCGACACAGATACGACAAGACTGGAAAAGAGGAATGCGAGAACAAGCGTGGTGGGCACGGTGAACAGAACGAACATGAAACCGCGTTTAATGGCGGCGATAAACAGCGGGTCCTTGAGGACGTCCGTGTAGTTCTTGAACGCAACGAATACTGCGGGCTTGTAAAAGCTCCAGTCCTGGAATGACAGGTACGCTGCGTAAATTGCTGGCCACACCACGAAGATCCCGAGCAGCACAAAGGCGGGAAGGATCAAGAGGTATGCGAGTCGTCCATCACGGAAACGGAACTTCTTTGAGTCCTTCCGCACCTTTGTACTGGACATCGGGATTCCTTTCTTCAGCCTGGGAACAGTCCTATGACAGGGCTGAATTACTTATCGCCGGGAGCAGATGCTTTCTCGGGAAGGCTCTCACGATCGATCACGGTCTGGATCGCCTTCTCAGCAGTGTCGATCGCCTGGTCAGCGGTCGCGGCACCCTTCATCACGGTCTCCATCGCCGTGCCGACTGCCATCGAGACATCCCACGGGTAGGCAACGCTTGGAATGGCATCGGGAGCAATCTCAGTCATGATGACGTCTGACCACGGAGCGGACTTGGCCTCTTCAGTGGCGGCCACGCCTTCCTGAACGTCGTCGCGCGGAGGAATCTTGGTGAACTGGGTGGCAACATAGAACGGAACGAGGTTCTCAACGTCTCCGGCCAGAACCCATTCGAGGAACTTGCCTGCTTCTTCAGGGTGCTTGGCCTTTGCGTCAACAACCCACTTGAAGTCACCCAGTGTGGTGGTGGTTCGTCCCTCTCCGTTCGGTGAGCTCGGGAACAGGCCCAGACCCGTGTTCGTCAGCATGTCCTGGTAGTCGGAGCCAACCTCGGACATCATCCAGGAACCGGACACCTTGTAGGCCACCTTCTTTTCACCGAATTCCTTGGCTTCCAGGTAGCTGCCCAGAGGCTGCTTGGCCATGTAGCCGTTGTCCCACAGATCCTTGTAGAACTGCATGAGGTCACGGTAGCCCTGGTCGTTGATGTTCGGTGCGCTCCAGTCATCGGTCAGTGCGTTGTGTCCGGAAGCATTGAACTGCTGGCCCACAGATGCCCAGGCGAATGTGCCGGCATCAGATGCCGGGGAAATGCAGTACTGACCATCCGACAGGGTTGGCTGAATCTTCGCGCAGTTGTCGAGCAGATCCTGCCACGTCTTCGGTGCCTGCTCAGCGTCAAGGCCGGCAGCGGAGACCATTTCCTTGTTCCAGAACAGCACTGTCTGCGGCTCCAGAACCAGCGGGTATGCGTAGTAAGTGCCATCAATCTGGGAAACCGAACGTGCCAGGTCGGTCATCTTGTCCAGGCCTTCCTTGGACACGATCGAATCCAGATCGTGGAACTGAGCGGCATTCACGCCGTCATTGAGCGGTCCGGCGAAGGTGTAAATGTCGGGACTCTTGTTTGCTGCCTGCGCCGACTTCATCTTCTGATCCCACGCGTCGGCCGGTACTTCTGTGTCGACTACGGTGATCTCGTCCTGCGCCTCGTTGAACTTCTGAACGATGTTCTTGTACCACTCATTTTCCACGGGGGTGAATGTGCGGTGCCAGAATTCAATGGTCGTGCCGCCCTCGGATGATGACCCCGAGGCTGCTGCGCCGCTTTCTGAACCTGCGGGTTCACCTGGCGTTCCCGAGCCACATCCTCCTACGAGAACAGATGCCAAGGTGAACGACGCAATCCCTGCCCACGCCCACCTGCTCTTTCCTGAATTCATGGTGTCTCCTCTTCGATATGACTCAACGTTGAGTCCGTTAGCCCTATCTCGCGTTGTGATGATCTTTGAGCATTCCACCAGTGGAAAACTCGCTGATTATGGCACCTGGAAGCCAATGGTTAATTGACCCTGACTACCTGGTGCTCTACACTATACAGTAATCGATTACAAATCGTGAAATTCCGACGCACATTTTGATATTTTCTCAGGAAAGGCGGCCAACGATGCTCTCCCCCTTGACAGGTCTGACCACGATTCGCAACGTAGCCACTCGCTCCATCTCTCCGGAAAACTTCGACGGCACACCTGGGGGTGGCGGCCGCGCGACCGAGGGAACCGGTGCGGAATGTGCACGCGACCTGGGACCCACGTGGAAGATCTCTCCCAGTATTGACGTTCCGGCTCGCGGCACATTCGAGCTGGCCAACATCTCAGGTACCGGATGCATCACTCATATCTGGATGACCGCTCACACCTCACTGTGGCGTCGCCTGGTCTTCCGCTGCTACTGGGACGGCAGTGACGAACCTGCCGTTGAGGTGCCCTACGGCGACTTCTTCTGCAATGGCTGGTCCGTGTTCTCGCAGGTTAATTCTGTTCCGATCGCCGCCAACCCGCACGGTGGTTTCAACTCCTACTGGCCCATGCCGTTCAAGTCCGGCGCTCGCCTGACACTGGAGAACACCTCCGACGAGGATGCCCGCGTCTACTACCAGATCACCTACGACATTGACGAGGGTGACTCATCCGCCGCTGACGGCGCAGCCGCCAAGGATGATATCGCCTACTTCCATGCGCAGTGGCGCCGCTCCAACCCCCTGCCGACGCTCACCACACACCCGATTCTGGAAAACATCGAGGGCCTGGGGCACTACGTGGGCACCTACATCGCATGGTCAGTCAATGACAACGGCTGGTGGGGCGAAGGCGAAATCAAGTTCTACATGGACGACGACACTGACTATCCCACGATCTGTGGCACCGGCACTGAGGATTATTTCGGTGGTGCCTGGAACTTCGATGTCCCCGGCCGCGGATACACGACGTTCTCCACGCCGTACCTGGGAATGCCGCAGGTCATCCGCCCCGATGGCCTGTATATCGCCAATCAGCGTTTCGGAATGTACCGCTTCCATATTCAGGACGCAATCCACTTCTCCAAGGGACTGCCGCGCGTCGACATTCAGGCTTTGGGCTGGCGTTCAGGTGGCCGCTACCTGCCGCTGCATGACGACATCGCCTCGACCGCCATGTTCTACCTGGATCGTCCGGTCACGAACCGTCCCGAGGCGCCGACCTACGATTCCATGGAGGTCCACCTGGGAGCAGCTCCGGCCACTGACCTGGCCTAGTGTCATAGCCTTCCTGTCAGCGTCGGGCTTTTGCCTAGCGCTGACAGCCCGGACACCAGAAGAGACGTCTCGTAGCCATCAGATCCTCCGCAACGGGAGTGCCGCAACGCAGGCACGGCCTGCCGGTGCGGTGATAGACATACCAGCGTGATGCTTCAGGATCACCCTCAAGGGGTGGTTCCGGAGCATCCTCGTCGCTCACTGTTTCGATTCTGCCCACTTCAAGGCCGTGTGTCATGAGTGGGCAGATCGTTTTCCATAGCAGGCTCAGGCGCGCCTCGGCCACTCGGTTGCCTCGGCGTCTGGGATGAATCCCCGTAATGAAGAGCGATTCTGCGCGGTAAATGTTCCCGACGCCGGCAATCACAGACTGATCCATAACCAGTTCGCCGATGGTGCGCGATCGTGAGCGGATCGCATCGATGAAGGCGCGCTCCAGGTCGGGACGAGTCAGCGCGTGGGGTGACAGCGGATCGGGACCCAGACGCTGCTGTGCCTGGCGCTGTTCATCAGGTGTGATGACTTCGCAGCGATTAGGACCTGACAGGTCGGCGACCGCGTCATCTGTTTCGATGCGGACCCTGACCTGGCCAACCGGCTCGGGTGGAGTCCATCGGCCGTCCTCGTGCGTTGTGCCGCTGTCGCCAGCCAGCCGCGGAGCTCCGATCGATACGGGAACCTCCACCGATTCGCTGCCATATAAACGCCACGACCCATACAGACCCAGGTGGACATGCAGCCACAGGTCGTCGGTATATGCCACCTGCGTACCGTCGGGGTGTCCCTCGCGTACCGGTCCGGGCGCGCTCAACTGCATGAAGAAATGCTTGCCGTGCGCACGAACCGACGTCACTATCCTGCCGTTGATCAGGCGTGCTCCGCCGGCGAAGCGTCCCTGCGGCGATGACACCCGGACCGCACGTCCGACAAACAGCGTGTCGAACGTGCGGGCCAGAGCATGAATAACGTCGCCTTCAGGCATAGGTTCTCGCCGCTACCAATCTGACAGCGCGCGGCTAGTTCTTCGGCAGAACCAGGTTCACCAGTTTAGGTGCGCGCACAATAACTTTCAGCGGCTCACGTCCATCGAGGATGGCGCGGATCGGCTCCAGGTCGAGCGCGCGGGTGCGCAGATCGTCCTCGTCAATCGAGGGCGATACATCGAGGCGGGCACGAACCTTGCCGTTGACCTGCACGATCGCAGTAATCGCATCTTCTTCGAGCAGTGATTCGTCCTCAACGACCGGGAACGGTTCACGTGCGAGCGACTCATCGTGCCCCAGTTTGTGCCACAGTTCTTCAGCGATGTGCGGCGCAACAGGGCTGACCATCAGCACCAGGGGTTCGATGATTTCGCGCGGTACCGCATCCATCGACGTGATGTGGTTATTCAACACAATCATGCGGGCAATGGCGGTGTTAATGCGCAGGTTCTCGAACTCAACCGTCACATCCGCGATCGTGCGGGCCAGCAGTTTGCGCGTGGCCAGGTCGGCCGGTTCGTCACTGACAGTGACCTCACCAGTTTCTTCATCGAGGACATTGCGCCACAGGCGCTGCAGGAAGCGCTGAGATCCAACGACGGCTCGCGTCTCCCACGGGCGGGAAATATCCAGCGGTCCCATCGACATCTCATACACTCGCAGCGTGTCCGCGCCATAGTCCTGAGCGAATTCGTCAGGTGTGACAACGTTCTTCAGGGACTTGCCCATCTTGCCGTATTCCTGTGTGACGGGCTCGCCCTTCCAGGTGAATCCGCTTTCCTCGTCGCCCGTCACTTCATCGGCCGGCACGTATGCGCCGCGTGAATCCGTGTAGGCGTAGGCCTGGATGTAGCCCTGGTTGAACAGCCGGTGGAACGGCTCAGATGCGCTGACGTATCCCAGGTCGAAGAGGATCTTCTGCCAGAAACGCGCATACAGCAGGTGCAAAACGGCGTGTTCGACGCCACCGACATACAGGTCCGCACCGCCGGATTCGCCCGGGTTGCGCGGCCCCATCCAGTACTGCTCATTGACCGGATCAGCGAAATGTTCGGTGTTATTCGGGTCGCCGTAACGGATTTCGTAAGCGCACGAGCCAGCCCAGTTCGGCATGGTGTTCGTGTCACGACGATACGTCTGCTTGCCTTCACCCAGATCCAGTTCAACGTCCAACCAGTCCGTTGCCCGACCCAGCGGTGCTTCCGGCTCAGACGCAGCATCGTTCTCATCGAATGTGCGCGGCGAAAAGTCATCAATTTCCGGCAGGGTGACGGGGAGCATCTCATCAGGCAGCGCGTGCACGCGGCCATCAGCCGAATACACCACGGGGAACGGTTCACCCCAGTAGCGCTGACGTGAGAACAGCCAGTCACGCAGGCGGTACGTCACGGTTTTCTTGCCCAGGCCGCGTTCTTCCAGCCACTGTGTGATGCGCTCAATGGCCGCTTCCTTGCCCAGACCGTTGAGGTCCACTTCCTCATTGGCCGAGTTGGTGATGACACCGTCACCGACCCACGCGGCTTCGTCGCGGTCGAAGTCTTCGGGTGGGGTGATCGTGGTGATGATGTCCAGGTCGAAACGACGTGCGAAGTCAAAGTCACGCTGGTCGTGCGCGGGCACAGCCATAATCGCGCCGGTGCCGTATCCCATCAGGACATAGTCGGCCACAAAAATCGGGATGCTCGTGCCGTTAACAGGGTTGGTGGCGAAACGCCCGGAGAACACGCCTGTCTTCTCCCCTGCTTCGGCGGTTCGCTCCGCATCCGTCATGCGTGCAGCGCGTTCACGGTAGGCTTTCACAGCCGTAGCTGGCGTAGCGTATCCACCTGTCCACGCTTCGCGTGTTCCCTCGGGCCACTCAGCAGGCACGTTCAGGTCAGCAGCGTCGCCCTCGTCCCCGAGCAGGGGGTGTTCGGGGGCAACGACCATGAATGTTGCGCCAAAAAGCGTGTCAGGGCGGGTGGTGAACACATCGAGCCGCGTGCCGTCAGCGTCAAATGTGACGCGCGCGCCGGTGGAGCGGCCAATCCAGTGATGCTGCATTGAGCGCACCTTGTCCGGCCAGTTCACTGTGTCCAGGTCAGCGTCCAGGCGGTCAGCGTAGGCGGTGATTCGCATCATCCACTGGCGCATGCGCTTGGTAAAGACTGGGAAATTGCCGCGCTCGGAGCGTCCCTCGGCGGTGACTTCCTCGTTGGCGAGCACGGTGCCCAGGCCGGGAGCCCAGTTCACGGGCGCCTCGTTGATATAGGCCAGGCGGTAGGAATCGAGCACGCGGGCCTGTTCGACCGCTGTCAGATCGTCCCACGCCTTGTCGAATGTTTCCTCGCCCTCAGATGTGGCGATCGGGCGCGCGCCGGAGCGGAATTCGTCTTCCAGTTCGCTGATCGGACGGGCGCAGCCTTTCGTGCCGGCCGGGTTCGTCGCTTCAGTGTCATACCACGCGTTGAAGATCTTCAGGAAGATCCACTGCGTCCAACGCACAAACAGGTCATCGGTTGTAGCAAATGAGCGGCGCTTGTCGTGCGACAGTCCCAGGCGCGCCAGTTGGCGACGCATATTCGCAATGTTGTCGTATGTCGTGATGCGCGGATGTTGGCCGGTCTGGATGGCGTACTGTTCAGCGGGAAGACCGAATGCGTCGAATCCCATCGTGTACAGCACGTTAAAGCCGCGCATGCGCTGGAAACGTGCGATCGTGTCAGTGGCGATATAGCCCAGCGGGTGTCCAACGTGCAGGCCTTTGCCTGACGGGTAGGGGAACATGTCGAGCAGGAAGTAAGGGGTCAGTTGCGCCAGTGGCCCTTCAAGGTCTCCGGTTGGGTTATCGGCATTGAATGTGCCACGGTCATCCCACTGCTTGTGCCACTTGTCTTCGATGGCGTTGGCCATCTGTGCGGTGTAGCGGAATTCCGGCTCCGAACCTTGATTCTGGCTCATTGATGGATCCCTCTCGAATTCTTCGGTCATGCTCGTCAAATTGGCCTGTTGCCAACCACTTAAGGGTATCTCATCGCGCCACTGGCTACCGGATTCGTTCAGCGTACGATCGGGCGCAGGTGCGGAGGGGTATCGCGACGAGGGTGGCCCATGCGGGCGCAAGATGGGTGACAATAGAGCCATGAGTACAGCATTTGAGAACATCATTGATGGAACATGGTCGGGACGCTTCGCATGGGCTGACGACGTTTGTGTTGTTTTTGCCACCATTGAGCCGATCCGCGCTGGTCACATGCTGGTGGTGCCGCGCCACCCTTACCCGTCGTGGACGGACGCGCCGATGGAGGTTGCCGAGCACCTGATGCACGTGGCTCACATCATTGGGCGAGCACAGATCGAAGCCTTCGACGTGGAGCGCGCCGGCCTGATCATTGCCGGTTTTGAGGTACCTCACACCCATCTGCATGTAGTCCCCATGAAGTCGGAAGCAGATATTGCATTCGCCAATGCTGCTCAGGCCAGTGATGATGCCCTCGACGATGCTACGACGAGGGTGCGTGAGGCACTAGTGGGCCTGGGGTACGAGGCGAACGTGCCGCCGTCGATGGGGTCAGCTTCCCTGAGCTAGCTCGGGTGTGCGGCTGCGACGGTTGGCGCACGGTTGCGACGGTTACTGTTCAACGTGAAGATCATCCGGGTCGGTGGCCACGAAAATGGCATCTGCGGCCACGTCACCGATTTCGACGGTATGCGCGCGCTCTTCACCAGATTCGCGCACGTCAAGTGTGAGTGTTCCCAGCGCAGGTGAGCGGCGCACCACCGTGATACGGGCATCCAGGGCGATCCCCCTGCTGGCCAGATCGCGCAGCATCTGCGGATGGCCATCTGAGATTCGCACGATGACCGTGTCAGTTCCTTCGACAACGTCAGACAGCGGCATCATACCGGGAGCCAGGCGAGTGCCGTCAGGAGCCGGAATCGGGTCGCCATGTGGGTCGCGCATCGGGAAACCAAGTGCACGGTCGAGGTGCTCAAGCAGCGTCTCGGAGACCGCATGTTCAAGGATTTCTGCTTCTCGGTGAACTTCGTCCCACTCAAAGTCGAGCTTTTCGTACAGGTATGTTTCGAGGAGGCGGTGGCGACGCACCACACCTACTGCTATTGCGCGGCCCTTTTCGGTCAGGTGAACCTTATGGTAGGGCTCGTGCTCAACCAGTCCCTGCTCTGTCAGGCGCTTGACGTTTTCAGATGCGGTCGATGCAACAACGCCCATCCTGGCGGCAAGATCGTTCACCGATACTCCGGCACCACTCCACTCCCCTGCGGAGTAAATGGTCTTCAAGTAGTCCTGCGTCATCTGCGTGATGGGCACGTCACGCAGATCGTCGTGGTGTTCCATCAGCCCTCCAGGTTTGTCAGTGTCAAAGACGCGTTGGCGCTCCGGTTCTTACTGTAGATGCCCATGCGCGCCTGTGCATGCGTCCTGCAGATGTGTCCTATCGCCTACTTTTCAAGTTGTCTGAAGCCCCTTGACACGAGTACAGTATTACTTCGTTACGAGACGTAGCGCCGTTAGCTCAATTGGCAGAGCAGCTGGCTCTTAACCAGCGGGTTGGGGGTTCGATTCCCTCACGGCGCACCACCTGTAACTCATGCGCCGTTAGCTCAATTGGCAGAGCAGCTGGCTCTTAACCAGCGGGTTGGGGGTTCGATTCCCTCACGGCGCACTTTTTATGCCTCCACTCCTCCGAGAGAATTTGTCACCTCTTCATGCTTCTTCGGTCACGTGCACGTCTTGGCGGTCGACACCAAAGCCTGCACAGATATTGCGCAGAGTGAGCCGAGGGTCGGCCATGGTTGGCGTCTCAATGCGCATCCCCGTCATCGAGGTCGGCGAGGCGATTGTCGTGATCCCCATTCGAGTGGCTGACGCTGGATCGAGTGCGGATGAAACACATTGCGCATGAAAAGAGCGTCTGAACTTTCCGCCAGCGGCCTCAGCTCTTCGAAAAACGGCTCGTCAAGACTCATCAACGACACAGCCTCACACGACCCGCACACACGCTATTCCTCGACAACGAATGCTTCGAGGGCTGGATGACCATTAGGATCCAGAAACGAGTCAAGAAGATCCCGAACCGGAATATCACAGATATAAGAAAACAGCACAGTCTCTGAATAGTCGTTGACGAGATCGTCATGCATATGGAAAGGCAGGACTTGGCCAGCTGGCGTCTTAAGAGTGTACGTGTACTTTTCTACCTCAACCAGTTCGTATCCGGGCCGCTGTTCATAGGTGTAACACGGAAAGTACAAGGACGCGTAGCCGCGCTGCGCCCAGCGGAATGATTCGCCCGCCTGGTAGATGAACCAGCGCGTCACCAGGTCAAGATCCGGGGAAAAAACGTAAATTGAATATCCCCGTTTCGCGAGCTCCCTCCATATGCGAACTGCCCGTCCTCAAGTTGAGCCAAGTGGTAGATCGGGTCACCAGCATGACTGATACTGATCGAACGAGGATAGTGAATATTGCGCATAAAAAGAGCATTACGACATTCCGCCAGCAGCCTCAGCTCCTCGAAAAACGGCTCATCAAGACTCGTGAGCGTCAATATTGCATCATCCCTTATTCTTAAGACATGTGACGGAGTCTTATCCTTCATTATACGGTCTGAACATATGAGAGCCATCCAGCTCCGGGTGGAACCTCCGCTCTCAGAGTTTTCTTGCGTTGGCTCTAAGGGGCGAGGAATTGGGAAAGCGAAGGTTCTCCGTTTGCGTTGGTCACTGAATCGACCAGGTCGTGTACCTCTATGTCATGAATGTGAGAGTAGCGCACGCATTGGGAGACGTCATGTACAAGGTCGTCGCTCATCTTCATCGGCAGAAGTTCGCCATCTGGAGCTCGCAGAGTCGAAAGTGTGCGCGTCAAGCGGTGGAGAGCATATCCTTCCCGTATCTGACTAGTTCGGTGAGGAATGGAGAACTGCAGGTAGGCGCGAGCGTATCGATAGGGGAAGCTGGCGTTTAAGATAAGCCAGCGTAGGGCAATCTGTGCGTCCATAGTGACAAGTGAGAAGGAAATAGGACCACCTCGACCGCTTGAACCGAATGCGAAAGATCCGTCGTTGTGGTGTACCACGTGGAGGGCGGGGTCGCCATAGTCGTAGCTCAGCGTGACAGATTCATGTGCTACCTCGTTGAGTGCAAATCGGGCCCATCGGCATTCAGCTAAAGGCCGTAACTCATCGAAACTCAGTGTACCCATTCGAGGAGAATTCCTTTCTCTATGCACTCTGCAATTGACACCATTTCACCTCGTTCATTTAAGAAGATGAATTGCTTACCTCCGCCTTCAAATCCTAATGCGGGGGCGATTGTACCCTCTTCAACAGAGTAGCCACGAGGCAGTTCACCCAGCTGATAACCGTAGAGACGGTCATGAGCTTTCGGAGGCGGCATTGATCGCTTTTCAAATGGAATATGACGGCCTTCAGGTGCCGATGCGACGAATTGTCCCCCTGGATGACCGATCCGGTCGACGAATCGTCCATACTTTTCCTTGATTTGTTGAAGGCTGCTATGGCGCACAACTGAGTCAGGCAAGGCGCCGTTTGTATCTTGAAATCTATAATTCGGAACACCTCTCGAGTTTAAATTCTTTGAAGCCCACGCGTCGTAGGTCGGATACGGCTCTCCGTGCGCGTTCTTCCCAAATGGTGCGGGGCTTGTGTCCCAATGGGGGGTTGCGTCGGAGCGATGCAAGGAAAACTCGGTATATTGAGCTGGGTCTACGTGAGGGGCAGAAGCGTTGATGCGTGTCGAGGGTGTGTCTGCGCCTTTGCGGAGGAGCCTGTTGAGGGTGTCAGAGAACTTCCTGAACAACTCGGTGAGCTTGCCGAGCAGCCCCTTGAGATTCTTGACTGAATCAATGACCTTGTGAACAGTTGTGCTGATCCTGGATGTCATCGTGGCAACACTGGTGGATATTTGCGCCGCGATTGCGGGAATACCCAGCCCAGCGGTGGCAACCGCTTCGATAATGGCGGACGCGAACTTGCCGATGATTTCAGATAGAGCATCACGCACCAGGTCGTGAACAATCTGAACAAGCGTGGCAGCAACGTTAAGAGCCTGCCCCATCGCGCTGGCCCACTTGCCAGCCTGCTCAATCAGCTTGCCCAGGTCAACTTCTAGGGCGGTGATCGCGCTGATGGTTTGCCCGCTCATAGATGACAGGTCAGAGCGCGTATACCCGGCCAGCTGCTGGGAGCACGCGGACAGCTGAGTGTTAATGTTGCCCCACGTCTGAGCATAGGCCGCAACCTGGTCCGCATCGCCAGTGAACTCATCGAGCCACTGATCCAAAGGGTGAACATGCTCAAGCACCCATCCGGCACCCATCGCGATCAGCGAACCGATCGGGTCAGCAATCATACTGGCCGCATCACCCACAGCAGCGAACGCAGCCATACCGCCACTGACCCAGCTGCCTGAATTGAACGCGCCAACCAACTGCTCGCCGTCTTCAAGAAGAAACGTGCCGGCAAGCGGGCTGGTCGAGTCCTGACGCTGCGCCACCAAAGGATTAGCCACGCCGACCTCGCTTCCCCCACACGCTCACCTCATTGTTGAAGGAGCGTGTCAGCTCGTCTTCGTGAGCAGTAAAATCCTCCACAGCAATACCCAGCTGACTGCACAACCGGTCCAACGCGCTCGACGCGCTTGACAGCGCGTCACGCGCCTGACCTTCCACGAGCGACAGGGGCGGGACCAAAAAAGGCGAACACAACACGCCGAACGCGCCATCACCCACACCGACCTGAACGGACGCATCACGGGCCATCTGAATTCCCTGCCCCACGTGAGCGACATGACACCGGTGCTCATCAAGCTGGTCAGTGTTAATACGCAGATCGTCCGTCACTGGTCCGCAAGCTTTCGCACAGTCGGCGAATCAGCACCAAAGATCTCTGAGGCCACAGCAACCATCTGGGTGCGCACATCGCTCAACGCTGCCCTGTACGCCTCCATCACGCTGGACGTCAACTGGCTTTTCGACAAGGTCGACACCTGGGCGGCGAACTCAATCCTGTCAAGATGACCACTGTGATCCACATGCACCGTGACAATACGATCACGGCTCGAACCACTCCCACACGCATCCTCAGCCTGGCGCTGAAAAATTCACCGCCGCTTGGGCATGACGCTCAGCGCCCGCCACCTGACAGTCAACCGCATCATGCGCCCCATCAAATTCATCCACACAACGTATATACGAGTTTGCACGGCATCCCGTCCATGAAACACACGTCACACCTTCAGCCGACACGCGCATAGAACTGTCGCGCCTCGTTTGGGACACGGGCACCTGCCCTCCAAACCTGCAGGCGCAGACCGTCGCTGTACGACTCAGTCGATGGCGAGTTCCCTGCGCAGACGCTTGACGTGGCCTGAAGCCCTGACGCCATATTGTGCAAGGGCAATTGTGCCGTCAGGGTTGACGACAAATGTGCAACGTTTTGGTCCCAGAATTTTGCGGCCGAAACTCATTTTTTCGCCAAAGGCCCCATAGGCGTCGATCACGGTGCCTTCCGGATCTGACAGCAGCGGAAATGTCAGTAACTGGTTTGCCTCGAACTTTTCCAGCGCCGCCATGTCATCCTTGCTGATGCCGACAACCTCATATCCTGCGCCCTGCAGCGAGGCCAGCGAGTCACGAAAATCGCACGCCTCGGTGGTGCATCCGGGCGTGGACGCACGCGGGTAGAAGTACACCACCACGCCGCGTGCAGCACGAGCCAGCATGTCAGTCAGTGACACAGTGCCGTGCGTGGAATCCAAAGTGAATTCAGGAGCCTTGTCCCCCACCTTCAGTTCAGCCATGGCAGCCTCCTCATGTGTCCGCCGTATTTGTCCGTCGTCATCCACCACTGTAGGTCACGCCCGCTGCGAGCGCTCATGAAGGAACCATCCTGCCGCATCACGGCAACGCTAGAATCCTTTGGACTGCAGCCATCTCATCAATTCACTTGTCCTGGCCGCCTGATAATCATCCCGGTCAGCCGCGTCGCTCTCGTGCCTCCTATCGAGTTTCCTGCTGTCAATGGCACCCACGATCACCCCGTCACGCAGATAGACGATCCCGTCCGCGCGCGCAACGCACACCGGGTCATGTGTCACCATGACAATGGTCGTGCGATCCTGATGTGCTTCCTCAAGCGCCTCCAGCACTTCACCGGTCATGGAGGTGTTCAGCGCACCGGTTGGCTCGTCAGCGAACACGATCGATGGCTGGGTGGCGAGTGCGCGACAGATGGTGGCGCGCTGGAGCTGTCCCCCGGATACCTGGGTGATCTCATGATCAGCTACTGCGCCAATGTCGAATCGCTCCATCAGTGCGTCGACGCGTTCCTCGGCCGCCCTCGTCCCTGACCGTCCGGCAGCTTTCAAGGCGGGCAGCGCAATGTTGTCGCGAATCGTGAAGTTCTTCAGGAAGTGCGCCTGTTGGAAAACGAAACCCATCTCGTGCAGGCGCACGTGGCTCATCTGCGAGTCGCTCAGCTCGGTGAGCTCATGCCCTGCCAGTTCGACGGAACCGCCGGTGGGTCGATCCATTCCGCTCATGCAATACAACAATGTGGACTTCCCCGAACCTGACGCCCCCATCACGGCCACGAACTGTCCGCGCGGCACCTCCAGGTCGATGCCTCGCAGCACCTGCGTGGGCGGCTCCGTCGTCGAGAAGGTCTTCGTCAGGTCCTTCACGCGCAGCAGCGTCCGCCCCGCCTGCTGTGTGTGATCTGCAGGTTCGCGCGCTTCCATGTTGTCTGCGGCCATGCGCATTGTTGCCCACACCAGACCAAGTGCAACGGCGCAGATAATATTGCCGATCGCCATCAGGCGTGTGCGGTCAAATCGATCGGCAAGCACTCCGTCGGGCGGTGCCAACAGGACGGCGGGCAGGAACCCTGCCAGCGTGATCAGCGCGACCGACGTGCTCAGGCCGATGTGCTGGTAGGCATAGATGGTCAGAGCGAACGGTGTCAAGCCGTTGCCAGTCTTGGCAATCAGCTGCGCCAGCCAGATCAGGGCGAAGCGGCGCCGGCCTTTGCGTTCGTGCTCTTTCCCTCGGTCAGTGCGCCGTCGGCCTCCCTCGTAGCTTCGCTCCAGCCGTACACCATCGCTCGCAGCGCATAGTCGTATTGGCGGTCTGCATCGTAGCGCCACCCGCTGTTGAAGACGGCCGCCAGGAGCGGAAACGAGGCTGGAAGTACCGTTTGGTGGCTCATCTGGTCGGCCTCGCCGCCCATTGGCTCCCCCGCCTCTGCGAGGACATGACCCACCGTGTAGTTCACCAGAGCGTTCAACTGGTCGGCGGCCTGGGAGTTCACAGGCATTCCTGCCTCCGCGAGAGACGTCAGCAGGCGTTCCATAAGGGCGAATAGTTCCGGGCCGGTCGCGGGGCGTGTGCCGACGATTGAGATGGCACGAGGGTGTCTGAGCAATGCGCGCCTCAAAGTGTGCATCACAGCGACCAGGTGCTCGCGCCACGAAGGTGTTGCCTGGGCGGCTGCCGGTACGGTGACGTCGCGCCACATGACCTCCATCAGGCCGTCAAGCACCGCCGCTTTGTTGGAAAAATGCCGGTAAATCATCATCGGATCGACGCCGAGGTCGCGTCCGAGCCGTCGCATGGTCAGTGCGTCGATACCGTCGTCGTCCACGATCTGCATGGCGGTGTTCAGGATCGCGCCCTCACGGGTACCTTCACCGGTCACTGTTGCGTCTTTCGCGTTGAAGCCACCGAAATTGCGGGCTTCTGTGGCCATTGCCTGCGCGAGGGAGAGGATGTCAGGCTGGAGGCGCTTGACATCGTTGTACATGGTTTTCACGTCCTGGGCGGTGTTGTGTCCAGGGTTGTCCTGATCGAAATTCTGGTGGATGAGGAAGCCGAGTGCCGCGCCGTGTCGTTTATCCAGGGTCGGCTGATACTTGTCGAGCAGCCAAGCTGCCTGAGAGTTGGTGACTTTCAGATCGGCTGGGGCGAAAGAGCGTGGGCCGCTCATCTTCGATAGCGTAGCGTTCTGGCCTGGTTGAGGGTTGTACTTCCACATCTGGACGCACCAGACGTTTTCTCCAGGCACGCCATTAGGGGAGTCGTAGGGGCCGAACCAGAATCCCCCTCCTTCAAAATCGGTTGCCCCCACGCTGGTGGGGATCTTCATTCCCTTGTCGAGCTGGTAGCCCGCAAGGGACGGCTTTTGCGCCAGGACTACTCCTGCGAAAGCTAACGTGAAGGCAACACATACTGCCATCACGCGACGCAGGGGTGTCGTCAGGCGTTCACCAAGCCTTGACTGCATCGTGGTACTCCTTCATCTAGCTAGAGTGGCGGAAGCGTCAAACCCCCGTCACTTATCGCTAATGCGACAAACCAAAAAACCCACGCCGCGCTGTGTGAGTCGAGTAACACAAAAGGGGCCTGCCAGCATTCCAGCCAGCAGACCCCCGAATAGATCGAACGGTTAGCAATACCGTCCGGTCGCGTTTCCTTTAGTGTCCATTTCACCGCAGAAATCGCCGTCAGTGTTCACGTCCAACTCCCACGTGTATTCGTCCCCGCCGCTGGGCGCGGGCGCGCTCGGGGCGGGTGCAGATCCGCCACTCGAATATGACGGCTCGGACACGCCACCCGAATATGACGGCTCACTGTAGCCCTGCGAGTAGTCGGGCTGCGGGGCGGCAGGTTCACTGGCGGCAGCCTTGGCTTCCTCGGCCTTCTTCCACGCGGCGTGAGAATCCGACACCTTCTGGGCAGCAGCCTTCACCTGGTCGGTCACCTCAGTCAGTTTCGCGCTCATCTCGTCGAACGGGTCAGCCGACTCGCCACTGAGAGCGTCAGCTTGACCGATCAGGGCTGTCGCCTCGTCCACAGTCTTTTGAGCCGTGGTGCGTGTCGCGTCGTCACTCACTTTGCCGGTCGTGTCGGACAGAACCTTGATTGCCTTGTCTACTTCCGCCTTGAGAGTGTCGCGCGCAGCCACCATCAGGTCTTTCGAATGGGAGGTCATCGCGGAGCGAACCTGAGTGCTGGCAGTGTCAATTTTCTGGGCGGCACTGGTGAACACTCCAGCCGAATCGTTCAATGACTGCGCACCATCACGCATGTCGCTCGTGGTGCCCGACTGGGCGGCAGGCATGGTCAGAGCGTTCGCCTCGTCCAGTGCAGCGCGAAGGTCAGCCCGGCTCGAATCATCGTCACCCACCTTGCCCTCCGAGTCGGCATACAGCTGCTCGCCCTCACTGATCGCGTCCGACAGGGACGTGTACGCGCCAGTGGCAGCAGACTGCGCCGCGTCAAACTCGCTGCGCGCCTGGTGTGCCGCATGAGAGCGGTAGGCGCTCACGCCAATAATCGCCACTACCAGTGCGACGACAACCGCGACACACACCGCCACGACCATAGCCTTGCGATTCTTCACAAACCACGAAAACACGCCGTTTTCTTGAACTCCACCACTCGTACTCATTGCCCTCACGTGACCTTTCTTTTACTCGGGTGTTTTACGGATTCACCCGAGTTGTGGGACGAGAACACTCCACATGACACACACGAACGCCACTCACACGATTCGCGCGTATCACTGCACTCACAGCATAGCCGACTTCTTATGTAGCATGATCAAGTATGACAGCATTCCGAAAACCTCCGCCCGCGACCTTTCGTACAGAGGGGCCGGCCGAGGCGGCGCGATCGTTCAGTGCACATTCCCCTAGATTCAAGACAAATTGTGCACATACCCCTAAAACTGCCGCGCAACGGTGCACATACCCCTAGATTTAAAGCGAATTTTGCACATTCCCCTAGCTAAACTCCGTGCTGCCGGGTAGGCCAACAAGGAACAAGGCTCTGACCAGCGGTTATAGAAATAGCGCGGAAACCGGATCACGAAGATTTAGGGGAATGTGCACTTTCGCGCTACTTTTTAGGGGTATGTGCACGGGAAGGCCGAAGATTTAGGGGTATGTGCATGCCGACCGATTAAATCTAGGGGAATGTGCACTTTCACGCTACTTTTTAGGGGCTTGTGCACACCGGGCACTGGCAGAGCAGTAGCGTCAGTGCATTAGGAAGTTTATGAAGGACCGGACACGCCCACCCCATACACATATTTCGGGCATTAACCCCGGATCGGGCCACCGCCACACACAAAAAAGCCGGGACACCGCCAATACAATGTCCACGAAGTCCCGATACATCACAAGAGTGCGCGAGGGGGGACTTGAACCCCCACGTCAAAGACACTGGAACCTAAATCCAGCGCGTCTGCCAATTCCGCCACTCGCGCGCGCCTTTTATCTTACGCGGCATCTATTCTAACGGTTTCTAGCTGGCACGGGCTCCCTCATGGCTCACGCCTCGCGAGACACCGGACACACTCCCCACTCGAGCGGTCGACTCGATCGTTGCTTCAGCGATCACCTGCGTGCCTCGGTACAGCACCAGCGACTGGCCCGGAGCCACGCCGCGGATCGGATCAGCCAGATCCACACTCAGTGCAGGCGCAGCGTCGCCCTCGTCAATATGAACCCCGGCGACAACGGAGGGCGTTCCGTGAGCGCGCACCTGCACGGTCAGGACATCCTCGGGGACATCTGCCAGCATCCGTCCGGCCAACGCAGGCCCGAACGCGACGGTCGCCTCCTGATCAACAGTGGCGAGGGAGCGCGGCGCCATCCACACCACGTCGGTGGTCGAAATGTGATCCACGCTCAGCAATTCAGCAGGCCCGACGATCACCTGATTGGATTGCGGGTTGGTGCGCAGAACGTAGCGCGGCTTGCCGTCAGCGGCCGGTCGTTCCAAACGCAGTCCGCGGCGCTGCCCCACCGTGAAGTTCCAGTATCCACCGTGTTCACCCACGATGTTGCCGTCGGCATCCACGATCTCACCCATGTCCTTGCCAAGGGCGCGCTGCAGGAAGCCCTGCGTATCGCCGTCAGGGATAAAGCAGATGTCGTAGGAATCGGGTTTGTTGGACACGCCCAGTCCGCGCCGATCCGCCTCGGCACGCACCCACGCTTTATCGGGCGCATCGCCTAGCGGTGTGATAACACGAGAAAGCTCCTCGCGCCCCATGATGGCCAGCACATAAGACTGGTCTTTTGCTTCGTCGCGGGCGCGATGCAGCTCGGGACCATCCGGACCGTCGATAACGCGCGCGTAGTGCCCGGTGCACACGGCATCGAAACCGAGGGTGCGGGCGCGATCGGCCAGTTCACGGAATTTCACGAATTCGTTGCATCGCACACACGGGTTGGGAGTATGCCCCTGGCGATATTGATCGACAAAGTCGGTGACGACAGTTCGTTCAAACTCCTCTGCCAGGTCCCACACGTAGAACGGCACGCCCAGTGTCTGCGCCGCGCGGGCGGCGTCCCCTGCGTCCTCCACCGAGCAGCATCCGCGTGAACCGATGCGGCATTCCTGAGGCTGGCTGGTCAGCGCCATGTGAACGGCAACCACATCGTGGCCTGCTTCGACAGCGAGCGCACACGCCACAGCAGAGTCCACTCCCCCTGATAGTGCAGCCAGTACCCTCATCTGTCCTCCTTCACAACATGTCCCCGTTCATCGAATCCGTCCATTGCCTGCGCCTGCGAAAGCGCGTCAGGTAGAGCCTGACACAGTGCGCGCACATCGTCGAGGGTTGTTGATGTGGAGACGCACACACGTAGCACGCCCAGTGCTTCACGTTCCGATCTGCCCATTGCCGTGACCACCTCAGACGGGCGTGTCACACCAGCATGGCAAGCAGAGCCTGCTGACACCATCACACCGGCTCGGTCCATCGCCATGAGCACCACTTCGGGATGTGCGGTCGGCATCGACAGGTGAATGATCGAGGGAACGGTGGGCGCATCCCCCACCGTCGCTGACACACCCTCAGGCAGGTGGTCAAGGATCTCGCGACGCATCTGCGAGCAGTGCCGATGCATCTGATCCCGCTCGGAAACACATTCGACCATCGCGGCAGCCAGGGCAACCGCGCCCGCCACGTCCGGTGTTCCCGAACGGATTCCGCGCTCATGCCCCCCACCGGGTCGGTCCGTTGTCAACGGGATGCCGCGCCGCGCAACCAGGATGCCCGTCCCCACAGGCGCACCCACTTTATGTCCCCCGATGCTCAGCAGGTCAGCGCCGAGGGTGTCCATGCTGATCGGCAGGCATGAAAAGGCCTGAGCCGCATCCGTGTGAATGATGGGGCGCTGACCACGCGCAGCTCTTACCGGATCATTACCGGCAGCGCCGAACATGTCGGCAAGCTGGGCAACCGGCTGAATGGTTCCCACTTCCGAGCACACCGTGCACACCGACACCACCGCCAAGTGCTCACTGAGGTGTGCAGCGTCGAGCTCGCCAATGAATGTGATGCCCTGAGCGCTGGAAGGCAGTACCTGCCACGTGAATCCGGCAGGTTCAAGGACCTCGCGCTGATGTGCCACTGCGTCATGTTCGAGGGCGGACACTGCCACAACGCTGCGTGCAGGGTTGACAGCCCGCACCGCCCGAGCTGTCCCCGCCACGGCGAGGGCGTCAGATTCAGTGGCGCCGGACGTGAAGAGCACTTCGTGCAGGTTCACACCCAGCAGGTCTGCGATCTGTTCGCGCGCATCGTCCAGCATCCGGCGGGCAGCACGCCCACCCGCATGCAGGGAGGACGGGTTGCCGGGGGTGGCCGTCAAGTCATGTTGGGCTTTCAGCCACGCTTCCCGGGCAACGGGCCGAAGCGGCGTGGTCGCCGCAAAATCCAGATAGTGCGTGGGCGTGGTCATTGGTCCTTTCGCGCCCGCAGATCCTCCAGAGCCTGCGGAACGACCTCAAAGATGTCGCCAACGATGCCAAAGTCAGCGATCTCAAAGATCGGAGCATCCGGGTCATCGCACACGGCAATGATCGTGTCGGAGGCTTGCATACCAACAGTGTGGTGGATTGCGCCGGACACGCCCAGGCCGATGTACACCGACGGTGCCACTGACACGCCGGTCTGGCCGATCTGGATGGAACGCGGTACCCACCCTTCATCTGAGGCAACGCGGGTTGCACCCACCGCACCTCCAAGTTCGTCAGCCAGCTGTTCGACCAGTGAGAAGTCTCCGCCGGTGCCGCGCCCGCCGACCACGACGACGTCTGCGTCGGTCAGTGACACGCGTCCGTCACCCGCGGCGTGAACGGATTGTGGGACCAGAACGGCGTCGGCTTCTGCACTGAACTTCACGGGCACGGTGGTCACGTCAGGCGTGGTCGCCGTCTCTGCGTCCTTGGCCTGAACAGACGAGGGCCGCAGACCGATAATCGGCGTGCCGCGAGTGATTTCCATTGTCGTTTCCCATGTTCCGGCCAGAACTGTCTTGGCTGCGTGGAGAACGCCGCCGCTGATATGCACATCTGACACGTCAACAGCCGCACCCGAGTCGAGCTGGACAGCCAGCCGAGCGGCAACCTCTCGCCCTCGGTAATTCGCCACACACAAAATGGCGGCAGCATCTGGAACGCGGTCGAAGCAGGCTCGAACCGCGTCCGCCACAACAGCACTGATGCGCGGCGAATGGCCGGCAAGGTCCGGGCTCAGGACGTGCGCCACGCCCTGCGCTCCCAACGCCTCCATGTCCGGCGCACTGTTCAGAGCGATCGCTGTAATCGGCCCGGTGGTCAGTGAGCGTGCCAGTGTGAGGAGCTGGTGCGATGCCGGGGTCAGCGTGTATCCCTGCGCGTCGTCACCCGTGTGGTCGGTCATCACCAGCAACGGCTGGTCAAGTGTTTCTGCCATAATCAGCACTCCTCCATCAGGTAGCGAGCCAGTTGGTGACCGCCGTCTCCCGAATCGGCCACGATCGTGCCCTCACCGTCGCGTTCACGTTCCTGCGCATCAAGGACGTTAATGGCACGCGGAGCGCCGTCCTGGCGAATCTCATCGAGCGACGCATCGTCCACATCGTCCAGTGAGAGCTCGTCGAGCGGCTTGGAACGCGCAGCACGCATCGTCTTGAACGAGGGATAGCGCGGCTCATTGATCTGGTCGGTTACCGACACGAGGACAGGAGTGGAACTGGTCAGCGTGTCATCGAAGCCATCAGCGGTGCGCTGAATCGTCACAGTCCACGGCCCTTCTTCCTCGCCCGTCAGGCTCATCTGATGGGCAAGACCCAGGTATGGCAGATGCAGGATCGTGGCCAGTGCCGCCGGCAGCGCCGAGGTGAGAGAGTCTAGTGCGGCCATTCCGGTGATCACCATGTCGAGAGGTTCATCCTCGCGTAGCTGGTCGAGTGCAGCTCCCAGCACCCGCGCCGTGGTGACCACGTCTGCGCCTTCGAGACGCTCATCAGTGACGAGGATCGCGCGGTCGGCTCCCATTTGAAGTGCGCGCACGAGGGCATCTTCAGCGTCCTGCGGCCCCATCGTCACTGCGATCACTTCACCGCCGTGTTCTTCGACCAGGGAGACGGCAGCCTCGATCGCGTTCTCGTCGAGTTCATTGAGCACGTCGTCTTCTCCGCGTACCAACCGTCCGTCTTCGATACGACGCTCCGATTGGACGTCAGGTACGTGCTTGACACATACTGCAATTCTCATGCCTTTAGCGTGCCACACTTTGAGGCGAACCTCGTGGTGGCTTACGTTACGTCCACCAGGAGCGTCTCAGCTCCTCGCGAAGAAATGCGCGGTCAGAGCCGTCATTGAGACGCATGACTGGGGGGTGATCACTTACAATCGAGACAGGTATTGTGCCTGCCTGACACACGTTTGAGAGTAAATGGATAGTAAAAGAAACATGGTGCCCAGCTCCGATCACGACTTCGCCGCTCCTGCACCGCGCATCCCCTCACCGAATCCCACACCTCGCCGGATCGGAGTGTATGCGCGTGAAGGCGGAATCGACGTTGCTGTTGTGGCGCGCCATGCGACGCGCGTGGATCTGTGCATCCTGGCAGATGACGGTACGGCACGTGAAAAGCGCTGGTCATTGCTCGGACCCGAAGACGGAATCTGGCATGGGCACCTGGACGGCGCAGGCCTGGGAACGCACTACGGTTTCCGAGTCCACGGCCCGTGGGATCCTGACGCCGCAATGTTTCACAATCCGGCAAAACTTTTGCTGGACCCCTATGGGCGCGGCCTGGCCGGTTCGGTCCAGATGGGGGCTGCCGTTCACGCGCACACCGTTGACGAGGACCTGTACCCGGCAACCTATCCGCTGGAACAGTCTGACCTGAATTCAGCGCCCTACATGCCGCACTCGGTTGTCGTGTCCACGCAGTTCGACATTGCCGACAAACCGCGCACACCGTGGGACCAGACCGTGATCTATGAGCTGCACGTCAAGGGCTTCACGCTCAATATGCCTGACATTCCGGATGACCTGCGGGGAACTTACGCAGGACTGGCGCACCCCGCAGCGGTGGACTATCTGAAGAAGCTGGGCATCACGGCTGTGGAATTGCTGCCCATCCACGCCAAACACGATGAGACGTTCCTGATTGAACGCGGGTTGACGAATTATTGGGGTTATTCGACGCTGTCGTTCTTTGCCCCTGAACCGTCGTACGCTACCGAGGCTGCACGCAGGCGCGGCGCTCAGGGTGTGATTGATGAGTTCCGAGGCATGGTGTCGATCCTGCATCAGGCCGACATCGAGGTGCTTCTGGACGTGGTCTATAACCACACATGCGAAGGGTCGGAAACGGGATCGACACTGTCGTGGAGCGGTTTTGATGCACCGCTGTACTATCGATTCGATCATGGGCGCCCTCGTCGCATGATCGACGTGACGGGAACGGGCAACTCGCTGAACACGGACGAGCCACTGGCCATGAAAATGGTGCTGGATTCACTGCGCTACTGGTCGCGCGAAATGGGGATCGATGGCTTCCGCTTCGATCTGGCGGCCACGCTTGGACGCTTCTCAACGGGCTTTGCGCCGATGCACCCTCTGCTTATCGGGATCGGAACCGATGAGGACCTGTGCCAGGATAAGCTCATTGCCGAGCCGTGGGACATTGGCCCGGGCGGGTGGCAGACCGGTAATTTCCCCTCACCATTTTCTGAGTGGAATGATCGTTACCGCGACACGGTGCGCGAGTTCTGGCTTTCCGATTTCAGGTCCCTGGCAATGGGTCGCGGTGCGATCGGCCCGATGAAGCTGGCCACACGCGTGTCCGGCTCTTCTGATCTGTTTGCTCACGGTGGGCACCGTTTTGACGGACCGCGGCGCTCCGTGAATTTTGTGACAGCTCACGACGGGTTCACCCTGGCTGACCTGACCGCTTTTGATCACAAACACAACATGGCGAACCTGGAACAGAACCGCGATGGTACGACGAATAATCATTCGTGGAACCACGGCATCGAAGGCACTATTGCGCAGACTCCGGTCGATGACGCTCACGACGCGCTGAACGGGTCGCCAGCCAGCTCTGACTTCCTGCAGGACATTTACCCCACGCGTCACAGGAGCCAGCGCAATTTGCTGACGACGCTGCTCACCTCGTCTGGTACTCCGATGATTGTGGCGGGCGATGAGTTTCAGCGCACGCAATTCGGCAATAACAACGCCTACTGCCAGGACTCTCCCATCTCATGGATCGATTGGAACATGTCGGACTCGCAGAAGCAGCAGCTCGCCACTGTTCGCTGGCTGCTGGCCCTGCGACGTCATCATCCGGTCTTGCGTCCCTCCCTTTTCGCAGATGGCAGGATAGCTGAGGGCGATGTCATAGCCGATCTGGGGTGGTTTGATCGTGACGCTCACGACATTGCGCAGGATGGCTGGGCTCAGGAGCACAACCGTGTCTTCCAGATGCTCCGTTCGGGGTATCAGCTGGGTGACCGCGACGCCCTCGTTGTGGTGAATGGAACATTGGATGTTGCCACGGTTCGTCTGGTGAGCGGGCGCGGCTCTGACTGGTACGTCGTCATGGATACCTCCTGGTCGTGCCCTTCCGATGGCGGTATCAACGTCGAGGGAGACATCGAGCGCCTGGAACGCGGGCTTCCTGACAGACTGGAAGTTGTCCGTTGTGGGGACGAAGTGACGATCGAGCCACAGTCCGTGATCGTCATGTTGTCAGCACGCACCCCTCATCATTCGGTAGACTACGGGCGTGACTAGTAGTGAAGACCAACTTGAAAATTCCACCAACCACGCTTCGCTGGAACGGGCAAAGACCCGATCCGTTGAACTTGAGGAAGCCATTGATCAGGATCCGTCGCGATTCCGCATCCTCACCGGCGACCGGCCGACCGGAAAGCTGCACCTGGGGCACTATTTCGGCACGTTGAAGAACCGCGTGGAACTGCAAAACCGCGGCGTTGAAACGTGGGTTCTGGTGGCCGATTATCAGGTCATCACTGACCGCGACGCTGTTGGCCCGCTGCGCGAGCGCGTCCTGGGCCTCGTTGCCGATTATCTGGCCGTGGGTATCGACCCAAAGCGCAGCATCATCTTCAACCACTCGGCAGTGCCGGCACTGAACCAGTTGCTGTTGCCGTTCCTGTCATTGGTCACCGAGTCTGAACTGCATCGCAACCCTACGGTCAAGTCAGAGCTTGATGCGACGAACGGTCGCGCCATGTCGGGATTGCTGCTGACCTACCCGGTGCATCAGGCTGCAGATATCCTGTTCTGCAAGGCGAACCTCGTGCCGGTGGGACAGGACCAGCTCCCCCACCTGGAGCAGACACGCCTGATCGCTCAGCGTTTTGACCGCCGCTACGGGCGCGCCGACAAGGAGCATCCTGTTTTCCCGCGCCCTGACGCGTTGCTGTCGAAGACCCCGCTGCTGCTGGGCACCGACGGCAACAAGATGTCAAAGTCTCGTGGCAACACGATCGAGCTGGATATGACTGCCGATGAGACGGCGCGTGTGCTCAAGAAAGCCAAGACTGATCCTGATCGCGTCATCACCTATGACCCGGAGAATCGACCCGAGGTGTCGAACCTGTTGATGATGGCGTCACTGGCCACTGGCGAGGATCCCCACGCCATTGCCGACCGTATCGGCGATGGTGGCGGCGGCACGCTCAAATCAGTCGTGACCGACGCGCTCAACGAGTTCCTCGCACCGATCCGCGAGCGCCGTGAAGAGCTGGCCGCTAACGAGGATTACCTGCTGGAGGTTCTCCATCACGGTGATGAAGTCGCCAATGAGCAGGCTGATCGCACGCTGGCTGAGGTGCGTCGCGCGATGGATATGGTGTACTGAGCGAGCCAAGGTTTGCGTAAGCTGGTCATTTTTAGATCAGCTTTTCCTTGCTAGAAACCCGGTCTGACCTGCGGTAATGTGCTCTCATGAGTACTGTTGTCGAAGCGGCGCGCGGTGAACGGCAGGGCTTCATTTCCTCCAAGCTCAACTGGCTGCGTGCAGGAGTGTTGGGAGCCAATGACGGCATTGTGTCGATCGCCGGTCTACTGATCGGCATCGCCGCTGTCGACCCCACGAACACACATGCCATTGTCATTGCGGGGATTGCCGGAATCGCCTCGGCAGCACTGTCAATGGCAATCGGCGAATACGTATCGGTATCCACTCAACGTGACACTGAGCGCGAAATTGTCCGCCTGCAGCACGTGGCACAGAGCCGCAATCCCGGCCACGCTTTCAACGAGATCAAGCAGGTGTGTCTGCAACGCGGCATGAGCGAGGAGAGCGCGCACCAGGTTGCCTCGGACCTGTCCTCACATGAGCCGGTCAATGCCGTCATTTCATTCAAGTACGGCATCGATTCGGATTCACTGACCAGTCCGTGGGCTGCGGCCGGCAGCTCCTTCATCGCATTCGTCAGCGGTGCTGCCCTGCCGATGCTGACAATGGTTCTGGCTCTCCCACCGCTTCGCATCGTGGCAACCTTTGTGTCTGTATTTGTGGCTCTCGCATTGACAGGGTGGATCAGCGCGTGGCTGGGACGCTCTCCGCGCCAGAGGTCGGTCCTGCGACTGGTGTGCGCAGGCAGTGCGGCAATGATCATCACCTACGCGATCGGTCGGCTGCTGGAAAGTGCGTCAATGGTGTGATTGACGTGACCGTGATGCCCGTGCTACACTGCTTTATTACAGGCTCAATACTAACGACGTAGTTGGAAAGCAGATACGGTTGCGCTCGTGTCAGACGGGCGCACCCCTCGAGAAGAATCTCGATCAGTATGGGGAGTGATCCAGTACTCATGCATACATCCATCACGAATCACATGCGCGCCACGCGCATTCTTCTGATTGCAGCAGGACTTTTATGCATCGCAGCGACCTGTCTTGCACTGTTCGTCCTCACGCCCAGCACGCAGGCAAACAGGACTGAATCACGCAATCCTGATCTTGCACAATACGCTCAAAGCGCTGATATTCCAGAGCAGATCAGCACTCAGGCACAGCAGGAAATGGCACAAGTGGGCGAGGAATACCCGCCCGGCGCCACCCCTCCCACCGTTGCCGACCTGCTTCCGTGGGCAGCAGGCGCTGAAGTGGATTCAGTAAGCACCGACCACATCCAGTACACGTCCGGCGCCGATAACCCTGTAGCAATGCGTCAGGCACAGCAAACTGACCCGTCTACCGACGCTCCCGTCACAGTCGTCACCGCCGAAGGAGATGTTGCGGTCCTCGCAGCCCTTGACTGGGAGTGTGCCTGGATCAAGGAATTCGTTAACGCCACGAACAGTGGAAACGCGGACCGTGTGAACACAGCAGTGACGCAGATCAGCAAATTCCCCGATCTTGACGTCATCCAGCGTTTTAACCCTGAAGTCGGTGAAGGACACGCCCGTGACGTCATTCCCCGCATCCAGCAAGGAGATGTCGAATTTGCGAACTATTGGCTCGCTACCACATGTAGCGAGCCTGAATAGTTCAGCGTGACAGGATCACTGGTCGATCGGGGCTGCCTCAAGCTTCCACACCTCGCGCGCATAGTCGCGGATCGTGCGGTCCGATGAGAAGCGTCCCGACTTCGTGATGTTGACCCATGTCTTGCGTGCCCATGCCTGGCGGTCACAGTAGTCACGCGCCATCTGGTCGCGAGCCGTGCGGTAGGCATCGAAATCACCCAGCACGTAGTACACGTCGGCCGGATCGTAACTACCTTCCAGCAGTGACAGACGCAGGTCATGGAAATCACCTGTGCCGCCGTCATCCAGCGTGCCGTCAGTCATCGCATCGAGCACACGCTTCAGTCCAGGTACGTTTTCATAGTGCCAGCGCGGATCGTATGTGCGGCGCAGCTCAGGCAACTCATCTTCCGTGGCACCGAAGATGTAGGCGTTATCCTGGCCCACAGCGTCCAGAATCTCCACGTTCGCGCCATCGAGCGTGCCCAGGGTCAGTGCACCGTTCATCATGAACTTCATGTTCGAGGTGCCCGACGCTTCCTTGCCGGCAGTTGAAATCTGCTCAGACACGTCAGCAGCCGGAATGATGTGCTCAGCAGGCGAGACGTTGTAGTTTTCCACGAAGATAACTGTGATGCGCCCGTCAATGTCAGGATCGTTGTTGACCAGATCCCCGATTGAGTTGATCAGCTTGATGATCGCCTTGGCACGTATATATCCCGGCGCTGCCTTCGCACCGAAGATGAACACGCGCGGCGGCAGGTCCAGTGACGGATCCTCCTTGAGTCGGTAGTACAGGTCCAGAATGTAGAACGCATTCATCAGCTGACGCTTGTACTCGTGCAAACGCTTGATCTGCACGTCGAAGATCGCATCAGGATTGACCTCAATGTCCTGGCGGTTCTTGATCCACTGAGCAAAGTCAACCTTGTTGTCATGCTTGATGTCGATCAGTCGCTGCAGAACACTCTCGTCAACGCTGTCAGTGAACTGTGCGAGGACGTCAAGATCGGTGACCCACTGGTCTGAGCCGGTCACCTCGTCAAGCAGGGCGGACAGGCGCGGGTTGCACTGACGCAGCCAGCGACGAGGGGTCACACCGTTCGTCTTGTTATTGAAACGCTCGGGCCAGATGTCATGCCACTGACGCAGCGTTTCGCGCTTGATAATTTCTGTATGCAGCGCGGCCACACCGTTAATCGAATACGACGCATAGCAGGCGATCCACGCCATGTGCACCATGTTGCCCTGGACCGGAGCCATGTAGTTGATGGTTCCCTCGTCGATGCCGCGCTCAGTCATGTCGATGCGGAAGCGGCGGTCGATTTCGCGCACAATTTCCATGATGCGCGGGAAGAGGCGATCAAAGATCGATGTCTCCCACTTCTCCAGCGCTTCAGCCAGCACCGTGTGGTTCGTGTACGCGAACGTGTGACTGACGACGTCCCATGCTGCTTCCCACGTCCAGCCGTACTCATCCAGCAGGATTCGCATCAGTTCGGGGATGGCCAGAACCGGGTGAGTGTCGTTGAGCTGAATCGCGTTGAAATCAGCCAGCGTTGTCAGGTCGCCCTCGTGCTGGGCAATATGGTTGGCAACAATGTCGTGCAGCGAGGCGGCGCAGAAGAAGTACTGCTGGCGCACGCGCAGGATCTTGCCCTCGAACGTGGAGTCATTGGGGTACAGCACGCGTGAAATGTCCGCGACGGCTTCACGCTCGACAATGGCGTCAGTGAAGCGCTGCGAGTTGAACGCGTCGTAGTCGAATTCTTCAACCGGCTCAGCACGCCACAGTCGCAGCGTTCCCACGTTGCGTGTGCCGTATCCGGTGATCGGCATGTCGTAGGGAATGGCTCGCACATCCATGTCGGCATAGTGAATGATGCGCTGTTCTTCCTCGCGGCGCACAATGAAGGGGTAGCCCTCCTCCATCCACGCATCGGGCTGTTCACGCTGGAAGCCGTCCTCAAACAGCTGCTTGAACAGGCCGTAGCGGTACAGGATTCCGTAGCCGTTCACCGGGTAGTCCAGTGTGGCGCAAGAGTCGAGGAAGCAGGCTGCCAGTCGCCCGAGGCCACCGTTGCCCAGCGCTGCATCCGGTTCCTGTTCCAGGACATCGGACAGCGTCTGGCCAAAAGAATTGACGATCTTTTCTGCTTCATCCGTCAGGCCGAGGTTCGACAGGTTATTCAGCAGGGCGCGACCCATCAGGAATTCGGCCGAGAAATAGTGTTCCCGTCGTTTGGTTGCATACAGACGGTTGGTACGATCCCAGTCGCTCGCGACGCGGTCAACAACTGCCGCAGAAAGGCCCTGCCACATTTCCATGAGGGTGGAGCGATCTGCTGGTCGACCTGAAAAGGAGCGGACTTGCGAAGTGGCTGCATCAGCCAGGCTATACGACATCTAGTAATCAATCCCTTCAGTTAGACACGCTGCAGCAGCAGAAGCACCCGCGTGTAATGCGCTGAATCATTCTCACACACAGCAGTCTAGTGGTCCCTGCATTCAGCGTCGAATGGTGAATATCTCCGCTGAATGCATGGTGAGAAAATTTCATTGACGTTTCACGTGGGGTCTCGAACGTGTCATGGCTCAGTCACGTTCAGCCTTGATGCGACCACAAGATACGGCATGGGAATTCTTCTTGGCGATGCGCACACCACCCATGGTCCCCCACGTGCCTCCCAAATTCAGTACCCTAACAGTGTGAGCCACAAATCTTCTCGACCACTCGACATGACCGTGACACGCATCCCCGCGGTGGAACTCTCCCCCGTTGTGGAAGGCGGGCGACTTCCAGCCAAGGCGACCGCCGGTGAGCCATTCCCCATTCGCGCAACGGTGTTTCGCGAGGGACACGACGCCTATCAGGCCGAAGCGGTCCTGATTGACCCCGACGGACATGACCACACGATTGCTCCGATGGTGGATATTGCACCCGGTCTGGATCGCTACGAGGCATGGGTGATGCCTGACCGACCCGGCAACTGGTCATTTTGCATTCAGACGTGGTCAGATCCCTACGCTACGTGGCGACATGATGCCACCATTAAAGTCGATGCCGACATCGACGCTGACCTCATGCTGGAAGAGGGCGCACGCCTGTTTGAGCGCATGATCGAAGGGAGGGCACTGGCCAATTCTGACCAGCAGGGTCTGGCTGAGCCCCATGCGCGCGTCCTCCACAGTGCAATCTCCATCATGCGCGATGCCACCCGATCAAACCAGCAGCGCCTGTCGGCCGGGATATCGTCTTCTGTGCGCCACATTGTGCGTCAGTACCCACTGCGTGACCTGGTCGGTCGCACTGAGGCCTATCCGCTGCATGTCGCGCGCACCCGCGCCCTGGTGGGCTCCTGGTATGAGATTTTCCCCCGCTCAGCCGGCGCATTCCAGCGCCCTGATGGCACATGGGTCTCAGGCACACTGCGCACCGCAATTGAGGAACTCGATCGCATCAGCGCGATGGGATTTGATGTCATCTACCTCACACCAGTTCACCCCATCGGCACGACGTTCCGCAAGGGCAAGAACAATACGCTGAATGCTCTGGAAACCGATCCTGGTTCCCCCTACGGCATCGGGTCAGATGAAGGGGGCCACGACGCGATTCACCCTGACCTGGGAGATTTTGACGATTTCGATGCATTCGTCGCTGCCGCATACGAACGCGGCATGGAGGTCGCACTCGATTTTGCCCTGCAGTGTTCACCGGATCACCCGTGGGTCAGGGACCATCCCGAATGGTTCTCGCAGCGAGCCGACGGCTCCATCGCGTATGCGGAGAATCCGCCCAAGAAGTACCAGGACATCTACCCCATTAACTTCGATCACGATCCTGAAGGCCTGTTCGAAGCGATCCACGACCTGTTCCGCCTGTGGATCGCACACGGCGTGAGGATTTTCCGAGTGGACAACCCGCACACCAAGCCAGTGAACTTCTGGAAACGCATGATGGACACGCTGCATCGCGAATATCCAGACGTGATCTGCCTGGCTGAAGCGTTCACTCGCCCCGCCATGATGCGCACGCTGGGTGCCGTCGGTTTTGACCAGTCCTACACGTACTTCGCGTGGCGTACCTATAAGAAGGAGATCGAAGAGTACCTCAAGGAAGTCTCCGAGCAGACACCGCACCTGATGCGCCCGACATTCTGGCCGACGACGCACGATATTTTGACGCCGCAGATGACCGAGGGCGGCACCGCCATGTTTGCAATCCGCGCGATTCTGGCCGCATGCGGCGCTCCGACGTGGGGCATCTACTCCGGCTACGAGCTGGTCGAATCGGTACCGCGCCCCGGTTTTGAAGAACAGATCAACAACGAGAAATACGAGTACCGTCCGCGCAGGTGGGAGGATGCGGAGCGCACGGGTATTCCTCAGTTGCTCACCCTGCTCAACACTGCACGAGGGCGACATCGTGCCCTGCAGCAGCTTCACCAGATCAGCATTCACCGTACATCCAACGACCAGTTGCTGTGCTTCTCACGGCACATTCCCGGACAGTTCACACCTGATGGGAACCCGGACACGGTGATCGTGGTGGTCTCACTGGATCCGCATCATGAAGTGTGGGGCTCTGTTGACCTCGATGTCAGCGCGCCCGGCATGGAGCTGCTCAACGCTGGCCACGGCGGCGGGTTGAACCTTGTCGATGAACTGGACGGCATGGAGTACCGCTGGGGTGCGTCGAATGTGGTGCGGCTGAGCCCGTGGACCCGCATCGGACACGTCTTTGGGGTTGAACAGCAACAGTAGAATGCACCGCGCGCCTCCAGGCGCCGCGGGTCCCACTCACCGGGCATGAAATGCGTACACACCGTGCATCAGCGCGCCGTAACTGGCAGTATGATGCCATGACCGTTGATGATTCATCGCGCGCTGAACTGGATGCCGCACCTGAGACGACGACCGCCACCTCCAGCAGTTACGCGCAACTCTCACCATTCCACAATATGACGGTGGACCAGCCACACGAGGATGAAGCCGCCCTCGTCCCTGTGGCCGACGACCCCAGTTGGTACCGCCACGCAGTCTTCTATGAGCTGCTGATCCACTCTTTCCAGGACTCCAACGGCGACGGCGTGGGTGACATTCCCGGCCTGATCTCGCGGCTCGACTACCTCAAGTGGCTCGGTATCGATGCAATCTGGCTGCCCCCGTTCTTTCCTTCCCCTCTGGCCGACGGCGGCTACGACATTTCCGATTACAAGGGCATCGACGAACGCTTCGGCACGATGGATGATTTCCGTGCCCTCGTGGAAGCCGCACATGAACGAGGCCTGCGCATCGTGCTGGACATGGTCATGAACCACACGTCCGACCAGCACCCGTGGTTCCAGTCCTCACGCTCCGACCCGAACGGACCGTACGGCGATTTCTACGTCTGGCGTGACCGACCCAACGAATACGCCGACGCGCGCATCATTTTCGTGGACTCGGAAGTATCGAACTGGACGTGGGATGAGGAGCGCCACCAGTTCTTCTGGCATCGTTTCTTCTCACACCAGCCGGACCTGAACTATGAAAACCCTGCGGTGCGCGAAGCCATGAAAGACGTGGTGCGTTTTTGGTGCACCACCGGTGTGGACGGCTTCAGGTTGGATGCCATCCCCTACCTGTTCGAAGAAGAAGGTACGAACTGCGAGAACCTCCCGGCCACGCACGAGTTCATCGCGGACCTGCGCGCAATGGTCGAAGAAGAGTTCCCCGGCACCGTCATGATTGCCGAGGCGAACCAGCCGCCTCACGAGGTTGTCGCCTACTTTGGAACCGATGAGGCACCCGAGTGCCATATCTGCTTCCACTTCCCGATCATGCCGCGCATTTTCGCCGCACTGCGCGAGGAATCCTCACACGGGCTGCGCGAAATCCTGGCTGCCACCCCTCCCCTGCCCAAGGGTGGCCAATGGGGTGTTTTCCTGCGCAATCATGATGAACTGACCCTGGAGATGGTCACGGACGAGGAACGCGCCAGGATGTATGAGTGGTACTGCCCTGAAGAGCGCATGCGTTCCAATGTCGGTATCCGTCGACGACTCATGCCACTGCTGCATGCCTCGCGCCGCGAGGTTGAACTGGCCTACGCGCTGCTGCTGTCCTTGCCCGGTTCCCCGTTCCTGTTCTACGGCGATGAGATCGGTATGGGTGACAACGTGGATCTGCCTGACCGTTTCGGCGTGCGCACCCCTATGCAGTGGGATGACACGCCGACGATGGGCTTTTCCGATGCCCCGCAGGATCAGTGGTTCCTGCCGGGAATTTCATCACCGACCTATGACCAGCGCGCAGTGAACGTGGCCGAGCATGCCACCCGCCCGACCTCGATGCTGAACTGGACGCGCAAGATGCTGAACACGCGCCGCAAGCACGCGCCGTTCGGATTTGGTGACATGACGCTGCTGTGGTCCTCTGACGATGCTGTGCTCGCGTTCTTGCGCCGAGACGAATCCGAAACGATTCTGTGCGTCAACAACCTGTCCACTGAACCGCACTCCGCGAAGATCCACCTGCCCGGCATGGCCGGCTGGCATCTGTACGATCTTGGATCGGGCAACGCGTTCCCGGATGTGCGTGACGATGAGACGGTGGACATCACGCTGCCGCGCCACGGCTTTTACTGGCTGGGCGTGACGTTCCTTGAACCAGAAAGTGAGGAAGAAGATGAGTAACGCACCGTCTTCCATTCAACTCCTGGAAGCGATCGCCCCGTGGCTCACGTCGAGGCGATGGTTCCCACGCACCAGCGACCGCACATTGCAGGTCATTGGCGAGCTCAATGCCGATTCAGGCTATCTGGAACCGCCGGGAACTCCGGAGTCCGATTCCGGTGATTTAGCGTCAGTTCGCCTGCTGATCATCCAGGCCGGCTCGCAACTGCTCAACGTCCCCCTCGTTCTCGTTCCGCAGGCCGGAGACGACGTTGCCGAAACGTTCGACGATCCTGCGACGGACGTTGACGAGGGCGACCCCATCGGATCGATTGGTGACCTGAGTATTCTGGACGGCGTGTCGGTGTGGGCATTTTGGGACACGTGGCTGGCGATGGGTCGTGCCGTTGGAACGGTGGATGCTGACACCGTTGAACGCATGCGCGACATGCGTGACCAGGTACAGGTGTATGGAGGCGAGCAGTCGAACACCTCGGTTATTTTCCGAGGTACCACAGACGAGACTCCTGGAATCATCGCGAAGGTACTGCGCGTGCTCACGGAGGGTGCTCACCCGGATGTTGAGGTGCCCACCGCGCTATGCGAGGCTGACTGGAACCACGTGCCACGCGTTTTCGGCTACGTTGCCGTCCCGGCACGCGTGCGTTCGTGGCCCAAGAAGGAATCGGAACTGTGTGTGGCGACCATTATCAGTGAGCTGGTACGCGATGGGCGCGACGGTTTCGTCTTCTTTGTCGATGGTGCCTCCCGCGGTGAAGATCTTACCGAGCAGGCACGTTCACTGGGTACCGTGACAGCTCAGATGCATGAGATTCTGGCGAGGGCTCTGCCCACTGCTGACGGACCGACGCCATCGCAGATCGCTGCGCGGGTGCGCAACAACCTCGATGCTGCGCACGCTGAGGTCCCTGGCCTGACCGGCGAACTCGTGGATACATTGGGCCGCAAGCTGGACCAGCTCTCACAATGGGACGAGCCGCTTCAGGCGACCCGCATTCACGGCGACTACCACCTGGGGCAGACCCTGCTCAGCGATGATGGGTGGAAGATTCTGGACTTCGAGGGTGAGCCGCTGCGCCCCCTGGCCGAGCGCACCGCCCCTGACCTGCCGCTCAAGGACGTTGCCGGGATGCTGCGTTCCTTCGACTATGCGATGGCTCAGGCACGACGCCTTGCCGATGATGACTCAGCGATTGACGATGCCGTCGCTCACGAGTGGGTCAGCCAGCACCAGCGTGCGTTCCTTGAGGGGTATCACGCTGATTTCTCGGGTCGCGACGACGCACTCATGACTGCACTGATCATTGAGAAGGCAGCCTATGAGTCGATCTACGAACATAGGATGCGTCCAGACTGGCTGAGTATTCCCCTCGATGCGCTCACCGAACTGGCTGAGCGGTAAACCGGTCGACACGTGGAGCACATCGGACGGTCGTTTGTTGGAAAGAACGCCACGACCGTCCGAACGGCCACGCCGTGACCGTGTGCATGGGAAAATGAGGTCATGAACGCCTCACCGATTCCTCAAGATCCAGACCTCCTTGATACAGTGGCACAGGGGCAGTACTACCTGCCTCATGCCGTGCTCGGAGCGCACCTCAGTGACGGGTCAGTGACGATCCGCACGGTGCATCATCTGGCCGACGCCGTCCAAATTGTCACGCCCGATCAAACAGTTGACGCTGTTCACGAACGATCCGGCGTGTGGGTTGCCGTCTTTGAATGTGACGATATTCCCGACTACCGAGTGCGCGTGACCTACGGTGACCAGACGACACTGATGGACGACCCCTACCGTTTCCTGCCCACACTGGGCGAAATGGATATTTACCTCATTTCCGAGGGACGACACGAAGAACTGTGGAAAGTTCTGGGAGCACATCTGACTCACTACACCGGCCCGATGGGTGACGTCGAGGGCGTCGCATTTGCGGTATGGGCGCCCAACGCGTCTGCCGTGCGCGTCGTCGGCGACTTCAACTACTGGGACGGCACCGCCAGCGCAATGCGCTCACTGGGATCGTCCGGCGTGTGGGAGCTGTTCATCCCAGGTGTGGGCGTGGGAGCGCGCTACAAATTCGAGATCCGAGGGCCGGGCGGTAACTGGTTCCAAAAGGCTGATCCGATGGCACGTGCCACCGAGATTCCTCCGGCAACTGCCTCTGTTGTCACCGACCGTTTCCACAGGTGGGATGACGATGAGTGGATGGACAGGCGTGCTCACACCACCCCGCACACCGCTGCCATGTCAGTGTACGAAGTCCACATTGGATCCTGGAAACAGGGGCTGGGCTACCGTCAGCTCGCTGATGAGCTGATCGCCTACGTCACCGAAGCCGGTTTCACGCACGTCGAATTCATGCCGGTGGCTGAACATCCGTTCGGCGGTTCGTGGGGCTACCAGGTCACCTCGTACTACGCGCCGACCTCACGCTACGGCACGCCCGACGACTTCCGTTATCTGGTGGACCGCCTCCACCAGGCAGGTATCGGCGTCATCCTGGACTGGGTGCCAGCCCACTTCCCGAAGGATGACTGGGCGCTTGCCCGTTTCGACGGCACTCCCCTGTACGAGGATCCCGATCCGTTGCGTGGTGAACATCCGGATTGGGGAACGTACGTCTTCAACTTCGGGCGTCGGGAGGTGCGCAACTTCCTGGTTGCCAACGCGCTGTACTGGCTCGAGGAGTTCCACGTCGATGGCTTGCGTGTCGATGCGGTGGCCTCCATGCTGTATCTGGATTATTCACGCAAGGAAGGCCAGTGGCGGCCGAATCAGTACGGCGGTCGCGAACACCTGGAAGCCATCCAGTTCCTGCAGGAAGCCAACGCAACTGCCTACAGGCGTCACCCCGGCATCGTAATGGTGGCTGAAGAGTCAACAGCGTGGCCCGGCGTGACCGCGCCAACGTCAGGAGGCGGCCTGGGGTTCGGCATGAAGTGGAATATGGGCTGGATGAACGACACGCTGCGGTACATGCAGGAAGACCCTGTCAACCGTCGCTGGCACCACGGTGAACTCACGTTCTCGTTGGTGTACGCATTCTCCGAGAACTACATTCTGCCGCTGTCCCATGATGAGGTCGTTCACGGCAAAGGCTCGCTCGTTTCGAAGATGCCCGGTGATAAGTGGCAGAAGATGGCCTCGCTTCGCGCACTGTACGCCTACCAGTGGTCGCATCCTGGCAAACAACTGCTGTTCATGGGACAGGAATTTGGGCAGGAACAGGAATGGACCGAGCAGCATTCTCTGGATTGGTGGCTGCTCGATGACGATCTGCATTCCGGGTTGCTGTCGCTGGTGTCGGCTCTCAACAGGATCTATCGCGACGAGCCCGCGCTGTGGGACGACGACTACACGGGCTTTGAGTGGATCGACGCGTCAGACGGCGATCACAACGTGATCTCCCATATCCGCAAGGGGATGGGCTCCGATCACAAGCAGCACCTCCTTGTCTGCGTCACGAACTTTGCCGGCACGCCTCACGAGGGCTACCGCGTGGGACTGCCGTTCAGCGGCCAGTGGGAGGAAATCCTCAACACTGACAGCGAAGAGTTCGGCGGATCCGGTGTGATCAACATGGGGCCGGTCATCGCTGAAGATGTTCCATGGAACGGCCGGCCAGCATCGGCTGAGCTGCGCGTGCCGCCGCTGGGTGCGCTCTGGCTGCGTCCTGTCACATCTGAGAACTAGACACGGACGGCTGAGCGGACGGGCAGCAATTCCTGCCTGCTCGCTCAACCGCCCGTGAGATATGCGAGCAATGATGGAACTGATCAGCGGCGACATCACAACACTTGAGGTGGATGCCATTGTCAACGCTGCGAACTCGTCACTGCTGGGTGGTGGCGGCGTGGATGGGGCAATTCACCGCGGAGCTGGGCCCGACCTGCTCGCCGCCTGCAAGAAAGTGCGTGCCAGCCAGTTCCCTGATGGTCTTCCCGTGGGGCACGCTGTAGCGACTGAGGGTTTCAGACTGCCGGCGCGCTGGGTAATCCACACTGTCGGACCTAACCGGCATCGCGGGCAGACTGACCCGGATCTGCTACGCTCCTGCTTCACATCGAGTCTGCGGGTTGCCGAGGACATCAGTGCACGCTCCGTAGCGTTCCCTGCAATTTCAGCAGGAGTGTACGGCTGGGATATGGAACAGGTTGCGAGTATCGGCATAGAGGCGGCTCGCACCTATGAAAGCGAACAGGACGAGCACGCAATCAGGATCGTGTTCTGCTTATTTGATGAACGAGCCCTGCACGTATGGCGCAGCGTCGCCGGCGAGCACTAGACTGCCCCGACGCGCGGTCGAATCGGTTCGCGCTGGCACCTACGGTGCGACCCCACACCAGCCTCTAGATCATGAGAGCGGTTGCCAGCCTGCGACGGGCAGCGTTGACTTCCGGTGAGGATCCGGCCACGCGGAACAAGTCCAAGATGCGTGTGCGCAGCTCTTCACGCCTGTCATCATCGGTGCTGTGCTCCAAAGCGCTGATCAGAACGTCGAAGGCCTGAGCGTGCTGGCCGGCGTTAAACAGCTCATCAGCATGATCCAGGTCGTTATCCGCATTCCCAGCCGTGCCGCGCTCAAGCAGACGCACGCGCGCCAACTGGGCCTCAGCATCGTGGTCGCGCGCATTGCGCTCCACGATCTTCTCCCACGCCGCGATCGCGCCGTCGAGGTCACCTGATTCTTCCAGGTCCAACGCATGCTGGTGTTCAGGCGGTACGGGCGCCTTCACGTCCTCCCCGCTGACTGCGACGCGGCCCGTAACCCCCATCTGCTGGGCTGCCGTCAACAGTTCATCCAGGACCGGCACGACCTGTTCTTTAATCGCATTTCCCTGGAAGAGCGGGATCGGGCGCCCACCGATCAGTGCACACACCGTCGGCAAGGCCTGCACCTGAAGTGCGCGAGTGATGCCCGGAGCTTTCTCCACCTCGATCTTCACCAACTGGAAGGCGCCGCTCCTTTCGCGGACGATCTCCTCCAGCATGGACAGAAAGGACGATGACTCCAAGGAGCGTGATGACCACAACGCCATCAGCACGGGAACTGTGCGTGACGTTGCCATGATGTCCTCGAACTGAGCGTCATCGCAGTCGCGAATCAAAGGCACGTTCAGTTGCACCCCGGCATCACCGTCGACAGGAGCAGCAGGGACGCCCGAAGCGGACAGGTCAACGGCACCGTGAGAATCGGCGACCTGACGCTGCACGTGGGACTGTTCGGAGGCCTCCGCGCTGTGCGCTGCACGCGAGGCTGGTTCCCGCTGCGAATTGTGCTGCGCCATTGATGGATCACTCACTGCCACTTATTCTCCTTCGGGTTTGGTTGAATCGTCGCGCGTGACCTGCTCGATCACACGTTCAGCGCCAATGACGCGAGCTTTCTGATCGGATCCGGCCTGCGGCAGCTCAATCAAAACCGAGACCAGGTATTTTGCAGATGCCGATCCGATAACCTTGGGGTCTCCCTCGTTAATAGCCGCAGGGGAGCCGCCCAGCTGCATGGTGGATCTGGCAACCGTGCGCTGATAGGTGTGCGTCATTGCGAACGATGCGGACACGAGGGCTGATCCGTTGTTCAAGACGATTCCTGAGATCGGCAATCCCTCCGTCTGTGCGTGAGCCGTGACGGTACCGGCGGCCTGCACGGATTGTCCGAGCGATGCGATCTCGTCGAAGTGCGAGCGCGCATACTCGTCTTCTGCGAACATGTCGGATCCGGCGGTGCCAGAATTGAGCATTTCGACGTATTTTTCCACTGCTTCGCTGGGCGTCATGATGAAGCCGTCGGCATCGGCAGGTACGTATGCTGCACCCGTCTCCAGTGGGGCTGTCGTGAATTCTGAGCCGCCCAGAAGGCGCGCCCAGTTCTCCAGTTCGTAATTGGAGCGCGCATCCTGCTGAGTGATGACGTAAACAATCGGCAGTTCCCCGTCCGAGCTTTGCTCGATGTCCAGGAACATTCGCGGCCACGTCGTTGAGTTGGTCGATGTCACCATTTCCCCGGTGAGACTCAGCTGCGGCACCGTGGTGTCCTTGGCTTTGGCGAGCACGAACTGTGCACCGCGCATGCGCAGAGCCGGGTCTTTGACGCGTCCGGAAAGGGCTTCGGTCGTGCCTTCGTCACTGGCTTGGTCGAGTGCGGCCTGGATATGTCCGAGGATCGTGTTGATGCGGTTGGCATCCAGGTTGGCCGCACCGCTTGCGCCGGACGCTGGCTGTTCAGTGGCCGGTACTTCTATTTCTCCTGACGAGCAGGCGCTGACCATCGACAGTGATGCGAGCATCACCACGGCAGCGCAGATGCGGCGGCGTATCACTGTTCCTCCTTGGTCGGTCCTGTTCCGTCACGATGCAGCCAGTTCGACATGATGGACGTCCATGCGCCCTTTTGGGAACGGCCAGTGTCCTGAGGTCGTTCGGCGTCAGCTTGTGTATCGTCGCCCCGTGGATCGTCGCCGTCCTGTGAACGGTCGGTTCGGCTCGCGTGGCCAGTGCCGCTCACATGATCGGCTTCGTTTTCCGCACGGTCGCCGTCTGTCTGACGTACGAGGGTGTCGCCGCTGTCTGCTTGGTGCGCCAACGGGACGATCGGGATGAGGCCAGTGTTGAATTCGTGACCATCGATATTCACCGATTCTTCGCCGCGGGAGCGCGCTTCGCGTAATGCGCGTCGCGTCGGGAAGACCATCGGTACACGAGCCAAGGACATGTCAATGACACCCGAATCGGTGGGGGCCGAATGTTCGACTGGTTCGGCTGGCTTTGCAGTCTCAGCCGGCTCAGCAAGCTCAGCCGGTTCTACAGCTTCCTCCGACTCAGCGGGTTCGGCAGCCTGTTTCTGTTCGACGAGGTCTTCAGCTTCGCCGTTCATGGCCGGCTCGACAGGTTCAGCGGATTCAGCAAGTTCTTCCGGCTCTTCCGCTTCTTCGTACTGGTCCGCCTCTTCGGAGCGTTTCACCTTTTCACAGTGATCGTGTTCTTCCCGGTGGGCTTGCTCCTCAGGCAAGCCGTCAGCTTCATCTGTCAGGTCGGCTACCGGGACCGGCTCGCTGACATCAATCGACTCAGCCTCGTCTGCTTCATGAGTACCGTCCTCAGCTTGCGACACGTCACCCTCATCGTCTGCCTCGTCAGAAGCTTCCTCGGCGTCTGGCATCTGGGAGATGTCGATCAGGGCGGTGTCGGTGGTATCAGCCTGGTCACGAGACTTCAGCTCGTCGGCACGTGCCGCGCGGCGACGCTGGTTGCGCCAGATGATGACCGCCATGACTGCGGCGATCAGTGCCAGGACAATGGTCAAAAGCCACACGGCGATCGCTGCGATATTGGTGCGCTCAACCGGCCATGTCAACGTCAATGTCGGGGCTTTCGAACCGTCTGTCGTGGCCAGTACGGACACCGTGTCAGGAACGGCTTTCAGTGTGAGCGACGCGCTCCCCTGGCCGGCTGCCTGATCCAACCACATGTCATTATCCAACGGGTTCGCAATCGAGGCCCCCGACTGAGCTTCTTCCTTGGCAGTCTGGGCTTCGGACTGTGCCTGACCATCGGCCGTTGACTGAGGAGCAGCTGCGGATTGCTCGCCATCAGCCACATCCGACGATTGCGCCTGATTCGCATCCGTTTCCGCATGGTCGGTTACTTTCAGCTGTGTCATACCAGCTTCCAGGCCCACAACTTCGGTATAAGCCTCGTCACCGAGCCACCCGATCACATCAGGAGTGGATCCAACCACGACACTGACGGGCGTCGACGCATCGGCAGCTTCGACGGTCACTGTCACGTCTTCTGCTTTCAAAGGGAGCACACGCGCACGCGTCATCACATAGGGCTGATCTGGGTCAGCCTTGGCCTCAATGTGCTGTCCAGGTGCCCAGACGGTCAGTGTTAAAATGCCGATGATGCCAGCAACAAGAGCCACTGCTGCAACGGCTAAAGCGCTGGCGTAACGTCTGATACCACTCACAGTGTCCGCTCCTCCGCAAAAATTCCTCGTATGTCATTCACAATACAGTGCCCGTTGATGTGAGCGCAGAACCGATGGTAATAATCCATCATATCGCAGAGTCGAAAAGGGCAGTGCCTGACGGGCTCACGAGACAGGCCCAACAAGTCAGGCTCAGAGGGGCCGAAGCCGGTGCTCCCAGCAATGCCGGTGCCAATGGCGTCTGGCTTCCACCCCCTGATCCCATCCAAAGGGTGCTTCTTCGGGCCACGCGACCACATGAGGTGTGCCAGGAGCAATCGGATGGACACAACCAGGACACGTGTACGTCTTCTGCGATCCCGACACGTACGACACCTGATAGTGCAGCCCACCAGGCCCCTCGGCACTATGCGGCATGGAGGCCAGACGACTCATATCGAGGCGCGGATGTTCGCCGCCCCAAGGTCGTTTTCGTGACCGTCTGCCCCGCCCCATGTCGTGATCGCTCCTCTGGCCGCCTACGTCGTCTTGCCGCTCTTACTTATTCCTATCGCACACGACACCCGCGCGCCACACGCGCAAGGGGTGCAGCTCAGAATCCAGACAGACCACGTCAGCACGCTTGCCGACTTCGAGTGCCCCCACCGTCTCATCGCCAAGGATTCTGGCACCTTGAGCAGATGCCATAAATACCGCATCGACCAGCGGAATTCCAGCGCCCACTGCGACGCGCACGCAATCGAGCAGGTGAGCTGTTCCACCGGCGATCGCTCCGCCATCAGTCAGACGAGCAATCCCATCAGTTACCGTCACAGCCTGAGGCCCAAGCTGGTAGCTGCCATCCGCCATTCCGGCAGCAGCCATCGCATCAGTGATGAAGACGCAGCGCGACCGTCCGAGAACCTCGTACACACAGCGCACCAGCGTGGGATTGACATGCACACCATCACAGATCATCTCCACGACCGCATCACCTCGCGCACCCGCTGCAAGGAACTCTGCAATGGAACCGGGATCGCGGTGGTGCATCGGCTTCATGCCGTTAAACAGGTGCGTCACCGTCGCCAGGGGACGTGTATGGTCCGGGTCTTTCAGCTGATCAGCGTAGCGTCCTCGGGCGTCCTCAAAGACGGCTTGAACGTCGTCCGGCTCTGCATCCGTATGCCCCCACGATGGCAGAGCACCCCCCTCGCGCAGTACTTCAGCCACTGATCCCTCACCGCTGGCGTGCGGTTTCTCCGGCGCCACGGTCATGGTCACCGCGTGCCCGCCAGCCACGTCCAGCAGTTCAGCTGTCAGCACGGGATCCGGGTCGCAGATGAACTGTGGGTCCTGCGCGCCACAGCGCTCATGAGACACGAACGGACCTTCAAAGTGGATTCCAGCCAGCTCCCCTCGATCGGCCAGCGTGGCGAGCATGGCAGCACGTTCCTTGAGGGTCTGCGCGTCAGCAGTCACCAGCGATGCAACAAGGGAGGTCGTCCCGTGAGCGCGGTGCTCGGTAACAGCCGTCATCGCTTGCTCGGGGGTCTGCGCGTTCGGGAACGATTCGCCACCACCGCCGTGGCAGTGCACGTCGACGAGGCCAGGGATGATGATGTCATCGCTCGGCTTCAGATCATTGAGTTGTTCACGAATTGACGAGGGGGCCTCCTGCGCCGCCGCGTCACCGACCCAGATAATGGTGTCGCGGTTCCACGCCACTACCCCATCGTCGATCACCGTATCCGGTGTGACGACCCGTCCTCGAAGAGCAACGAGTGAAGTGGATTGATCAGTCTGATCCGTCATGGTCTCTCTTTTCCTAGAACAGGCGAGATTCTGCGTCATCGACGCCTCGCATTGCGTCGTAGTCGAGTACGACTACGTGGATTCCTCTGTCTTCTGCCAGTGTGCGTGCCTGCCGCGTGACCTCCTGAGCAGCGAAAATGCCGCGAATGTCAGAAAGCAGGGGATCTCTGGCCAGTAGCGACAGGTAGCGAGTGAGCTGTTCCACTCCGTCGACGCCACCGCGTCGCTTCACCTCGATAGCGATGGGAACATTGTGTTCGTCGCGCACCAGCATATCCACCGGCCCGATTGGCGTGGGATATTCTCTGCGAACCAGCGAGTATCCCGTTCCCAGGATCAAGGGCACCTGTTCAGCCAGCAGAGCCTGCAGATGGGCTTCCACGCCGTCCTTAATGAGGCCCGGATCCACGCCGAGGTCCTCGTTGACGTCGTGGAGAACGTCGAAAATACGGATGAGCAGCTGGTCGTCAGACTTGGCGGCCTGAACAGTCCACACCTCGCTCACGCCTAGATCCGTTTCATCGGTGCTGGGCTCATCGATGCGCATATGGCACGGGGCGCTCATCCAGTTCAGCGGCTTATAGGAGCCGCCATCGGAGTGAACCAGGACCGAGCCGTCTGCCTTCAGCATGATGACGCGCGGGGCTTTGTCCAGGTGCGCGGTTAGCCGGCCTGAATAATCAACTGAACATGTTGCTACTACGATACGCACGAAAGCGTGCCTGCCTTTTTGCTCGTTTTAGTCGATGGACGATTGCGAGGAACGCGGAGGGCCAGATTCTGCCCATGACACCAGGCCGTTGTAACTGGATGCGGCCATCGCCACCTGCCAGCGATCATCACCGGAGACCAGATGCACTTCGATCATGGTTCCGTCAACAGAGCGAGTGTCGGGCGCTGAGACTTCAAGGGTACGTCGAGGCATTGAGAAAACCGGCCGCATGGAAAACCCCACCAGGCGGTACCAGGTGAGGGTTTCGACTCCGTAATGGGCGACTCCGGCTGTCCAGCCGGACTGAGAGTCTCGGCGCGCCCAGCATCTAAACGATCCCAGGTAGGTGTCCAGCCGGCGGGCACGCACATTGATATAGCCGACGATCAGCATAGCGATGACGGCGAGTATGACGATGAGCCACAGCGCCCACACCAACGCAGTGTTCATGATGCTGTAGCTCCTTCCATGCAGTAATATCGCCTACGTCCGTGATGAATGCTCATCACGGACGTAGTTCTCAGTGTTCTCAGGACTCCATGCCTTCTGCAACAACGGTGACAACGTCAGAATCCACGGAGACGAATCCGCCGGCTACCGGAAATGTCTTCGTGTCGTCGCCAATGGTGAGAATGACGGGACCTTCTTTCAATCTAGCCAACAATGGTTGACGATGAGGCAAAATGCCCAGCGAGCCGTCTTCGACTGGGACCTGCACATACTGCGCAGCTCCCTGCCAGGACAGGCCTCGCTTCGTCACGATTTTGACGCTCAGCGCCCCTGTCTCGGCCATCAGGATTCTGCCTCAAGTTCGTGCCACTTGCGCTCCAGATCCTCAATGCCGCCGATATTGAAGAATGCCTGCTCAGGAACCTTGTCGTAGTAGCCCTCGGCAATGCGCTTGAAGGCTTCGATGGTTTCTGACAGCGGAACGGTGGAGCCTGGCTGGCCGGTGAACTTTTCAGCCATATAGATGTTCTGTGACAGGAACTGTTCGATTCGACGTGCACGCGCAACCGTGACCTTGTCTTCCTCGGACAATTCGTCGACACCCAGAATGGCGATGATGTCCTGCAGCTCCTTGTTCTTCTGCAAGATGGCCTTGACGTGGATTGCCACATCGTAGTGTTCCTGGCCGATCGCAGCCGGGTCAAGCAGACGGCTGGTCGATGACAGCGGGTCAACCGCCGGGTACAGACCCTTCGACGCGATCTCACGGGACAGTTCCGTGGTCGCATCCAGGTGCGCGAACGTGGTAGCCGGCGCGGGGTCCGTGTAGTCATCGGCTGGCACGTAGATGGCCTGCAGCGAGGTAATGGAGTGACCACCGGCAGAGGTGATGCGCTCTTGAAGCTGGCCCATCTCGTCCGCCAGATTCGGCTGGTAACCCACGGCCGAGGGCATACGGCCCAGCAGGGTGGACACCTCGGAACCTGCCTGAGTGAAACGGAAGATGTTGTCGATGAACAGCAGCACGTCCTGGTTTTGTACATCGCGGAAGTATTCCGCCATCGTCAGACCGGTCAGCGCGATACGCAACCTGGTCCCCGGCGGCTCGTCCATCTGGCCAAAGACCAGTGCGGTCTTGTCGAAGACGCCTGCATCAGCCATTTCGTGAATCAGGTCGTTGCCTTCACGGGTACGTTCGCCCACACCGGCGAACACGGACACGCCGCCGTGATCCTGAGCAACACGCTGAATCATTTCCTGAATCAGCACGGTCTTGCCCACGCCTGCGCCGCCGAACAGGCCGATCTTGCCGCCCTGCACATAGGGGGTAAGCAGGTCGATCACCTTGATGCCCGTTTCGAACATCTTGGTGCGTGGCTCAAGCTGATCGAATGCAGGTGGTTGACGGTGAATAGGCCAGCGCTCTGTGATTTCGAGCTGTTCGCCATCTTTGAGGTTGAGCGGTTCACCGATCACGTTGAAGACGTGTCCCTTGGTGACGTCACCGACCGGGACAGTGATGGGGCCGCCGGTGTCGCGCACGCGGGCACCGCGCACCAGGCCGTCAGTCGGCTTGAGTGCGATTGTGCGAACCAGGTTGTCACCCAAGTGCTGTGCGACTTCCAGCGTCATGACGAATGATTCGGATCCTTCGCCCTGGTCAGGCAGCTCCACATCCACCTGCAGTGCGTTGTAGAGGGCCGGGATCCGGTCAGGCGGAAACTCGACGTCGACAACGGGGCCGACGACGCGGGCAACTCGGCCTTCGCCGGTTTCTGGTGATTCTGTCATGGTCATCTTCTCCATCATGTGGGCTCAGCCGTTAGCCAAGGCGTCGGCCCCGCCCACGATCTCACTAATTTCCTGCGTGATCTCCGCCTGGCGGGCCGAATTCGCCAAACGCGTGTACTTCGTAATCAATTCTTCAGCGTTGTCGGTTGCCGTGTGCATCGCTCGCTGACGCGACGCCAGTTCCGATGCGGCGGCTTGAAGCAGAACGTTGCGGATGCGGCTTTCCACATAAAGCGGTAGCAAAGCATCGAGGACGTCGCGCGCAGACGGGATGAATTCGTATTCAGGGAAAAGCAGCGATCCGTCGTCCTTTACCGGATCGACTTCATTTGTCTCGCCTTCACCGTAGGCATCCACGACAGTCAGCGGCAGCATCTGCCTGACCTGAGGGATCTGACTCATCATGTTCCTGAATCGCGTGTAGACCAGGTGAACCTCGGACACGCCGGTCATCCTGTCCTCATCCAGGAACCGCTTCAGCAGTTCCTCGGCGATGCTGTGCGTCATCTCCAGGCTGGGTTCGTCCGATTCACCTTCCCACGAACGCTCGATCTCAGCGCCACGGAAGCTGAAGTAATTCTTGGCGCGACGCCCGCAGGTATACAGGATCGGGGTCTTCCCTTCTTCGCGCAGCGTGGTGACCAGGTGCTCTGTTTCACGCAGAATTGTCGCTGAATAGGCACCCGCCATGCCTCGGTCAGAAGCGACCACCAGCACGGCCACGCGAGGCGTGTCGTTTCGCACGTCGGTCAGCGGGTGCCCCATATCCGTGTGGATGGCAACTGAGGCCACAGCCTGCGTGATCGCCTGCTCGTAGGGTCCCACTTCGGTCGCATCGCGACGCGCCGCGCCGATCCTGGAGGCTGCAATCATCTCCATGGCGCGGAAGACCTTGCTCAGCGTTTGCGTAGACGCAATGCGCTGCTTGTAGATCCTCTGCTGACCAGCCATCGATCAGGCCTTCTTCTCACGGCGACGACGGACAATCTCTTCACGTGAATGTTCAGCTTCAACCTCGCCGTCCTCCAGGTTCTCACCTGGCTGCGCGCTCAGCCACTGCTGCGTGAACTTCTCTGCGGCCTCACGCAGAGCATTCTCCGTGTCATCATCCAGCACGCCAGTCTCGCGGATCGTGGTCAGCACGTCGGAGTGTGAGCGCAGGTAGTCCAGAAGCTGATGCTCGTAGGAACTCACGTCAGACACGTCCAACTTGTCGAGGTAGCCGTGCGTGCCCACCCAGATCGATGCGACCTGTTCTTCCACGGGGTACGGCGTGGACTGCGGCTGCTTGAGCAGTTCCATCAGACGCTCACCACGAGTCAACTGTGAACGGGTCGTGGCGTCAAGGTCGGAAGCGAACATTGCGAACGCCGCCATCGAACGGTACTGGGCCAGCGTCAGTTTCAGCGTGCCCGCCACTTTCTTCATGGCCTTGATCTGAGCGTCGCCACCCACGCGGGACACCGAGATACCGACGTCGACTGCAGGGCGCTGGTTCGAGTTGAACAGATTCGACTGCAGGAAGATCTGGCCGTCGGTGATTGAAATGACGTTGGTCGGAATGTAGGCCGATACGTCGTTCGCTTTCGTTTCGATGATGGGAAGACCCGTCATCGATCCGCCGCCCAGTTCATCGGAGAGTTTGGCGCAACGTTCCAGCAGACGTGAATGCAGGTAGAACACGTCGCCGGGGTATGCTTCACGCCCCGGTGGGCGACGCAGCAGAAGGGACACGGCTCGGTAGGCCTCGGCCTGCTTGGACAGGTCATCGAACACGATGAGGACGTGCTTGCCCTCGTACATCCAGTGCTGTCCGATAGCGGATCCGGTGTAGGGCGCAAGGTACTTAAAGCCTGCGGGGTCGGATGCCGGTGAGGCAATGATGGTGGTGTAGTCCATCGCCCCGTTTTCTTCCAGTGTGGAGCGCACCGATGCGATCGTCGAACCCTTCTGGCCAACCGCCACGTAGATGCAGCGCACCTGCTTGCTCGGATCGCCCGACAGCCAGTTATCACGCTGGTTCATGATCGTGTCGATCGCGATGGTGGTCTTACCTGTCTGACGGTCACCGATGATCAGCTGACGCTGGCCACGTCCGATCGGAATCATCGAGTCGATAGCTTTCAGACCGGTCTGGAGCGGCTCGTGGACCGAACGACGCATCATCACGCCGGGTGCCTGAAGTTCGAGGGCGCGTCGACCCGTCAGATCCTGGATCTCGCCCAGACCGTCGATCGGATTGCCGAGGGGGTCAACGGTGCGCCCCAGGTATCCGTCACCAACCGGCACAGACAGAACGTCACCTGTGCGGTGAACCGGCTGGCCTTCTTCAATGCCGCTGAAATCACCCAGCAGAACGGCACCAATTTCGCGCACGTCGAGGTTCATGGCCACGCCAAGCGTGCCGTCTTCAAAGCGAAGAAGCTCGTTTGCCATTGCACCGGGCAGGCCTTCCACGCGGGCAATGCCGTCGGCCGTTTCGGTGACGTGTCCGACTTCTTCGACTGCCGCTTGAGTGGGCTTGTAGGAGTCCACAAAAGAATCGAGAGCCGAGCGGATCTCTTCGGAGCTAATCGAGAGTTCAGCCATTGAGCGTTTCCTTTGTCTGTGTATTGTGGTGCGCCATCATCTATCAGTGCGCGAGGGATTGGTGCAACTGTCGTAGTCGCGTTGCTATCGATGAATCTATGACGAGGTCGCCGGAAATGATTCGGAATCCTCCGATCAGGGAGGGATCGTATGTCATGTCGATGCTGACCGTTTCGCCCAGTTTCGCGTTGAGCATCGTCTGGAGGCGATGCATCTGAGTATCTGTCAACGGGCCGGCACTGATGACGGACACCAGGTTTTCGTCTTTCAGGGACGCTGCGTCCTGCGCGATATGGCGCAGATGCGACATCAGCTGTCCTTTGTTGAGCCGTCCGACCTGGCGGCGCACAATCCGCAGAGTCCATGCGCTGACGTGAGGTCCGAAAATCTTTTCCACCAGAGCTGCCCGATCGTCAGATGATCCACGCCCCAGCACCGACAGCTGCGTGCGCAGCTCCCGGTTGGACAGGAGGACCTGGTGAATGTCGGACAATTCGGACAGAACCCGGTCCAAGCCGTCATGAGACTTTGCGTCACGCAGAAGAGCGTGAATACCCACCTGCTCCAGACCCTCGATAATGTCACTGGACGATGACCACTCGCCCTCGACGAGAGTGTGAATCACCTCGAGCGTCTGAGAGGTGACCGTGGCGGCGAACAAGTCGTCAGCCAGACGCACCTTGTCCTCACGAGCGCGCGCCGGATCGGTCAATGAGCGACCCAGGCGTGAATCGTCCCTGACCATATCTGCGATAGCGAAGAGCTCTTCCGCCACACGCAGTCCCTGGTCAGTTTCAGAGGACGTGGGCGACAAGATGCGCGACACAACTGACTGTGCGGCATCGACACTCATGCGGCTTGATCTGCGCATTATGCGTTCGTTCCTTGCGGCTGTGCGGAGGTCGACGCAGCTGTGCTCAACGACATGTCATCAAGGTCATCGAGGAAGCGGTCCATCACCCGATGTGACAGATCCTGATCCCTGAGCTGCTCCGAGACGATGCGTTCGGCCAGCTGGGTTGCCAGCTCACCAATGTCCGAGCGCAGCGAAACCACTGCTGACTGGCGTTCAGCCTGAATCTGGCGCTGAGCGTTCTCCTGAATGCGGGCGGCTTCTTCCTGGGCCGATTCGCGAGCCTGAGACCTGATGCGTTTCGCGTCAGCATTTGCCTGCTCGCGAATGGAATGAGCCTCAACGTTGGCCTGCGCCAACGCCTCTTCGCGTTCGCGTTCAGCAAGTGCACGGTCTTCACGTGCCTGTTCAGCAGCATGCAGACCGGCCTCGATGCGCTCCTCGCGCTCATCCATCATCGCGTAGATGCGGGGAAGAGCGAACTTGCCGATGACAAGCCAGATTCCCAGCAAAATGATGGCAGACAGAAAGACTTCGGCCACTGGTGGGACGAGGACGCTCGTCCCAGCCGCCGCATCTCCTGCTTCTTGCATTGGCAACATGAATATCACTGAACGACGAAGGGCATTGCGAAGCCGATCAAGCCGAGGGCTTCGACAAGTGCGGCACCGATGATCATGTTGGTGAACAGACGGCCGGCAACCTCAGGCTGACGGGCGGTTGCTTCCTGGGTCTTGCCCACCAGCATGCCAATACCCAAAGCAGGTCCGAGGGTTGCAATTCCGTAGCCGATGTAGGCGATTGTTCCGGTCATGGATTCTTCCTTTTCTGTGTGTGCCAAGCGGCTGTGTATTTGACTAATGGGATTCCACCGACAACTTGATGTAGACAGCAGTCAGCGTGGCAAAAATGTAGGCCTGCAGGAAGGCGACGAAGATCTCGAAAAGCGTCATTGCAATGGCTGCCGCGAATGTGACGGCCGCCAGAGCTTTGAGCGAGCCTGCCGCCGCCAGCAGGGCTGACGTCCCGAAGAACGTCAATGCGAGCAACAGGTGTCCCGACATCATGTTGCACAGGAGTCGGATCGCCAGCGTTGCGGGGCGGACAATGAATGTTGAGAAAAACTCGATGGGAGTGATCAGCAGGTAAACCGGCTTAGGGAGTCCCTTCGGCAAGAGCTGCTCAGCAAAGAACGTGCCGACACCGCGGGTACGGATACCCGCCCAGATGAACGACACGTAGGAGAAGATTGCGAACACCAGCGGCACAGCGATTACCGACGAGGCGGCAATGTTGATACCGGGAACGATACCGGTGATGTTCATTGCGATCACGCCGAAGAAAAAGACGCCGATCAGTGGCGCGTACTGTCGCCCTCGCTTCTCCCCCAACATCGGGATGGAGATCGAATCGCGGATAAACAGGGCGCATGCTTCAATCAGTTGCTGGAAGCGAGTGGGGACGATCTTCGCCCTCATTGCGCCCGCAACAAACAGAGCGCAGATCAGCACCGCAGCAATGATACGTGCCAGTGTCAGGCGGTTGACCACCGTACCGTGTTCAGGTCCGAACAGTGATGGCGGGAAGAAATCTGTCACACCGGGACTGTGGGGATGGCTGCGCAGCGCAGGGATAGCTGTCAGAGCTATCAGAAGAACCAGACCTGCCGTGACAATCCAGTACCAGAGCGGAAGGTTACGTCGCCTGGGCTCAGCGGAGCGTGACGTGACCTGTGTGGACACCTGGGTCGTTGACATCGCCGAGGACGGCCTCCTTTCGATCCGCATGCACTGCTCTACAGGCTAGCCGACACGTGGTGTCACGAGCGTTGCAGCGTCCCTACTCTAACAGGGTTCAGACCCTCTTTAGTGCCAAAACTACCTGATACGCGGGACAAACGTCACATTGAGGTGTCAGCACCCGGATCGTGCTCACCTAACCGCGTGCGGGAGTGGTCGCGAGTTTGCGCCACTTGACCGGATTGCGTCGCAACTGGGACTACCGTGGGGATGCGTGTACGCATCAAAATCACGAGTTCAATCACCATCAATGAGAGGATTGTCACGATTACTGTCATCGCGACAACGCGGTGATTGAGCCCCAGGGGGCGCGATGCCAAGAGCGCGACCGCCACTGCCACAAGCTTGAGCAAATATCCCCCGCCGATCCACGCCAGGAACAGATTCGGTCCCTGCGCGACCATGCGCGGCAGTGCAACGAATTCGGCGGCGCACAGGACTGCCACAACTAGGATGCTGACCAGCGCGGTCGCCCAGCCGACCGTTGACATCAACGCCCAGCACACCAGGACCCCGCCTGTCATCACGACGCCTGCAAGCACTATGAACCGGCGCAGCGCTGTCATGGCGCGATTCATCGCTGGCTGAGTAGCTGCGCGGGTGGGCGTGTGGTCATGGTCGAGTGACATGGCTACCTTTCGGATCTCGGGTCGGGCGCATCTGCCTCGGACTGTGGCGGGCGTGCGCGCGCTGATATCTTCCACGGGAATTCAGATGCGGTCAGGATCGTGGCCAGGACAATCAGCGGCACAAAAATCATCACTGTCCGATTCCATTCAACCAGCAGCAAGGACAACGCGGCAGTTGAAATGATCGCCGTCCATAAATACAAAATCATGACAACGGCGCGATGGGAACGTCCTCGTGCCAATAGGCGATCGTGGAAGTGGGAGCGGTCGGCGTGGAATGGGCTCTTCCCACGCATCATGCGTCGAACTGCCGTCACCATCAGATCTCCGATGGGGACGACGATCACAGCCAGGGGCAAAATAATCGGCATGAGACCGGCGATGATCTGGCTTCGCTCCAGCACGTTGGGGTCGATCTGGCCGGTGACGATGACACCGGAGGCAGCCAGAATCAATCCCAGCGTCTCAGCTCCCCCGCCCATCATGATGGACGAGGGGTGATAGTTGTACCACAAGAACCCGGCACAGATCCCGACCAGTGCAATCACGATCAGTGACGCGGTTGTCGCATATGACTGTGCACCAAGCTGGCGTGACAGCAGGTAGGAATACCCGAAGAACACGGCTGCACCAATCCCCACGACTCCGGCCGCCAGACCGTCCAGACCATCAATGAAGTTCACGGCGTTGACGATGCCGACCATGACGAACACGGTGGCAATCAGCGACAACCGTGACGACCCGATCGTAATGCCGAAGATGGGAAATGAAACGAGTTGAACACCCTGGAGTGCCATGAGACCGGCGATCAGGATCTGTCCGGTCAGTTTGGTCAGCCAGTCCAGCTCCAGCAGGTCATCGAGCACGCCCAGCACGCACATGGCTGCAGCACCTGCCATCACTGCCCACGGGATGCTGGTCGAATACACGGGCGCCATGTACGGGATTCGTGAGCCGATCAGCAAAGTGATGAGCAGACCGACGGTCATGGCGATGCCACCCAGTCGCGGTATCGGTGTGACCTGAATATCGCGTTCACGCAGCTTCGGCACGATCCCCCACCGCAGACACGCCCATCGCACCAGCGGCGTCATAATCGCGGTGACACCACTGGCTATGAGCATGAGCAGCAGGTAGACCTTCATCGGTGGCGGCCCCTACTTGTCCTCAGGACTTTTAAAAGTGCAGCCCGCCGTATCTTCCAGGTCGCGCGGGTCGATCACACCCAGGCGGATCAGTGTGGGCTGCTCCGTGGCCATATTGATGATCGTCGAGGGAGTCGCCCCCGCCGTTGGACCACCGTCAATATACAGGTCGACGTGATCCTCGAACGAGGCAGCGGCCGCCTCAACACTGGTGGCGGGAGGCTCGCCCGTCAGATTCGCTGATGTGACGGCCATTGGACCGCATTCGCGCAAAATCGACAGCGCCACCCCACTATCAGGCATGCGCAGTGCGATCGTGCCGCCCGTGTCGCCCAGATCCCAGCCCAGGTCGGGGTGGGCGCGGACGATCAGCGTCAACCCTCCAGGCCAGAACCGTCGCGCCAGTAAACGCGTGCTCTCACTGATGTCAGTGCCTAGCACGTCCAGCGCTTCATTATCTGCGACCAGAACCGGCGGCGGTTTGGAGCGTCCTCGCCCCTTGGCGTGTTGAACAGCTTCGACGGCGGCAGGGTCGTGTGCGGTTGCGCCGATCCCGTAGACCGTGTCGGTCGGCATGACGATGAGGCCACCACCGTTGACACACGTGCGGATGCGCTGCAGATCCTGCGCTGAGATGCCATGTGAACAGTGAAGAATAGTCGAATGTGCCACGCAGCTATTGTTCCACGACGGGGGCGGTTGCGATAACCATGCGGGGCCGTCCCGTCAAATCCGGTGCCGTATGCGCATTCGTGAAGCCCTGAGCTGTAGCGTATGCCACCAGATCCTCTGCCTGAGATTCGGCGTGCTCCATAACGAGTGTGCCGCCCGGAGCCAGCAGGGCGCGCGCCCGGGTCATGATGCCACGTGGGATCACCAGCCCATCTTCTCCCCCGCCATACAAGGCACGCGGCGGGTCCAGTTGCGCTTCGCGTTGCGTAGGGTGGGCGCTGCCGGGAACATACGGCGGGTTCGACACGACAACGTCGGCCCTCCCCTCGTATTCGACGAGGGCGGATAATGCATCGGCGCGTACCAGATGAACGCGCACCGGCTCGATGTCAGCGATATTGCGAGCGGCTAGCTGACAGGCAGCCTCGTCAATCTCCACGGCAAGAACACGCGAGGCGGGTACCTCGGTGGCAACCGCAAGTGCGATGGCTCCCGACCCTGTACACAGGTCCACCACCACAGGCTCATCCGCACTGCAGGTTCGCGCCGCGTCAATGGCGTGCTGCGCGACCATTTCGGTTTCGGGTCGAACAACGAATACGCCGGGCTCTGCGCGCAGGGTGAGCATCCGAAAATACATGCGACCTGTGATGTGCTGCAGAGGAATGCTGGTGCGCCTCGATGCGATGGCGCAGCGGTAGCGTTCTGCTGCGCGCGCGCCCACCTGATCCGGAGCGCTCACGAGGCTGTCACAGCCCAGTACCCATTCCAGCAGCTCACGGGCATCCTGGTCGGCGTGTGCTCCTTCCAGGTTGACTGCTTGAAGGGCGCGTCTGCCCCACGCGAACAATTCGCGTGGCGTATAGGTTGCTGAACGCGGCAGCACCAGCTGCTCGTTCAGTGCCCTATTCATCGCCCGCTTTGCCCAGGCGCGCTGCCTCGTCAGTGTCGATCGCTGACTGGATGACAGGATCCAGGGAGCCGGACAACACCTGGTCAAGGTTGTAGGCCTTGAAACCGGTGCGATGGTCAGAGATACGGTTTTCCGGGAAATTGTAAGTGCGGATGCGCTCCGAGCGGTCAACGGTGCGTACCTGAGACAGGCGCTGTGCGCTGGCTTCAGCCTCACGCTTGGCCCTGGCTTCAGCAGCAAGTCTGGATGCCAGCACGCGCATAGCTGCGATACGGTTTTGCAGCTGCGATTTCTCATTTTGCATCGACACGACGATGCCGGTCGGAATGTGAGTGATGCGCACAGCCGAGTCCGTCGTGTTCACGGACTGTCCGCCAGGCCCTGACGAACGGTAGACGTCGATGCGCAGATCGTTCTGGTCGATTTCAACTTCGTCATCTTCTTCAACTTCCGGCATGACGAATACGCCGGCAGCAGAGGTGTGGATTCGTCCCTGCGATTCGGTGACAGGGATGCGTTGGACGCGGTGAACGCCACCCTCGTACTTGAGATGAGCCCACACGCCTTCTTCCGGGCTGGGTGTGCCTTTGGCGCGGATCGCCATCGTGATGTCCTTGAAGCCGCCCAGCTCGGTGGGCGTGGAGGACAGTTCGGTGACCGACCATCCCTTCGTGGTGGCGTAGCGCTCGTACATACGTGCCAGGTCTGCTGCGAACAGGGCGGATTCTTCGCCGCCTTCACCGCTCTTGACTTCCAGGATCACATCGAGCGCGTCGTCAGGGTCGCGCGGCGTCAGAATATCGACGAGGGCATCGTGCGCCTGGCGGGTCTGTTCCTCCAGGCTTGTCACCTCATCCGCGAATGAGGGATCCTCCTCAGCGAGTTCGCGAGCTGCTTCCATATCGTCAGTGGCTGCGCAGTAGCGCTGGTAAGCCTCGGCAACACGGTTCAGTTCGGCGTAGCGCCGCCCCACTTTACGAGCCTTTGCCTGATCGTTGTGCAGTGCAGGATCTGCCATTTGCTGCTCGACACTATGGTGCTCTTCGAGCAGTGCCTGCAGCGTCGGGAATTCATCTGCGTGTGATGCCGATGCCATGCGAGCTCCTCCGATTGTGGCGAAAAGATGTGCGATACAAAGACGCCGGTGCCCTGACGGGTCACCGGCGCTGAAGTCAAACGCTACTTGCTGCGTTTGCCGTAACGGGCTTCGAAGCGAGCCACGCGGCCACCAGTATCCATAATCTTCTGCTTACCCGTGTAGAACGGGTGGCACTGGGAGCACACGTCCACGCGCATCTGACCCGACGTAATCGTCGAGCGTGTTTCAAACGAGTTGCCGCATGTGCACGTCACCGTGGTGGGAACGTATTCGGGGTGGATACCCTTTTTCATGGTTTTCTCCTTACGGGATTCGAGGACGCCGGGTCCGCATGCGCAATCATCGACATCGCGCATTACGCGGTGAACCGGAACCGAGTTGCAATTGTGCCACTTTCCGGCCGATAGATCCAGATGATGTACCGGCGGTGCAGGTGAGATTACCCACCTGCACCGCCGGTGGGTAATCTAGTCAGCGTTCGGCGTGGTCTTCTGGATCAGCATGAGGAACTCAGCATTGGACTGGGTTTCCTTGAGTTTGTCCAGAACCACTTCCAGTGCCTGCTGTTGCTCAAGGGATCCGAGGACGCGGCGCAGCTTCCACATGATGCGCAGCTCTTCAGGCTTGAACAGGACTTCCTCGCGACGAGTGCCCGAGGCGTTGACATCGATGGCCGGGAAGATTCGACGATCTGCCAGCGCGCGCGACAGGCGCAGTTCCATGTTGCCGGTGCCCTTGAACTCTTCAAAGATGACTTCGTCCATCTTGGACCCGGTCTCCACCAAGGCAGAGGCCACGATGGTCAGTGAGCCGCCTTCCTTGAGGTTGCGGGCTGCGCCGAAGAACTTCTTGGGCGGGTACAGCGCGGAAGCGTCCACACCACCGGAGAGGATACGACCTGACGCCGGTGCCGCCAGGTTGTAGGCGCGTGACAGGCGCGTGAGTGAATCGAGCAGCACGACAACGTCCTGTCCCAGCTCGACCAGGCGCTTGGCTCGCTCAATGGCAAGTTCGGCAACCGTGGTGTGGTCGGAAGCGGGGCGGTCGAACGTGGAGGCGATGACTTCACCCTTGACAATGGAGCGCATGTCGGTGACTTCTTCAGGACGCTCGTCAACCAGGACGACCATGAGGTGAACCTCAGGGTTATTGACCTCTATTGCCTTGGCGATCTGCTGGATAATCATCGTCTTACCGGCCTTCGGCGGGGAGACGATCAATCCTCGCTGTCCCTTGCCGATCGGTGCCACCAGGTCGATGACGCGAGGCGTCACGGCCTTCGGGGTGGTTTCCAGGCGCAGCTGCTCATTGGGGTACAGCGGCGTCAGTTTGCCGAATTCGCGGCGCTCGCCGGCTTCCTCGACAGACATTCCGTTAACGGTGTCCACCTTGACCAGTGCGTTGTACTTCTGGCGCTGGCGCTCGCCTTCGCGAGGCTGACGCACCGCACCGGAGACGGCATCGCCTGCGCGCAGGTTCCACCGGCGCACATTGCCCAAAGTGACGTACACATCGTTCGGGCCGGGCAGGTATCCCGAGGTACGAACAAAGGCGTGGTTTTCCTGAACGTCCAGGATGCCTGCGATAGGTGCCAGCACATCGTCTTCACGAATTTCCGGCTCATTGTCGCGACGTCGGTTGTTGCGCGAATTTCGCTCCGAACGATCTGAGCGGTCTCGGCGCTCGTCACGGTCTCGTCCGCGGCGGCGCGCATTGCGTTCTCTGCGACCGCGCCCACGGGAGTTGTTCGCGTTGTCGCCTTCAGGCAGTTCAATCTCATTGAGTTTGCGGTGAGCTGACTCGCTACCGGACTGCTCAGCGTCGGCCGAGTCATCATCACTGTGAACACCGGCGAGTTCAGCACGCACATCGAGGGCAGCCGCGCGATTCTCACGCGCCTCGTTGCTGCGGTCATACTGGTTGGAGCGTGAACGTCCGTGACCATTGCCCTTGCGGGCCAGTGGCTTGCGTTCGCGGTGCTCGTCAGATGAGTCGCCCTCGTCGTGGCCGTCACCCTTGGGAGCCAGCGGCTTGCTCTGGACGTCCGACCCAGGAAAGTCGAGTGAGAATTGACGCGGCTCGACAGCACCGGCAGTGGCGACGCGGCGACGTCCTCGTGACCGTGTCGGTGTCGAGGCCTGTTCGCCTGTCGATTCAGATTGGTGGCGTTCAGAGGCGCCAGCGGCAGGGCGCTTGTGCTCTGAGCGTGCTTGAGACGAATTGTTGCCGCGGCGGGCGGCTTCGATGGTGGAGACCAGATCGGCCTTGCGCATGGTCGAGACTCCGCGGAGCCCCATCTGCGCTGCAAGTGCCTTCAGCTCCGTCAGCTTCATGGCTGACAATGGCGCGTGATTCGATGCGCCATCAGTGTGATCGTTGCTCACTAATTGTTCCTCACTTGATCGCCCTATGCGGGCAGATGAAATCCGTTGAAAGATACACAAACGGAGGTGTACACGTCGAACAAGTCTTGTGACGAGTACCAGGATGGCCGACACAGCGGCTATGACTGTACAACACAGTCACCGCTGAAAAGTTTAACCACTTCTCCCCCCACTATGCCATCTTTCGCGTGGCAATGCGAGGATTGTTGAGCGGAAAATCACACATTGGGACGCTGCGGGCGATCTGTTCGGATTCCATCCCCGCTGACAGCCAGAGAGCGCACAGTCCAACCCGACCGCTGCGCGCTCGCACGCATGTCATCATCCACGTGGTTCAACGCCATGACAGTGGGTCCTGCGCCGGAGACCACTGCCGCCACGCCGGCTTCACGCAGCCAGTCAACCAGTGCCAGTGACGGCTCCATCACGGCGCGCCGGTATTCCTGGTGCAGATGGTCCTCAGTTGCGTCGAAAAGCCAGCGGCTGATATCCGCATCGTCCGAGCCGAAAGTGCGCGCATTGTCGGACATGACGGCAACCAGCACAGCTGCACGTGAAATATTGGCAATAGCATCGCGATAGGGCACGACGTCGGGCAGGACCTGACGCGCCTTCGACGTGGCGAGTGGGAAATCAGGAATAAACACGGTGGGCGTCATCGACGCGGGGGGCTCAAATCGCAGGGCCTGAGCGTCATCATCACCCATCCACGCCACTGTCATGCCGCCTTCGATTGCGGGGGCCACATTGTCCGGATGCCCTTCCATGTGCGTGGCGAGCTGCAGGATCGTGTGATCATCCAGCGCCTCAGCGTCGCGGATCAGCTCGCGCGCCAGGGCCAGTCCCGCCACGACGGCACTGGCCGATGAGCCTAATCCCCTGCTGTGCGGAATGACGTTATGGCAGTGCATTCTCACGCCTACCTGCGGCGCGCCCACATGATCCAAGCCCACTCGCATCGCACGCACGATCAGGTTGTCGTCGCCCTCGCTGACAGTGCCTGCCCCTTCACCCTCGACAACAATGCTGGTCGGGCCGGCGGTGGCGTGAACGGACACGATGTCGCGCAGATCCAGTGCGATCCCGAGACAGTCAAAACCCGGCCCCAAATTGGCGCTGGTGGCCGGCACGCTGACACGAGCAAAATCCGCACGCAGTTGCACGATGGTCTCCCACACATTGATTAACAGTGAACGAGGGCGGCGCTCGCCGCCGTTCGTGAGGCGATGAAACTTAGTCTAGACCGCACACGGCGCCGAATCGCCCACTAACGACACAGCGATGCGCCTGCGTGCACCTCGGTAACGTCGGCTACTTCAACCCCAGCAGTTCAGCAACTTCGTGCGTGTCGGGTGCAACGACTTCGGCCTGCACACCCCCGTCAGGCAGGGCCGCGAGCGCCGTCTTCGTATCCTTCAGGCCATTGCCCGTCACCGTACACACAATTCGTGCGTCGCGCGGAACGCGTCCGTCTTCAGCTGCGCGGAGCAGCCCGGCCACGGATGCGGCAGATGCCGGCTCGACGAATACTCCGGCTTCGCCGGCGATGATCTGCTGGGCGCGCATGATTTCCTCGTCGGGAACAGCGGTGATGAGTCCCTTGGAATCGTCGCGCGCACGTGAGGCGAAATCCCACGACGCAGGGAATCCGATCCGGATGGCGGTCGCAATTGTTTCCGGGTTGTCGATGGGGTGTCCGGCAACAAATGGTGCCGCTCCGGCTGCCTGCACGCCCCACATCTGCGGTACGTGTGTGGCAACGGCTGGAAGGTTTCGGTAGGACTCTTCCATCGTGGTGACAGCTTTCTGGCCAGCGTATTCGTTGTAACCCATCCAGTAGGCGGAAATGTTCCCGGCGTTTCCCACGGGCAGTATGTGAATGTCGGGCGCATCGCCCAGCGCGTCAACGATTTCGAATGCGGCGGTCTTTTGCCCCTGTAGGCGGTAGGGGTTGACCGAGTTGACCAGTGCGACAGGGTAGGTTTCCGTCAGCTTGCGCACGATGCGCAGCGCATCGTCGAAGTTTCCGTCGACCTGAACCAGGCGGGCACCATGCATGATGGCCTGGGCCAGCTTTCCTGCAGCGATTTTTCCGGCGGGCAGGATCACGACGCATTGCAGTCCGGCAGCCACAGCATAGGCTGCAGCCGAGGCTGACGTGTTGCCGGTGGAGGCGCAGGCGATCATCTGGGTGTCGGTGGCGGCGATTTTGGACACGGCCATTGTCATGCCGCGGTCCTTGAACGAGCCAGTCGGGTTGGCGCCTTCCACTTTCAGCCAGACGCGCGCTCCGACGCGCTTCGAAATGGCAGGAGCTTCTACCAGTGGTGTGCCACCTTCCAGCAGTGTGACAACCGGGTCGGATTCTTCCAGTGGGAGCCGCTCAGCGTATTCACGCAGCAATCCGCGCCATTGATGAGCCATGTGTTATTCACCTTCCATACGTAGGAGCGACGCCACGTCGATGACGGCGTCAGATTGACGGAGTGCTTCAGCTACTGCCAGCACGTCAGCCTCACGGGCACAGTGCGTGGCGATCACGATGGTGGTTTGCGCACCCGGTTCACCGTCACGCTGGTCGACCGAGTGGATGGATACGCCGTGACGGGCGAATACGGAGGCCACGTCAGCTAAAACACCCAGATCGTCATGAACATGCAGACGAAGCTGATAGCGGGTGCGTGTCATGCCCTGTTCAATGATCGGTAGATGCGCGTAGGTGGATTCGCGCGGAGCATGGCCACCGTGCACACGGTGGGACGCCCCGGCGACCAGGTCGGACAATACCGCTGAGGCAGTTGGCGCACCGCCTGCGCCTTGCCCGTAGAACATGAGCCGTCCGGCAGATTCGCCTTCGATGATGACGGCGTTGTACACGCCGTCGACAGTGGCCAGTGGGTGTCCTGTCGGCACAAGGGCGGGGTGGACGCGCGCGTTGATCACTTCATTGCCCAGATCGTCGAGGCAACGCTCAGCCACGGCGAGCAGTTTGATCACGTGATTAGTGCGCGCCGCTTCCATCATGTCGTCAGCGGTGATCTGCGAGATGCCTTCGACGCTGACATCGTTCATGGATACGCGTGAATGGAACGCCAGGGAGGCCAGCAGTGCGCACTTAGCGGCAGCGTCATACCCTTCGACATCAGCAGTGGGGTCAGCTTCCGCGTAGCCTCGTTTCTGCGCGTCGGCAAGGGCTTGTTCGTAGCTGGCGTGTGCGGTGAGCATGGAATCAAGGATGAAGTTCGTCGTGCCGTTGACGATGCCGACAATACGGCTGATCTTGTCACCTGCCAGCGATTCACGCAGACCGTAGACAACTGGGACGGCTCCAGCCACTGCCGCTTCGAAGTACAGGTCCGTATCCGCCTGGGCCGCAGCCTCGTACAGTTCCGGACCGTGGGCGGCAAGCAGTGCCTTGTTGCCGGTCACGACCGTTGCCCCACCATTCAGGGCCCGCAGCACGTATTCACGTGCCGGTTCAATGCCGCCGATCAGTTCGATGACGATGTCTGCATGGTCGATCGCTTCTGCCGCATCCGTTGTCAGCAGTTCCGGATCGATGTCAACATCACGCGGGGCGTGCACATTTCGCACGACGACAGCTGAGATTTCCAGCTGCGCTCCGCATCGTTCGCTCAAGTCAGCGCTTCGTTCGTGGATCAGTCGAATGACCTGCGAGCCGACGGTTCCCGCTCCCAGGATGGCGACTCGCACTGTGCGCGGCTGTTCCGACATCGTGCACCCCTTCATTGATCAGACGTTTCGATAGTGATCCTAACCAAGGCCACAGGCCCGATGCGACAGTGTCCAGTGTGCGGCACATGGATCCGCGTCGTTGATGCTCGCCCCTCGTCAATGGCGACCGTCACTGCGAGCGAGGGCTCCCTCGTGAGCGTCATCACGAGGTGTATGGCAGCAAGATTGCGTACAGTAAAAGATGCGCCGCATGTATGTGGTGATTCGCAGATCGATCCTCGACGGTTAAGGAAAAAGACGCAATGAACGTCGCAGAACAACTCGTCAGCCAATTGGTGGAAGCTGGAGTACATCGGATCTATGGGATCGTGGGCGATTCGCTCAACCCAATTGTTGATGCGGTGCGCAAAACCGGAGGATCCGCCAGGGGCGGTATCGACTGGGTGCACGTGCGCCACGAGGAGTCGGCCGCGTTCGCCGCTGCCGCTGATGCTCAGGTGTCCGGAAAACTGGCAGTGTGTGCTGGTTCATGCGGCCCGGGAAACCTGCACCTGATCAACGGCCTCTTTGATGCGCAGCGTTCCGGCGCGCCTGTCCTGGCTATCGCCTCACACATTCCCAGCGTGCAGATCGGACAGTCTTACTTCCAGGAGACCCACCCCGACCGGCTTTTTGTGGAGTGCTCGTCGTACTGCGAAATGGTTTCCACCGCTCAACAGGCTCCGCGCGTCATGAACGCTGCAATCCGTCACGCGATTGGCACTCAGGGCGTCGCAGTGGTGACGATTCCCGGTGACGTGTCTGACCAGAAGGCGCAGGCTCCCACACCCCAGTTCGTTCCGGCTCGCCGTCCGATTCTGCACCCCAACCCCGATGATGTTGCTCAGCTTGCCACCATGCTCAACAAAGCCAAGAAGGTCGCGATTTTCGCGGGTATTGGTGTGGCGGGCGCACATGATGAGGTCATTGCACTGGCAGACGCACTGCAGGCACCAATCGGGCATACCCTGCGCGGGAAAGACTTCATTCAGTACGACAACCCTTTCGATGTCGGCATGACCGGCCTGCTGGGATACGGCGCAGCTGCAGAAGGCATGAACGATGCGGATGTCCTGTTGTTGCTTGGAACAGACTTCCCGTACAACCAGTTCCTGCCTGACACGCTGACCGTACAGGTCGACAACAGCCCCGAAAAACTCGGACGACGCACCGACGTGTCCCTGCCGATCTGCGCCGATGTCAAGGCATTGATTGACAGCCTCATGCCGCAGCTCAAGGGACGCCGCTCATCAGCATTCCTGAAGAAGCAGCTCAAGAAGCACGCCAAGATCATGAAGGCACCCGTCGGCTCCTATACGCGCAAGGTCGAGCACATCAAGCCGATTCACCCCGAATACGTCGCACACGTCCTGAACGAGATTGCCGCACGCGACGCGATCTTCACCGCCGACACCGGCATGTGCAACGTGTGGACAGCCCGCTACATCGATCCGCTGGGGTCGCGCCGACTGATCGGCTCCTTCCTGCACGGATCAATGGCGAATGCTCTGCCTCAGGCCATCGGCGCTCAGGAAGCATTCCCGGACCGCCAGGTGATCTCCATTTCAGGCGACGGCGGCCTGTCAATGCTGCTCGGCGAGCTGGTCACAGCCCGCATGCATGACCTGCCCATCACGGTCATCGTGTTCAATAACTCAACGCTGGGCATGGTCAAGCTGGAGATGCTCGTGGACGGAATGCCTGACTTCGGCACCGACGTGCACGACATGCACTATGCAGATGTCGCGTCCGCAATGGGATTCCAGGCTGAACGCGTGGACGATCCTCAGGATGTGCGCAATGCCTTGACGAGGGCGCTCAGCCATCGCGGTCCCTCCCTCGTCGAAGTCATCACCGATCCAAACGCGCTGAGCCTTCCACCTGAAATTACCGGCGAGCAGCTGTTCGGCTTTGCCACGGCCATGTCGAAGATCGTGTTGAACCGCGGTGCCGGCGAAGCAGTGTCGATGGCAACGTCAAATATGCGCAACATTCCACGCTTCTGATCCGGCGCGGACAGGACTCCCTCGTCGCTTACTGCATAATGCGACATTCGTCATGGGACTTTTGTCCCATTGCTCAGAATGCCGTCAGCATAACCACGCGCAGTGAGACGTAGTCCATAGGTCCTGATTCAGGATCCTCCTAGAAGGCCCAGCGCTTTCGAGAGACAATAAGGTCAGATGTCAAACAGACATACATTGGCTGGCCGCGAACCACGCCACCGAAACCCTTCAGATCGAAGGGACCGGAACCGGAGAAGAGGGATTATGACCACCCAGATGACTGCTCCAACATCCGTCAGCGAAGACCCGTGGGATGGGTTCGAGCGCGGTGCATGGACCGAGCACATCGACGTTCGTGATTTCATTCAGCGCAACTACACGCCATACGAGGGCGACGCCTCCTTCCTTTCTGGCCCTACAGACAAGACACTGCGCCTGTGGGACACACTGGAGAAGAATTACCTGTCCGAGGAGCGCAGGAAGCGCGTACTCGACGTTGACACGGATACACCGGCAGACGTTGACGCGTTCGGCCCCGGATACATCAGCGACGACGACAATGTGATCGTCGGCTTGCAGACCGACTCACCCCTCAAGCGCGCGATGATGCCGTTCGGCGGATGGCGCATGGTGGAAACCGCCATCAAGGAAGCCGGCAAAGAGGTCAACCCTGACGTGAAGAAGATCTTCACTCAGTACCGCAAGACCCACAACGATGCCGTGTTCGATATTTACACACCTCGTATTCGCGCAGCCCGTTCTTCCCACATCATCACCGGCCTGCCGGACGCCTACGGCCGTGGCCGTATCATCGGTGACTATCGCCGCGTCGCTCTGTACGGTGTCGACGCGTTGATCGAAGCCAAGCAGGTTGACAAGGACCGCTACGCTGATCAGCCGTTCTCCGAGCACTGGGCCCGCTACCGTGAAGAACACGCCGAGCAGATCAAGGCTCTGAAGAAACTGAAGAGCATGGCTGCCAGCTATGGCTTCGACATCTCCGGCCCCGCGAAGAACGCGCAGGAAGCTGTGCAGTGGACCTACTTCGCTTACCTCGGGTCCGTGAAGTCTCAGGACGGCGCTGCAATGTCGATCGGCCGCCTGTCCGCATTCTTCGATATCTACTTCGAGCGCGACCTCAAGGCAGGCGTGATCACCGAGCAGGACGCTCAGGAAATCATCGACGCCCTGGTTGTCAAGCTGCGTATCGTGCGTTTCCTGCGCACCGAGGCGTACGATCAGATCTTCTCCGGCGATCCCTACTGGGCAACCTGGTCAGATGCCGGTTTCTCAGAGGACGGTCGCACACTGGTCACCAAGACGTCTTTCCGTCTGCTGCAGACACTGCGCAACCTGGGACCGGCTCCCGAGCCAAACATCACGATCTTCTGGGATGAGAACCTGCCCGCAGGTTACAAGGAATTCTGCGCCTCGATCTCGATTGAGACGTCCTCCATCCAGTACGAATCCGATGAGCAGATCCGCGCTCACTGGGGCGACGATGCAGCGATCGCATGCTGTGTGTCTCCGATGCGCGTGGGCAAGCAGATGCAGTTCTTCGGCGCGCGCGTCAACGCCGCCAAGGCTCTGCTGTACGCCATCAACGGTGGTCGCGATGAGATGACCGGCAAGCAGATCGTTGACGAGTACGAGCCCATCAAGGGTGACGGCCCGCTGGACTTCGATGAGGTCTGGGCCAAGTACGAGGACATGCTGGACTGGGTTGTGGGCACCTACGTTGAGGCCCTCAACATCATCCACTACTGCCACGACCGTTACGCCTACGAAGCGATGGAAATGGCACTGCATGATTCGGATATCGTGCGCACCATGGGCTGCGGTATCGCCGGCCTGTCCATCGTGGCCGACTCCCTGGCTGCCATCAAGTACGCCAAGGTCGTCCCCGTGCGTGATGAGACCGGCCTGGTTGTGGACTACGAGGTCGAAGGTGACTTCCCGACCTACGGCAACGACGATGATCGTGCAGACGAAATCGCCGCCACCGTTGTTCACACCATCATGGACAAGATCCGTCAGATCCCCCTGTACCGTGATGCCATCCCGACTCAGTCGGTGCTGACCATTACCTCGAACGTGGTTTACGGCCGCGCAACCGGCGCGTTCCCCTGCGGACACAAGGCCGGCACACCTTTCGCGCCGGGCGCCAACCCGCAGAACGGTGTGGACACGCACGGCATGGTCGCATCCATGTTGTCGGTCGGTAAACTGGACTACAACGATGCCCTTGACGGCATTTCGTTGACCAACACGATCACGCCATCAGGTCTGGGTCGGAACAAGGGCGAGCAGGTCACGAACCTGGTCGGCATCCTCGATTCCGGCTTCATTCCTGAAGACTGATTGAGACGACGAACAGTTCTTTTGAGATACTAGAAACAACCTGAGAAGGAGAGATCATGGCAACGAAGACGTTTGATGAGCGCCTGGCCGACATGAAGGACAAGCGTGAGGAGAACGGCGGCATCAAGGGGCTGTACCACGCCAACATTAATGTGCTGGACCGTTCCACCCTGGAAGATGCGATCGACCATCCTGAGAAATACCCGAACCTGACGGTGCGTGTGTCCGGCTACGCAGTGAACTTCGTGAAGCTCACCCGCGAGCAGCAGCTGGATGTTCTGTCCCGTACGTTCCACCACTCAGCCTGATCCCCGCAGGTACGAGGGCGTCCTCGGCACTGCGCGATGACACCGCAATGCGAAGATCAGAAAACTGAAACGTGCCGCTTGGTTGCCTGCCGATCGATTCAACGATGGCAGGCAGCCAAGCGCTTTTTATGGCAGGAGGTGCATACATGACGACACAGTCACAGCCAGTGGCTATTGAGCTGCTCGGCGACCAGGATTTTCAGCCGCCAGCTAATCGGATGGCCGGGGCGGGCACAGCCGGCCTGCAGGAGCTGACCGACCTTGAGCGAACAGATCGTCTGCGCCGTATGCGCGAAGGAACACTCGGGTCGATTCACTCGTGGGAACTCGTGACCGCGGTGGACGGACCTGGTACCCGCATGACGATTTTTCTCAACGGGTGCCCGCTGCGCTGCCTGTACTGCCACAACCCTGACACTCTGAATATGCGCGACGGCCAGCCCATCGAGTCCGATGAACTGTTGCGCCGCATTAAGCGCTATCGCAGAATCTTCCGTACCACCGGCGGCGGAATCACGCTGTCGGGCGGCGAAGCACTGATGCAGCCTGCTTTTACTGCACGCATCCTGCGCGGCGCCCGTGAAATGGGTATTCACACGGCGCTGGACACTTCCGGCTTCCTGGGTGCGATGGCAACCGATGAAATGATCGAGGACACGAACCTGGTGCTGCTCGACGTGAAGTCCGGTGATCCTGATACCTACCGAAAGGTCACTGGCCGCGACCTGCAACCCACCATCAGTTTCGGGGATCGCCTGGCTCAGCACGGCACCGAAGTATGGGTACGTTTCGTCCTGGTGCCGGGTTTGACCGACGATCCGGACAACATCGACCGAGTGGGACGGATCGTCGAAAAGTGGCCGAACGTGTCCCGTCTGGAAGTCCTTCCGTTCCACCAGATGGCGATTGACAAGTGGAAGAACCTGGGGATGACGTACAAGCTGGAGGACGTCAAGCCCCCGAGTGTGGAGCACGTGGATAAGGTGCGCGAGCAGCTGCGCCGCTTCGATATTGCAGCGGTGATGTAGCAGTGCCTCGCGCCACCCTTGGCGTGGGTTCCGTCACCCGCGCTCGGGGTGTCAGCGCAGCGGCCTCGAGCCACTACACTGGAAGAAATCTATGACGATTGCCAGCACAGATGGGTGGGAACGATGACACGTACACTTTCCGGACACGATATTGCTCTGCGCGCAGGCGCATACACCGCTCACGTGGTGTCGGTGGGAGCGGCTCTTGCTTCCCTGACGTTCAACGGCCGCGATGTCACGCTTCCGTTCGACCCGAACGTTTTGACGAAGGGCTACTTCGGCAAGACGCTGGCACCGTGGCCCAACCGCATCACCGAGGCGACGTACACGTGGAACGGTGAGCGCATGGACGTGCCGCGAAACGAAATCGAAACCGGGGCAGCTCTGCACGGGCTGGTGTCCTGGACCGACTGGACCGTCGTACACTCCGATTCTGATTCAGCGACCATGAGCACATTCCTGCCGCCGCAATACGGCTACCCCTTCGCCCTCGACCTGTCGGTGACGTACGCACTGAGCGCGGAGCGCGGCCTGAGCATCACGATCTACGCGAAGAATGTGGGCAGCGAACCTGCCCCCTATGGTTGCTCACACCACCCCTACATCACGATCGGTCAGCAGTCGATCGACGCGATGACGCTGACGGTTCCGGCCGGCAAGGTTTTCGATGTCGATAAGCGTTTGGCACCCGTCGAGCTGAAAGATGTGGAAGATCTGGATCTGGATTTCCGCTCCGGGCGGCTCATCGGCAGCCAGTCGGTCGATCACGCGTTCACCGAATTGCCCGACGGCACGTGGCAAGTCAGCCTGTGTGACGAGGGTGGCTCATCCGTGTCGGTCACCTCTGACGCGCCGTGGGTTCAGGTGTACTCCGGTGATCAGCAGGGACGTATCGCCACCGCTGTTGAGCCGATGACTTGCCCGCCTGATGCGTTCAATTCCGGGATCGACCTGATCGTGCTGGAACCGGGCGAGGACTACTCGATGACGTTCATGATCAGTGCTGACTTCGTCGAGTGAGCACACTGACACTGTGACGGATCCGGGGTCGAGTGCCAGCGAGCCCCGGCGATCGCTGTTTGATCTGATCACACATCCACCGGACCTGCCTATCGTGTCAGTCCTCGATCAGGTGACGCGCGCCGCGCACCCGGGGACGTTTGCCGTCGTGTCAGCCACCGCCGGGTCCGGTAAGACGACGCTCATTGCGCCCGCTGTCGCAGCGCGCGTCAGCGGCACGGTGGTCTGCACGCAGCCGCGACGTATGGCTGCGCGCGCTTCCGCCCGACGAATCGCCTCCCTGCTGGGTGAGCGTGTGGGGGAAACGGTCGGGTTCACGGTGCGCGGCGAGCGCGCCGTCGGCCCGCACACGCGTATCGAGATGGTCACCCCTGGCGTGTTGGTGCGCCGCCTCCAGGCTCATCCGGATTTGCCGGGAGTGAGTGCCGTAATTCTGGACGAGTTCCATGAGCGTGCGCTCGACTCTGATCTGGCCCTGGCGTTCCTGCTCGATGTACGGCAGACACTGCGTGAGGATCTGACGATCTTCCTCACCTCGGCAACGCTGGATATGGCGCCGACACTGACTTTCGTCCGCGCCCACGCCTGCGAGTGCGAGGGTGCAGATGTCATGACGATTGAGGCGCCGGGCGTGCTGTTTCCACTGGAACAGTCGTGGGCGCCTGCTGCACCGAGCGTTTCTGCTCTCGCACCTGTCGGTGGCAATGGTCGAGTGGGAGTAAGTCGAGAGTTCCTGGCTCACATGGGTCGCGTTGTCGATGAGACTGTGCAGCGCACCAGCGCAGATGTCCTGGTCTTTGTGCCAGGTGCACGCGAGATCCGCATGCTGATTGATGAGTTGCGTGCGCGTCTGCGAGGCGACGTGGAGATAGTGCCTCTGTTGTCCGCTCTGTCGGCGGCCGAGCAGGACCGTATCCTGACACCTGTGCCTGAGGGCTGCGAGCGACGGCGACGCGTCATCGTGTCCACGTCGATCGCTGAATCGTCACTGACTGTTCCCGGAGTGCGCGTCGTTGTTGATTCTGCGCTGGCTCGCCACCCGTCCATTGACCCGGCACGCGGTGTCACCACCCTGGTCACAGTGCCAGCGTCACGAGCTGAGATGGTCCAGCGTTCAGGGCGTGCAGCCAGGCTCGGCCCTGGCTGGGCGGTGCGGTGCTGCGCGGAAAATGAGTGGGCGCGCCGCCGGCAGACCCCGGCCCCGGAAATCGTGGAGTCTGATCTGACTGATGCACTGTTGCAGTGCGCGGTGTGGGGCGTGCGCGACTTTGCTGACTTGCCGTTGATGGATCAGCCCCCCTCGGGCAATGTCCAGGCTGCTCGCGAGGCGCTGGTCGCTATCGGGGCGCTCGACACTGAGGGCGCGCCCACACCTCATGGCGAGATGATTGCGCGACTGCCGGTCGCACCCTCGCTTGCTCACGCACTGGCAGCCTGCGCGCCGGTCATCGGGGTGGAGGCCGCGTGTGAGTGTGTTGCGATCATTGATGAGCAGATTCGCTGTGACAACGCCGATCTTGCTGCCAGCGTGCGCCGTCTGTGCCACTCCTCGCACGCCGAGTGGTCGCATATACGCGACCAGTCGGCGCGACTGACACGCCTCATGGGTCGATACGCTGCCGACATGTCGCGCCACGCACCTGCAGACCAGCTCAGCCGTGATGACCAGCTTGCCCTCGTCGCGGCCACCGCTCACCCGCAGTGGATCATGCGTAGGCGCCGCGATTCTCCCTTGTCCTACCAGTCGGTGTCCGGTCTGGGAGCGTCCCTGCCCGCTACCAGTCCCCTCGCCGGACAGCAGTGGCTGGCGGTGAGCGATATGACACGGCCGTCAGGCAGTTCAACCGCGCTGATCCGGGCGGCGCTCCCCCTCAGCGAGGATGATGCGCTGGGGTGTGCGGGCGCCCTTGTCCATGAGGACACGCGCGCCTGGTATGATCCGGCAGCACAGCGATTTCGCGGCGAACAGGCCACCATGCTGGGTGCTATTCGACTCGCGTCACGGTCACTCAGGACGCTGCCGCCGCAGACTGTTCAAGATCTCATGGCGCAGGTCTTGAATGAGCACGGAATGTCAGCGCTGACGTGGACACCGACCGCCGTGCAGTTGCGTGCCCGCATGGCAGCGCTCCACGAGATTGTCACAGATCCGTGGCCGGATGTGTCGGATGCAGCATTGGCCTCGAGTTTTCCACAGTGGGGAGCTGAGGATTTACCTGCCTTGGCTTCGGGAAAACCACTGACCAGCATCGATACGATGCGACTGTTGCGTTCGCTGTTGCCCTGGCCTCAGGCTGCGCGACTGGATGAACTGACTCCGCCCGATATTGAGATTCCAACGGGAGCACGTCGGCGCATTGAGTGGACTGAGAACGGGCCGACGCTCACGCTGCGAGTCCAGGAAGCATTCGGGTGGACGTCTACGCCCAGATTCGTCGACGGCCGAGTTCCGCTGATTATTCACCTAACCGATCCGGCCGGTCGTCCGGTGGCGATCACTTCCGATCTTGCGTCATTTTGGGCTGGTCCCTACCAACAGGTTCGCTCCGAGCTTCGCGGCCGGTACACGAAGCATGCCTGGCCTGAAGACCCCCTGTCGGCTACTCCCAGCTCGCGCGCAAAGGGACGAGGGCGATCCCGCTGAGAGTGTTGAACGGCGGTTGTTGAACGCCGAGGGTTCGCCGGGGCTGCTCAAAGAGCGAAGGATTCCCGCCGGCGCTGCCTGTGGTGGCCTGGACAGACAACGTGGCGCCCACACCACACGGTGCAGGCGCCACGTTTGAGTGCGACATCGGATGCGGTTGCACCCGGTGCCATCCTCACTAAATCAGGAACGCGTCATGCGTCGCGAAGCTGTCAACGCTCCAGCCCCAGCAAGCGCAAGACCGGCCAGTGCCATCGCGGGCACCGATGCGCCGGTACGGGCAACGCTGGGCTTTGCACTGTATGCAGCTGGCTGCTTATTTTGCTCGTCGTGCTTGCGAGTCGTGTCCAGAGTTCCCTGAACAGCCACCGTCACATCGTCATCAGCACGCGCATCGTTATTACGTCCCCACGCGTCGACTGCAACATTCAGCTTCCTGTCCGCAGTGAATGCCTGAGCGACTTTCAACTCAGCTTCCAGAAAGGCAACTTGCGAGTCGAAGGCGCCAGTCCCGTCAAGGGTGGCCACGGACCGACCGTTGACTCGCAAAGCAGCTTTCGTGTAGGGCCCGGCCACTGCTGCACGAATCCTGACGTACTCACCCTGGGGAGCAACTTTCGCATCCGCAATGGCCTTCCACGACTGGCTCTCAGAGTCCCAGTACTCCACTCCCGCAACCGTCGGCTGAGGCTGATTCACTGTGACAGCAGCCAGTGCGTCCACCAGACCGGTGCCACGGTATTCCTTGCCGTCTGGCGCCTCTGCGTTGTTCGGGTCGGCCAAGACCGTGTAGCGGCCACCTGCCTGTTCACGCAGAAGGTTTGCTGCCTGGTCAGCACTCAGCGTCGGGTTAACGGACCGCAATAGTGCTGCAACGCCTGCGGCATGTGGCGACGCCATAGATGTACCGCTCTTCGATGCGTACAGTGCAGTCTTATCCCACCAGTCGAAACCAAGTGGAATCGTTGAGAAGATTCTCGATCCAGGTGCGGCGACATCAATAGCATTCGCGCCGTAGTTCGAGAAGTATGAGCGAATGAAGGGTCCGTCAAGCGGATCTGAACCCTTTGGCTTTTCCACCGAAGAGACCACGACTACTCCGGAAAGATCGCTGGGAAGGTCCACGCCTCCCACTGACGAGCGGTTCTCAATTGCAGCTCCAGCCACATCATTCGGGCTGCCACTGTCTGTCGTCGCGTTGTCAATGTCGCGATCGTCATTGCCGGCAGCCGAGATGTTGAGTACGTCGTGGTCGTGGGAGTAAGCAACCGCGCGAGTCACGGCCTCCAGGCCTGCAGCCTGGTTTTCTTCAGTGGGAAGCCAGTGTTCCCACGGATCGGTGAAGTATGAATTATTGGTCACCGCGATGTCGTGTTCTGCAGCCCAGATGAAGCTGCAGGTAACGTATTCGGGGTAGAACAGACCATCAGCGTTTCCTGCCTTAATCGCGGCAAGTTTCGCATGCGGTGCTACACCGTCAACGCCGATCCCATTGTGCGCTGCAGCAATCGTTCCGGCGACGTGTGTCCCGTGATCAGATCCAGATGTCGGGGAGGGCTGCCATGCCTCAAACGAGGTGTCAGGAATACCATTGTGAGAGCATCCAACGGATTTGCTGTGATCGATCTGGTCCTTGAGGTCTTCGTGAGTTCCATCGATACCGGAGTCGATGACACCGACGGTGACCGGCGCAAGCATGACATCGACGGCCGCTGCCTGGTCGGCACGGACAGCCTTCAGACCCCACGCTTTTTCGGATTGAGGATCGGGTGTGTACTCCTGGTCCAGTTCACTGTTCTTTTCAAGCTGGCTGCGACCCGTCATCCTCGTCGATGTGCCTGACTGCCCTGACGGGGCTGAGTCTTGAGCCGCTTCCACGACAATCTCGTCACCTTTAACCTTGGCGTAGCGGGTGGGTCCGACGTTCGTCAACGGCACCTTCTTGTCGGCCAGTGTCGTGCGCACGTGCTCCGCAAAGTTTCTGTCAGCTGTCTGAGCAAAGAATGAATCGATCTGCGGGTACTGCTGCAGGATCACGGCACCCGTGTCACGCACGGCCGCCACGGCAGAGTTAAACTGATCTGAACTGACGCCGCGCTTGAGGTTAATCGCAAAATTCTGGACGTAGGGAACACCTGGCTCAGGATCGCTCGCATCGTTCGCCTGGGGGGTTCCCTCGTCTGCCGCCCTGTCTGTTGCGGCCGGCTGGTTCGCCGCTACTGGCTGTCCTGACTGGGCGCCATCAGGTGACTGAGGGGCATCTCCAGATTGAGCAACTTCCACTTCTGCACCGTCGTCAGCTGGTGTTCCAGGCTGGGCACTCCCCACTCCCGTGACGACGCCAGCGCTGGCCACGCCAAGAGCAACCGTCACTGCTGTCAGCCGGGCAGCCCGCGTTACATTACGCTGCACACGCATTCTTGACCTCACTTTTACCATGTTGAAAGAAATCTGAGAATTTAACTTCAGATAAACCGCAGGTTAAGTCAGATGCATTCAAGAAAGACGCAAGGTTTCACATTCTGATTAGTTTGTCCACAACGTGATCACACACTACAGGTGTCAATATCTTCTGTTCTAAACTACGCCTGAACTGCCGCGACACACAACAACCCCTACGCAACACGCAGTTCTGCCAGTTTAAACGCTCTTTACTCAAATTCGTCCGGATGCGCCCCGATGCGGCCGCTTTCACTGTGGAGGGCATCGATCGCCTCCAAGTCAGTTTCCGGCAGGCTCACACCAGCTGCAGCCAGGTTTTCCTCCATGCGCTCAGGCGACGTGGTCTTGGGAATGACCACGCGACCACGTTGCATATGCCACGCCAGAACAGCCTGCGCCGCGGTGACACCGGCACGCTCAGCGATGTCGAGGATCACCGGGTCCTCGAGGTCGCGCGCCTGGCCCAACGGTGAGTACGCTTCGATGACCATTCCCCGGTTACGGGCATCGGACAATACGTCAGGCTGCGAGAAAGACGGATGAACTTCGGTTTGTAAGATCACCGGTGTCACGCCCGTCTCGTCGCGTAGACGGTCGAGGTGATGAGGCAGAAAGTTGGAGACGCCCAGCGCGCGCACGGCTCCCGTGTTGAGCATGCGGATCATGGAACGCCACGTTTCGACAAAAAGATCTTTCGAGGGAACCGGCCAGTGAATCAGATACAGGTCGATGACATCGAGACCAAGCGCACGTCGGGAATTATCCAGCGCCTCAATGGCTCGGTCAGCACCGTGATCGCTATTTTGCAACTTCGTCGTCACGAAAATATCGGAACGCTCCAGACCTGAACGTCGAATCGCCTTACCAACGCCGGCTTCATTGTGATATCCAGCGGCAGTGTCGATGTGCCGATATCCCGCCTCAATCGCCTGTTCGACCCGTTCTGCAGTTTCCTCAGGCGGTATTTGGTAGGTACCAAAACCAACTTGCGGGATGGTCATTCCCTGTTTCAACACAATGTCATTCACGTGAGAGGTCGAATCAGCCATGCATCGACCATAACGCACTGCGCCACTGGTGCAAGTGGCATTGACGTAATAGGGCGCACAGCTGCCAGTGATCCTGAAGCTTCACCCAGCTTCACGCAGGTCAGGCGAGGCCCACGTCGCAGGCCAGTAGATCTTCCACGCTTTGGGAACGCACGATTTCCTCAGCATTCCCGTCGCGCACGGCCACAACGCCTGGCCGCGGCACCATGTTGTAATTCGACGCCATCGACCAGCCATAGGCTCCCGTCGCCAGCACCACCAGCAGGTCACCGCGATGCAGGTCAGCGGGCAGGTCGACGTCCTTCACGACGATGTCACCGGACTCGCAATGCTTTCCAACCACTCGGCAGCGCACCAGCGGTGCACTAAGCCGCCGATTCGCCAGCGTGACGGAATATTCCGCGTCGTACAGTGCGGGTCGAATATTGTCCGACATTCCCCCGTCGACAGCCACGTAGCGGCGCACCAGATCGTCACTGACCTGCACGTCCTTCACCGCACCCACCGTGTACACGGTGACCGTTGTCGTGCCGATCACGGAGCGTCCTGGCTCCACGCTCACTCGCGGGACTGGTTCGTGATAGCCCTCAGCTTCTGCTCGAACGGTTGTAGCCAATTCACGCGCCACCTGCGCAGGTGTGGGTGGAATCGGGTCGGTTGACGTATAGGCGATGCCCAGTCCCCCACCCAGATCGATGTCATCGACGAGGACACCCAGTTCCTCATGAATCCTGTGGCGGAAAGCCATGACTATCCGTGCGGCGTGGGCAAAAGGCTCAGCCTGAGCGATCTGCGAGCCGATATGGTTATGCAGACCCACCAGCGTCAGGTTCGGAGCATCCAGAATCGCACGGACGACGCTCATCGCATCGTCTCCTGCCACCGATAGACCAAATTTCTGGTCTTCGTGGCTGGTTTGAATCATCTCGTTGCCACCTGCATGGATGCCGGTCTTCACTCGAACCATGACACGCGCTGTCACGCCGCTCTCGGCCGCAATGCGTTGAATCTGATCCACTTCACCAGGTGAGTCCACGAAGATGCGGGCAATGCCTCGGCCGTTACCAGCAGTGAGCGCCACACGGATTTCCTCGTCCGACTTATTGTTCCCATGCAGGCCGATGCGCTCGGGGTCCACGCCGCTGCGCAGCGCACTGGTCAACTCCCCGAAGGTGGAGGTGTCGATGCCCATGCCACGTTCAGTGGCGGTGCGGGCCACGTGGGAGCACATGAAAGCCTTGGCAGCATAGAATGCGTCGCCACCGTTCATGCCGTATCCGTCCCAGAATTCCTCGGTCATGGTGGACGCCCACATACGAGCGCGAGCCTGAAGGTCGCGGTCATCCAGAACAAAAAGCGGCGTGCCGAACTCTTCGGCCATCTCCGTCAGCGCGCACCCACCGATTTCGATGACACCATCATCTGTGCGGCGAGCTGACCACGGCCACATGTCCGCACGCTCGGAAGGCTCGGGACAGACGAGGGTACCAACGGTTGCTTTTGCTGGCACGCTGGGGATCAGAGTCGGGTCGTCCTGTGCATCATGTGCTGACATCGTGGTCCTCTTTCTCGATTCCTGGCGCTGGACAAGCTGCGTGCACTACATGCGCTCAGGGGCGCTCACTCCCAGCAGTGCCAGTCCGTTACGCAGAACCCGCGTCACCGCATCGTTGAGCCACAGGCGGGCCACGTGGGACTCGGTCACGTCCTCGTCAGCGCGAGGGGTGACGCGGCACTGCCCGTACCATGCATGGTACGTCGCAGCAAGTTGTTCGAGGTAACGGGCCACACGATGAGGTTCACGCATTGAAGCGGCCTGCGCAACAAGTGCCGGGAATGTGGCGAGCACTCCGAGCAGTTCACTGTCGGCAGGATGGTCCAACGCGGACGGGTCGAATCCGGCGTCTCGGCTGACACCGTGTTCAGCTGCATTACGCGCCACGTTGCAGGTTCTGGCGTGTGCGTACTGCACGTAGTAGACAGGGTTTTCGTTTGTGTGCGAGGACAGCAGGTCCAGGTCGATGTCCACGTTTGAATCCATCGATACGCGCACCAGTGAGTAGCGCGCGGCGTCAACGCCCACAGCATCCACCAGGTCATCAAGGGTGACGATCGTGCCGGCTCGTTTCGACATGCGCACCGGTTGTCCGTCCTTGACCAGGTTGACCATCTGGCCGATCAGGATCTGCATGTTGACACCTGGCTTGTCACCAAATGCTTCGCACATGGCCATCATGCGGCCGATGTAGCCGTGGTGGTCAGCGCCGAGCAGGTAGATTGCTGCGTCTGCTCCGCGGGAGCGCTTATCCAGGTAGTAGGCCACGTCGCCTGCGAAGTAGGCAGCCTGGCCGTCCGACTTGATGAGGACGCGGTCTTTGTCATCACCGTAATCGGTGGTGCGCAGCCAGACGGCGCCATCCTCGTCAAACACTTCGCCGCGTTCGCGCAGGATTTCGATGGCACGTGTGACGGCTCCGGAGGTATGCAGGGAGTCTTCGTGGAAGAACACGTCAAATTCGGCGCGGAAGGCGCGCAGGCGATCCTTGATCTGCGCGAACATCAGGTCAACGCCGCGAGCGCGAAATGCCTCGACAGCCTCTTCATCCGGCAGTGTGGCAGGATCAGGCTCCCCTGCTGCCGCCGCATCGTGACGCACCTGGTCTGCGATGTCCTGAATGTACTGGCCGCCATACCCGTCCTCGGGCGCTTCCTGACCGCGAGCGCGCGCCACCAGTGAGCGGGCGAAACGGTCAATCTGGGAGCCGTGATCGTTGAAATAGTATTCGCGCGTGACTTCTGCGCCGCTCGCGCTGATCAAGCGGGCCAGCGAATCGCCCACGGCCGCCCAGCGTGCGCCACCCAGGTGAATCGGGCCGGTCGGGTTGGCCGAGACGTATTCGAGGTTGATATGCGTGCCGGCAAGTGAGTCGTTGCGCCCATATGCTTCGCCTGCTTCCACGATGGTGCGCGCAAGCTCGCCGGCACTGGCTGCGGCCAGTCGGATGTTAATGAATCCCGGACCTGCGATCTCAACGCTGTCGATCCCCTCGTTCTCACGCAGTGCGTCTGCCACGACGGTGGCCAGGGCACGCGGCGCGGTGTGTGCTTTCTTGGCCAGTTGCATCGCAACGTTGGATGCCCAGTCTCCGTGTTCGCGTTGCCGAGGGCGTTCCACGGTCACTGTTTCAGGGATGTCAGCCTCATCCAGGGTGATGGTGCCGGCGTGGGCGGCATCGCGCACAATGCGCGTGATCAGTGCAGAAAGTTCTTCAGGCGTCATGGTTCAAGATTAGACGGCATCGGCACCGTGCTTCCACTCGTTACCGCACTGTGGCGCACCCCGCGTTCAATCTCTCATTGAGCGCCTACCTGTGAGCGCCCCGAACAGGACTCGAACCACGTTTTTGCGTAATTCAGTAAACGCGCGTTTTGTGTTGATATAGAGCCTAAAAGTCCCGTCTGCCTTGAGTGCGTCTAGTGCCTGTATTATGCTTGTTTTTAGGTGTTTCGGGGAACGTTCGGGGAACGCTCGGGGAACGAAACGCACTCAAAGGAGCCACCACCATGCCACGCAACACGCACCAACAGCAGCGACCCTTCGGTAAAATCAAGCGCCTACCGTCCGGGAATTACAGGGCGGATTATCCAGACCCGCGCAAGAATGGGAAGCGTATAGCCGCCCCGGCCACGTTCTCACGCAAGGAAGACGCGCAAGTATGGCTATCGACTGAGAAGCAATCTATTGACCGGGGAACGTGGAAAAGTCCTGAGCAGGTGGAGCGTGAGCGCGCCGAAGCAGAACGCAAAGCCCGGTACGACAATATGACGTTTGGCGACTACTACCCGATGTTCAGGAAGTCCGTCCGATGGGCACCCTCATCAGCGCGCACACGCGAGCCAAGAATCAAAAAATATATTCTGCCCTACTGGGAAGACGTTCCGATCAAGCAGATCGACAAGTACATGATTGACCAGTGGGTGACCGAGGTTGTCGCACCATTGGGCTACGGGCAGCGCAAGGAAGTGTGGCGCTTGTTTAAGCAGATTATGAGAGCGGCGGAAGATTCCGACGTGATCGACGTGGTGCCGAAGGTCAGCAGACACTCGAAGGATCTTATACGCCCACAGGTCAACGAGCCGCCCGCTCACTCCAACCGTGCTTTATCGCGTGAGGAAGTACAGAACGTGATAGCCGAAGCGTCCGACGAGAGCAGACCCGCCTTAGTTCTCATGACTGTTACCGGCATGAGGCCGGGAGAAGTCAGAGGCTTGAAGCCCAAGGCGATTGACTTCAAGAACAATCTTGTGCGCATCGAGCACACAGTGAAGATGGAAGGCGAGGCGCAGCGAGGCGAGGACAACGCTAAAACGCGCTCCAGTCTTCGCACCATTCCGATTGACCCGCGCATCACCGCGATGTTGAAGCAGCACATTAGTAGCCATATGACCGGGGTGGATGCTTACGTGTTCCAGTCACCTAAAGAAAAAGGGCGAGCAGTCTCACTGACCAGTTTCCAAAAGACCGTGAAGGCCACACAGAAACGGCATGACTATGACCGGATGGCACCCTACTGTTTGCGCCATACGTTCGAGACGCAAGCCCAGCTAACCAGTGGTGCCATCATGATGGATGTCGACGCGATGATGGGGCACGAGGTCAGGAATGATCCGAATATGCAGCGCCGCTATTCTCACGCTAGCTTGGAGCGTCAGCGCCTTGTGGCCACCTACATGGCTGATTGGGTGTTGAACCCACCAGCAAGCGAAGCGGAAACGAGAACCGACATCGTGGGCTAAGCGCTCGCAGGTGAACGGAAGCAGTGTGTAGCGCTGGGGTAGCACTGTCCGACTCAGCGCGTCATACCTTGGGCGCATAGGGGTCAGGCGCGACACGCCGATAACAGACAAAAATCTTCCCTTCAACCGTGGTATTCGCCTTGGAGAGCCACGCGCTAAGTCTGTGGATTGAGCCGCGGGGGGGTGCCTGTGGAAAACCGATATCACGCCACCATCTTTTAGTTGATAATCAGTATCAACACACTTGTCTATAGCCGCATTAGGCTGTGGATAAGGCTGTGGACTTCCTGTGATTCTCCCCCCGCTAAGGTGAGTTCGATGCACGTAACCACGCTTCACGGCCATCATGGCCTGTGGATAAAGAGTCTCGACAAGGTAGATAAGACTTCTGTCTTGTGCTTAAATGCGAGAAGGGTCATCGAACAGATGATCCATTCACCGACGGGGTGAGCCGTCCACGCCTCGCCCGAAGTGCTGCAACACTTCAGGCGAGGCACAGTGAACAGAAGATTTACTTGCGTGAGTGTTCTTCCATTGGCTCCCCCTCTTACATGAGGAGGCATATACACTATGGCCCATTTATACGACATAAGTCAACATAAATCAGGTCGTGTCACTCAACAGGTCACCCAAAAAGTCACTTTACCGAGTTACATTACGGTCACCCAGGTGGCTAACACTTTGCGTGTCACGCCAACCACCGTGCATAAGTGGATCAACAGCGGGCAATTACCAGCACTTAAGCTAGGCGACCACAGTCGCGTCATACGCATCCCGCTTGACGAGTACGAGAAGTTCCTTGAACGCGGAACCATCTCAGCCAGTGGTGATGCCCTGTGAGCGCACCAGAAAACAATCCGGTAACCCGCAAAGCCTGTAGGGACGAGCACAGGCAATACCGCGCTTACATGAAGGTTAGCGACTTGACGGCCTTCACCGGCATTGCGCCCAACACGATCTACACGTGGATCAAGCAAGGGCGGATCAAAACCGTTGAGTTCGGCTCGCGTATCTTGATCCCCGCAGACGAGATGGAGCGCCTGTTAACCGAAGGCGTGCCCACACCCAACCAGTACAGGGACGGTGACGCGGCATGACACTCAACAATTCGAAGGGTGAGTACACGAGAGGGGGGCGCTCTCATCGTGGAACGCCCCCCAGTCAGCCACCGGAATACGCTTATTGTAGCACGAACGTTGGGCGCTTGGGAGACTTCGAGAGCCGACTCGACGGCGCTTGCATAGACCGAAGCTCAACCCGTGTCCACGCTGTATTCTGGATACCCGTCAGTGGCGTGATGCAAGCCCTAGACAAGCACCACATCACACCCCCGCCCGACCTATTCAGGCAGTTAGAACACAGGACTGTTAAGGGGCACACCTGTATGTTCGGGAACGACGTGACACGCCTACTTGCTAAAGGCATGGGCATTGACGAGCAGACTGCCAGCCTCATCCCCCTAGAAGTATTCATACTCACCAACGAGACCCCTAGCGGGGTGGTCGTATGAGTGCGCATAAACATGATTGGAGACGCTTCACCCCGCGTGAGCAACAAATCTACGTGCAGGGAATGACCGACGGTATCTCAATCGGTCACCACGAAGGCTATGTAGACGGCTACAAGCGTGCCGTGGAAGAGCATAAACACCAGTGGATCCAAGAGTGGTTCGAACGCGGTTGGAAGGCGTGCGAAGACTACTTCACGGCAATCATGGCACTATGCCTACCCTATCTAGAAGACGCGATCCGCTACCCCGATTACGCCACCTTGTGCGACATGCGGGGCGACCACGCGCGGGCAGAACGCCAACGCCGAACCCTTAAAGAACGCGGGGTGGACGATTGAGCGAAAAAGAAGAAGGCAGCGAACTATTCGATGCCGTCTACAAATTCCTAGGCCGCTTCGTCGCCTACCCCACCAGTGAATCACGCGTTGCGCACGTCCTATGGATAGCGCACACATGGTTCATGGACGAGTGGGAAGGAACCCCCCGGCTCGCTTTCCTCTCTCCCGAACCTGGGTCAGGCAAGACACGAGCACTGGAAGTGACAGCACCACTCGTGTGCAACGGACTGTCATTTTCCAACGTCTCACCCGCCTACCTGTTCAGGCGCGTCTCTAAGGAAGACACGTCCCCAACCGTCCTGTTCGACGAGATAGACGCAATCTTCGGCCCCAAAGCAAACGGCAACGAAGACCTACGTTCATTCCTCAACGCTGGACACCGTAAAGGCGCACGTATTGGGAGATGCCTCGATCACGGGGCGGGCATCGAAGAATTCGACACGTACTGTGCCGTAGCGCTCGCGGGCTTGGGGTATCTACCTGACACGATTGCCACGCGTTCTGTCATTGTCAGGATGCGGCGGCGTAAGCGTTCCGAGCAGGTGGAGCAGTGGAGGATCCGCACGTGCGAACCTGAAGCTATCGGGCTGCATGATTGGTTCGAGCAGTGGGCAAGCCAACAACGGGATAACGTGGGCATCCCCATGTTGCCTAACCAGATCCGAGACCGTAACGCGGATGTGTGGGAGCCGCTTATTGCCGTGGCTGATCTTGCTGGGGGTGCGTGGCCGCAAGCCGCGCGTACCGCGGCAATCACCATGACAAGCGCCGAATCCACGCCCGCAACACTGGGGGCCGAACTACTCGTTGACATTCACACCATCTTCGAGAGTAAAGGAGCTGACAGGATTACAAGCGGCGAGTTAGTTAACGAGCTGAACATGATGGAGGAATCACCGTGGGGCGACCTCAAAGGCCGCCCGATGGACACGCGTCGCCTTGCCCGCATGCTCAAGGGTTACGGTATTCACCCCCAAGCCATCAGGATCGGCGGTGCAACCCCGCGCGGATACTTGCGTGACGCGTTCATTGACGCGTGGGAACGGTACCTACCCGCCCGCAGTCTCCAAGAAGCGCAACAAGCGCAACACCGCAACATTGGCGTTATACCAACGAATAGTCAGGGCGTCCCCGCGGATGCTATCCGCAACAAGTGCAACACTCATGACGAATCTGTTGCGGATGTTGCGGATACAAAAGCGATATGCAACGGGACTTTCCCGTGCGATACCAACGATGTTGCGGTGTTGCGGACAAATACAACCTACACGGGCGACGGCAAGCAAGGATCCCTGTTTGACAGTGGGTTGGAGGGGTGCGCCTAACCTGTCAACGCACCAGTCCAACATTGCGGCGTGTGGCTCTCATGGCAATCGGCGGTGGGAGCCACGCGCGTCACGCCCGCGAGCGCACCGCGCCCCCGCGTCGGCGCGGCATGGGTGGGCAGCAATCAAGGAGACTGAGAACCGTTCTCACACAAAGTGGTGGCGCGGGTAAAGGCTTACCCCAGCGTGAGCGCGCTGGGGTAAGGCGCTGGCAAAAGCCGGCGTACAAATTCCATGACGAAAGGGTAAATATCCCATGGAATTTATCACTGTAGCGCTAGAAGCGCTACGCACAGTATGAGGCGCACGGCCGTGACTGTCAACCGCCCTACCCGGCTTCGTCCTCGTCACCGTTGAGAAACGTCAACATGAGTTCGTCAGCACGCGTTAGCGACTGCCACACAGCGCCCTGAGTGACACCCTCACGGCGCGCTACTTCCACCTGTGGCAAGCCCATGACCACGCTGAGATAGACGCGGCGACGCAACTGTGCTGGCAGCGCGTCGAACGCGCGTCTACCGTCAGCCACGCACGCCCATAACGTTGACTGCCTGTAAGGGTCGAACTGGGCGCGCGGCATCCCCACTTCACGATACGTGCCGTCAATACTCCACCCCCACGCGTGAGCATCACTGAACGACGCGCGCACCAGCTCACGCACCACAGGCGCACTGTACTCACTACACATGCTTACGCGTCCAACGGTTCAGGTTGAAAGCCCGTCACCAGCAAGTTACATTCCTCGTGTTTGTGGTGCTTGTAGTCCTTGAATACTTCGGTTAAGCGGCCACGCACTCGCAGAATCAGCCCGCCTACACCCCCGCGGTTCCACGCGGTTACCAGTTGTTGAGGGTGTTCATGCGCCCATATCCACGCGCAGGCCACACATTCGTCGTACGACAAGCGCGCTTTATAGGCGAACAGGGTGACGGCTCTACTAAAAGCCGCCCACACTTCATTGTCAGGGTCACCAGCTTCAAGGATGCTTACTACTTGATCAGTAGTTACACGATTAACCACAACTCCATGCTACATTACACGGACGCATTGAGCGGGCAGCACGCTATGACAACAGCCCTCGTGCTGGAAGCAGACGGCAGGAGAGAAAACGGACGCTGGAAACGCGGCAGCATCGATATTGGCACAAGTGCCAATATCTCCGATTCGACAGATCCGTCGTTATCGAATCCTGAGGATCCTCAGAATGTTGCAAATTAGGGGAATCCCCCGAATGTTGCACAGGCCGGATCCGCTACTAGAAGTCTCACACACCCCGCCTATTAATCACTCTCTCAGGTCTTAAACCCCATTCACCTTTGAGTTGCCACGCTCCACGCTTGCTAAGACAGGGCGGTAGGGAGAAAGAGCGGCGCGGGGGTCAGGTGCCGGGGTGTTCCCAACACGACGAAGCATGGCCGCGAGCGCTCGCAGGCTATTTAGTACGAGCTTTTTTCGGGGAACGCTCGGGGAACGAGAGAGGGTAGCCGGAATTACGCAAAACCACTTTTCGTTGATATAACGCCACTTTGCTAAACCAGTCCCGCGCCCCGAACAGGACTCGAACCTGCGACCTTCTGCTCCGGAGGCAGACGCTCTATCCGCTGAGCTATCGGGGCCAACGCCTGTCGAGTTTAGCACTTCCGCCTGCAGTGGCGCTCCCCTGCTCACGCGCACAGCCAGTGGAAAGGATCACCCGGCATTTAGTCGCGCGTAGGCCGCCCTCGTGCATCGTTGAGATTGTCGAGGGTGTCCGCGTCGCTGATGATCTCTCGTTCGTGACGACCTGATCGTGGGACGCGCTGTAGGGAGCGGCGCACCGTCACGATCGCCCACGCCATGAATGCGATGACAATGACAACCAGGATCAGAGCAATGATGGGGGCGACCACGGCGAGCAGTGAGATCCCCAGGGACGCCGTGTCCTCGCCTGCGGAGATGAACGGAGTGGCCAGGCCTGCGGTTGTCACATTGGCGATCGGACGCGCGGATGCTTTCGTCAGGTGGACGACCAGCGCGATCACCAGTCCGATGACGATGGGCAGCCAGTTGGACGTGTCGGCAAAAAACGAGTCCGGGTCGTTGGTGGCAACCGTTTGTGCACCCACACCAGAGGCGAAGACAATGCCACCGGATGCCGGCCGAATGAATGTGTGCACGATGTCGTTGACCGAATCGAGGGCCGGGATCTTGTCAGCGACGACTTCGACGACCAGAAGGACTGCGAGGATTCCCAGCGACCACCATGATGACAGCCAGTTCCACGCGGGTGGCAGATTCACCCACGACGTGAATTTGTCCAGTGCGCCCAGGATGAGCAAGGGAATGTACGCGTTCAGGCCGGCAGCACTTGACAGGCCGGTGGCAGTCAGAATCTCCATAGGTTGATTTTCGCACCGCCGGACGTCGCATCGCTACTTCTGTGTGCAGTAACCAAATATCAGAGGCGCGCGAGTTCCAGGGCCATCGTGGGCCGGTCGGTAATAATGCCGTCGACTCCCATTCGCCTGACGTGTTCAATATCCGCGGCAGCGTTCAGTGTCCACACGTGGACAGCCAGGCCATGTCGGTGTGCCGTGGCAATGAAACGCGGCGTGACCACGCGAATCCCTCTAAATGCCAGCGGCACTTGTGCGGCAAGCACTCCCTGGTCAGGTCCAGGAACGTTCCATGTGCGCGCACTTGAGGCGGTCGAAGCTGCACCCATGAGCCTCGCGATCCCTGACATTCCCAGCGACGTGGAAGCGAAGGGGCGGGCGTGGCGAACGCGGCGCAGACGCGGCTCACTGAACGAGGCTAGGACAACTCGATCCCATGCCTCTGCCTGATCAATGACATGGATCAGCGGATCGACAACCTCATCAACCTTTGCATCAATGTTCCATCGCGCCAGCGGCAGTTTGCTCAGCACGTCTTCGAGTCGTTCAACCGGCTCACCGTTGGCCGTATCAAGGCTGCGGATCTGGTCGAACGTACGTTGCGCAATAGTGACCGGTTCACCGTGTGTGACCTGTATGGAGGGGTCGTGGTGGACGACAACGACACCGTCCAGTGTCAGGTGCACATCGGTTTCCTGGTGGATCACGCCCGCGTCAATGGCTCCGCGGAAGGCGCGCATCGTATTTTCGGGCCTCTCGTCAGCTCCGCCTCGGTGAGCGATGATGAGTGGTCCTCGCTCATCTGCCCGCTGGGAATTTACTGACATACCTGATCCAGGAAATGTGCCTGATGCTCCGGCATCCACTGCATCGGATCGACCGGCGTGTCATCTGCCGTACGGATTTCAAAGTGCAGGTGCGGCCCTGTGGACCATCCTTCATTGCCCACCGCACCGATCACCTGTCCGGCCGTCACGGTGTCGCCTTCCTTCACCAGCACGTCACTGGAACTCTGATGGGCATAAGCCGAGTAGTACACGGTGCCGTCAGGGAGGCGGTGCTCAATACGCACGTAGGATCCTGAGCGGGAGTCCTGGCTGAATTCGACAACCGTGCCGTCAGCAATCGCGTGGATTGGCTCTCCCAGCGTGGACGCCATATCAACGCCTTCATGCATGAGGAGTTGGCCTGAGATGGGTGAGACGCGCATGGAGAACGGTGAGGTCACTTCGTAGCTGCCTTGCTTCAATGGCCACATGACATTGGCAGATTCACGCACCGCACGGTTTCCGTCAGCGGCACCTTCTGCCTGCACACACGGGTCGACGTCCAGTGGCTGGCGTGCGCGTGAACGAGATGCGGCACCGGCGTACGCCTCGAGCGTCCCAGCATGCGTGGTCGTGTTTCCGATCGTCGCCCAGCTGGTCTGAGCAGGCCCGCTGTAGGTGGCTGCGACCGGCTGGTTGGACACATCCTGCGGGCTGAGGAATGCACTCAGCGGGATCGCAATTCCAATAGTGGCGACAGCCAGGACGCTGAGAGCCAGCGGTTTGCGGGTGCGTAGGCGGCTCGACGGCGCATTATTCTGCCTCGTATAGGATGTCGTGGTGCGTCGCACGCGTCGTGAACGTGTTGGACGAGCGTGGCGATCAGCCCGTTTGGGCAGCGCGTCCAGTCCGACCAGAGCCTCATTTCGCGAGGTGTCAGCCGCTTCGTCGTCGATTGACGAGGGCGACGCGTCCGCATGCAGCGAGCGGCGAGATGGGAAAGGTGAGATCACACTGAGCGCGTCGATGGACTCAGGGCGTGTGTGCTGGTGGATCGTGCTGCGACGAGGAAACGGGGAGGCGATAGTGTGACCCTGTTCAGGTACCGTGTGTGGCGCATCGATTTGCGGTGTCAATTCCGCAGATCCCATGCCCGTTCCTTCCTGAATTCCACAGATATCGCCCTCGACGCATCGTCTTGTTGATTGCGCCGCATAGCACTGACGTCAATATAACCCGCGACAGCTCTGATCACAAAACTATAACGGCCTGTGACCGAGACTAGCTGATGCACTGCCAGATGGGAAGCCTAATCCGCGCGAGACGCACGGGTCATTCATCACATCAGGTCGCCAGTGGGCACCATCACGCACGTTGCATTCCCCCGCCGAGATCTCTGCCGCACAGTGTCACCCGAGCTGTCCGCGCTGCAGGGAATCCCTGACTTCACCGACCAGGTCTTCGAGTATGTCCTCCAAGAACAATACACCGATGACTGCCCCCGATTCCCCCATCACCAGTGCACAGTGTGTCCCCGACTTCTGCATGCGTCGCAGGGCGTCTTCCACCTCGTCATTTTCATGGACGCGATCCATCTTCCGGATCCTCCATGCGGTGATCGGCTCCAGACGCTCCTTTTCAGTATCGGCATAGAGGATGTCCTTGAGGTGAATGTAGCCGATGATTTCGTCGCCGTCTCCAGTCACCGGGAAGCGTGAGAATCCCGTTTGCGCCACGAGGCGCTCGACATCGTTGGGTGTCGCGTCGCGAGGAACCGTGATCAGATCGTCGAGGGCGACCATGTCCGACTTTGCGGTTTCTTCAGAAAACTCGAGTGCTCCGCTGAGCAGTCCCAGGTCGTCCGAGATTGTTCCTTCGCGCTCCGACAGCTTGACGATCGAAGCGACTTCTTCGACGGTGAAGGTCGCGGAAATTTCCGACTGTGGCTCGATTCCGCGGATCTTCAAGAACCAGTTCGCTGCGTTGTCCATTGCATGGATTACACCGTGCAGTACGTGTCCCATCGCGACGAGCGGCGGAGCCAATATCAGCAGCGCGGTGTGCGGCATGGCGATCGAGATGTTCTTCGGCACCATTTCCCCGAACACCACATGCGCGAACAGGACGATCAGGAGGGCCACAACAAACGCGACAACGTGAGCGCTTGCTGACGGCATTCCGATTGCCACCAGCGGGTCGTGAATGAGGTGCGCGATCGCCGGTTCAGCAACGAATCCCAGTGACGTGGAGGCCACCGTAATACCCAGCTGGCAAATCGCCAGCATGAGGGAGACATGTTTGAGCGCGTACATCGCCTGCTTGGCGCCGCGCACGCCTTTGTCACGCAGAGGCTCAATCTGTGATCGCCTGGTCGAGGTGGTGGCGAACTCACCCGCCACGAAGAACGCGTTGATGGCCAACAGCAATATGGTCAGAAAGATGCCAAGTGCGGGGCTCATATCAGCTCATCCTCCTGCTCCTGGTCATCGGTCTGGGGAGGCTCCACTTCAATTTGCGTGACGCGCCGGCCCTGCATCTGCGTGACAGTCAGGCGCACACGATCGACCACCACTGTGTCGCCTGTTTCGGGGACGCGACCAATATTGTCAATGATCAGCCCAGCCAGGGTTTCGTAGCCGCCCTCGTCGGGGACGATAATTCCGAGCCGTTCGGCCAGCTCGTCGGGCCGCAGCCTTCCGGGCACCAGGTACGTGCCGTCAACCTGAGTGCGTATACCGAGGCGACGATGATCATGCTCGTCGGATACCTCTCCGACGATTTCTTCCACGACGTCTTCCAGGGTGACGATGCCGGCAACTCCGCCATACTCGTCCACCACAACAGCCATCTGCAGGCCCTCTTCACGCAGGTGAAGCAGCAGCGGAGCAAGAGACATCGTCTCGGGCACTTTCGGGGCGGGGTTGAGCAGAGAGGACGACAGGACGGACACGTCAGAGCGTTTCTCCCACGGCACAGCAACCGCGCGGCGCAATGAGACAAAACCGAGCACGTCATCACTGTCATCACCAATGACGGGGAAACGCGAGTGACCAGTTTCCTTCGACAGTGCCACGACGTCAGCAGCTACCGCGTCGGATCCAAGCGTGCACAGCAGTCCTCGATCGGACATCACGTCCACGGCGGAGAGCTGACCGACTCGAATAGAGTTCGTGAACAAAGATGCGGTGGAGGTGTCCAGTGTTCCTTCTTCTGCACTGTGACGCACGAGGGCGGCCAGTTCGGACGCCGACCGGGCAGAGGAGATCTCTTCCTGGGGTTCAATGCCTATTAGCCGCAAAATCGCGTTCGCTGTGCCGTTGAGCAGGAAGATGATCGGTTTGCAGATCCACGTGAACGCCATCTGGAATGGCACCACCATACCGGCGGTTTTCAGCGGATGCGCCAGAGCAAGGTTCTTGGGCAGCAGCTCACCGAAGAGCATCGAAAATGCATTGATGAGCACGGCTGAGACGAGTACGCCAATCGTTCCGGCTATGGCGCTGGCCAATCCCACGGATATCAGGCCATCGTTGATCAGTCGGGTCAGAACCGACTGAGTTGTATAGCCCAGCAAAATAGTTGTCAGCGTGATTCCGACCTGGGAACCAGATAGCTGGGTGGACAACGTGCGTGTGGCTTTCAGGACTTGTGCTGCGCGCTTATCGCCTGCTGATGCTCGCCGTTCGACGGATGCCTGGTCAAGTGCAACCAAGGAAAACTCCGAGGACACAAAGATGAAGGTGCCGAATGTCAGCACAACTCCGAGCAGCAAGAAAATGATGTCTAAAACCACGAGACAACCTCATGTGTGTGCGACTGACTGGGCACATCGCTAGGCATCATCAAAGTGAATGTCAAGGGGCAACTGTCACTGTCCATGATGACCAATAGTGTACAGGCAAATGTTCGGGCATGAACAGCGGTGGACATGCGGCGCGGCCACCCTCGTACCAATATGTAAAGGAATAGACAAGTATTGGGTGGGTATTTGGCCAGCACACGCACAGTTTGACAAAAACTCGATAAATTATCTCAATATCGAGAGACTTCCCCACAAAACCCTCTATGCTGGAGGCGAGCAAACCTCACGTTTCCACGATAGGAGTGACCACGGTGGACGCCTCCGATCAACACGAATCAACTCATGAGTCCGAAAAGGATCAGCAGTGGTGGATTGACCACATGAGGGTCCAGTACGACGAGGATCCCAGTTCAGTTGACGACGCCTGGCGCGAGTACTTCAAGGCTGTCGACGCCCTCGAAAAGGCTGACGAAGCCGATGTACGCGTCACAGCTGAAGAGGACATACAAGCCAGCGAACCGGACGGCGACGAAGCCGACCAGACTTCGGCAAGTGACGTTGCCGACGAGTCAGAGGAAGAGCGTCCAGCCAACACGATGCTGGTCACACGATCCGACCTTCCTCCCGCACCACTGGCGCAGACCAGTGAAGCCACCTCGCCCTACACGCGCATGACGGCGGCGCGCGCGGCCACTGAGCTCAATGAGGATGCGCGGACCGAAGATCGTACCGATCTGTTGAAGGGCATTGCACGGGCAACGGCGAAAAACATGGACCAGTCGCTGACGATTCCGACCGCCACATCTGCCCGCCAGGTACCGGCAAAACTGCTGATCGAAAACCGTTCACTGCTCAACCGCCACTTGGCTCGCACGACCGGCGGCAAGGTCTCGTTCACTCACCTGATCGGATACGCGCTGGTGGAAGCCATGTGCGAGATGCCGTCAATGAACGTGCGCTACTCCACCGACAAGAAGGGCCGGCCGCAAATTGAGCGTCTCGCGCACGTCGGTTTCGGGCTGGCGATCGACGTGGCGCAACCCAACGGGAAGCGCTCGCTGATGGTGCCGGTCCTGCAGGAAGCGGACACACTGACATTTCTCGAGTTCGTTGCCGCCTATAACGACACGGTGCGTCGTGCTCGCGATGGTGAACTGACCCCGGATGATTTCCAGGGCGGCACCGTGACCCTGACGAATCCCGGCACGATCGGCACCACGACATCTGTTCCGCGCCTGATGACAGGTCAAGGACTCATCGTCGGTGTCGGCGCGACGAACTACCCCGCCGAATTCGCGGGCGTGTCCCCTCGCCGTCTGGCTCAGCTCGGCATCGGCAAGACGATGTTCCTGTCCTCCACCTATGACCATCGCATTATTCAGGGTGCGGCATCCGGCGAGTTCTTGCGGTTGATGGACAACAAGCTGTCCGGCAAGGACGGATTCTGGGATCGCGTCTTCGATACCTATCATGTCCCCCACCCGCCTTATCACTGGGAGCCTGATCGCGAATACGACATTGAGCGCGAAAAAGGCAAGCCTGCACGTATTGCGGAATTGATTCACGCATACCGCTCGCGCGGGCACCTTGCTGCTGACACTGACCCGCTGGCTTATCGTGTGCGGCGCCATCCTGACCTGGATATCACCAGCTACGGCCTGTCGGTGTGGGATCTGGATCGTCAGTTCCCCACAGGCGGTTTTGGCGGGGAATCCTACATGACGCTGAGGGAAATCCTCGATCGTTTGCGCGATACATATACACGCACCATCGGCATTGAATACATGCACATTCAGGATCCTGAGCAGCGCAAATGGGTCCAAGAGCGCATCGAGAAGCCCTACTCCGTGCCCTCGACTGAGGAACAGCGCCACATTTTGTCTACTCTCAATCACGCGGAGGCATTCGAGGAGTTCCTCCAGACCAAGTACGTCGGGCAGAAGCGGTTCTCACTGGAGGGCGGCGAATCGCTGATTCCACTGCTTGATGCGATCCTGTCGGATGCAGCACAGGCCGGTTTACCTGAGGTGGCTATCGGAATGGCTCACCGCGGCAGGTTGAACGTACTGGCCAACATTGCCGGCAAGTCCTACGGGCAGATCTTCTCTGAGTTTGAAGGCAACGAAAACCCGCAGGACGAAGGCTCCGGCGACGTGAAGTACCACCTGGGCACTGAAGGCGTGTTCAGCCGTGAAGACGGTGTGGCCACCAAGGTGTATCTGGCTGCAAACCCGTCGCACCTGGAGGCCGCTGACGGCGTCCTCGAAGGCATCGTGCGCGCCAAGCAGGATCAGCTCCATGACGATGATTTCTCGGTTGTGCCGATTCTGATCCACGGCGATGCCGCCTTCATTGGCCAAGGAGTCGTGCAGGAAACACTGAACCTGTCTCAGCTCAAGGGATATCGAACCGGCGGCACGATCCACCTGATCGTCAACAACCAGATCGGTTTCACAACCGGCCCGACATCGGGACGCTCAACCCGTTACCCGACGGACCTGGCCAAAGGCCTGCAGGTGCCGATCCTGCACGTCAACGGCGATGATCCCGAGTCAGTGGTGCGCATGGGACATCTGGCAATGGCCTATCGCGAGCGCTTCCATAAGGACGTGATCGTGGATCTGGTGTGCTACCGCCGACGCGGCCACAACGAGGGCGACGATCCGTCGATGACGCAACCCGTCATGTATGAACTGATCCGTCAGATTCCATCAACCCGCACCGTCTACATGCGTAACCTGATCGGACGCGAGCAGCTGACCGAAGAAGAGGTCGAAGCATCCATCAAGGAATACGAAGACGAGTTGAACAAGATCCTCACGCAGACCCGTGAGGAAGGCTGGCAGGTTCCTGAATCCCAGCTGCCTGGCCAGGGCATGATGATCGGTTGGGAATCCCCCGTTCCGGCAGGCGCCATCGAACGCATCGGTGAAGCATTCAACACCTTCCCTGATGGCTTCGTTCCCCATCCCAAGATGCTGAAGCTGTGTGAACGGCGTCAGGAAATGGCGACGGGCACACGCCCGATCGACTGGGGCTTTGGTGAGCTGATCGCTTTGGGCTCGCTGGTCATGGAAGGAACTCCGGTGCGTTTTTCCGGACAGGACGCCCGTCGTGCAACGTTCGTCCAGCGTCACGCGGTTCTGCATGACCACAACAATGGCCGCGAGTTCACTCCGCTCAACTTCCTCACCGACGATCAGGCGATCTTCGAAATCTACGATTCGCCCCTGTCTGAGTACGTCGTCATGGGATTTGAATACGGCTACTCGGTTCAGCGTCCTGATGCGCTGGTCGTGTGGGAAGCACAGTTCGGTGACTTCGCCAATGGCGCCCAGTCAGTGATCGATGAGTTCGTCAGCTCATCTGAGCAGAAGTGGGGACAACGCTCCTCGGTTGTCCTTCTGCTCCCCCACGGCTATGAAGGGCAGGGCCCCGACCACTCGTCAGCGCGCATTGAGCGTTATCTGACTTTGGCCGCCGAAAACAACATGTGGATCTGTCAGCCGTCGACACCGGCACAGCATTTCCACATGCTGCGCACGCAGGCCTACAGGCGCCCTCGTAAACCCCTCATTGCGTTCACGCCCAAGCAGCTGCTGCGTCTGCCCGCAGCCAGCTCGTCGATCGACGATTTCACGTCCGGTCACTTCCTGCCCGTCATTGGCGAGGTCGACCAGCGCGTCACCGATGTCAATCGCGTGGTGTTGTGTTCAGGCCGTCTCTACTACGACCTGGTCAAGGAACGTGAGGCGAAGGAAGCATGGTCGACTGCGATCGTGCGTGTCGAGCAGTACTACCCCAAGCCGATCGATGAGATTCGTGAGCAGCTGGATCGCTACCCGGGTGCTGAGGTTGTGTGGGCGCAGGATGAGCCCCGCAACCAGGGCGCGTGGCCGTTCATGGCGCTTAACGTGTTCACCGAACTGGGCGTGCAGCCCATCGTGGTGTCGCGTCCTGCGTCCGCTTCCCCTGCGGCAGGCCGGGCCTCCACCCACAAGCGCCAGCTCGCTGAACTGCTCGCCACACTCTTTGGCGAGGACTGACCTGCTCGCTTCATAGACGCCTCGTGCTCCTCGATTTGCGCCTCTCGCGCTCGAGGGGCACTTGGCATGTGAGCTCCGCTTCTGTACCATCCGCCCCGTCATCTAAGCAGGACTCTGGGCATTTAGCGCGCGGGCCTGAATCTGCGGAACTTCTTCCTCACTCCTCACAGGCCCGTGCACAGCTGGTGTGTGAACCTCGATCTGCGGAGCTTCTTCGTCGTTCCCACATACCTTTGAACACCTGTCGGGCCAGAATCTGACCTGCCAGCTTGCGTTACGTGTGATGGGCGCTGCGAGCGGCTAATCTAGTGGAAGGTGCATGAAGGAGGAAACCAGTGAAGCGCATCTGCGTGATCGGTGATGACTTGGTTGCCGGAACCGGTGACCCCCGGGCCTTGGGGTGGGTTGGACGCGTCATTGCACGCACCCGTTTTGCCTCAGCCCCCGCCGTCATGCCCCTCGCCGTTCCTGGAGAAACAACCGCAGGTCTCGCTGCCAGGTGGGAAAGTGAAGTCAACGCGCGGATTTCCTCATCCGACACATTGCACATGGTGGTAGCCGTTGGTGCGGCCGACGTGCCCAGTGGGTTATCCACACCGCGGTCACGCCTGAATCTGGCCAATATTGTGGACCGTGCGCGCGAGCGCGGCATCTCCACGCTTGTGGTCGGCCCACCGCCTCTGGCCGGAGCCCAGCAGCAGCAGCTGGCGGCCCTTGACCGAGCATGTGCGGAAGTGTGTGACCGCCGGGGTATCACCTACGTGACGTGCCTGGAGCCCCTGGTCGCACATGACCAGTGGATCGCTGACATGGCCGCATCCACTGCCCGCTCCCCCCATGAGCTCACGTTGCCGGCGCAAGCCGGATACGCGCTGATGGCGTACCTGGTTCTTCACCAAGGCTGGTTTGAGTGGGTGGACGCTGACCCGATGCCGTAACACCCTGCCGGCCGCGGCGAGGTTGCCGCGCTGATCAGAGCCACCCTCCAACGATTTCGAGGATCAGTTTCAGGTTGAGGATTGTCAGCACGATGGTGGACACCCATCCCAGGATTGCGACCCATTTCGCGTTGACGAAGCGCTCCCCCATGATTTTCTTCGACGATGTCAGCCACACCAGCGGCACCATTGAAATCGGCAATGCGATGCACAGGAATACCTGCGATCCCACCAGGAGTTCTTCGAGGGCGACCTCGGAACCATTAAATGCAATCGTGCAGACCAACACAGGAATCACAGTGATGACGCGGGTGATGACGCGGCGCGCCCACAGCGGAATGCGCAGCCTGATGAAACCCTCCATCACGATCTGGCCCGTCAGCGTGCCGGTAATCGTTGAGTTCTGGCCCGAGGCCAGCAGTGCGACAGCGAAGAGCGTGGACAGAACCGGGCTGGCAACTGTACCTGCCAGCGAGGGATCCTGGAGCGCATCGTAGAGCGAGCCGAATGTGGACAGGTCCTCGCTGGAACCGAAGAAGAGCGCAGCACCCAAAAGCAGCAGGAGGCAGTTGATCACGAACGCTGCACCCAGCTGGATGTTCGAATCCCACGTAGCGAAACGTACGGCGCGAGCCTGGTCGCCCTCGTCATGTCGGTTGTAGGAACGAGACTGCACGATGGATGAATGCAGATACAGGTTGTGGGGCATGACGGTTGCGCCCACAATGCCAAGTGCCATGGTGAGTTCGCCGCGGCTCAGCGTCTGGGGTGACGGCAGGAAACCCTTCGCCATGTCGGGGATGCTGGGTTGCGCAAGGATGACCTCGTACAGGAAAACCGCCATGATCGTCAGAATCAGCGTGACGACGATGGCCTCAATCTTCCTGAAACCGACGCTCATCAGCAGCAAGAGCAGCAGCACGTCGAGGACGGTGATGAGGACACCGACGATGAGCGGCAGTCCAAACAATAAGTGCAAGGCGATAGCTGCGCCGATGACTTCCGCCAGGTCGGTCGCCATGATGGCGAGCTCGGTGACGACCCATAGGACGAGCCCGAGTGTGCGCGAGGTGTGGGCGCGCGTAGCCTGCGCCAGGTCCATGCCGGCAACGATGCCAAGTTTGGCTGCCATGTACTGCAGCAGCATCGCGATCAGCGAGGAAACCAGAATGACGTTGAGCAGCAGATACCCGTATTGCTGACCGCCGCCGATGGAAGTTACCCAGTTGCCCGGATCCATGTAACCTACCGCGACCAGGGCGCCCGGGCCCGAAAAAGCGAAGAGTTGGCACAGGAAGCTCGCATTCTTATCAGGGATCGCCACAGTTCCGTTGATCTCCTGCAGAGACGGCCCGTTAGCAAGGGTCACTAAATGCCGGCGACCGTCTGTGCGCGGTGCTGCATCGTCGCGTCCAGTCGTGCGCACTCCACTCTCACGTTTCACGTGCACTTTCTCTTTCACTTTACCAATCCCTCGGTGCGAGGAGGAATCCCCTCAAACGCCTGGCCTCGAATAAGCCCAGGCAGCTTCCCAGACCCACGGCATAGAACCATTTGTAGAACCTCACGGGTATACGATACCTCTTTTTCGGCTACCCGGAATTCATCTCGAGATGTCTGCGCCACACTTCACAGCGCCTGTCATGACCTAGGACCAGCGACCCCAAAGTGGATCTCTCGATACACATACCCCTAGATTTAAGGTCTCTCGTTGCACATACCCCTAAATTTGACTCGCAAAATGCACATACCCCTAGATAAAGCGTCAGCGGAGATGCATACAGACACACTCATGGCCCGTGACCAGCGCTTTTGAAAACTCGCCCAAGGACAGGCTTATTATTTCCAGGGGTTCGTGCACAAAAAAGCGAAGATCTAGGGGAATGTGCACCTACCCAAGTTAGATCTAGGGGAATGTGCACCTGCCCAAGTTAGATCTAGGGGAATGTGCACCTACTCGAGCTAGATCTGCGCTTGCGGAGCCGAATGTCAGCCCTTCAAGTCCACAACCGGCGTGTACCGCTCACGCCATACAGACATTCGCGCATTAACCCACATTTCGGGCATTAACCCGGTATTAACCCCATTCCAACGCGCTCCCCGCCCGCGACCGCCTGTCGCCCCAGGCACATAAAAAAGCCCAGCACCATGAGATGCTGGGCTTTACTCGCACGGCCTCAGGATCGTGAGATCCGGTCAGTGACGTGCGTCAGATTAGCTTGCTCGCACACCAACTAGCAGTTGGGACGCTTGCCATGGTTGGCAGCGTTCTTGCGACGTGCACGGCGCTTACGACCACGCTTCGACATCACGGCCTCCTCAAATTGTTGAATCAACTTGCCCAGTTTTCCATAGACTGACCCAAGTCACAAATATCTCAGGCTAATCGAAACCAATCTCACGTCCCCGGCCTTGGTACTCTCCTCCACTGCCCCGGCATTCACGCCCGTCGACCCTGGCTCTCAGGTCCACAAGCCCTGCCAATTACTCCTGTTCATACACGCTGCAGATCCGCATCCGCAGCGATTCAGGCGCACGCACCGTGCGCGCCAAGTAGGCCCGCTTGAGCATCTGCCGGAACTGGCGCTCACGTTGGATGGCTCGCTGACAGGTCTGACAGCGCTGCACATGAGCAACCAACAGCTCAGCCGCCCGCTCATCCAACGCTTCGATCGGGATCGCGCGCGCAGCGTCGCCCTCGTCGTGACAATCCGACCACGTGCGCATCTCGACATCCACGATCTCGCCGACGTGTGCACGCAGTTGGGAACAGGTGATGTGAATGAGTGATCTCATGCGTTGTCTCCTATCCCGTATTCGCGCGCAAGGCCTGCCAAAGATTTCCTCAATGCCGCCCTGCCGCGATGCAGACGCGACATTACCGTGCCGATTGGAATGTCCAGCGTCTGAGCGATTTCTTTGTAACTGAGCTGCTCGACGTCCGCCAGCCACACGACCACTCGGTAGTCCTCTGACAAGTCCTCCATCGCGTCGCGTACCTGGTCGGACGGAATGCGGTCAAGTGCTTCGGCTTCAGCTGAGCGCAATCCCTCTTCCGAATGAGACGCGGCATCGACCAGCTGCCAGTCCTCCACCGTTTCCGTGCCCGAGCGTTTCGGGGAGCGCTTGGCCTTGCGGTAGTGCGTGATATACGTGTTGGTCAGGATCCGGTACAGCCAGGCCTTGATATTCGTGCCCGGCTTGTACTGGTCGAACTTTGCGTAGGCTTTCTCAAATGTTTCCTGCACTAGGTCCTCAGCATCAGCCCGGTGGCGCGTCATCGACAGTGCCGCGCCGTAGAGCTGGTCAAGCAGCGGGAGTGCTTCAGCCTCGAAACGTTCCTTCTTCCCCACCGGCGCAGACTCTTTAAGCGCAGATCCATTGGCCACAGACTCATTGACGAGGGTGCCCTGCCCGCCGTCAGATTCACCATCCACGCGCGTCGACGGATCCAGATCCGCAGCCGTTTCAGCAGCGGTATCCTCGGCGCTGTGGGTGTGAGTGAACGTGTGTGCCATCAGCATCCACATTAGTGCCAAATGGCCGGCTAGGCCGGTCACACCCACCTGATATCGCGTGTCACCTGCCTGAAAAGCCCCGCGGATGCTCTGTTGCCTCATATACTTCATAACGAGCGGGGAACTGAATTTGTTCCATCGCTTCTTCACAGTCGCCAGATCATCCAGAAGGGCAGACCATAGGATCATGAATATTCTTCGCCTAGTCGCACGACCATTGCTCGCACTCCCATTCATTGCAACCGGGGTGAGCGCAATCAGGAATCCTGACGAACACGTGGAGCGCATTGAACCGGCACGTCCGCTGCTTGACAAGACCGGCCTGACGCTGAGCGATGGCCAGCTCAAACTTGCCACACGCGCACTGGGCGGCGTGACCGCTGTCGCCGGAGTGTCACTGGCTCTGGGCAAGGCCACACGAACCTCTGCAGCGGTATTGGCTCTGACCTCCATCCCTCTGGCTCTGGTGAACAACCCCGTGTGGACGGAGGGAACCCCCGATCAGCGCGCTGCGTGGAGGAACGGCCTGATCAAGGATTTCGCTTTGTTCGGCGGCCTGGTCATCGCCTCGACCGACCGTGAGGGTCGCCCATCCGCAACGTGGAAGCTGCGCAACTGGGCCGATCACCGCTCCGAGCTGCGTGCGGCACGAAGTCAGGCATGGGATGACGCTTCGGAGGTCTATCAGGCATGACGGCGGGGGCTTTGCTTCCCCTCTGGTCCGCGCCTTTCATCGAACCTCACCGGCGAATCGATGCCAGCGTCACAGTTCCCGGTTCAAAATCGCTGACCAATCGTGCATTCATTCTGGCCGCTCAGAGTACGAATGAGTGTGTGATCGACGGAGCTTTGGATTCGCGTGACACACGCCTGATGGCCGATGCGCTCGAACAATTGGGCTGCACTGTCGATTGGGATTCCACAGGATCGGCGCGCGTGCGTCCCTCTCGGCACACGATGGGCGAGGCGCGCGCACACATTGACTGCGGCCTTGCCGGAACCGTCATGCGTTTCGTGCCCGCCCTGTGCGCCGCGGCCGGCGTGCACGCGTTTTTTGACGGCGACGAGGGAGCACGCGTACGCCCTCTGGATGCACTCCTGAGCGCTCTGACCAGTGCCGGCGCTCGTATCACCTGTCATGGCGAACCAGGTTTCCTGCCTTTCGAACTCGACGGGATTCCCGCTGATATTTGCGGCAGTGATGGCGTGACCAACCGCCATGCACCGATGACGATTGACGTTGATACACACGAGTCGTCACAATTTGCCTCAGCGCTGCTGTTGAGCGCTCCCCTGCTCGCCACCCGTATGAACAGGCCGGTTCAGATTCGACTCACTGGCCGGGTGGTGTCTCTGCCGCACATTCAGATGAGCGTGCGGACCCTCCAGGAATGGGGTGTGACCGTTCGCTCCGGCACAGACGAGGGTGGCCTGAACGGCCCTGACAGTGCGACCTGTGGCAGCACAACACCAACCGACGCACAGGCTCCCTCGTGGATTATTGAGCCGGAGCTACCGATCCTGAGCCGCGTTGCCATCGAGCCCGACCTGTCGAACGCCGGGCCGTTCATCGCTGCTGCTCTGGTCACCGGTGGGCAGGTGCGAATCCCGCACTGGCCCGTGCACACGACGCAACCCGGTGACGCGTTTCGTCAGATCGCTCAGCAGATGGGTGGGCAGGTCAACGTGGATGCCGACGAGATCCTCTGCGTGAAGGGCCCTGAGCGTGGCCGGTTGCTCGGCGTTAACCGTGATATGAGTGACATCGGTGAGCTGACGCCGACCGTGGCGGCGCTGGCAGCTGTCGCATCGACCGAGTCGCATCTATCGGGAATCAGTCATCTGCGAGGGCATGAAACGGATCGTGTGAGCGCTCTGCGCACCGAGATCGAGCGACTGGGCGGTGACGTAACAGAGTACCCTGATGCGCTGACGATTCGCCCGCGAGCGCTCCACGCAGCGGACCTGCACACGTATCACGATCACCGCATGGCGACGTTCGGAGCAATCATCGGACTGGTGGTGGACGGCGTGCGCGTCTTCGATATTGGGACGACAGGTAAGACACTGCCTGATTTTGTCGCGTTGTGGCAGGCGACGGTCGCATCGGCCGAAAGTGGGGATCAGTGAACAGACGCGATATCGGCACTGATGATCCGCGGGTGCGAGTGCGTCCTGGTCGAGGATCCCGGCCGCGCACCAAGAAGCGCCCGGACTGGTCGACCCGCCCGCTGGGTCGCGTTATTGCGATTAACCGCGGGCGTTTCATTGTTGCCGCCGATAGCGGTGTACGCATTGTTGCAGTGCAGGCTCGCGAGCTGGGTCGCGGCTCTGTCGTTGTCGGTGACCGAGTGCGGCTGACGGGAGACCTGTCGGGTGCGAAAGATACTCTGGGGCGCATCGTCGCTGTTGAGGAGCGCTCATCGGTGCTGCGGCGCTCGCGTGAGGATGTGCCTGAACAGCGCGAGAAGATCATCGTGGCAAACGCGCAGCTGATGGTGATCGTTACGGCGCTGGCCAGTCCGCCGCCTCGGATCGGGATGATTGACCGGTGTCTGGTTGCCGCACATGAGGCAGGTATGGAATCCCTCGTCGTCCTGACGAAGTCTGACCTGGCGCCTGCTGACGACATTATTCGTACCTACGACGGCTTTGGTGTCCCCTTTGTCGTGACGACAGCAACAGGAACCGATGAAGGCGGCTGTGGGCAGGTCACGACTGGTTTGGAGGAACTGCGCGCTCACGTGGAAGGCAGGACGTCGGTGCTCGTCGGCCATTCGGGAGTGGGTAAGTCCACGCTCATCAATGCGCTGGTACCCGATGCGCATCGCAGTGTGGGTCACGTCAATGCCGTGACTGGACGAGGGCGGCACACGTCCACGTCGTTGGAAGCTTTCATGTTGCCGTCAGGCGGGTGGGTGATTGACACGCCCGGTGTCCGTTCCTTCGGCCTGGCCCACGTTGACGAATCCGATGTACTGGCGGTGTTCCCTGAGCTGAAGGATGTGTGTTCGTGGTGCTTGCCGATGTGCACGCATCTGGAGTCGGAGCCTTCATGCGCGCTGGACGCATGGATCAGTGGGCAGGAACCTTTCAACGCGCAACCGGTCAGCAGTGACGAATCGGACAGGCGGCGCAGGATTGTCGATTCGGCGCGCCGACTTCTCGAGTCCACGGCTAGCGCAAGAGCTCACCACTGACGCGCGCCGATCGGCGCACTCGGGCTAGCCGCCCCTGAGGGGCCAGACCGACTGCGGGAGCTGAGCCGACCGCGAAGATCAGCCTGGCAGCCAGAAGCAGTTCAGCCCCGGCGGAAATGGCGAGCGAAGTTTTGCAGGAATAAGTGCGCGCCCGACACATCGGCCGACGCGGTTTCCGACTCAATGCGGGCACGTTCAGTCGGCGCATAATAACCCCGGTCCGCATATTCGCGGATTCGCACGTCAATACCTGCGTGATCAAGTTCGGGGTGGAACTGGCTGGCCCAGCACGACTCCCCTACCCTGATCAGCTGCACTGGCGCGATAGACGGTCCCTGCGCAATGAGCACAGCACTGTCAGGCATGGCGGTCACGGCCTCGTGGTGGCCGACGAATGCGCGGAACGTGTCGGGCACTCCCTCGCACAGCGGATCCCCTGCGGCGGCAGACGTGAGTGTCATCTGCGGTGCGGAGATCTCCTCGGCAGCTTCAGGTCCGACGCGTCCGCCCTGATGCACAGCAAGTAGACCCAGGCCGTAGCAGATTCCGAAAAAGGGGAAGGACTCGTCGAGGAGGCGGTCAAAGAGTGCGAAAAGATTACGCTCAATATCGTGCTGTACCTGACTTTTCCGGTCTTCAGGAGCGGCCACGTCAAACGGTGATCCGCACAGAATGATTCCGGAATACTCGTCGAAGTTGACTGATGGGAAGGGGTCAGCTTCCATTCGCACATGGACGATCTCATCGGATGACAGGCCTGCCAGGCGCGGCAGGTTAATCAGCTCATCGCGTGCAACGACTTCTTCGCTACGTGAGGTCAGCATGAGGAATGGTTGTGACATGTCCATACTGTAAACGGAATGTGTCCCGCTGCGCTCAGCGAAGCGCCGCCGTGAGATAGGACTTTACACGCCAAATGCCGATACTGTAGAAGCATGTCTGATACTCGCCGTTACATTGAGGACCTCCGCCTGGCGCACGTCCTCGCAGACCAGGTGGATGCGCTGACGATGGATCGTTTCGGTGCGCAGGATCTTCAGGTTGAGTCCAAGCCCGACCTCACTCCCGTAACCGATGCTGACCGTGCGGCGGAGGATTTGATCCGCTCCCAGCTGTCCCACGTGCGCTCGCGCGACGCGGTAGTCGGTGAGGAACGAGGCTCGTCGGGCCATTCTGCCCGCCGGTGGATCATCGATCCGATTGACGGGACGAAGAATTTTGTGCGCGGTGTGCCGGTGTGGGCAACGCTGATCGCTCTGGTTGAAGATGATCGGGTCGTGATGGGACTTGCCTCTGCGCCCGCGTTGAAGCGGCGCTGGTGGGCTGCTGCTGACCAGGGAGCGTGGACCGGCACCTCGTTGATGCGAGCGAAGAAAATCTCCGTGTCGAAGGTGGATTCGATCGAGGATGCGTCCCTGTCGTATTCCTCGCTGGACGGATGGCTCCACCATGATCGAGGAGGGCAATTCCTCCAGCTACAGTCATCATTTTGGCGCACCCGTGCCTACGGTGATTTCTGGAGCTACATGCTGGTCGCTGAAGGTGCGGTCGATGCAGCATGCGAACCGGAACTGAACGTGTGGGATATGGCGGCGTGCTGTGCGATTGTGACTGAAGCTGGCGGTTCTTTCACGTCGTTGACCGGCGAGGACGGCCCGTGGGGTGACAATGCGTGTGCCTCCAACGGACTGATTCACAAGGAGATTCTGACCCAGCTGGATTGGCCTGACAGCACCTCTGATTAGGGTGTTTGCCGGGGCGGTACGCAAATGCACATGGCATGGGGCACACTGACAGCATGTTGATTGTGCACACCTCTGACTGGCATGTTGGCCGCACCCTGCACGGGGCCGACCTGTCCCCAGCGCGCGACCTCTTCTTCGAGTGGCTCATCGATCTGGTGAAGTCGCGCCACGTCGATGCGCTCCTCATCAGCGGCGATTTATTCGATCGAGCAGTCCCTCCCGCCCACGTTCTCCGTCCTCTGTCGGACGCCCTTGTTCGCCTATGTTCACTGACTCGTGTCATCATCATTCCCGGCAATCACGATTCCGCCATTCGGCTGGGCTACCTCGCTCCTTTTCTTCAAGACTCACTCACGATTGCTTCCACCATCGAGGACATTGACCGCCCCATCGTCGTCACGTCCAGCGACGGTGAGCATGCCACCATCTACGCGATTCCCTACCTCGAGCCTGACCTGGTGCGCGAACCCCTGTCTGACATTATTGACGAGGATGGCCAGGCGATTCCGTTGGTGCGTTCGCATGAGGCCGTCATAAGTGCTGCGTTGCGCCGAATCGGTGCCGATATCGAGGCTCGCCACCATGGACACGGTATGCGCAGCGGTGAGGTGACCGGCGGACATGACGGCGGGCGTGACAACGATGAGTCCAGTGGCACTCTGAACAGCGATGACGGCGTGCGAATCGTCATGTCGCACGCATTCTTCACAGGCGGAGCCCCATCTGAATCAGAACGCGACATCCAGGTCGGTGGGGTCGCCTCGGTGCCAGCGGGTGTCTTCGACGAATACGGTATTGACTATGTGGCTGCCGGCCACCTCCACCGGCCGCAAAATATCAGCGGAAGCAGCGCCACGATCCGCTACAGCGGATCACCTATGCCGTTTTCCTTTTCTGAGGCTTCCTCCACCCAATCGGTGACGCTTCTTCATATTGACGCAGGCACACTCACCGACATTGAGACCGTTCCCACCCCTATCTGGCGCAATCTCGACGTGATCGAGGGGCCCTTCGAACAGGTTATTTCTGACCAGTATGCGGAGCAGAGAGACGACTTCGTCTCGATCACGGTAACTGACGACATTCGTCCGCGTGACCTGATTGCACGCATCCGTCACGTCTTTCCCTACGCGCTCGCCATCTTGCATGCGCCACCCGTGCCCGCCAGCCAACGCCTTACCGGTCCGAGCAGACAGGCCGCGCGCTCAGATCGTGCCGTCATTGACGAGTACTTCGAGCAGACGATCGGCCGTTCCCTGAATGAAGCAGAGCGGTCCGTCATTGATTCAGTGTGGGAGCAGATCCAGGTCAGGAGCGTCCAATGAAAATTCGTTGCCTTGATCTGGAAGGTATTGGCCCGTTTATCTCTCACCACACAGTGGACTTCACGCGCTTCGACGATGGTGGGCTTTTCCTGCTGCACGGTCCGACCGGGGCTGGAAAATCGACGATTCTTGACTGCGTGAGCTTCGCGCTTTACGGCACAGTTGCACGTCAAGGCGATGCAGATAATGCACGTCTGCGTTCAACGCTGGTTGATGAGAAGGCACCCTCGCGCGTGTCCCTGGTCTTTGAAACAGATGCGGGTATCTTCCGCGTGACGCGTACTCCCCAGTTCACGCGTGAAGGCCGTAAGACTGCCATCAACCAGAGTGCTCACCTGGAAAAGGTTCGAGCCGACGAATCCGGCACCTACGTCACCGTCGATGCGCTCTGTTCCAGAGTCAAAGATACGAATATTGAGATCACTCACCTCATCGGTCTTAACGGCGTTCAGTATCTGCAAACAGCGATTTTGCCGCAGGGAAAATTCTCCCAGTTTCTCACTGCCTCATCTGAAGATCGTCACGCACTGCTATCCAGCATCTTCCAGACTTCTCTTTTCGTCAATTTCGAAACGGCACTGAAGGAGAAGGCTAAGGCGGCGCGAGGAAGCCTCGAACACGATCAGCAACGGGTCAGTTCACTGATTCACTCACTGCCCGCGCAGTTATGGCAGGCACTCGGTGACACAGACCCTGATTCGACACCGCCGCCCAGCGCCCAAGAAAGTGGGTCCGACGAAAGCCAGTCGACGGCAGATCTCAGCGCACACGATTCTCCACCGATCACTGCCGCCATGCTGGTCGAGTTAATCGGCATTGACGATGCTGCCATACGTACGCATCTGGAGGATGGTCAGAGGATTCTTGAGCATCAAGCACACGATGATCTGAAGCGCTCGCATGAGTGTGCGGACACTGCAGAAGAACTAGGCAAGCAGCTGCAAGCCGCGACTGACCTCGCCCGGCGTGTGCGTGAGCGCATCGAACTGGAAAAACGCGCGAGCACACTCAACGCTGAGCGTCAAGACATTGACGCAGTGCGCACCCAACTGGCTCGAGCACGCCAGGCAGCTCACGTTATTCCTGTTCTCCATCGCCTGGACGAGGCTCGAACGCGCCAGGTCGACGCGCGCGATGCACTGGCGGACGCGATGGCTGCTGCCCGCAGTGCCCACGTCGATCCTGCTTACCTGTCAGGTCTGGACACCGACGAATCGCGCGAGCCTTCCCTGGCAGATGACAGTGAGATAGCTGCCACGGTGCTCACGCTGACCCGCGCCCATGACACTCTGCACGCTCGCCACATCAAAATCTCTGAACTGGCCGCCGTGGAGGCCGCTTTGCCAGAGCGACGCGAAGCCTTGCAGGGGCTACAAAGTCAGCTCGAGCAGCTTAACCGGCAGCAGGAGTTGCTGCGTCAGCGCATGCGAAACGATGCCGAACAGTTGGAAGCCCTGGCTGCGTCCGATGAGCGGGCAACGACCGCTTCGATCGACCTCACCGCGGCTCAAACGCGCCACGAGGCTCTCGACAAGCGGCTCGACGCCGCGCGCCGTGCCGTCACTGTTGCTCAGAAGTTAGAAGACACGATACGCGAAGCTGAACAAGCTCAGGCGCGCATCGACACAGTTCATGACACTATACAGCAGGCGCGGCGCGCACTGCTCGCGCAGTCAGCCCTGCGTATTGCTTCGACTCTGGAATCCGGGAAGCCGTGTCCGGTGTGCGGCTCAACCGAGCACCCGTCCCCTGCCCAGGCAGGCGAGGCGGGCACCGTCGATCCTGCTGACATCGACCAGTTGCACGTGCAGTATCAGCAGGAACAGGATGCATTCACCCAATTAAGCGCGCAATGCGCATCGATTCGTTCCACATGGGATGCCCTCGGGCAGCAAGCTGACGGAAGCGTGGAGGATCTGACAGCCGCACTGGCAGACGAAGCACGCACAATCGACGCTCTGAAAGTTGCTCTACAAGCGGTGCAACACGACCAGAAGACCGCCGAGAAACTTCGGACGCAGCGCACACGTGACGACGAATCATGCCGTGACCTGCTCCGCCGCAGTGATCGCCTGACTCACGACATTGAAACGGCGCAGGCAGCTCTAGATACTGATGAGAAGCGGTGTACAGCGGCGCGCGTCCACGGCGATGGCGAAGCGACCTTGCAGGACATAGATCACGACATCACAGTGCAGATCGACGCCATTGACACATTGAGACATGCCTGTGAAAACGCCATCCACGCGCGAGCTGCCGTCGACCAGGCGCTGGCTGAACAGGCGGATGCCCTCGAACGATACGGCTACGCTGAAGGCGATGGTGGCACCGCCCAGGTGCGCGCTGACATGCGCACCGACGTGGCAATCAACGAAATGGATGCTCGCATCACAGCGTTTGATCGAGATGACGCACACGTGCACAATTCCCTGCAATCCGAGCGCCTGAAAGACGTTGACACGTCCCGGAGTCCCGACGTTGACGCCGCAGCGCGCAGCTACGAAGACGCTCAGTCAGTATCGCGTGAAGCAGCCCAACGTGCCGGCGCCAGCTCGCAGGTTGCTGCCGATGTGAAAAAAGCTGTGGCAACTGTTCAGGAACGCCTCGACACACTGGTGAAGAACCGCGACGCGTTCGGGCCGCTTGACTACCTCTCGCAGCTGGCATCATCGGGTCAGCTCTCGGCGGACTCACCGCAAACTTCTCTGTCCCACTGGGTGCTCGGTAGACGACTGGATGACGTTCTGGCCTGCGCTAACCCTCGTATCATGACAATTTCGAACGGGCGCTACGAGCTGATTCGTTCAGACAAGGACTATTCGCGCAATAAAGCTCAAGGCCTCGGCCTGACGGTACTCGACCATGAAACAGACAAGGTACGCTCCCCGAAGACGTTATCGGGAGGAGAAACATTCTACATTTCCCTTGCTCTGGCACTGGGCCTGTCCGATGTCGTGACCACCGAAAACGGTGGCATCGAACTGCGCACGATGTTCATCGATGAAGGCTTCGGGTCACTTGACTCCTCCACCCTCGACACGGTGATGGCGCAGCTGGCGTCCCTGCACACATCAGGGCGTACCATCGGCGTGATTTCGCACGTCGCAGACATGACGTCGCGGATCTTAGACCAGATCGAAGTCATACCAGTGGCATCGGGAGGATCAACACTGCGGGTACGCGCATAGGCACCTCGAGAATCACACGCGGGTACGGCCGCAGCTGACGATGCCACCACCAGCGCACGTGGTGCGCTCACTCGCGTCAAACCACAGCAACGGTTCATCCCACAGCGCGTCAAGAGCCCCGGTCACATCGTCCTCAGTGAGGGCCTGCGTCACGCGCTCAACCAGCGGCGCCGCCTCCGCGTCATCAATGAAGAAAGCCACCACATCATCCCACCGGTACGTCTGGGGACGTGCCTGTGCAACATGCACAGCAGCCAGGTCGCCTGCCTCATCGCTGACCTCAGCCTCAGCCTCACACGCGATGACAACTCGGCGTGCCGGCACACAGAAGGCAGGTGAATCAAGGCATGCGCGAGCCTCATCACCATCTTCTTCGTCCTCTGCATCGCGGCGATCGCGGATCAATTCGAGTGAGGCGAGAGCAGCCTGGTTCATCGCAGAGTCTTCACGCTCCTCAATGTCGTCGCCTCGAAGCCCATCCTCAAGAATCGCCACATACCCTGGTCGAACAGGCGGCTGATCGGCAGATAACTCGTCTAAAACCGCTGGCACATACAATCGCATGCCTCCAGTGTCCCACATCAGTGCCGCGCGCTTGCCGCGGTGAGCATCACGCAGCATGTTCAGGAAGCACAGCCAACACCACCTGGGTCAGCGCGGCCAACGCCTGACCGACCGGCTGATCAGGTTCGGCATGAACAATTGCCCGCGCGTGCAGCAGGGAGGCGCTCACGCGCGAGTCCTCCGGGACAAGTTGAATACTGCGCCCGGGAATCACCGGAGCGAGGGCCTGGACAATCGCGTTGACAGGTCGAGGCCCTGCTCCCGACGATGACACATGGTTGGCCACCAGGATCGGCTCGACGTGCGGGGCGATCTGGCCTACCCACTGATACGCGTCCACAAGCCGATTGATACCCAGAGAATCACCACGAAACACGCACATCACCGCATCAGCGTTCCGCACAATTGCCGCGACCAGGTCATCGCGCGACCCCTGATGCCGATTCCCCGGTGCCACCGGATCCAGCGTTGCTGCAGCCACGTCCACGATGATGAGGTCATACAGCGAGCGGGCCGCCGACAGTGCGCTGACCACCGCTGCCGGTGATACCTCACGCCAACGTTGCGGCGACGTGATTCCCGTGAGAATGTCGAGGGAATCGGTCAGTGGTACTGCAGCTCCCCGAATCTCGTCGGCTCCGACATCAGTGCGCGCAGCAGTCCGTGAGAGCACAGCGATACCCGACGCATCCTGCGCAATACCCGCCATATGAGCCAGGGATGGTGCACACGTGTCAGCATCGACGAGGAGGACGCGCGCACTGGCTGACGCACCCGCCGCCACGTTGAATGCTATTGTCGACCTTCCGGGAGCACCTGACGGCCCCCACACACAGACGATCTTCCCGAATTCCGCAGTCCCGTCAACGCTGCGCTGCCCGTCTGATAACTCGTCATCACCGTCGGCAAATGCGTAGGAGCGCTTTTGATGCGCTATCTGGGCTTCCCGTCGGCCGGACGCATCCTCCCCCGTTTGGGGAAGCTCACCGCTCTCCGGAGAAAAAGATGCACTCATCCCCAAGGCGCGCAGCGAATCCACGATCCCATCAGGTGAATCGGGCTGAGCAATTCCATCAGCATGCAGCGCACGTAAGGACGGCGCATCAGCCAGGGGCGCGAGAACAATGACACCGATATGGTGCGCGTGCAGGTCCTCCACTATGCGGGCATCAAGGTCAGGATCATCAGCATCAATAATGGCGCATTGTGCAACCGATGAGCGCGCGCATGCCCGCACTTCCGTCAGGTCAGCGCACCGGCGCGACACAGTAAACTCCTCGCTTTCGTTGATCGCCTGGACGAGGCGCCCCTCCGTCTGGGTCGGCGCGCACACGATCACACCGATCGGCCCACTCATTGTCCGATCGGAACGGCCGTGATCGTTCCGTTTCCTCCCGTAGCTTCAAGCACGGCTGAGACGTCAGAAAATGGGATACGTACTTCAATTCTGTGCACCGATGCAGCACCGATTCCTGCGGCGCCCTCGACACTGCGAATAAAAACGGCGTTGCCCGATACGACCGTTGGGTGGGACTGATGGTCTTTGCTCATGGAGGCTGAAGGGATCGACCACAGTTCAATGGATGTGCCGGTAGCAGTGGACTCCGGTAGTCCGGCACCTATGTCGATCACGAGGCGGCGATAATCGTCGTCTTCGTCTGTTGTCACTGCTCCCGTTGCAATCAGCTCACCTTTTCCGATGCTGTGCGACGCCAGCGCTCCGTCAGGAAGCTCATCGCGCTGCACATACGCATTGCTTTCGGGCCGTGCATCCACGATCTGCAGATTCGACGTATCCAGCGGTTCTCCCGGAGCGATGTCGCGCGTTGCCTGATAGATGCTTACTCCGCCGCGGGCATGAGATACAAGGAGTGTGCACGCAAGGATAGACAGCGTGACGAGTGCGATGCCGATCAGGAATCGCGGATCACGTATGACGCTGCGCCGGCGCGGTATTCGGGCGGTGTTCTTCATATGTGGCACTCCCACATCATGCCCGGTTTTTTCCTCGATGTGGAGTTATCCACAAAAACTTCCGCTCGCCCCCACACACTGCCTTTGCGGTCAGTTCGCTCTGACCTGCATCTTCACACATGAGGCCTCGTCGAGGAGTCCTCTCGCCTCGTCCACATGCTCACAAAGTGGACACGCAACTTTCGATGAACACCGCACTATATCCACAACAAGTGAATAAAGCTTTACTGAACTGAAAGGAAATGTCATGATATGGGTATGACTTCACGATTCCTGACACTGGCCGACGTCGCTGAAACACTGAACCTGACGATGTCCGCCGCCCGTTCACTGGTGACGTCGGGGGAACTTCCTGCAATCCAGGTTGGCGGCAAGAAGGCATGGCGGGTCGAAGCCAGTGTTCTCGAGCAGTACATTCAGGATCAGTACGCGGCTACTCGTGAGCGCATGAAGGTCGAATCGGCTCACAGCTAACGGCGCGTCAGATCATCAGCGAATCTGCCATCTGGCTCGGCGCACGCAGCGTGCGTATCCCACCCGTCGACAGCGACATGACGACTGGAGTGGTGAAGTCACGCGTGTCAAGAGCCTGCCCGCTGGACATGCTTTCAAGATCAAAGTGGTCACCCATGACAGCACAGACGTATCCTGCGTGCTGGCCGCCTTCATGGTCGATGACGACGTACACATTCTCATCTCTCAGCGCGCGCAGAACGTGACTGATCGCCACCTCATGTGCCAGCGCTGACTCATCGGCTGCGCGACTTCCCAGCGGCCAGGCTGCGACAATGGCGTGAGCCGGGATGAGCACCATGTGTACCCCATTGTCGATCACAATCCACTCACGCGCGCAGTCTCGAACGATCCCTGCCATGCGCTCACCTCCGCGCAGTAAGACGTTCAAGTTACTCCCCCGCGTCGCAAGCAGGCGCGCTGACATCGTTACACGCGCACATTCAACATCTGCGAGCTCGTCGACAAGAATGTCCATTTCCTCGCGCCGTTCAGCATCGAAGCGCGCACTTAAGTCTGCCAGAAGGCGATCCAGATCCATGCGCACAGTGTGGCACAAACTAAAAGGAACTGCCACCACTTGACATCAATTATTCTTTCGTGCACACTCTAATCAATTCTTACGAACTAACATCAACTGATACGAAAGAAGTTCGATATGAATGGAGACAGCAGGTCTGGATACGTAGTCGAGACGGATGTCATGGATGGAACTGATTGCAATCGTGGGCTGGTGACGGTCACTGCCTGGGCAGGTGTACCTCTCCTGGCACTGACCGCCTACCTCGCTGTCCTCATTGTGCGATCAGGTGATCTGTATCGACCGGAGCTGTTGATTGCTCTGATCATCGCCTGTGTTGCAACGGTTTTTCTGGCATGGAACCAGCTCTGCGTCTTCCTGGCACTCCTCGCGACAGCTTCGTCGCGCACTGATGCACTGTCGCGGGCTCTCATTCGTTTTATTCGTCGCTTCGGCACGCAGCAGGCACGCGCAGTAATCGCGCGTCATGCTCTGGCGTTGAGCGTGTCGACCACCGCTATCAGCGCTATTGGAATGCCGGTTTTTGCCGCGCCACTCACGCCTTCCACCCCTTCTCTGACCAGTACATCATCTGCCACGCACGTTCTTCCCTTTTCTTCCATCGACGAGGGTGACTCCACGATTCCCGATGATCTGACCTGGCCAGCGTTGACCGCACAATCCACTTCGACAGCGCAATCAGGAGGTCCAAGCGCACAGCTTCCCTCCCCTTCTCACCAGATGCCACACGACACTCAACCAGAAGGCAACGCGATGGCACCCTCGCACTCTGGGCCGTCGACACAGACCGAGCACTCTGCACCATCTGCGAAGAACACTCCGTCTCAAGTCAGCCACCCTGCTGGATCATCGGCTTCCCAGGGCACCGACTCATCCAAGCAGCCCGCCTCCCCCTCGCACGCATACAGCATCGATTCCTCGGGGAAGCCTGCTTCACCTGTTTCCTCCAACGGTTTAAGTTCTGCCGGACAGGCAGCCTCATCCGTCCACTCACACGGTGTTGGCACCGCAGGACACGATGCTTCGCCCGCCCCCACCCACAACACCGCTTCGTCCAACACGGGCAGCGCCACCCACTACGAAATCCAGCCTGGCGATTGTCTGTGGACGATCGCTGAAACATCCCTCCCCGCCTCAGCATCCGATGCCACGATCGCCCGCCATGTCGAGCGACTGATCCATGCGAACGCTGAGGTAATCGGAGACGATCCTGACCTGATCCACCCAGGAACAGTTATCACGATTCCCCCTAAGGAGAACTCATGAGCACGATACGCGCAGCCGAACGTTACTCCCGCAGCACAGATGGCTGCCTGAGATGGGATATGCGTCGAGATATGCCCACCCCGCTCGTCCTCGATTTTGAAGAGCGCCTCAAGCCCGATCCGGCGCGCCCCATTGCGCGCGACATGTTGCCCGACGCAGGGACGTGGGCAGCCAACCTGACGCGCGGCATCATTGAGGTTCTGCTGGGACGCAGACCCATCATGCAGCTTCGACGGTGGGTCGTGCCGGGGCTCTACGACCAGATTGATGCCACGGACTTCGATCCGGGCGGCGCGCTCCCCGCGCGGCGCACCAGCCCTGCCCCATGTCGCGTCATGTCAGTGAGCACGTGCGCCATCAAACCTGGGACGTTTGAAACCACCGTCGTCTTTGCGGTGTGCGGCCGGATCAGGGCAGCAGCGCTGAGGCTGGAAGATTTTCGAGGGCGATGGCTCGCCACCGCTCTCGACATCATTTAGAATCTGCCCGCGCACTACCTGTCAGGAGGCATAGGGAATTCGCCTGCAAAGAGAGCGGATCTCTCGCCTGCCAGGTATCGATGCCTTAGCGGTTTTTCCTCCGCTTGGCCGCAGCACGACGCTGCGCACGGTTCCCGCCGCCAGACGAAGCCGCGTTACCGCTCCTGCCTCGTCCAGCAGTCCGACCGCCAGCAGGCGACGCCTCGCCACCGGTGTTACTCGATGAATACTTCAAGCGTGCTGCCTGCTTTTGCTGGCCCACATCACCCATCACAGATGTAGCACGCGCCAGCGCTGCAGACGAAGCTGCAGCTTTTTGCTCGGCTTCCTGCTGCATCTGACGAATCCGGCGCTGCTGTTCACGTTCAGCCTCTGACGCCTCGTCGGAGTTCCCTTCCTTGGCGTCATCCTCCGAATCCCACAGCGCTGAAGCAGTTTCCAGCGCTCCGGTCGTGTCTTCTTCAGCAGCCTCATCGTCCTGTTCACCAGCAGGTGAGAGCACGCCCTGTTCGCGCAGACGCTGCCACGCGAGTTCGAACTGGTGCAGGTAGCCGAAGATCTGCTGAACCGATTCTTCGCGGATACGCTCCATCATCGCCTGGAACATCTGCGCGCCCTCAGCCTTGTATTCGACCAGAGGATCGCGCTGTCCCATTGCACGCAGGCCGATGCCTTCCTTGAGGTAGTCCATCTCATACAGGTGCTCGCGCCACAGGCGGTCGACCGTCGCCAGCACGACACGGCGTTCGAGGTCACGCATCGGATCTTCCCCGAGCTGCTGAATTGCCAACGGGTTCTGTTTGAGCTGCTCCTCGCCCAGCTCATAAACCGTGTGGATGTCACCCCTGATTTCAAAATTCAGGTCATCGCGCACCAATGAGTCCTGCCCGCCGTGAGCTTCGGCCACCTCTTTGGCGCTCACTGATACCGGGTAGTAGGAGCGCAACGCTGCCCACAGCTCGTTCAGATCCCAATCGTGAGCCGAATCTTCCTGCGTGTGCTCAGCAATGAGTGATTCAACCAGACGATCCATGAACCAGGATACCTGATCCTGCAGGTCAGCACCCTCAAGGACCTGACGACGCTGGTCATAAATCAACTCGCGCTGGTTGGTCATCACGTCGTCATATTTGAGGACGTTCTTGCGGATCTCAGCGTTACGGCCTTCGATCTGCGATTGTGCACTGGCAATGGAGCGTGACACAGCCTTGGACTCCAGTGGCATATCTTCCGGGTATGCGTTCGAGGCCATAATGCGCTGCGCAATCGTTGAATTAAACAGGCGCATCAGGTCATCTTCCATTGACAGGTAGAAACGAGACTCGCCCGGATCTCCCTGACGGCCGGAACGACCACGCAACTGGTTGTCAATGCGTCGCGACTCATGGCGCTCAGTGCCTAGGACGTACAGGCCACCGGCCTCGCGCACCTCTTCGCGTTCAGCTTCAACTGCCGCTTCGGCTTCCTCCAGTGCTTTCGGCCACGCCTCGCGGTACTCCTCAGCGTTCTCAGTCGGATCGAGACCCTTGGCAGCAAGATTGGACTGCGCAATGAACTCCGAGTTGCCGCCCAGCATAATGTCGGTACCACGGCCAGCCATGTTGGTGGCAACGGTGACTGCGCCCTTGCGGCCAGCCATTGCCACGACTTGAGCTTCACGCTCATGCTGTTTGGCGTTCAACACCTGGTGGGAGATGTGATGCTGACGCAGCATATTGGACAGCACTTCGGATTTCTCCACAGACGTCGTGCCCACCAGGATCGGCTGTCCAGCCTTGTGGCGTTCCTCAATATCCTCAACGATCGCGTTGAGTTTGCCTTTCAGCGTGGGGTACACAAGGTCGGAATGATCCTTACGGATCATCGGCCGGTTCGTCGGAATCGGAATGACACCCATCTTGTAGGTATTGGAGAATTCGGCGGCTTCCGTTTCAGCCGTACCCGTCATACCGGAGCGTGACCCCTCAGGATACAAGCGGAAGTAGTTCTGCAGCGTAATGGTTGCCAGCGTCTGGTTTTCAGCCTTGATCTGGACCTTTTCCTTCGCTTCGATCGCCTGGTGCATACCTTCGTTGTAACGGCGCCCGGGCAGCACACGGCCGGTGTGCTCATCGACAATGAGGACTTCGCCCTTACTGACGATGTAGTCCTTGTCGCGGTGGAAGAGTTCCTTAGCCTTGATGGAGTTGTTCAGGAAACCGATCAGCGGCGTGTTGGCGGCTTCGTACAGGTTCTCCACGCCCAGCTGGTCCTCGACTTTATCGATGCCGGGTTCCAGGATGCCAACCGTTTTCTTCTTCTCGTCGACTTCGTAGTCCACGTCGCGTTCCAGCAGCTTCGCGATGCGCGCGAACTCGGTGTACCACCGGTTGACATCACCGGTCGCCGGCCCGGAAATAATCAGAGGCGTACGCGCCTCGTCAATCAGGATCGAGTCAACCTCGTCAACGATGACGAAGGCATGGCCGCGCTGCACCATGTCTTCAGTGCGCTGAGCCATGTTGTCTCGCAGGTAGTCGAACCCGAACTCGTTGTTCGTGCCGTAGGTGATATCGGCGGCGTACTGTTTGCGTCGCTCGTCTGGGGTCTGGCCGGTGAGGATACATCCGACGCTGATGCCGAGGAAGCGGTAGACGCGTCCCATCAGCTCTGACTGATAGTGCGCCAGGTAGTCATTGACGGTGACCACGTGGACGCCTTTGCCGGTGAGGGCTCGCAAGTACGAGGGCATCGTGGCAACCAGAGTTTTACCTTCACCGGTTTTCATTTCGGCAATGTTGCCCATGTGCAGGGCAGCGCCGCCCATCACCTGGACGTGGAATGGCCGTTGACGCAGCGTCCGCCAGGCAGCTTCGCGAACTGTGGCGAACGCTTCCACCATCAGTTCATCCAGCGTCTCGCCGTCTTCGTAGCGCTTCTTGAATTCGGGGGTCTTAGCCTGAAGTTCTTCATCGGTCAGTGCCTTAAAATCCTCTTCAAGTGCATCTACGTGGTTCGCGATACGCTCGAGTTTCTTCAGCGTTCGTCCTTCTCCAGCTCGGAGGATTTTGTCAATCAGTGACACCGGTTCTCCTGACGTCTCATTCGAGGCACTCTGCCCCTACGTGCACGCACTCTAGTTAAAAGGCGCATATCACGCTTATACAGTCTACGAAAAATCTGCCACAAACGATTAATGGCATTCAACTCTTTCGCTCTCAGCCACACTCAGCACCCTGTCGTCGCGTATTCGACCGTCCTCTCACTCCCCCACAACCCCAACTGTCGATCTCGCGCCCTACCGCACAGATGCCACGCCAAACTTGTCTCTAGCCATGCAGGTCACAGGCGTATAGGCATATCCGCCCTTCGCTGCAGTCAGCTGAGATCGACAGTTGGGGCACAGAAGGCGGACAAGAGGGGCACGCATGAAGGATGAACCCGTACAAGGCGCGGGCTCAAGAGATGAGCACGCGCGAATGGCGGCACGAGAGCGGGTTCGAGGGAGAAAGGCACAAGACGCGTCCGCGGCGGCAGCACCGATCGCTGGTACAGCTTTCACGCATACAAAGGTGTGGCCCGCTGCCTTGGCAGCGGGCCACATAAGGGGCCAGTCAGCGGTTAAGCCGACGCCAAGACCTATCAGGCCGGCGCTGTGAACTAACAGGTCAGCACGATGAACTGACAGCACTATGAACAACAGGCCAACGCGATGGCTATCAGGTCAGCGCTTACACCGATGCTTTGACCTATTTCGCCTAGTCGTCTCGCGATTCGCCTTCTCCGATTCGAGTATTCAGGCGGATCACACCGTAGGTCCAGCCGTGACGGTGATACACCACGCACGGTTGGTGTGTTTCCTTGTCGACGAAGAGGAAGAATGGGTGACCAACCAGTTCCATCTGGTCGAGCGCCTCATCCACACTCATCGGCTCAGCTTCATGGACTTTTTGCCTGACAATGACGGGAGAATCACCCAGCTGTTCTTCACGGGCCTCACCCGGCTTGAGGTCGTACGCGCTCTTCAGTTCGGCACGAGGCGCGGCGGCTGGCTTTGCCTCGGGTTCAAGTTCGGATTCAAGGGTGCGCGGATCGAACTCCTCATGCGGGTGTGGCTGGTAATGGCGCCGATGATCTTTCGCGCGGTCGCGCGCACGACGCAGCCTTTCAAAGAGCTTTCCCGCTGCGATATCAACTGCCGCATAACGGTCCGCTGAGGTTGCTTCGGCACGGATAACGGGGCCTTTCCCGTAGACCGTCAGCTCGATACGCTCAGCGGTGTCGGCTTGCCGCGGGTTCCTTTCGTGGGTCAATTCCACGTCCACGCGCTGTGCCCGCGGATAGAACTGCGTTGTCTTCGACACCTTCTCTTCAACGTACTCACGGAAATTCGGATGGATTTCGGCATTACGTCCGACAATTGTGATGTCCATGTCTCCTCCAGAGATTCAGTGGGCCCGGTGCCCACGTCAACAGTGCTCACGCTTCATTGCGATGAGCGGTGAGTGTTGCTATCACCCCCTGTATCGCGGCAGGCCCGACGTTACGGAACCGACCTGCCTTCTGTTATGTGCCTTCCATCATAATGCATGGTCGTGACGTATTTCACGTTACTGGGGTGTGCCTGTCGCACTGACCCGACACAGGGTGACGACCGCCTGAACCGACGGTCCCAGCACTTGCGCCATTTCACGCACCGTCGCCCCCGTCGTCATCACATCATCGACGAGGATGACGTTCACTTTGGGCACAATATCGACACGCCGAATCATCGACCCGCTGCGTCCTGCGGCGCGAGCAGCCCCGCTTTTCCCAGACTGGCTGCTGCTTCCCACACGCAAGCGCACTGCATCGATGACGCGCACACGCATCCGCGAGCGCCCACCATCAGCATCAACGCGCGCATGCAACAGACCCACCGCTACTCCGTGCGCCACATCGAGCGCCACGAGTTGTCCGCGAAAACGCCTGGCAAAGCGTGACGGAGCCGGCACAACCCATATTTCATCCGCATCAAGTGTTCGCCACGCCGCCTCGCGCGCCACATGTTCCCCCAGCGTGATCCCACAGCGCCACAGAAATTCACTCAGATCTACGCGTGGACGATGCTTGGCAGCCAGAACGATCGAACGCAGCGCTCCCGCATATTCACCCAGTGCCCACGCCATGATCATCTGCTGTTCGTTCACCTCAACCGCCTGCCAGGCGCCCGGATCATTCGTGGCAATGGCACGGCAACGCTCGCACAGGATCGCATCCCACTTACCGCACCCCACGCATTGCACGGGCAAGATCAGGTCCGACAGTGCATGGGACACCCTCGTCAATGTGTGATGCAAAAGGTGAGTTGCGTCGGCGTAATCCACTCCTCCAGCAGACCTCATTAGGTGCCTCGTGTCGACTCACACGGGCCGTTCTGTGGATAACCCGTCTCAGCCCGGATAGGAAATCTCGCGAACGGGGGCGCCCACGGCCTGCCACACCGACCCTGAACGCGAATACAGGTTCCCTTCTCGGGTGCGGATGTAGATGTTCGAGGGTGTCGCCCCTCCACTGATCATTTCGACCTCACCAGGCACAGGCATGGTGGAGCCGAATCCACCCAGGGGCTCGATGCGGATCTGAGGTGAAGAATCCGAGGCGGACTCGTCGAACACGAGCGTCACGGTGCCAGCCCACGACACGTCATTGACCGTGGCAGACGTGGCGCTGACCTGGATGGGCGTACCCATGCTGGTCGGCACTCCCTGAGGGTCACGCACGATCGGCGCGACCCACACCGAACGGGTCGTACCGACTTCGCGGATCAGAGCCAGGCGCGCACCGTCGGGTGAGACTTCCACCGAGTGAATAGTGTGGGAGTGGTCAAATGGTGAGGGGAGCTCAATGTAGGTGCCGCCCAGCCCCATGATGTAGATGGGAGAACCGGGCGTGGTTGACGACGTTGTCCACGCCATGTCGAAGCGGTCGACTGAGGGCCATGATGGCGAGGCGACCGGATGCGCGACCTGCCCGCCATCACCGTCAGCAATATAGACAGTGTCCTGCCCCACCCACGCCATCGCAGCATCAGAGGTGGGTCCAATTGCCGGCTTTGACGCGTCTGGCCCAATTTGCTCCGGGGTAAGAAGCAGGCGCGTGGAATTGCCAGATACGCTGACAAAACCTGTATCTGAAATCCCCACCGCACTGTCCATGCGGTAGTCGGGACCCAGCGGCACTGCCAGGTCCTCGATCGTCGCACCCTCAGACACAATGCGCACCGAGGTGACGGACGTGGATTGCGTTAACGTGGTGTAGATCTGCCAGTACAGTTCCGTCGGGTCCTGTACCGGCGCGACCTGCCCGTTAAGCGCCACGCTGGCCACCTGGTTGTCAACGCTGATTCCTCCTGCGCCCAGGGCTACGCCTTCTGGAATCGCCGAGGTGACGGCCGGCGCGATCGACTGGGATGGTCCTGCGAGGAGTCCTTCCATAAGGTGAGTAGCCAGACGGCGGATCGGATACCACCGCGGATCAGGCACCAATGCTCCCCCGTCATTGGACGGGAAATACAAGGAAACGAGCTGGTGGGAGGCTGCCAAGGATGCTTCCGACACCATGACCCCATCGTCCAGAGAATCGATGCGCCACTGACCATCTTCCTGGACCAAGTGGAACGACCGTGCGATCTGAGAACCCGATTCGGAGGGTGTCAGCACACCGTTGGCGTCGATTGTTGCGACCGCGGGGGCAGTGACCTCTGTCGTCACATCGCCCGTACCTTCCTGCAACTGTGTCGAGGGTGTCGACGCGGTCGCATACACCTGAATCATTGTGGTCGGCTGCCACGTCTGGGCAGCTTTTTCGGTCAGATACAGGCGCGCCGCTGCAAAATCGTCAGTTGTGCCGGCAGCGCACGCCAGCAGGAAATCGGACACCAACATGTCCGGGGTGCTGCCCTGAGCCGGGCCACCTGCCGCCACTTCAACCGGTTCGGCTGATGGCGTGGGAACGTCGAACGGGTGGGGCGAGCTGGCAGTCGGCAACACTGAGCAGGCAGCAGCTGACAATGCCATCGCAATGCCTGTTGCGCATGCGAGTGCACGCATAAGGACCGGCGACTGCGAGACGGGCGAACCTGCTGACCGGTGCCGCACACCGCATGCACGCGCGATTCGATTCAGCCTCATTCCGCCTCGCCTCCTTCGGACGAACCATCCTCGCGTCCCTCGCCCCATTCATCCTTCCAAAGTTCCAGCGGGCGGGATGCCACGGCTGTGCCCACCTTGCGCGGCAACGTGATGACGAATGAAGATCCTGCTCCCGGCACGCCCCAGGCTTCAATGGTGCCGCCATGCAGGTTGATGTCCTCGCGCGCAATTGCCAGACCCAGCCCGGTTCCACCCGTTGTGCGCGTGCGAGCGGGGTCGGCTCGGAAGAAACGGTCGAAGACATGGGAAACGGTCTCTTCACTCATCCCCACGCCGTGATCGTGCACCCGCAGGGCGACATCGGTGTCGGTGGCGGCAATGTCGATATCAACGGCGCGGCGCTCCGCGTGTTCGATCGCATTGACAACGAGGTTGCGGACAACTCGTTCGACGCGGCGCGAATCGATCTCTGCGTCGCATCTGTTTTCTGGGTTGTGGATGATGATCGGCACGTTGAGACGCTCAGCGAGTTCACTGTGATCGTTGACCACTTTCGCTGCGAGTGCACGCAGATCCGTGGACTCGGCATCCAGCAGGGCACTTCGGGCGTCGTAACGGGAAATCTCCAGCAGATCAGCCAGCATGGAATCAAAGCGTTCGACCTGTTCGTGAAGGAGCTCGGCAGATCGCTTCGTCGATGGGGATAAGTTGTCGCGATCCTTCCAGATCATCACTTCCGCCATGCGGATTGTGGTCAGCGGGGTGCGCAGTTCATGTGAGACATCGGAGACGAAACGCTGCTGGAGTTTCGACAGCTCGTCATACTCGGTGATGCGGTGTTGCAGGGAATCCGCCATGTTGTTGAAGGTCTGTCCCAAGCGAGCCATTTCGTCGACACCTGTCACCGGTACGCGTGCGTGCAGGTCGCCCTCGGCCAGTCGCGATGCGGCGGACGAGGTGATGCGCACCGGACCCATCAGGTGATACAGAATCAGGAAAACTGCCAGCGGCAACACGATCGCAATAGGGATGACGGCCCAGCCCAGGGAGCGCATCACCATCGTGATGATGTTCTGTTCCTGTTTGAGCGAGTAGATAATGTACATTTCGTACAGCCCGGCGCGCGGCAGGTTGACCTGAGAGCCGACGATGATGCCCGGCTGTTCACTGCCATCCCTGTCGTGCAGCGCCACGGATTGCCACTGACCGCTGGTCGATTCAACAACCGCGTCACGCAGTGGGTCCGTGATGGTTGTCAAGTAGTCGACGTTGATAATTTCGTTGATGCGGAAATTAGTGTCGGACGAGGGCGAGCGAAGCACCATCACCGACACTGCTCCGGCGCCGGCAGCTGAACCACGCACATTAGCCACCATTCGACGCGCCAGCTCCTGAACCTGGTCAGGGCTGGAGGCTGTCGACTGGTCGAACATGGATTGCGCGGAAGCGAATCGAACACCAGCGTCCTCCAAGATGGCGTCTTTCCTGTTATCGAAGACACTGTCGGTGAGCTGCTCGGACGTGATCAGAGCAAAGATAATCAGCAGTGCCAGCGCCGAGGCGCACAGTGACAGGGCGATACGCACTGAAAGCGAGCTGCGTGCCTTTTGCCAGAGCCACAGGCGTTCATGCCAGCGCGGTTGCCGAGTGGTCGCGTCCGATTCCGGTGCAGTGTCACGACCCTGTTCCGGCACGATACCCCACTCCGCGCACAGTAATGACGATTTCGGGGCGCTCCGGATCGCGTTCAATCTTCGAGCGCAGACGCTGGACGTGGACGTTGACCAGACGAGTGTCGGCAGCGTGACGGTAGCCCCACACTTTTTCCAGTAGTTCCTCGCGCGTAAACACCTTCCATGGGGCGCGGCACAGCGCAACCAGCAGGTCGAATTCGAGCGGTGTCAGCGCAATCGTCTCGCCGCCTCGGCGCACCACGTGTCCGGCCACATCAATGGACAGTTCGCCCAGGCGCAGGTGTTCCTCGGCGCTTTCGTCTCGACCTCGCAGGCGGGCCTTCACACGGGCGACAAGTTCCCTGGGTTTGAACGGCTTGGGTACGTAGTCATCTGCACCGGCTTCGAGTCCGGCCACCACGTCAGCAGTGTCGGAGCGTGCCGTCAGCATGACGATGGGAACGTCGGATTCGCGCCGAAGCCTACGACATACTTCAATGCCGTCAATTCCCGGCAGCATCAGGTCCAGCAGCACCAGATCTGGAGCATCGGTGTGGAATTCATCGAGCGCACGAGCACCGTCTTCCACTGCGGTGACGATGAAGCCTTCAGATTCGAGGACGATGCCGATCATCTCCGCCAGTGCGACGTCATCATCTACCACCAGGATATGTGCTGCCATAATCACAATAGTGTCACGAAATGGACAATTTTTACAGTCGACCCGCTTTCAACTTCCGTTCCTTTTGTGGCACTCACGGTCGTGAAAAATAGAATTGTCCATGACTTCATGGCACGATTAAAAACGATCACTGCACTGACACTAATGTCCAAGGAGTCAGACCATGAGTGAAAGCGATCAGTCGCGTACATTCGACCAATCGGCATCGGAGGGCGCATCGTCGTCTCCGCCTTACGAGGCCAATCAGACCGCGCCCGAAGCCGGCCACGACGCTTCCTGGTCAGCACCAGGTTCTGGATCCGCGTCTTCCGCATCACAATTTGATTCCACCGCTACCGGCGGGGCATCTGGCCACGCCGGAGCCTATAAGCCAGGTTCCGACTCACGTGAAGGGCCTGATTCATCCTGGGGTGCTCCGCCACCGCGGTGGGGACAGCGCACGTCGTTCGCTCCGCCTGCCAATGGATCTGACCAATTCGCCGCACCCAGCCAGCCAGCCTCACAGGCTTCCGCCCAGTGGTCGCATGCAAGCGACCACTCGGCGCCAGGGGGCGGTGATCAGAACTTTGCTCCCGGTGCCGGCCCTGCCCCGCAGAATGCTCCTCGGGCGCAGCAATGGGGCCTGGGTGACCCCAAGCCAGGGGTCATTCCGCTGCGCCCTCTCCAGATCGGTGAACTGTTCGAGGGAACGTTCCGTGCGATGCGTTCGAACCCGTCTGTTGTTTTCGGTTTCACCCTTGTCGTCGTCCTGATCGTCGCAGTGATCACCGCGATCATCTCGTCTTTGACGGTCGATTCGGTCTTCAACAAGCTTTTCCCGCTGATCGACCAAACTGACGAAGACCCAACCGTTCTCATTGACTTCATCCTGTCCGACCTGTCCAGCATCGCCACCAACCTCGGTATCAACGCGGTGACTACCACCGTTCTTCTGACGATCTCCACCGTGCTGGTCACCGGCGTGCTGTGCGCAACCGTTCAGGACGCTGTTTTGGGCAGGGCGTGCACACTGGCGGAAGCGTGGAACCAGATCAAGTCACGCGTAGGCGTGCTGTCCCTGTACGGTTTGCTCCTGTCGATCCCCAGCATCGCCATCGGTGCGCTGATGATCTTCGTGCTCACTCAGTTGGGAAGTGCTCAGGAAAGCGACATGCAGCGCATTGTCATCATGCTCCTTGTTGCCACCGTCGCGGCACTCATTTTCTCACTGGTCTACCTGTTCCTGCTGATTCGACTCCTGTACGTCGAAATCGTCATCGTCATCGAACGCGCCGGCCTGATCGACTCCATCAAACGCTCATGGAAGCTGACCAAAGGCAGTTTCTGGCGCACATTCGGACGCTACGCGCTGATCTACATTCTGCTCACTGCGCTTGTATCTGTCGCCAGCGGCGTGGTCGGTGCCGTCACGGGCCTGCTCGCATTGACCGGCTCCCCCACCATTTTGTTCGTCTCGTCCGTCCTGGGCACAACGATCGCGCAAGCCATCACGCTGCCGGTCGTCGCCTGCTTTACGACACTGATGTATGTCGATGAACGCATGCGCAAGGAAAACCTCGGCCCCGCCCTGGCTCAAGCTGCCCGCGCCTGACTGGCAGGCCACTGATGCGAATCGTCAACCTGGACGTGCCCGTCACTCCGGATGCCCCAGAGGCTCAGGAGTGGCTCCAACGCGAGCTTTCCAAGACGCGCTATCAGTTTCCAGACCCCGTCGACAAGTCCGGTGAGACACTCCTGCAGCGCATCCTGCGATTTCTTCAGGAGCAGTCTTTCCCTACATTGCCCGGCTTCAAGATTCTCATGGTGGCGCTGGCTGTCTTTGCCGTGCTTCTCATTGTCGCGCTGATCCTCAACCCCATTCGCCTACGCAACCGTGTGCGTTCTCATTCGGTCATGTCCGACCAGGACGTCTCCGCACGCCAGGCGCATGACAACGCATCTAGCTATCTGAAAGAGGCGGACTTCGCACAGGCGTTCATTTGGGGAATGCGCTACCTGGTCCTGAGTCTTGACGAGCGTGACGTCGTGCGTGCCACGCCTGGCCTGACCGCTCATGAAGCGGCCACGGCTGCCAGCGCGCAGTTTCCAGACTCGCGCGACTCCCTCGTCAATGCGGCCGCGCTGTTCGATGCTGTCCTATACGGCAGGTCAACTCCGACACGTGACGATGTCACCCGCCTGATGAAACTGACGAAAGCGCTACGCACTTCACGCACCTCCTCAGGCGAATCACTCGCAGGTGACCCACCGTCAGGCGACTCGTCTCCAGACGGCTCAGTATCTGAACACTCACCCTCAGACGCTGACCGTGTTCCCTCAGCCCAGGGGGCCAGGTGAATCAGCAACGAGCCACGGTCGCCACGCTGTCCGCACGGCAACGACTGCGCGAAAGCAAACCCCTGCTGATCCTGATCGGCATCATTGTCGCGTGCATGGCGCTCCTGCTGATTATCCCGACCAATTCGCAGGATCGGCGCCCATTTTCCGCCGGAAATCTGCACGATGAAGGCTCGGCCGCCCTCATTGAAGTCCTGCGCGAACAAGGGGTGAATGTCTTCGTCACGTCTTCGCCGGAGGACGCTATCGCCCGCGCTCAGCAGCCTGATACCACGCTCGCAGTCGCAGGAGATGTGGTGCCACTGAATTTTCAGATGTACACCGACCGGATCGACTCAATCGTGTGGATCGCGAACGGTCAGATGACCGGCCCGGAATTCAACGGCGTCACGTTTGCCGGCACGTCCCAGCTTCTGCCTGGTGTCCTGAAACCAGACGTCCCTGCGACGGTTCGTTTGCTGGAGGATTCAACGTGCCGGTCCGAGGCGGCCAAACGGGCCGGAAAGATTTCGAAGTCCGAGGTCACAGTCAGCGTGCACGAACCGTGGACCGGGTGCTTCGAGCAGTCTTCCGGCCAATTTGTCTACGCTGAGAAGATCGAGGGTGACCAGTTCCGCGCCATTATTCCCGGCGGGGCGGTGGTGCAGAACAAGACGATCGCTCAGGCGGGTAATGCTGCGTTGGCGTTGAACACCCTGGGCCGCAACGCGAACCTGGTGTGGTTCGTGGGCTCACTGAACGCCGGCACGACGGTTGCCGCACCTGCCCCTCCGATGCCGCTGTGGCTCAAATACGGAATTTTACTGCTGGGCCTGACGATGGCAATGCTGGCGTGGGTCAAAGGCGTGCGTCTTGGTCGCCTCGTTCCTGAAAACCTGCCCACGCCTGTCCCCGCCATTGAAACCGTCCAGGGACGAGGACGACTCCTGCGTTCCAACCGTGCGCACGCCCACGCAGCCACGTCGTTGCGCGTCCACACGGCACGAAGGATTGCCCGCCGCCTAGGGGTCACTGACCATTCCTCACGCGCCGCGCTGACCGAGGCAATTCGAGCCTCAGGTGTGGATGTGATGCGTGCTGACGACACATTGTGGGGGCCGGCCCCCACCAACGATCAGGATCTTGCCCGCCTTGCACAGGAACTCAAACAATTGGAGGCTGATATTCGCCATGAGTGACCAGATGACCAATGACCAGATGAGCACCCCACCTCACCAGTCTTCTCACGAGTTCTCTCAAGAAGAGTTCGAGTCAGCCCAGCAATCCTTGCTGCGGATCCGCTCCGAGATCAGCAAAGCGGTTGTCGGCCAGGATCAGGCCGTCACCGGCTTGATTATTGCGCTCGTGGCAGGCGGACATGCACTGATTGAGGGTGTGCCCGGCGTTGCGAAGACACTGCTGGTGCGGTCCCTTGCTGCGGCTGTGGATCTTGAGATGACACGAGTCCAGTTCACGCCCGACCTGATGCCGGCTGACATCACCGGGTCGATGGTGTGGAACGCGGGCGATTCGTCCTTCGAGTTTCGCGAAGGCCCGGTCTTTACGAATATCCTGCTGGCCGATGAGATCAACCGCACCCCACCAAAGACCCAGTCCGCTTTGCTTGAAGCAATGGAAGAACACCAGGTCAGTGTTGATGTCACGACTCATCGTCTGCGTGAGCCGTTCATGGTGGTCGCCACGCAGAACCCCGTTGAGCAGGAGGGAACCTATCCCCTGCCTGAAGCGCAGCTGGACCGTTTCCTGGTCAAGCTCGACATGCCGCTTCCGCAGGCAGATGTGGAACGGGAAGTGCTGGCGCGTCACCAGCGCGGATTCGATCCTCTGCAGCTCAGACAGGCGGGAGTGGAACCTGTCGCCACGGCTGATGATCTGGCTCTGGCCCGAAAGGCTGCTGCGCACATCAACGTGGACGACGCAGTAATCGCCTACATCGTCGATCTTGTCCAGGCAACCCGTCGTTCCCCGGCAACATCGCTCGGTGTCTCGCCACGAGGCGGTACCGCCCTGTTGGCCACGTCGCGGGTGTGGGCGTTCCTGATGGGTCGATCATTTGTCACTCCTGATGACGTCAAGGCGATGGCGCCGGCAACTCTTGCGCATCGTCTCTCACTGAATGCTGAAGCAGAACTGGAAGGTACGACAAAAACGGCAGTGATCAACAACGTCCTGGCGACGGTGGCGGTTCCACGGTGATTATCCCTTCGTGGAGAGCTGTCGCCCTCACGGCGCTTGGCATCATCCCCATCATCTTTTTCCCCACGATGACATTGACGGTCGCGTGGTTCCTCCTCGTGGTGGCGATGGTGCTGGTTGACAGTGCGCTCGCGCTTTCGCCGCGAAGGCTGGAAGTCACGAGGGAGACGCCTTCACCTATTCGTGCCGGCACTGATTCAGTCTGCACCCTCACTCTGGCAAATCCCTCCGGCAGGGTCGTGCACATGGATGTGCGCGATGCATGGCCGCCGTCGGTGCGCCAGGACCCTCGTCGTCACCATGTGCGTCTCGAGGCGCACGGTAAGGCGCGATTGCGGACAGCGATTTTTCCTGCCAGGCGTGGCACGGTTTTTTCTGATTTTGTCACCGTGCGCGCGTGGGGTCCACTTCGGCTGGGGTCCCGTCAGGTGTCGTTGCGAGCTGACCTGACGCTGACAGTGATCCCGGAGTTCCGCTCGCGCCGCCTACTCCCGTCCCGACTGCAGCGCCTCCACGATCTGGATGGGTCGACGGCCACGGTTCTGCGCGGACCGGGCACCGAGTTTGATTCTCTGCGCGAGTATGTCATCGGTGATGACCCTCGTGACATTGACTGGCGTGCCACTGCCCGCTCACGCGACCTCATGGTGCGCACGTGGCGCCCTGAAAGAGATCGCCACGTGGTGATCGTTGTGGATACCGGGCGCGCAGGATCCCTGCTTTTGGGCCCCACAGATGTGGAGATGATTCGCAGCAGCGACCTTTCAGTAGTTGAAGAACATACGCATGACGCTGACGTGGTGGATGTCGGGTCGGCGCCTCGCCTGGATTCAGGTATTGAAGCGACGCTGCTTCTGGCGGCTTTAGCTGATCGAGGTGGGGACAAGGTGCACGTGATGGCGGTTGACCGTCAGGTGCGTGCCCGTGTCAGCGGTCTGACGGGGCCGCGCCTTCTCAACCAGTTGGCGATCGATTTTGCCGGCGTGCAGCCCACCGTTGAACCTACTGACTGGAATAAGGTGATCGTGGAAGTAGGGCGCATGGTGCATCACCATTCGCTGCTGGTCCTGGTTACCGAAGTTCCGCCGTTGGGGTCAGATCCTGACTTTGTGGATTCTGTGGCAGCCCTGTCGCGCAATCATCGTGTGGTCGTAGCTTCGGCGCGTGACCCGCATCTGGATCACATGCTGTCAGAATCTGACACGATTGATCAGGTGTATGGCGCGGCAGCTGCTTCCGCTGCCCGCCGTGAGATCCGTCAGGCCTGTGAGCAACTCAATCGCATCGGTGTGATGACGCTCGACGTGTCGGCGGGTCTGCTCAGCGCCAAACTGGCTGACTTGTATGTGCAGCTGAAAGGCCAGGGACTGGCCTAGCACAGGTCAGGCAGCAACGGGTTGCGCGTACCCGGCATCCGATTCCAGATCGCCAATGATCCCGAGCTTGTGGGCACGCCCTCCGAGGATGAACGTGTACAGCCACAGTGCGGTGATGACCAGTACCCCACTGCCGATGCGAATCCAGTTCGGCAATGATGATGGCGTCACGAATCCTTCGATGAAACCGGAGAGTGCCAGGAGGATCACCAGGCCGCCGCAAATCACCACCATTGACCTGCCAGCTCGCGCAAGGGCTCGTCCGCGGGTGGTACCACCTGGGCTGATCAGAGCCCAGAACAGGCGCAGCCCTGCCGCACCGGCAATGAAGATCGCCGTCAGCTCGGGCAGACCGTGCGGAAGGATGTAATGCAGGAAGAAAGCTGGCCCCGCATAGTGCACAACCAGCGCACCTGTTACCCCCATGGAGACAGCATTGTTGTAAATGATCACGAACGGCATGATTCCGGTGATACCCGCGCCGATCATCTGGATGGCGATAAATGCGTTGTTAAACCATACGGATGCGCCAAACTGGGCGTTCGTGTCCTGTGAGTAGTACTCCACGAAGTCGTGGAAGACGAATGATCGTGCTGCTTCTGGCTCCATCAGCGTTTCAATGGCAGCGGGGTTGCGTCCGAGCCACACAATTTCAGTAATGGTAATCGTCAGGAACAACGCCATGATGCCGATTGTCCACCACCGCACTTCGTACAGTGCGGCAGGCAGCGTCACTTTGAACCATCGAGCCATGCCAACCAGGGATGCGCCTGACGTTCCGGTCAGGCGTGAACGCGCTCGCGCCAGGTCGTTGGACAGTTGGTGGATGAGGTCCGGATCAGGCATGGTGGCGCGTATCATCGCCAGGTCCGAAGATGCACGCCTGTACAGCAGGCTGAGTTCGTCAATCTGATCGCCGTCCAGGCGGCGCATCCGTGCAAGCGTATGGAGTCGATCCCATGAAGGCGACCGCGAAGCTTTCAGCGCATCTATGTCCACTCGAGCTAGCATGTCATACATGAGCCCAAACGTCTCGCCCGTACGCAAGATTTCCGATAACCGGTTGAAAACCGGCGAGGGTGTCTCCCTGGACGTCTACCCCGCCTCCCCCGTGGTGCGTGGGTTGGCTCTCCTTATCGATATGTATGTGTATATCGCCACCTTCGGCAGCGTGTTCTTGCTGATGACGTTTCTGGGCACCTTTGACTCATGGTCACTGGAACGCATCGGTATCATCGGCACGATGGTGATGATCTTCCTGATCGCCCCGATGACTGTGGAGTTTTTGACGCATGGTCGCTCACTGGGCAAATGGGCGTTCCACCTGCAGGTTGTTCGAGATGACGGTGGTCCTGTCACGATGCGTCAGATCGCGATGCGAGCGGTGTCCGCGCTCCTGGAAATTTTCATGACGATGGGGTCGGTTGCCGCGGTGACATCGCTGGTCAACAAGCAGTCAAAGCGTCTGGGTGATATCGCTGCAGGAACGATCGTGGTCCGACTGCCTGAGCCGGCACATTTTGTTCCCCTGGTGATGCCACCGGAGTTGAAGCGATGGGCTGACACTGCGTTGTTCACTGATCCTGGAAGTGACGTGAGGGCGTACGGCCTGTATCTGATGCGCACGATCGCAACCATGTCGCCAGCTCAGCGCGCTCAGCTCACATCGGAGTACGCCCACTCGTTGCTGGATTATGTCTCACCTGCCCCGCCCACGGCTGATGCGGAGCGTTTCATCGCGGCATTCCTGGTGACATTGCGTAATCGCGAGTATGTGCGCGACGTGCGTCGCCATCACCGTGATGACGTTCAAAGGTCACGCGCAGGCGCCGTGCCTTTTGAGATCGGTGCTGCCTGAACTATTCCTTGTCCTCAGGAGTCATTCCCTGTGTCGTAATCACATGGAACCGTGATTTTCTGGCCTCGTGATCACCAGCGAAGGGGCCGCGTTCAGCCTGCCAGGGGCGGTTGGGTGTGTCTTTCCCGTCAATTGACGAGGGGGCAGCCGGGTCGCCTTGTTGGGCGTGGTGCGCGACGCATTGAGCCACTGGTGAGGCTGAATCGGTGTGGGCGGCATCGCGGACTGCGTCAACGAGCGCCATCAGGTCATCGGCCGATGGTGGTGCCGGGTCAAACGAGCTCTGCAAACGCACGATTTGCCATCCTTGAGGGGCAGTCAGATTATTCGCGTGGCGTTCACACAAGTCGTATGCGTGCGGCTCGCTCGCTGTTGACAGTGGACCGAGGACGGCCGTCGAATCGGCATAGTCATACGTCAATGTTGCAACAGGAGCCCCTGCGCATCCGGGTTTGGAACAGTGTCGAGCCAGCATCACGCCTTCTACTGTAGGGTGGCCTGACGCCGGTTGCGTGGAGGCACACCCAAGGTTGACTGCCATTTTCGCCATGTCATCGCTTACAGTGGCCATGTGCCTACACGGAGTCAAGGTCGTCGTGATCGCCACGGACGAGGGACGCGCGGACCACAGTTTGTTCCGGGCATCCCTGCGCGAATGACGCGGCGCGCACAGTTTGTGCGCTGCGTTCAAGATGCTGTCAGTGAGCTGACTGAACGGTGGCCAGCTGTGGCGACCATTGAATTCGGTGTGGAGGATGTTCCACCGTCCGATCCTGCTGCGTGGGAGGACCATTCGGTGGTCATTGCCCGCATTTTTCCCGCTGATCGCCGGCGCGGGCTGCGTGACCGTATCGTCGTGTATCGCCGGGCGATGGAGCTGCACAGCGCGCGCTCAGACATGGACACGGTGATGCGTCAGATTCTGGCTGACCGTATTTCGCATATTCTGGCGATTCCGCCCGACGAGCTCGAAGAGTATTTCGACATGTAGTCGCTTCAGTCCGGTCCGCTTATCGGCTGGGCGTCATGAGGATCGTTTCCTGGCCTTGTCCTAACCCGGCGTGATCCAGCCCTGTCACCGCGTGAAGCATACCTGTCGGTGTCTTCACACTCAGTGCGAGGCTGACGTGGACCGGCTGGCTGGCTTCGAGTGTCTGCTGAGCTGCTTCGTCCAGATCGATCTGCGTGCTTGTCCCGGCTGGCAAGTCGTGTGTGAGGTCCCCGATACTCACCTGTGTGGCGTTCGCGCCGGTGGTGACAAGCACGGACATGGTGCTCAGTTCTGCACCGCTGGCAGTTTCGAGGGCTGTTGGACGCGCCACCTGCTCCTCAGCCAGAATGTCACTCAGGAGCGCCCCGAGGTCCTGGCGAGCCGGGATGGTGAGCGTCGTGACGGGAGCGACCCCGACGGATGCATCTCTGTCTTCCCAGTGCGTCTGCGACCCGTTCCATTGGCTCCCAACCGTCTTCACCATCACGGTTGTCGCGATGGGCACATCTGATTGGACGCGAACTGCACGAGCCTGGTCATCCAGCGTGGAAATATCCACATCCAGAACTGTCCCGTTGTCCACGGTGAGCTGGTCGGTGCCGGCCAACGGCGTTGTTCCCACGGGGTTCAGCACGCTCAACGTGACCTGCGCGTTCTCTCCGCTGGGTACGGCGATACGGATGGCTGCTGATTCGAGTGCGGTGCGATCCGGCAACGCTATGACGGAGTCCAGCGATGCTGGCTGCCCTGCAATTCGCGTCAGTCCCAACGGTGTCTCACCGTTCATGCCGGATGACTGTGCCCAGGCGATGACGCCGGGACCGTCGGCTCGAACGTGCAGTGCAAGGCGCTCATATCCTGGGAACCAGGAGGCTGCCAGCAGCGACATGCGTGATTGGGGCGGGACAACGACGGCAGGTCCTGGCGTGGTGGTCGGGCCAGATTCGCTGATTGCATCGATGGAAACCTGTGTCGACTTGTCGGATGGGTTGACCAGTTGGAGCACCACGTCCTCACCCACGAGAGTACTTCCGAGCGCAACCCACTGGTCCTGCAGAGCTGGTCGGCATGTGTCGAGCACCAAGGAGCGCAGTTCTCCTCCGCCGTTTCCCGACAGCACCAGCGCGGTGGCACGTTGCACACGCTCTCCTGTCACGGTGAGTGCCACGTGTGGTTCGTTCTTTGCAGCATCGTTCCCGCCAGCGTTGACACCAGAGGATCCGGCAGGTGACACCCACCATTGCGCCGGCATCCGCGTATTGCCGACGGCTTGCGGGTCGTCCAGGCCTCCCGGGCAGCCCAGTGTCACTGACGAGGGGGACGCCGTCACAACCGGAGCTTCAATACGGGCCGGGCCGATGGCACTGGGCTGCGTTGTGGCGGAGCGTGCGGCCAGGTAGCAGATTGACGCGATAGCCATAATCGTGATCAGTGCGGCGACCATCGGTCGCCGTGAGCGTGCCAGCTTCGTGCGGGGCACGGCTGTGGGTGCGTGCGCGGTACTCATGTGCGCCTCCTGAGTGGCACGAGGCCCATAATGCAGGCGGCTCCGGCCACAGCGAGCACAACGCGCCACAGGGTCTGCGGCCACCACGACCAGGTGATGACAAGCTGCCCCGATTCTGGCAGTGCAAAGCCTTGAGCCCAGGTGGCTTCCGAGGGTGTCACGTATTCAAGTGCGCGCCCGTCCACAGTGGCATGCCAGCGCGCATCTGAACGCTCCGCCCACACCAGGGTGGCAGGGGCTCCCTCGTCCACCCCTGCTCCAGTATCAAGGGCGACTGACGTGCCGAGTTGAGTGGAGTCAATCGGCGTCGTGCCGATCCGTAAGTGTGCGGGCTGGGCCGAATCTGGTCGGACTCTCCACAGGGCACCCGCATCCGTGTCACCTACTTTTTCCAGTGCCGCCACTTTGTCGAGTGATTCTTCGACGTTGGCCTGGCAATGAGAAGCAGCCGCGTGGGAACCTTTCGATCCGGTGCACACCACTGTGTCGATGTTGTGCTGGTACAGGATGCGCGCAGCCTGCTCGTCAGGGGTCGCAACCAGCGTGGCGAGTGCGCTGAGAAGCTGCGCGGATACGGGGTCTGGGAGGGCTGCATCGCCATCCGCCTCGCTCGGACTGACTGCGATCAGACGGGCCCATCGTGTCAGCGCTGAATCATCGGTCCATGACACGTCCTGGGCGCGCAGGATCCACGCGGCCAGTGCGCCGTGAGCGCGCGTCGCGGCCTCGTCTTCCTGATGATCATGTGGACTGGCCGCGCCTGTCCCCTCGGCTGAGCCAAACGCTTCAGCGGACGGTTCGAGTGGGGCGATCACGAGGGTGCGTCCGCCTCGCGGTGATTCCTGTGCGTGAGTGGACACAGCTGGCAGGGCCGGGCGCGATGTGGCGGTGACTCTGCTCGCCGTTGGGGGCGCCATCATCATCGTGACCCACACGATCATGGGGACCAGCGCGGTGCAGGCAACCAGTGCGGTGGCTGCGCTACGGATGAGAGGCGGGCGCTGCGACCATGCGCGTATGCGCACAGTCAGCTCACCGTCTTCAGCCTTGGCCGTGTAGTGCGGACTGTCGCACGTTGACAGCGCGAGGGTCATGCCCAACAGTCCCAGTGAAATAAAGGGGCCGGGCCACGCATAGGCTACCGTGTCTGCAGCGAGCCATCCGGCAGGGGCATGAGCATCGGCCCCCAGTGCCACTGGCACTGTGCTCACACCGTAGGCTGCGAACAGGCTCAGCGCTGCCACGGCCATTCCCCACATGCGGGTGAAGGGCTCATGGACACGCACAGGGAGGATGCTCAACAGGGCGCACACCGCCAGCATGACAATAACGACTGCCCCGCAGATGAGCGCTGTGGTCAAACCGTGAATATTCAGCCACGTCCACACCGACGGGTTGTGTCTGCTGAGTTCTCCGTAGGGGGCACGAATGTCAAAGGGCAGACCCAGTGCAATCTGCCAGGCCTGTGCAGGAGGAACTGCAAGTGTTCCACCGCCAGGCGTAATGAGCGCATGCCAGCTTGTACCGCCAGTGCGGATCGCCGCGCTGACCAATGGGGTGATCACAACTCCAGCAGGCACGAGGGACCATGCGAGGACGGCGGCACGCCTCCTCCACCGCATCAGTGCAACGGCGGCGATCAGCACAGCCGCACCCATCAGGGCAGGCACCGCGCTCACGATGACGGCCAGGCTGATTGCCCCAATCCCCCACGCTCCGCCGGCACGGACATGGCGGTCAAGAGTTGCCACCCCATCAGCGCTCGGGACGACCAGTGTTGGCTTTGCGCGGCTGATCAGTCGGATCCAGCCCCACGCTGCCAGGGGAAGAAAGACGTGGACGAGGGCGGCGCTGAGACGTCCCTGGAGTAATGCCAGCAGCAATGTCGGGGCGCAGGTCCACACCATGCACATCACGACTCGCAGGCGCAGTGACGCCGTCACAGCGCACGAAAGAGCCCACATTGTCAGGCACGATGCCGGTATGGCTGCGGCCAGCAAAAGAGCAGTCGCATACGTTGGGGATACTCCCAAGGCGCACAACGGCGCAATGAGCACCGTGAGAAGAACGAGGAACGGGTCAGGAACAGCAGCAATTCCACTGCCTGACGGCAACCACCATGTCAGCGCGGCTTGCGCCGTCTGTTTCCATGTCGATGGCAATGCAAGCCAGGCACCTCCGCGCAGGGTGGACAGATGCGAGTGCCAGAGGACGATGCTGAGTACGACAGTGATCACGGTCATCACTGTGAACGTCACAGCACTGGTCATGCGGTAGCTGCGCAGTGAGGCATGCTGGATGGGGTCGCCCTCGTCCATGTCGTTGCGTGCGCGAATGGTGCGGGCTCGAAGTTTACGGGCGCGCCACACCTCGCGTGGGCTGGCTTCCACTGATGCGAGTACTCGTCGGGGCAGTGTGGCGGTGCGGGCGGCGAGGTGGCGTGCGCGAATCAGGTCGGGCGTGTGTGCGATCAGCTTGAGCCAGGCGCTCAGCTCAGGTATCGCCAGGTGGGCGGCACTGGTCATGATCCTGCCGATGGCACGCAGCGGTGTCCACACGGTCAGAGCCACCATGAGCAGCGGCAGTTGCCACCATGGTGCAGCCACCATCCAGTTGAACAACTGGGCATAGCGGCGTACCTGGAAAGACGCGTCATCGGGATGGTCAGCGCCTTGGTCACGCAGGCTGGCCTGTTCATGTCGTACTCGTGCCTTCGGGTCAACGACGACGCGGTACCCGGCGCGCCGCGCCCTGCGGCCGAACTCCAGTCCGTCACCGAAAGGTCCGAGGTAGGGGCTCAAGCCGCCCAGTTTCGTCCATGCCTGCGTGCTTACCAGCATGCCGGCGGTGCCGACCGCGAGGACATCGGACGTGTCATCGTATTGACCTTGATCGATCTCATCGGGCATTACTGTGTCGACTCGCCGTGCTGAACGGGTGGCGCGAATACCCAACTCAAGGAGGCGTGAGCCGTCCATTGCGACCTGTTTGGCACCGACCACGCCGATTGTGCGTCCGCTCTGGGCGGTATTCCACTGACGAGACAGACACTGTGGGTGCGCCACACAGTCATCGTGCATGATCCACAGCCACGTGGAATTATCGATCAGTTCAGCCACGCGATCGTTGTCGGCATATGCACGGTGGATGGCGTCAGAGAGGTTGCGCGCACCTGGTGTTGAGACGAAGGTGGTCGGAACCGTGAAGTCACGAATGGCATCGTCGAGCGTGGCGTGTTTGTCAGCCTGGGCGGGAGTGTGAGGTGGCCGGGGATCCCCAGCTTCCGCATCGATGATGACGAGGTGTTCGGGCTGTTCGGCCTGGGAATCGATACTGACCGCGGCTGCGCGGCAACGGTTGTCATTCGTCGAACGGGTGACCAGCACGGCGACAACGCCGTGAGCAGTGTGGCTGCGCGCGCGGCGTGAACCTGGCTCATCGCCATGAGGTGAGACGTCAGCGTCTGATTGTTCAGGATTGGACGAGGGTGGCGTAGTGTGCGCCGAGCGGTGCGAAGCGCTGGAGGTCATGTCATCAGCCAGCGGCACGGCGCAAGCGGCGACGCTCCCGTTCGGACAATCCGCCCCAGATTCCGAATCGCTCGTCATGAGCTAATGCGTATTCCAGGCACTCTTCACGCACTGAGCATGATTGGCACACGGCTTTCGCTTCGCGCGTCGATCCTCCCTTTTCCGGGAAGAAGGCTTCTGGATCTGTCTGTGCGCACAGCGCATGCTGCTGCCACGCCAGCGGGCCATCAGCACGGGCAAATGCCTCGACATCCGCAGCCTCGGACCATGTCAGAGGTCCGTCACCCAGGATGTTCCACACGATTTATCGTCCCCTCGCCGTAAACAGTTCGTACCTGAATTACACCGTTGTTATCCGCCGGTGTCAAGTTCGCTTGCGATTTTTTCTCCGCCACTCGGCGTGTCGAGTTGTCGCTGTGTCGCATCGCGGGTTAGCGTGGCCACTCACGGTGACCTAACCGTTATTCAGCCTGCAATGTCACGGGTTTGCGCGGGCACACCCCCCGTTCCCCCGCCTTTTTCGCTAACGTACCGAGTATGACTCTTCATCAGCTGGTCAGCCTGCTTCAAAGACAGCCGCTGCCACTACTGACGTGGTACGACCTTGCAGCCTCCCCCATTGAGCGCACCGAGCTCTCCGGCCCTGTTCTGGCCCGCTGGTTCTCCAAGATCGCGAACCTTTTGATGGAGTATTCCGCGATGAACCAGTGGGGTGACCTTGCCGGCGTCGGCAGCGGTGACAGTCGCAGCATCAACGCGCCGAGCGGGCAGGTCGCCCTCGACGATCAGGACTGTCAGCCGCGCGGACGGATCTGCGTGGACATGCCGTCTTCGTGGCAAGGGTGCCTGTGGGCGGGTGCCTCGTGGCTGTGCGGGTGGCGCACCGTTGACGCGGCCCTCATGGACGAGGGGGACGCCGACATTTTGATCACGGGCGAGGTGTCTGAGCGGGCGTGCGCCGCTGATGAGGCCGGTGTGAGTGTGTATGCGCATAACTTGTCTGCGCTGGCGTTGCAATGGGACGGGGACCTGCCCGGCGCGATGATGGATGCGATCGCTGAGGTGTCGGGGTACAACGATGTGCCGGACTTCGGTGTTGATGAGTTGCCTACTTTTTCTGCCGGCTGGCGGGTCGATGAGCCCTCGAATCTAGCGTGGGGGCAGTTGTGGGAGACTGACGGCGGCGCGCCTGGCGCTGCGCACGATGAGGGCGCTGCGCCGGGGTCTGCGCATGGTAACGGTGGCGTGACGAAGTCCCCACGCGGTGACAGTGCTGTGCCCGGATCTCCACGCACTGACAGCGCTACGCCGGCATCCCTGCGCGGCAGCATCGACCTGCCGCCTCGTATCGCTGTGATGAGCCGGGGCCTGGTTGCAGATACGAGTCTGCTGCTCTGGGCGCTGAGCCGCAGCCGCCCTCTGGTCATCATCGCCTGCGGCGGGCTTGACCCAGACGATCCAGCCGTTGCCGACCAGATCGCCCGCATCGCCACCCAGGAACGCGCGCAGCTGCGCCCTTAGCCTTCTGGCGGCTTCGCACAGCGCGGGTGGCCCCCACTCCGGCGGCACACTGGTTCTTATCGAGAGGCGCGGAGGAAGTCGACGGCCTCAACGATTGACCCATCGAACTTCTTGACTCCATGATCCAGCACGATGCCGCGCTCACAAATGTTCTTTATCATTTCGAGGTCATGGCTGACAACAACAAGCGTCTGGCCGGTACCCCGAAGCTCTTCCATCTTCGAAATACACTTGCGTTGGAAAGGCTCATCTCCCACGGCGAGGATCTCATCGACCAGGAAGACGTCAGGCTCACAGTGGACGGCAACGGAAAAAGCAAGCCGCATGTACATACCTGAGGAGTAGAATTTCACCTCAGTGTCGATGAATTTCTCGATCTCGCTGAACGCCACGATCTGATCGAACTTTTCGTCGATCTCCTTTTCTTTCATGCCCAGAATCGCCGCATTCAGGTAAATATTTTCGCGTCCGGTCAGATCCGGGTGCATTCCCGCGCCAACTTCAATCAAACCGGCGATTCTGCCACGGGCCAGAACAGTGCCCTGATCGGGGCGCATCACGCCACTGATCAGTTTGAGCGTGGTGGATTTTCCTGAGCCATTGAAGCCGAGCAGTGCCACGGACTCACCCTGGTGGATTGACAATGACAGGTCGTCAAGTGCTTTGAAGGAATCGTCCAGTTCATCTTTGCGCCCCTTCAGGGTCCACACCACGTATTCCTTGATGGAACGGGTGTGGCGCAGCCGAAATTCCTTGTCGAGGTGTTCAAGCCGGACCATCTCGAGGGCTTCGGACCCAGAATTGTGAGGATCGTTCATTTACAACTCCTGTGCGAACTTACCTTCAAGACGGTGGAAGACCAGTTGGCCGATGAGCAGCACACCAAACGCAATGACGAAGGATCCCATCATCAGTGCGGGCATGCTTGGGGCCATGAGGTCCCAGCTCGTACGGCCGGCTTCGACAACGCCTTGCGTCGGTGCCCAGAAGCAGAAGTGAGACAGTTCGACGCCCATCGCAAGAGGGTTCAGCATGTAGAGGTTGACAAGCCACCGAGGGAAGACATCCGCCACCATATGCCATTGGTAGAACACAGGCGAGACCCAGATAGCAACCATCGACAGCAAGTCAACGAAGTTTTCAGCGTCACGGAAAAAGACGTTGAAAGCCGCGAAGAGCAGACCTAAACCGAGGGAGAACATGCCGATCGTCAGCACTGAAAGTACACCGACCAGAATGTGCACTGGGGTTGGTCTCCATCCGAAGAGGAGTGCTCCGACTATCAGCACAACGATCTGCGGAACAACATGGACGAAGGCGACCCACAAGCTTGAGACCGGGAATAGCTCGCGTGGTAGATAGATCTTGCCCACCAGCGGAGCGTTCCAGATAATCGATCGCGTGGTGTTGGACAGGATCTCGTTGAAGAAGTTGATCATCACCATGCCGGCGAACAGGTAGACCACGTAGCTGGGAATGGAACGACCCAGGCCCATGAATTTACCCATTGCGATGTAGTAAACGACCAGTTGGACCGCTGGTTTTACATAGCTCCACACCATGCCCAGCGCGGACCCTCTGTAGCGTACCCGCAGTTCTTTCTTCACCAACAGGCGCAGGAGGAAACTCCATCGTCCCAAGTCGAGCAAACCGGCCGAATGGCCGGGCGCTCGAAGTGGGTATTCGCTCAGTTCTTTAGTCATCAATGGAAGAATTCTGTTCGATCAGTACTCCGCGGCGGCAGTTTCACTTGATTCATTGGACGTGATACCAAAAGTCTTCGCCCACTCGTCGAGCGAGACGATATGCGCAAGAGCCTGTCGATATTGCGCTGAAAGTTCATCCCAGCGGCTGATCAGTTGGCTTCTGGCCGAAATTGACTGACTCAGGAGCTTACGCAGTTTCCGTGGATCTCGTTTGTACCATGCTGTGCCAGAGCCGTCCGCTTTCGTGACGAGGACAGAGTCAAACTGGCTCAAAATAAAGTACTTCGAGTCAGCGTGTGCAACAAATCCTTCCGGATGCTGTTTTGCGCTTTCTTTCGGAGGCGTCATCAACCGGATCAGTGTTTTCAGTGTCCAAGGCGCCAAGGTCAGCATATTTGGCCCCTTGGGTAGCCCTTTCTTGAAACGCGAACGGCTCAGACGATTAATCGGCGGGAAGGCGTCCGGCTCTGACTTGTACTGCGCGTCAGTAAAGTTCTTCGTCATTTCACGAAGCTGTTGCATGCGCGTCTTGAGGGTGCGGTGGAGATGCTCAGGGCCAGACAAGATATCGCGCACTGCCATCAGTCGCGCTGACTGGGCGTAGTATTCAGCAGATACAGAGTGCTTCACGTCAAGTGTCGTGAGCTCGTACGGCAGGCGGCCACCGTGGTCATATGGCGAATGCAGAAGAGCCGTCAGGATCCTGTTGTGCTCGTGGTAGTACGCCTGCCAGTCGCGTGCGTCGTCTTTGTCACCCCACGCTACGTGCCACAGACCTGCCCCTGGGAGGGTCACTGTGCTCACGCCATGCTCGGAGGCGCGCAGCGAGTATTCAAGATCGTCCCACTTGATAAAGATCGGCAAGGACAAGCCAATTTCTTTGATCACTGAGACAGGAATGAGCGTCATCCACCAGCCGTTGTAGTCGACGTCGAGTCTGCGGTGCAGTTCACGACGCTGACGGAGATTAGCCAGTGCAAGATCAATGCGATTCTCAGTTCCCGGAACAGGTCCCCACAGCCAGCGCCACGTATTGATTCCCTCGCCAAAGGAGTGAGCAACTGCACGGTCATTAAGATCGAACATCTGCCCACCGACGATCGTGCGGTTACGGCACAGTGATGCGAAGCGAACCAAACGTTCGACTGATTCGGGGTTCACGATGACATCGTCATCAAGCAGCATGTGGAATTCTGTCTCGTCAGCTTGTACCGATTCGTACATGCCGCGCGAGAATCCACCGGAGCCTCCCATATTTCCCTGGTGGATCATGACGAGCCTATCGCCAAGCGACTCCGCTGCTTTCGGATAGAGCTCATCATCGCTGACGTACTTGTTGCCCTGATCGACGACGTATACCCGTTTGAGGATATCCTTCAGATTTTCGGCTTCACCAAGGGCGAGGATTGTCTTTGCGCAGTAATCAGGGCGATTAAAGGTGGTGATGCCGATCGACAGGGACGCATCACCGTCAGGGCACGCGTCCACTTTCCAGCATCCGGAGAGGAACTGCGCGTCTTCATCTGATGCAATGACGTCGAACCAGATCCAGCCGCCATCGGCAAACGTCTTCAGTGAAATGTCGAACTCAACGGTCCGCGAATCGACCGTTGCGGAGTCGATACGCACAAAGCGCCCCTGAGCGTTGGACTTATAGACCAGAACCGATGCGCGTCCTTTGATCGTCACTTCGAGACGTGCTGCTGTCGCACGGGTCCACTGGCGCCAGTAACTCGCGGGAAACGCGTTAAAGACTGACGCGAATGAGACTCGAAGACCTCCAGGCAGCCTCATTGTCGAGTCCCCGTTGATCAATGCGCTATGGTCTTCGCCCCCATGGCGTTGCATGGCAAGACTACGCAGTGTGGCATTGCGCGCCTTCTTGCTGCCGGCATCAATGGGTTCTGTCGAATTGTGTGCCCGGCCGAAATCTACATACAGGGGCAGCAGATCCTCTTCCCCCTGTGCGGGAAAGACTATTCGCGCGACCTGGGTGTAGTCCTGGTGTGACGTGATGCTCATCAGTTGTTTTCTCCTGACTTTAGCGGCGTACCATCAGCGAAGTGAGGCTGAAGAACGTTGTCGAACATCGTCAGCGCAGAGGCGATCGCCATGTGCATGTCGAGGTACTTATATGTTCCAAGCCTGCCGCCGAACAACACATTGGGCTCTTTGTCAGCTTTGGCGCGGTACTTTTCCAAACGCTCGCGATCATCGCTGGTGTTAATGGGATAGTACGGTTCGTCGCCTCGTTCAGCAAAACGGGAGTATTCGCGATGGATTACCGTCTTGTCAGCCGGGTAGTCGCGTTCGGGGTGGAAATGGCGGAACTCATGAATTCTGGTGTACGGAACATCCAGGTCTGCATAATTCATCACTGATGTTCCCTGGAAATCTCCGGTGTCGAGGATTTCCTCTTCCAAGTCGATGGTGCGCCATCCAAGGTCACCCTCGTCGTAGTCAAAGTAACGGTCGATCGGGCCGGTGTACACAACTGGAATCTTGCCGACAACATGGGATCGGCTGAGTTCGTGTGAATCGTCGAAAAAATCGGTATCGGTGTACACCGTGATATTCGGGTCGTCCACCATTTTTTCCATCCACGCGCCATAACCGTCGGTTGGCAGCCCTTCATAGGTGTCGTTGAAGTACCGATTGTTATAGGTGTATCGAACTGGCAGGCGCGAGACGATCGATGCGGGAAGGTTCTCTGGCTCTGTCTGCCACTGCTTGGCTGTGTAGTTCATGAAGAATGCTTCATAGAGCGGACGCCCGACAAGGGAGATTCCTTTTTCGACAAAGTTTTCCGGCTTCTTGTCACCCAGTTCGGCGGATTGCTCTTTAACGACCGCGCGCGCCTGGTCGGGAGTGTACGCCGCGCGGAAAAACTGGTTGATGGTGCCCAAGTTGACCGGCATGGGAAACACTTCGCCGTTGTGAGTGGTGTAGACATGATGCTGGTAATTCGTAAAAGAAGTGAAGCGATTGACGTATTCCCACACCCGCTCGTTGGATGTATGGAATAAGTGAGCGCCATAGCGGTGGACCTCAATGCCGGTGGTTGGTTCTTCTTCCGACCATGCGTTTCCACCAATGTGGGAGCGCTTCTCAATGATGGCGACTTTGAGTCCAAGCTCTTCTGCAGCTCGTTGTGCGATCGTCAGTCCAAATAGGCCCGCACCCACCACAACGAGATCCGGTTGGTCCTTCTCCACTGCATTCTCCTTAATCCTTAATTGGCGCGGTTGCCTACCGCAGGATGCACTTAGCTCTAAATGCTAGCGCCTTTCGGCTCTGATTTAAGGTAAGCCACCACAGACTACTCAATCGCACAGGCATCGTCATTTCTCCTCGCAAGGTGTGATCTTCCAGAGCGCCGCAGTTCCGCCTCGATCAACCAAGCGCATATGCCTCGTCAAGAATCGACCTTCGCGCAGTCCCACAGATAGTGGGCGCGTATCTGCTTCTTCCGGCCAATATGTCAACGAGTCGGTGTAATAGTACTGAATGTCGTGCGCATTCAGGACGCGACAGATTTCAGGATCTTCCAGCATGTCTGAGATGTTATAGGCGGCATCAAGCAGGTCAGGATCGTATGACCCGGTGATGTGGCGGAAAGTTACATCAACATTGGCAACCGCATACAACAAGGACGAACCATTCATCGGATCTCCGATTACCTCGGCATCCGGGGGGATTTCTTCCTTTATTCTCGCCATCATCGTTAATTCAGCATCAGAGACCAGAGAACTGTAGCCCTGTTGGTTCAGCTGCATATAGTTCAGGTACAGTTGGTGCGCTCCTACTGTGCGCCCGTATTTACCCGTTGGGACGTATAGGAGCCCGATCGTGACTCCGAAACAGGTCAGCAATAGCAGGGGACGCAGTGAGCGTCGCTTGTCGTCCGCTCCCAACGCACGCGCGCAGTGCCAGTGCACGACATGAATCACCGTCGCCAGCGCGACTATAGACACCGGCGCAGCTATGAGGGGAATTGCTGAGCCTATACGAGCAGGATCTGTGTACCACAGGCCCACGAGCTTCAGGCCCGGTTTCCACAGTACTGCAGCAATCAGATATAGGGCTACGATGGATGCCCAGGCCGGAAGGACCCATCCCTGTTTCTGACCAACGCAGACGAGAATCCCACCTATTGTCAGAATTCCCAGTAAAATTATCCCTTGCTGATTGCCGTGTATTTGATCGGGAAGCTGGGCGTCAATTAGCGCTCCCCTCAGCTCGCGCTGAAACTCTCCAAATGGTTTCAGACGTTCATATCCGGTAGTTGATCGCCAAAAACTTGTGCGTGTCAGGCCGAAGAGTCCTCCGGCGAGGACAAACGGCATGCTCCACGCTAAGATTTTCCAGCTTGCTCCCGCACGGACCCGGTTCTTTCCAAGCGCCGCCAGGTGTCCGATAAAGCGCCACACGACAAAGACAAAAGCGACGATGACGCCCGTCGGATGGGCGATGCCGATAGCACCAAGGCCCATCACCATAAGGACGAGCAGTGAGGCCCTACGTGAGCAGTGATTACGCAACATTTCAACAATGATGCTCGTTACCAAAGGGACAAGCACGTATGACAACGCAGTCGGCCACAGTGTTCCATATGAGATCAGACGTTCGGGAAAGGCCGTAAAGCAGCTCGCGACTATAGGTCCGATCGCCCATATCCACGTTCTGCGCTTACTCAGTGTTGCTGCAAGCATCGTTGCAGTGAAGGGCCATAGAAGCGCAGCGATGACCAGTGCAGAAACGTTTGCCGCAGCCACCACGTCTCCCGCTGTCCCTGGAACAGCCAATACTGCCCAGTCATGCCACCCCGCAGGATAAAAGACTGGTGTACCATCTGACGTCGCCACGGCACCGAGATGCAGAGTCGATGCGTCCCCTGTATCGAGGATCCACCGTAAGGCATTCAGGTGAAAAACAGCATCCCAAGTTTGTGGGGGGCGCGCCGGGTTGCCTATGGGAGCAATCACTCCGTAGGCGCTGACCAAGATGGCCAGCATACCGCCCAGAGAGTACGCCACGATATTCGCAGGTGGTGGAATTCGAATGCAGGCAGTCGAGCCAGATACTCGCGCGTGGTTCGCACTTCTTCGGCGACGTATGAGTTGTTGGGCTCCTCGCACAACGTATGCGCCTACGACCCACAGGAGTGTCCAGCTGATGTAAGTTCCCCATCCCCATGGACGAACAGCCCTTTGTGCCACGATCGCCCCCGTCCCCATGAGGAACACTGAGAGCAAGGGAGTGGCGATCAGGAAGATACGTCTCCGATATCCCATTGCCCATGCAAGCAAGGCGCCCGGAAACACGATCGCAATGAGTAAAAGAAGGAAGCCGGGGAAGACATGGATCCATGGTGACAAGTCAGTCATTCTGATACATCAACTTCCTTAGGCAGCAACGAACAGTTGGGCGAATTTCAGGCTTGCGGCTGGCTTAGCTGTCTCCATAGACGATATCCCGCCCGTCTCAAACCGGTTGGCACAATTCGGTAAGTTGCACGTATTGCAAGATTACGCACTAGCTGGCCTCGAGTCGTTATTCTGTGACTTCTTAGCCGACGCTGCAACTCGACCTCACTTTTCAGTAGCCGAAGTCCTCCGCGCCGCTGGTAGGCCCCCGCTCCCACCCGATATTTCACGAGGACGTCGGAAAGATTGGTAACTCGCGCACCGCTAGCAACCATCCGCGCGAAAAGCCAGTAATCCTCCATCAGGTCCAGATGCTGATAGCCACCAACTTCCTTCACTGCACTTGCACGGTAAACGACCGCGGGATGGTTGAACGGGTCATGAAAGGTAAAGGCGCTCACGATGTCATGCTGGTGAGTCGGCTGCCTTCTGATCATCCCAGTGCCATTTTCGTCTACTGAAAACTCCACGATCGCCGCTCCCACAATGTCAAATCCCTGCTCCATGACTGGCAGCTGGCGTGCAAATCGTTCAGGAACAGAGATATCGTCGGCATCGGCTCGGGCGACAATGTCGTATGAACAGTGCTGCAGACCCGCGTTCAAGGCTGCTGAAAGGCCTCTGTTACGCTCCAGTCTGACGACTTTGATCGGTATATCAGCGACGAGGTGTGGCGATCTGCCATGACGCGCAGAATCCAGGATCTCATCTATTTCCGGGCTCACGGGACCGTCGCACACAATAACAATCTCATCGGCAGCAAGACTCTGATCTGCACCCACAGACTGGAGAGCCCGCTGGAAGTGTGCTGCATTGTCCTTGATGTATACGGGCAGGAGAACTGAGAATGGCAGTGTCTCATCTGACGCGGCGCCTTCCGCCACGGAAGTATCTGCCTGCTCCTGCTGTATACGCTCACATAGGTCACTTGTCCCGTTTTGCCCCTGCCTGCTTGCTCGTCGATCCAACTGCGCTGCTTCACACGCCACTGGCGTATCCGAAAGAACATCGGCGGTAGAGGACGGCTCCTCGTTTGCCTGCTCCACGCCCTCTTTCAGGTAGTTCCACAGCTGAGTGCGATCAGGGGACGTGGCCAGCAAGCGTACCCAGCGCATCGTGGTCATCGCCATGAATGCGCACCGCTCGATCGGCCCAAAAGCCTGCGAACGTCCGAACGCCCACATCTTGTTTCGCACCTCGTTGACGAAGCGTGCGCCAGGGCTTGCCGTAGAGTTTCCAAAAGTTTTCGTGCGGTGTTCGACGCGCGCGGCATCAACATACAAGCCCACTCTGCGTCGAAGAAGACGCGCTGTGTACTCAAAATCGTCATTCCACAGGAAATATGCCGCTTCGGGCAAACCGTCTTCGCGGATCGCTCGCACGTCAAGCAGGATCGCCACAAAAGATGCCGTTCGAATCTGGTAGCTATCTGCCGCCTCAGCATGCTGATGCAGGACAGGTCTCAGGAAGGCGCGGCGACGCGGCTTGTTCATTGGATGCTCACGCCCATCGAACCATTCCGCCCGACACGCCATAACTGCAGGTTCGCCCGGATATTCTGCCCGTGCTTTCAAAAGTCGCTCGAGGGCGTCCACGTGTGGCACCGTGTCGTCATCCATAATCCACACAAAGTCAGCGCCTCGGGATACTGCTCGGGCAATGCCGGCAGCAAATCCTCCAGCGCCGCCGAAGTTCGAGGGAAGCGTGACGGTGTCTGTGACGGCCTCACTGCCTTGAATGGCCTGCGGTGTGTCATCCGTCGAGGCGTTGTCTACCACGATGATGTCGTCAAGCGGCCGGGACTGTTGGGCTAGCGCTCCAAGCGTTTCGCGTAGGAGCTCGGCTCTGTTCCAGGCAACAACGACGGCAGCAATTCGCGGGGCAGTCATAGCGCTCATCTTAGGCGAGGTAGGCGGATTCTCGGGGCACCTCGCCCAAGGCCTCATTCACCGATTACCATGCGTGGGGTTCCTGCCCATGTGGCAGGATCGGTCACCCGGCGGCCGTCGAACAGGAGGCGAATGCCGGGCAAGTCCTGAGCAGTCATGTCCTTGTACTCAGGATGGTCCGCCTGGATAATCGCAGCGTCGACCGGCTCACCTAGGTGGTAGGCGTCCCATCCGAAGTGCCCAAGTTCTTCGTCGGAAAACATAGGGTCATGGACCAGCACCTCAGCACCACGCTCACGCAGGGCGTCAACTGTGGCAAATACACCGGAAAATGCTGTCTCCTTGACTTTGCCGCGGTACGAGGCTCCCAACACGACAACTTTCAGATCTTTAAGGTCTCCGAGGACGCCCTCAACTCGCGAGACCACGTATTCAGGCATGCCCGCGTTGAACTGGCGAGCTGTGCGCACCACTGACGCGTCGGGGTCAGTGGACAGGTACAGGCGCGGGTAGACGGGAATGCAATGCCCGCCAACAGCGATTCCGGGCTGGTGGATGTGGCTGTATGGCTGTGAGTTGCATGCGTCGATGACACGCTTGACATCGATGTTGGCCTTGTCGGCGTATACGGCGAACTGGTTGGCAAGCCCGATGTTCACGTCACGGTAGGTCGTTTCTGCAAGTTTCGCCATTTCTGCAGCTTCGGCGCTGCCCATGTCCCACACACCGTTGGGGCGAGGCAGGTCGTCACGCTCATCGAAGTCGAGGACGGAGCGGTAGAACTCCATGCCTTTGTCAGTGCCTTCCTGGCTCAGACCACCTACCAGCTTCGGGTAGCGTCGCAGGTCGGAGAACACGCGGCCGGTCAGTACACGCTCAGGTGAAAAGACGAGGTGGAAGTCCTCCCCTTCTTTCAGGCCGGAGATCTCCTCGATCATCGGCTTCCAGCGTCCGCGGGTGGTGCCCACCGGCAAAGTCGTTTCATAAGATATCAGTGTGTCTTTGGTCAGGTGCTCGGCCAGCGAGCGTGTGGCCTGATCCATCCATCCGAAATCAGGTGCCCACGTCTCATCGTTGACAAACAGTGGAACAACTATGACGATTGCCTCCGCTTCTGGGATTGCTTCACCGTAGTCCGTGGTGGCGCGAAGTTTTCCAGCCGGCACAAGTTCGGCGAGTTTTTCAGCCAGGTGAGCCTCCCCCGGGAATGGTTCGCGTCCCTCGTTGACGGTTGCAACCGTTTTGTCATTGACATCAACGCCGATGACGTCGTGCCCTTTGCTTGCAAACTGGACGGCGAGCGGCAGCCCGATCTTTCCCATAGCCACAACTGCAATACGCATGAAAACTTCTTTCCATCTGTCAGCGATAACGCACACATTCTAACCGCTTCCACACGATCATCCCAGCATCTCAACGTCTCCACTGATAAAGTGCCCACATGCGCGTTGTTTCAGTTGTCGGGGCACGTCCCCAATTCGTCAAGTTGGCGCCGATTGCCCACGCTTTTGATAAAGCTGGGATCGATCACGTGATCGTCCACACGGGGCAGCACTATGACCCTATGCTTTCAGATGTCTTTTTCGAGGACCTCGGTATTCCCGCGCCTGACGTTCACCTGGGCGTGGGATCAGCTTCTCAAGGCGTGCAGACAGGGAAGATGCTGGCCGCCCTCGATGATGTCTTTACCGGCCAGGATCCTGACTGGGTTCTTGTGTATGGAGACACAAATTCCACGTTAGCCGGGGCTTTGAGCGCAGTGAAGCTCCATATTCCAGTCGCGCATCTGGAGGCGGGGCTCCGCTCCTTCAACCGCGCGATGCCCGAAGAAATTAACCGCGTCATGACCGATCATGCCGCAGATCTGTTGCTGACGCCCACTGATGAAGGTGCCCGCCACCTTGCCGATGAAGGTTTGAAAGAGCGCACCGTCATTGTCGGAGACGTGATGACTGATGTCCTGCTCCAGATCCGCGACCAGGTGAAAGATCTGCCCTCCCCTGTCATGAACGAGCTTGGGCTAGCTGAAGGATCCTACTCGCTGGCCACGATTCACCGGGCAGAAAACACCAATGATCGCGACCGTCTGCTGTCAGTGCTCGATTCCCTAGGACACGTGGATCATCCCGTTGTGCTGCTTGCCCACCCCCGCCTTGTTGCCAAGTGCAAGGAGCATGGCATCGAGTTGTCGAATGATCATCGGCGCGGGAACCTACTCGTTCATCCCCCGCTGGCATATCCAGACCTCATTGCCTCAGCGCTTCATGCACGTGGTGTGATCACTGATTCGGGTGGACTGCAAAAGGAAGCGTTCCTGCTGCGCGTTCCCTGCACGACTGTGCGTCCCCAGACCGAGTGGGTGGAAACCGTACATCTTGGCTGGAACAAGTTGGTGGAGCCTGGTTCGGATCTGGCGGCGGCTGCCTCACGTTCTTATCCGGCCGAACCTGCTGAAGCTCTTGCCCATCCATATGGTGATGGGCACGCTGCCGAGCGCGTGGCAGAAGTACTGTCGAACTGGGCAGGGCGCGTCAGGTGAGTCGCGTCGTTCTTGCCACCCGGGTCTTCGCCCCCGAGCCTGCGGCGGCCGCCCTTCGTCTGCGCGGGCTTGCGCATGCGCTCGCGATGGATGGGCACGACGTCACCGTCTTGACCTCACGTTTTGGTTCCCTTCGCGGTTCGGTAACTGACGAAGGCGTCCTGATCAAACGCTTCCCTGTTCTGCGGGATTCTGCTGGCGCCGTGCGTGGCTATGCGCAGTACATGTCCTTTGACATTCCCCTGTTCTTCCGTCTTCTGACATGCCGCAGACCCGATGCTGTTGTGGTTGAGCCTCCTCCTACGACCGGGTCCGTCGCGCGTATCGCATGCAGTCTCCGGAGAATTCCCTACGTTTATTACGCGTGCGACATTTTGTCTGACGCTGCCGAAGCCGAACATATGAAGCCTCTGGTTGTCAGGGTCCTGCGCAGTATTGAGCGTTTTGCTCTCACAGGTGCAGAACATGTTATCGCTGTGTCTGAGGGGGTTGCTCAGCGCGCTCAGGAGCTGGGGGCAGCCAATGTGAGCGTAGTGCCCAACGGTGTTCAAACACAGGAGTTACTTGACCGTACTCCCCTGCCCGACGGTTTTCCACGCGCTGGCGGCCCGGTTTACCTTTACGCAGGTACTGCCTCTTCACTGCAGTCTCCTGACGCCTTTATCAGGGCTTTTCCGCGCGTCAAAACCGTGTTTCCAAAGGCTGTTTTGGTCTTTCTTGGACAGGGAAACGCATGGGATGACCTGGTTGAACTGGGTCGAGCAGCATCCACGGACATTGTTTTCCATGAGCCTGTTCCTCCTGATCAGGCTCAGCGCTGGTACGCCAGCGCCGATGTTTCACTCGCATCGATTCGCCCCGGCGGTTACGACTACGCGTATCCCACCAAGATCCTTGTCTCCCTTGCTCAGGGAACACCCGTTGTCTATATCGGGCAGGGACCTCCTGCCAACGACATTCGCAATTCCGGTTTAGGGCGTACCGCAGGCTTCAGCCCGGACGAGGTAGCTGATGCAATGATTCAGGCAGGAAATATGGCGCTGCACCGCGGCACAGACGAACGCCAGCGGCTGCGCCAGTGGGTCGTCTCGCATCGTTCGCTGCCAGCGACATCCAGGCGCGCGGCACAGGTCGTTGCGCAAGCCTTTTAGGTTCACGGTATTTAGACAGAGCACCATGCCTTGTCAAAGGCAGAAAGAAGCGAGCACATGAGTCAGAAACCACGTATTTTGTGTCTTTCGTTTTCTCCTCTGGCACGCGACGCACGCGTACTTCGCCAGCTGAGCGTACTTCAGGAATTCGGCGACGTCACAACCGTTGGATACGGGCCGACAACCCCGTATTCAACCGAGCACCTTGAGGTTCCTCAATCTGCTGCCTCTTTGCCTCAGACACCATCCGGTGTCGCCAAGCTTGCGCTTCACCGTCACTCTTCGGTCGACCTGGATGCTCCGGCCACGAAGGAAGCGTTGCGTCTTCTGGAAGGACATTCATTTGATGTTGTCGTGGCCAACGATGCACGGGCACTGCCTGCCGCACTGACAGCGGCTCACGGCGCGCCGGTGTGGGCAGACTTGCATGAATGGGCACCGGAGGAACGCACTCAGATTCTCTCGTGGCGCCTGCTCGTCGCTCCCTGGATTGATCACATCTGCCGCACATGGCTTCCACAGGTGAGCGCAGCGACAACTGTCGGGGGGAGAATTGCCTCGCTGTACGAGCAGCACTATGGTATCCGGCCTCGTCTCATGCGGAATGCGGCACCTTGGGTCGATCTTTCCCCTAGCCCGGTTAACGACTCCGGTCCTATCAGACTGGTTCACTCAGGCGGCGCAGTTGCAGGCCGCGCGCTGGACACTGCAATCGACGCTGTTATTGAAGCCGGTGACAAATTCACGCTTGACCTGTATTTGGTGCCAGCGAATGATCAAGGTAAGTATTTACGGGAACTACAAGCCAAAGCCAGTGGATGCGATCGAATTACCTTTCATGACCCTGTTTCCCCTTCTGATTTGCCTTTTGTCTTGAACCAGTTCGATGTTGGTGTCTACTGGATCAAACCGATTACAACGAATGCCCGCCTAGCTTTGCCAAACAAATTCTTCGACTTCATTCAGGCGCGGCTTGCCTTGGCCGTCGGCCCTTCTGTAGAAATGACGGACGTAGTCAATAAATACGGTTTAGGAGTGTTATCTGGCGGCTTCGATATTCCGCAAATCGTAGAGTCTTTGCATTCACTTGATTCGCAGCAGATACAAGCATTCAAACAGGCTAGCCACAAAGCTTCACATGCCTTGAGCTTTGAGAATGAAGCTGCGGTTGCTCGGACTATTATGGAAGAACTATTGGGCTCCTAGCTATCGGAGTCCCGAAGGAAAAGCTTTAGGCGGATATCCAATTTTCATATAGCGCACGCGCGCTCAGTTCACCATCGTGGACAAGCGCAAGATAGCGCTTATTTTCTTCGAGGATTGATTCACGCCTGTGCTTATCGCGAGCAAGAGTTGCAATGGTTTCTTCCAACGTGTCCGCTTGCGCCTCGACAATGGGGCATTTGATTCCGGTAGTTTTCTCGATATATGTGCGAAAGCGGGTATCAATATGCGCTATCGGAATGCATCCCGCTCCGATCGCTTCGAGCGACGTTGTTCCATAAATACCCATCGTGATTTGTTCAACCAGAAGATCTGCATTTCCCAAGGCTACGGGCATCTCATTCCGAGGCACTGATTCGAGAAATCTACTCTCCACGATTCCTTTCGCATCAAGGCGCTCGAGCACGGGAACTATTTGTTCAGAGCCCTTCAACCAAGAGCGACTTGGAATATGTGCTACCTGCAGGAGGCTTCGTCTTTCGCTCGACGTTTTGTCTCCCATTCCGCTACTCTTTGATCCCCACTCGTCAGGGTTAATCGCGAGTGGGCACCAATGAGCCTGCGGAACATCGTCAAGCAGATCTGGCGTCGAAACGAAAACTGGTACTCCTAAACGCTCGATCAGCTGCCGGTTACGATCTGAACGTCGTTGGAGTAGTTGCGTCTTAGGGTCGTTTTCATCGAAAGGAGAGGAGTGGATTCGCCGCGCATGCGCGCGAGGATTTCGCGTATCAGAACCATGGGACAACACGGCGACAGAAACTCCCCGCGACTGTAAAGCTCGCACTTCTTTTTCAACGCTGAAGTTAAATAGTGGCCCGAAAAGAGGCTCCTCCGCCTCGACCAGCACATGCGTAAACTGTGAGACCTGTTCGAAATACTTGCGTGCCCAATCCTTTGAGAGCGTGAAAACGCCGTAGGGAATAACTCGATCGGATCGGAATGGTAACGCTCCAGGAAAGTCAACCATCACATTTTGTGCATTTATGTTCGGATAAGAACGTTCTAGAGCATGTGCCCACTGCCACGCCTGTTCCGCAAAGTTTACGGGCGCAATCAGTACTCGAATAGGCGCGTCGGGAATCGCAAGCGGGGAGGGAAGCGGGTAGGGCTTGTATCCTTGAGCTCTGCGAATTACCGGATATAGAGGGCTACCCGGCCCTGCAAGCTTCATGACAGTGTCAGCCACAGGCGCAGGTAGGGAAAATGCGGCGTCGTGGAGAAAATCAAGCACGCGGGCACGAAATGATTGATTCATCTTTGTCACTTGCTTTCTGTCAAGACTTCGGCAACAGAGCGAGCACGGTCTCTCCACGTATTAGTCTGAGCCGCTATGCGAGCATTCCTCGCTTTCTGCTTAACGTCCTCAGGGTGAGCTTTCAAGAAAGTCAAGATCTGGGCAATATCAGCAATTCCGTAATTGACCTGCCAGCCTGCATCCAGTTTGTTGACGATCCGTGCGGCCTCGGTTCCAGCTGTCACGAGAACTGGTCGCCCTCGCGAAATATACTCGAACAGTTTCGCCGGCGCAGCAAACTTCCGGTAGTCACTCGGCTCAACAGCAAGAATGCCGATGTGAGTATCCGCATACAGCGGATCAAGTTCACTTGAATTCAAGTGATGCACATGAATCTGGTCGCTGCCCAATGAAGAGTCCTGAGCAAGGGCTGCCTTCCATTGTTCAGGCCTCGTCACTAGCTCCAGTTCAATACTTGGTTCTTGTTTAAGGGCTGCGAAGAGCGCATCAAGACGATAATGCCCGCCGAGCCCACCGACATAAAACAATCTCAGCGGACCTGTTGGAAGCGGCATTGTGCGTCCACTATCCCCTGCGGGTGGAAGAGCAGAAAACGTTGCGTCGTTCGGCAGGTTGAGATAGGTTGCCATGCCTTCAGAGGGCAGGAAAAAATGCACATTATTGCGGAGGTATCCACGCATATCGAGTCGGTGAAAAAAAGGCGACAGCTTGCCAATGACAGTTTTTGCTGGGGCATGTGCAAATTTCCAGTAGATATCCCGGTAGAAAACACCCGATGGGATGCCGTGCCTGCGCACAAGACTCAAGATCGCATTATCAAGCATCGGCGCAAATCCTGACTTCACGCTCGTAGCGAATACATTGGGTTGCGTGGAGTTCTCGCTGTAGAGAAACTCCGGCTTCATCCCCTGCTGAAGCTCCCGTCTTAACGCAGCCAGCTTCCTGCGCCTTTCGAGCGTCGTCCCTGACATGTCAATCACGTGGTAGCCGATTTCCGCGAAAGCCTGCCGCATCCGCAGGGGACGCAGACGCGAGGCTGCAGTGGGATTTTGCTCCATCGGATAGGGCGCATGAAAAATCATCGTCGGTGTGGAATGCACTTTGAGCCTCGCATCATCAGGAATTGGATGACACTATCCTACAGGGCGCCAGGATAGCTCGAAATCCTCTATGCTCAAAAGATGACAGGGTCCTCAGTCAGCTCGTTATCGTTTTCACCTCATGTGCTCCTTCTCCCATCGTGGTATCCGAGTGCCAGTTCTCCTTTGAATGGAACTTTCTTCCGCGAACAGGCCCAGATGCTGAAAAAAGCCGGCTTCACAGTTGGTGTCATCGCACTCACGTCCCAGCAACCCTGGAAAGCGGCCGAGCCACTCAATTTCACTATCGAGGAGGGGATTGGCGTTGTCCGCGGTTCCGTCAGAAATATCCCCTCAGAAAAGCTGCCCGGTGAATTCTCCGTGATTGCACTTCAAGCGAAAAAGGCTTTTCAACTGTATGAGGCCCATTGCGGTAGACCAGCAATCGCGCACGCCCATTCAGTTTACCCAGGAATTTATCTCGCTGCTGCTGCGTCAAGACGTTGGTGTATTCCTTATTGCCTCACCGAGCACCGACCTTCGTCAATAAAACGAGCACATAACTCACCGCGTACCCGCGAAATTATGCGCCTTGTCAGAGCAGCCCAGGGACGCGCCACCGTGTCTCCACTCTTTGCAAAAAAGCTTGAATCGTATTATTCCACATCTCCTTGGACAGTCATCACTTTGCCTGTTCCTAATGACGCCCAGAGCGTTTCCATACCTTCCTATGTCTCCGGAAGTGATTTTATTTTCAGCCACGTCTCACATCTTGGCGACAACAAACGTCCAAAACTCACTATCCGAGCTTTCGCCCGGCTACGCAACACCATTCCGCATACACGGCTTGTAGTAATAGGAGGAGGAGTATCAGGAGAAATAGCTCGCCTCAAAGCGTATTGCACAGATCTCGGCGTCGCGGATGCGGTTGACTTCCTCGGCTCTCGGCCCAGAAATGAAATCTTCAATCTGCTGTCACACACACATGCGTTTGTGCTTGCGAGCGCTGTCGAATCAGCCGGCGCAGTGTTCGCAGAGGCGCAGATGGTAGGCCTGCCCTGCATCGGAACCCGAACGTGGGGAGGACAATACATGATAGGGCCTTCGGAAGGCGTAACCGTTTCGATAGACGATGAAAGCGAGCTTGCACAAGCAATGCAGTTTGTCGCCTGTGATGCCCTCTACGGCAATCCACGCATTTTTGAGCCAGAACGAATCCGCAAACGGGCACGCGAGCGATTCAGCGAAACGACGTTTGCCACTTCATCAGGCAAATTCTACCGTGACAGTCTCGACTGCTTCTGCAGGCATATGTCTTAGACCTACGAGATAGAAGATTCAGAAGCAGGCGGCTTCCTGTCAAAATCCACGGCGCATTTCCACGCTAGCAACAGCATCACACCCAGCATTAGTGCCATAAGCCCGCCAAGAGCAAATACGGTCGGGAGCAAAGTCAGCGGCGAGAACCACAACCACAATAAAGGAACAACACAGTACAAAACAGCAAAAATCAGCATTCGCCGTTGATTTCCGGTAACGACAAATATGTTCGATATGGGAGAAGTCAGGACCGTCATATACAGCCATGGTGTAAGTGCTTGAGCAAAATAGCCAGCCTGATCCCACTGGGCGCCAAAAACGAATGGAAATAGCCATGGTGCCAGAACGAATAGCAAAGCAAATGGCCCAATTGCAGCAAACGCTGCTCGAATCAAAGTAAAACGTACAAGACCTGACATCTTCCCATGCTCAACAACTGCAAGCTTCTTGAGAAATACCTGCGAAACTGAGCCTGCGATAAGTCCAACGGGAACTTGCATAATGGCCCACGCTAGTTGAAATTGGCCAAGAGCGGCGACGGCCACTGAACCAATCAACAAATTAATCCCCATATTGCGAACCGAGTCTACAAGTACGTTTGGACCGTTTAACAAGGGCATCTTTCTATAGCGCCTCATTAGCGAAAGCATCGAAGGCGCATTATCCGGTATGGGTCCACGGAGCTCTGGAGTGCGGATCTTTATTGCGACAAACCCGACCAACTGACCCATGATCGTTCCCGTTATAAGACCGACCAGACCTCCCTTCCACAACAGTCCCATTATAAGTTGAAAGAAGACGATACTTGTCGACTGAAGAACCTGGTTGGAAGCAAGAGCTCCGAATCTCTCTTTTCGCGTCAACCAGTACTGAATATTCGTTATCTCTGCCACCAAGAAGACAGTCAAACCGGAAATCATTAGCCATTTCGATAATTCCTGGGATTGATGATAACTATCTTCAAGAAACTTCGAAAATATAATACAAAATAGTGAAGTCAAAAAAGAGGAGACCACTATCGAACGAGTTGCAATCTTTTTCAAAACACGAGCAACAGTATCTGATTTGGGCAACATCTGGGTAACATCAAATCTCAACGCTGCTACGGCGATAACGAAGGAGGTAATGGTTCCATATATTCCGAAAAGCCCTTTTTCGTAGTCAGTATAAATTCGATTGATAAAAATTTGAAATATAAAAATGACGATCTGGGAGATCATGGTTCCCGTCATCAGAGTCAAGATCGCAGATACCACTGGACTACGATTCTTCTCGCGCAGCAGCTTTTCATGTAGTCGATGCCAGATCCCCCGCAATTCTTTCACCTCCTCAGATAGAAGATTCTCTCGTTTTCACCGGCATTTCACCGTCCTAAGTTCTTCTAACGTGAGTGTCTTGAAACGTACCAACCGTACCCATAACAACTGAGATAGAATATTGGCCAATTGAGCCTCACTATTCTCTTGATATTAGACTCGGGTGTGAAGCCGAAAGAAAGAAGCTTCGGGTCTAGCTGCTGGAAGAGCGATTTATGGAGCTCCTTGCGGACGCGTTGTTTTCGCGGGACCTTGATCCATTCCAAGATAAGTTCTCGACAGTTTGACAGTGTAAGCATGTTCACACCACACATGCCATAGGTAATATCACTTTGAGTACCCCATCTACAGCAGTCCTGTTCCCAGGCTAAAACATCAAACACATCATTTCCACAATTTTGCCTCACGTCCCTAAGATAGAGTCCGAGTATCTGCAAGGCTGGTTTGCCGCTATTGTAAATACGGGAACGAACAAAGGATGGCGAAGCGAGTCTATCGGGAACGTTATTACCCGTAACACTTTTACCTATTTGGTCGATTATATTCCCGTTGAGAATCGCTCTATTACCGAATGTTTTTCTAATGGTAAGCGCTAGATTAAGCGAATAATCAGTTGCATCTCTACCGACAATTCTTTTATAATGGCTCTTTTCAGATTCCTCCATACGGGAGTCCATAACTATAGAGTGCGGCACGCCATAATATTCAGATATCACATGAGAAATCTTCAAATCCGGCGTTTCATCCGTGAATGAAGGATGCCGGAAGGTGAATGTTGCCGGGTTATCACCCAGTTCCTTCATAAAGGCAAAATTAATCCTACTGTCATATCCAGCAGTTAACGGACACAGCAAGTCATAATACTTATTATATTCTCGATATATATTCTTCATAAGAAGAAGCGTTTTCACTACGACCTCATCGAGAGCTGTCCGTCTGACCAGACCCGGGGTCCTCCACACACGTTCGGCATATTGTTGACGAACATAAAGTATATGATTCGGGAGAAGAATTCTGACATGGTCAAAGCTGGTCACATTGTTCGGAAGGGGCTGACCATCAGGAGCATTCGTTGTAATCTTGACCATCTGAGAATCCGAACGGTTGCTCACATAAGCACCTACCAGATTCTCTGACACACCACAGGCCACCACGGGATCCTCGTGAGTATAGAAGACGGACATACTGCATGTCGCGTCCCCCCAGACTACCTCTACGCCATCAACACTTAAGTAGACGACGTATTTGCCTGCGAGACGGTTACACAGCTCATATGCGTACTTGATTCCCGACTCGGCTGCAGCCTCGAGAATCATCTGCGGTATTTCGTCACGGGATCGCTCACCATGCGCATCAACACAAAAACCAATAACAACAGCCTGTGAGGACCCTTCCGCATTTGTGAATTCTCTGCTCTCAGTCTTCTCGGTTGTATTGAGAAATAGAGAACCAGCGAGCTCTTCCGACTGGGCAAAAGCTTCATCAGGCTCCTGGGTAATTGAGTAAGCAAAAACTGCGTCGCCTGGTATCTCCAGCATGAACTGTCCTCCTGCATATCTCACTGGCAAGTCCGCGAGTCTAGCAAGACAATACTCTATATTGTCTAACCAGTTTAGGTCCCGTCACACAGAACTGAAGCAGTACTTGTGGTTCTCTTCTGTATGATGTTGACTGCGATTCCTGCTCTTCCACATTCGCTCGTCGAAGGGAGCGTTTAATGAAGTTTTTCGATCTCAAACTGACATCCCCCCGGTGGGTCACAGACTCTTCAGGCAGGCTCCACGTCTGGTCAATGTCCAGCGATACGCAGCTCATCATGCAGATGTTATCCAGTGGCGTAAATGAAGACATTTTGGCGAAACTTCCTGGCCACTGGACCATCGTCGATGAGCGAGAGGAAAACCCGATTATAGCCAGTGACCGGATTCGTTCCCATCCGCTTGCCTATGCATTTGTTAACGGAACGTGGTTAGTTACCGACGACTTCGAGGCTACTCGCACATTGAAATCACTCGAGCGGAATGACCAACAGGCTCGGATATTTGAGAGTACAGGCTTTTGTATCGGCCCTTACACTCTCGCAGAAAGCATTTGTTCAACTGAGGCCGCCCACTACGTCATCCTTAAGAAAGATGGGGAGAAAGAGTCTCGCCTTTACACGCGATATACCTTCTCTCCAGACAGTGTTACCGATGCTGAAGAATTTAGTGACTTATTCAAGCATGCGCTCGATAGCAGCATAGGGCGCCTCCTCGACGTCGTCGGGGAAAGGCAACTTGTCCTTCCTCTATCCGGAGGGCTCGACTCACGGCTTCTCGCATCCTACCTACGGTTGAAACATGTCGAAAATGTGATCGCATTTACGTACGGAAAAGATGACAGCGACGAAGTCAACATCTCGCATCTGGTTGCAAATGAATTAGGAATTGACTGGTTTGTGGTCCCCCTTGATACTTCAAAAGTCCACAAAGCTGTGACAGGATCTGATTTCGAGCACTTTCTCAGAAAAACCTGGAAAGGAACATCACTCCCACACATTCAAGATTGGTATCCACTTAGTGTTATTAAAGAAAACAAGCTCGTCGAGGACGATGCTGTTTTCCTGCCTGGCCATACGATTGTCGGCAATATGCACGACGAAAATCTTTGCGAAAAAGGGCATTCGTACAAAGAGATCTTGGCCGCAATAACTAAACACCACGCTAATCTTCAAGGCTGCTATCATGCCATTGGCCGCGATCCGGTTTGGCAAGCAGAACTTCAACGAGCAGCTTTAGAAATTGGTTCCAGAAATAATCCCCGAGCGACACAAGAGCTTATCGAATGGTTCAACCTCAGGGAAAGACAGGCTAAATATATCAATAATTCAATGTCGACGTACGAGTTCTTTGGCTATTCGTGGGCACTGCCGATGCTGGACCATGAATTTTGGATGCTATGGCTAAAGGGCGGATCGCACCTGACTCTTACCCGCGAATGGTATTCAAGATTTACCTCCCATCTTTATCAGGAAGCAACCGGCCGTGACGCACGGCTATTTCATCAGGCACCCATCCGACTGACACCCGCCATAAAGCGTCCCCTACAAGCCGTAGCAAAAGCTACGCGTGCCGACAACTTTATTGCCAAGTATCGTTCAGTCCGCATTATGATGAACCATCCTATGGCTTTCGAAGCTTATTCAAGTCTTTCACGCCTACAGCAGCTCCGCGCATATCTGTGCGGGAAAAAGCAAGTCGGGCTATGGGCAAAGGAATTCGTGGAAAAAGGGTGGTGTGGGCATGAGAATCTACTTCCGCCAGCCGACCAATAGATCTCGCTTCCTATTCTCAGTCATAAGAAATTGCCGATGCATAAACGCCTTGATTCCCTGACCGGCTTACGATGGTGGGCAGCATTTGGCGTCTTCGCATACCATATGGCGAATCTGGCACCCCTTCGGCATCAGTCGCTCCTGAACGTGGGATATACGGGTGTTTCATTTTTCTTCGTTCTTTCCGGTTTCGTCCTCACTTGGTCAGCCGCGCCGTCAACGGGCATTCGACAATTCTGGTGGAGAAGATTCGCCAGGATATGGCCGGCCCATCTCGTGGCATTGATACCCTGTCTTTTCGTTTTCTATTCTTTTTCCACACCGCCTGATGATCAGTCCTGGGTCAAGCAGTTCTCACTTCCAGTCATTGCACTGTCAATCATCTTGCTCCAGGGATTTTCCACCCAACCTGCGGTACTGTTTTCAGGAAATCCCGCGGCTTGGACTCTTTCGTGTGAAGCGTTTTTCTATTTCCTTCACCCTTTAGTGAATTCGCGCACGACAATGAAAAAGAAAACTGCTTTCGCCCTCCTCACGTGCGCCATTGGAGTAGGTATTGTCATGTGCCTGCTTCGTGCGTCGGAACTCGTCATTTCCCCTCCGCTGGAGAGAGTCTGGGAGTTCTTCCTCGGAATGGCGCTCGCGCACCTATTGCGCGCTGGTGTACGCTTTCAGCTTCCCCCGTGGTCTGCCTACATCATGATTGCTGGCGTCATTGCTTTCTATTGGCTCCTGAATTCCCGATACCACGACCATCCAAGCTTTTTCATCACGTCCCTACATACTCTCATGCCCGTCATCCTGGCACTCATCTACGCCTTGATGATTGCCATCTGCGCGTCGGCGGACATTGAGGGGCGCTATTCGCCCCTGAGGCACCGGTTCCTCGTGACAGGCGGTGAATGGTCGTATGCTTTTTACCTCGTCCACGCTACTGTCCTCTATTCCTTCAAGAGCTTCACTGGACTCATTCCGTGGGGAGTGTGGACTATCCCTGTGTGGTGCGTCGTATTCATCATCGCGCTTGCTGCGGCCGGCGGACTCCACTTATTGATCGAAAAACCTCTGGAAAGGAGGCTTCGTAGGTGGGGCGATTCTCACCTTTCACCTAAGGCATTCTGAGCCGAGGCCGTTTGAAAACGGAAGTGCTTTCAGCAACCGACCATTCAGTCAATGGGCTTTTCAAGAGCCCATTGGACTAGCGGCGCGCCCGATTCTTTTCCAAATGAAGGAATCGCTGTCATCAAATGGCCTCCGCTGAAGGGAACAGAAAATCCCTCGTTAGCGCCCAGGGCGGTAATACTATCGGTCATCAGGTCCCATCGATACATTTCAGAGCCGACATTTCCTGACCCATTGCCCCATACTGCGACTGAATCGTTCAACGATAACGCAATTCCATCGGACTTTTGATAGACCCACCCCGTGAAAGCATCCTTTTCACGATCGAAGCGCCCCAGCCAAGAACGCGCGGAGCATTGATCCTGGAAAACTATCACAATAAAGTGTTCGTCGCCCGCAAGCCACTGTACTTTGAAAAAGTCACCTGTCTGAATTTCAATATCGTGTCGGCTCGGCTTCGCCCAGTGAAGGGTGAATACGTCAGATTCTGACTCTGGTCCGTTCCCGGTCGTGTCACGAATCCATCCCACGTCTGTACCAATGACAGCGGGCAAACGCCCCTGTTCGCGCGAGATGACAGTTCCAGGATTGTTCAAAGCGACCTGGAGGATTTGTTCCTCATATGCATTGTCCTGTCCATCGGCCGGGAGCACAGCTGGTACATACGCATATGTGCCATCGAAAGCAGGTGGAACCCATCCGGAGGCGACGGGAAGACTGCTCTGACCAGTCAGCGCCCATGATGAGAGCAATTCGGTCGCCATCTTCTGACCCGTCAGCGGCGCTCCCATCACACGCCACGCCATGGACCACGCGTTGGACGGCGTCCCGTCGAAAAGCTGTTCGGTCCATATCGCGTGGCCATGTGCGATTGTCCCTGCAAGAGGAGCCGGCGTGAGCGCGGTAGGCGGTTGCTCCGGCAGCAGTTTCGTCGACACAAATGGATAAAACTTCTTGCCTTCAATGATTCCTACATGAGTCGGACTGGAATGTTCAGCACGTGGCAGTTCCTGCACAACCGCCAGAGCTTCGCCCCTTTCGCCCATGCCGATCATTTGCAGTGGAGATCCGCTGTCAATAGTCGACCCGACAGTCGTGCTTCGGAAGGGGGCGATTGCTTGCGAGGTCGTATCAATAATGACAGATTCCGTCGAGATCGGTTCGCCTAAGACAGCCAGCACTGCACGAGAAATATCAGCGGGTTCACGCGCCTGTCGTTCACACGTGCTGGGATCCCGCAGACCTCCTGCTGCGGGCAGGGATTGCGGCTCGCTTTGCTGAGCCACACCGGTATTCTCCTCAGGCGCGCCCGATTGGCCATGGTCGCTCTGGATACTCCCCGTAAAGGAACTTGTACATGCGCACAGCCCCGACATCGCAGCACACGTTAGTGCTCCAGCTACAAACTGCAGATGGGTACGGCGCATCAATACACCATTCCATGGCCGCCGCCGCCATAATTGCCGAGGAAATTCTCCGCAAAACGGTTAGCGTCAAAGTAATCAAAGTAACGCTGCGCGCTATATCCGGTAATGGCAGATCCAGGCCCTCCCGGATCAACAAACCCCACTGTCGCATTTGATTTGTGGTAGCGATACGCAACAATGATGTGCGAACTGGTCCCAGTGTGACCGTTATAGTGGGGGCCTCCATAACTCTCAATCGTGTCCACCAGAACCGGGCGTCCTGTCTGAAAACTGTCGAGAACCTTGCTTCTGAAATCCCACCCACTGGGGAATGTTGTCTGTCGGTAGGACTGAGTTCCCATCCATCGGTTCAGGCCGACAGATAACCGGTGGTGTTCCCACGATGTTCCCCCTGAGGCACCACTTCCTACTGCCGCGTAGCTTGAAGATGCGAGATTCCAAATCGATAAGCTGTGCGTCGCATAGCGAGATTGCTGGTAACCCAGGTAATTGAGAACCATGTACATCGACGTCGGCCCGCACGTTGATCCGTCAGGTTGTCCCTGCCACGAAATGGGATGCGTGAGCCACTGATCGGTTTCCTGTACCCGATGAGCATACGTCGGTTTCGGTAAGGGAATACTCCTGAAGGAGCGGTTAATTCCTCTGTAGGTGAAAGAGTACAGGTGCAGGATCCCTCGCGTGTCCACAGCAACAAGCTCCTTGGATGAATGCGAGGTATTTCCAACAAGAAGTGGCGACATACTCTGCCATCCCCACCCTATGAGTCGTGGTGGTTCGAAGCGCCCACTCTGGCTCTGCTGAAGAACGTACAGGTGACCATTGTCATCACGGGAGATGAGATCTGAACGACCCGAGCTATTCCAGTCATCTGCAGAAAAAGCATGAGAGAGCAGGTCATCGACTTTTCCGAGGTTGCGTGGCGGCAGGAACGTTCCTTGGCCATTTGTCGAATAGAGCATGAGACTTTGATCAGAGTTCAATGCGTAGATAGCCGGGTGGTGATTCGGCCCATTGCGTAGCAACCAAACTTTCGCGAAGCTGCCCCACCCCTGACCAACGTAGTACGGCGCAAGGAATCCACCGCGTGCATCGCCAGGATACAGTCGCAGCCTTCCATCTGGCATGCGGGCTAATATATCGCTGCGATTGTCCCCATTAAAGTCAATTCCTGTGTAAATGTCTCGAACTGCATTCCACCCCTGACCAATAACCCGCGGACTGCCAAAGCGAGTAGATGAGTTCATGGGATAGAAAGTCAGCTGACCATTCGAATTAACCAAAGCGAAATCTGCATGGCCATTCCCATCAAAATCGCCCATCGAATACACCCTTGACTGCGGCCAGCCCACTCCGATCATTTCGTGGGTCGACAAGCTAATGTCGTACCACACGTCGTCAGGTCCAGGAGATTCAGGTGCTGGATGCGACGGCTCCGAATCACTTGATCGACTCAAGCCTGCAACCTTCACAGAATAAAGAAGGCCGCGAGCATCGGCAATATCGATACTCCCCTCACCACCGCCCGCATAACCGTTGGACTGGGCGAAAACAGGTGCCTCGAAAGAGGTTTTCAACGAAGCGTACGACGAATAAGCCAGTCCATCGGTCGTCGCATGCATATTAACGTCACCATCTGATGACAGGCAAATAATCGATGAATGACCCGTGTCGAAAAGATCGCTCGCCGGGAATGGCGCGCAATGATGATTCGGGAAACTCCCGGGACGAGGCGCTTTCCACGTTCCTTTACCATCTGTTCCGTATACGCTCATCTGGTTATCTCTGAAAGCGAGAACTGCTGCATTGCCACCTGGACCACGCTGAATCGCAATCAACCGATCAAAAATAGCCCAACCCTGTCCAACCTGTCTGGATGCCTTGAAGGATCCTGATCCCGACCCCGGGTACAAAACAAGCGCCCCATTGGGGTGAACGCCCAGGACATCTGTGTGGCCATCACCATCAAAGTCGATGCCAGCCATCACATGCGGCAGTGTTGCCCATCCTTGGCCGACACGTTGACGTGGTTGAAAGGTTGTGGGAGAGGAACGGGGATACAACCACAGCGTTCCGTCACCCGTGACAAGAAACAGGTCGCCGCTTCCGCTGGCGTCAAAATTCCCGGCGTTGTATATGTCCCCGACAGTCCAGCCGTTGCCGATGACTTCTGTTGACTGGACGGACACGATGCCGCCGTCATGTGATCTCACAGAAGTCTGGGGCGAAAAGTCGTCAGGTGGATCTTGCGGTTGAGAGGAATCTTCTTCGCGAGCACTGGTCTCTTCTTCAAGCCCGCTGCCTTCAGGATCTTTCCACTCATCAGCTTGGCCAATATTCCCAGCCTCCTCAGGAGCGCCTTCTACCGCACCAGTATGTGCTGGATCCTCAGAAGAAGATGTCGACCTGTCTTCTTCGGTCGATGTTCCTTGGCTTCCTGCCGTCTGGTCGTCTTCCAAGTAGTCGCTATCCGTTGCGAGAGCGGCGACGGGCATACTCGCAGCCGCAAGAGAAAGGAAAACAGCGGCACTGAAATAACGAGCGATTTTTATCATTCCACCTCATATCATCAACGTGCTCATAGCATTCTAATATGCACATATTGGCGGTTCTTCAGGTCACTCAGGGCAAGTCCCCCACATAAAGGACAGCCAAATGTCACATCACTTTCGCCCTTTCCAAGCCGCATGACGATACGCTTTCTGATCTACCCCGTGATAGCTTCGATAACTGTGAATGTTGAAGCACACCCGCGTTCGGCATTGAGCCGCGAGCGCCCACAAGGCCCTTCAACGCCTCCTCATGTAGCCGCGCAGCCCATCAAAGCGTCTCCCCGTCGCTTCGATATCCAGGGTCTGCGGGCGATCTGCATGGTGCAGGTGCTTCTCTACCACGCATGGCGCATCGGCTCCCCCATCGGTGTTGACGCATTCATCATGATTTCCGCTTATCTGAATGACGTCGTCATTCGTGCGTCGTTCAGAAGCCGGACGCATGCCGTTTTTCCTGGAGCGCTGGGCCAACACATTCAAGCGGCTTCTTCCGCCCCTCGTCGTCACTGTCTTCGCCACCGTTATTGCCTCTTTCATCATTCTTCCGCGCTCACGGTGGGTCGAACAGGCCATCCAGGGATTCGCGTCAGTGACCTACTGGCAGAACTGGCGCCTGGTGTCGGTTGCCGCCGACTACTACGCCAATGACTCCGGGCTTGCCAGCCCTCTGCAGCACCTGTGGTCCATGTCAATGCAGGGCCAGGTGTTCCTGCTCTGGCCATTCCTCATGACGTTGTGTGTTCTGCTGGCACGCAGGAAGCGGCACCTGATTCGCCCTGTCGTCTGCACTGCATTCACGCTAATGACCGTTGCGTCACTGATGTGGCTCCTGACTGCGGCCCCAGATGACGCGAGCATTTATTTCGATACACGTGCACGAATCTGGGAGTTCTCCCTCGGCTCAGCAATCGCAGCCGCAGCGCCATGGCTCCGTCACCTGCGCCCCTGGGGCCGCCTGATGTCATGGGTGGGTCTGGTCGTCCTGGTGATCTACAGCCTGGTGAGCATCGGCACCTATCCAGGTCCCATGGCCGCAGTCCCCATGCTCGCGGTTTCCACAATCCTTCTCTTCCCCAGCAAATCGCCTCGCTCAGCCGCAGCATTTCTGTCCACGCGGCCGCTGCCGAATCTGGGCGACATTTCCTACGCCGTATATCTGGTTCACTGGCCCATTTTCACGCTCACGCTGGCTGCCCTCGGCCAGCACCGACTCACGGTGATCGAGGGACTGCTTGCCATCGCAGTGTCCATCGTTGTCGCAATAGTTCTGACCCGTGCAGTCGATGATCCGGCGCGCAAGGGTCGCTGGGTCAATGCACGTACCCGCAACAAGGCGATCGTGGCGTTGGCAAGCGTTCTGGCTGGAGGTGTGCCTCTGGCCGCCACGTACTGGACTCTGCATGTCAAAGCTCAGGACGACCTGATGAACCTCACGGATCTGCAGAATAACGTGGTCTCCGAAACTCACCCCGGTGCCACGATTTTCGACACGAGCAGTGAGAGCACATACTCCGCATCTGACAGCGATGCGACCACTGACGGCAACATGCAGCCGGTTGTTTTTGACGAGGATCCGCTGCCCAGCCCGTTTGCCTTGGACAAGCAGTGGGCCTCGTATTCCAATCCGTGTGACGCGGATGGACAACGCCTGTTCAACACTGACGACGGGTCGTGCCGAACCTATGCGGCAGATGACCAGCACTCCGAAGGCCACATTCTGATTGCCGGAGATTCTCACGCTGAACAGATGATTCTGACGCAGGTCAGCATGTTCCTGGACGCGGCACAATGGAATGCGACTGCCGTCCTGCAGGGCGGGTGCTCGTGGGGAATGCCGGACAGCTACGAGGGGACCTGTCAGGAACGCAACCAGAATCTGCTGGACTACATGGACATGCACGACTTCGATGCGGTGATGCTGGTCAGTACGGCCGCTTCTCCTGATTCCCATGATGAAAGCCTGGTCAGCGGTCTGGAAGACCTCGTCACCTACCTGAATGAGCGTGGGATCCCGGTGGTCGGTGTGCGCGACAATCTGCGCTCAGAGCGGAACCTCTTTGACTGCTCTGATTCCAATCCAACCGACGGGACGTACGGCGGATGCCTGTTGGAGCGCGCTGCGTATTTCCCTGACGCTGATCCGACCGACCAGCTCAGCTCCAGCCTTGACTTCATGCAGATTGACATGACGGATCAGGCTTTCTGTTTCGATCAGGTGTGCCCGACCCTCATCGGAAACATTTCCGTCTACCTTGACGACAATCACGTCACGCTCGACTATGCGAAGACAATGGCTCCCGCATTCAGCAGGAAAGTTGGTGAGATTCTGGGCGCATGAACGCCCTCGCCAATCCACATGGAATGAACGAGGGCGTCCGGCGGTCACCAAGTTAAGTGGTGACCTGACAAGTGCGTCAGTATTCAGTTATCGAAGTGCACGACCTCATTGGATGAAGCGGACTTCAGGATTGCTTCGACTACGCGCAGCGCAGCAAGGCCGTCATTCATCGTGACGTGCTCATCGCCAACGCCCCAAATGGCGTCACGGAAGTGCTCCTGCTCCACGGCGATCGGCTCACGCTTGGTCAACGCGTAGCGCGTCATGGTACCTTCGGACACTCCGCGGAATGCGGCGATCTGATCCCACTGGACAGGCATCTGGCCATTTTCGAAGAAGGTCAGATCCCCCATCACGGTGTTGGCGACCAGCGCGCCATGCTCGCCGGTGACGATCGTGGTGCGGTCCTTGTACGGAGTGAGCCAATTGACCAGGTGGTTGACCAGCACTCCGTTAGCGAATCGACCCGACACCGTGACCATGTCCTCGTGTTCACGCCCTGACCGGTATGCGGTCTGAGCGAACAGTTCGGCATAGGTGGAGCCGGCGACCCATGCGGCCAGATCCACGTCGTGAGTGGCCAGATCCTTGACAACGCCCACGTCTGAAATGCGTGCAGGGAATGGGGACTGGCGACGCGTGACGATCTGGTAGACCTGACCGAGCTGGCCGTCCTGAACGCGGCGACGCATCTCCATGATCGCCGGGTTGCAACGCTCCACGTAGCCAACAGCGCCGACAAGTCCTGCTGCGTTGAACGCGTCAGCCAGACGCTGTCCGGCCTCGACACTTGCGGCAAGCGGTTTTTCAACCAGTGTGTGAACCTCAGCTTCAGCCAGTTTGAGAGCCGCTTCCTCGTGGAAAATGGTGGGGACAGCAACAATGGCGGCGTCAATCCCGGTTTCGATCAGAGCATCAACGTCTGGAAGAACAGGCATGTCACCGGCAACGCCGAAGCGGTCACCGCTGGGATCGGCAATGCCGACCAGTTCGAACCCTTCGGTTGAGCGTGCATTGCGCACGTGGTGACGTCCCATCGAACCGATGCCGAGGACACCTACGCGAATAGGCTGTCCTTTTTCGATGCGATGCCGCTCGGGTGCTGATGATGTCATGCGACTCACGCTCCAGCCTTGGCGCATGCGGACACGGCCTCAACGATGCGATCCAGGTCTTCAGCCGACAGGGAGGGGTGAACCGGCAGGGAGACAACCTCGCGGGCAGCCTTTTCCGTGTTCGGCAGTTCAAGACCCTCAGCGTAGGGTGCCAGGGACTGCAGGCGGTGATTCGGGATCGGGTAGTACACGCCGGAGCCGACCTGCCATTGGTCTTTCAGTGCGTCGCGGAATGCATCACGTTCCTCGCCGGTCGCGCCTTCCAGACGGATTGTGTACTGGTGGTAGACGTGTGAGTAGCCTTCCGGCACGGTCGGGGTGACCACTCCGTTCACAGAGGCGAGACCCTCGCTGAGCTTTGCAGCGTTCTCCTTGCGGGTCTTCGTCCAGCCTGCGAGTTTCTTCAGCTGTGTGCGACCAACAGCAGCAGCCACATCAGTCATACGGTTGTTCAGACCGACCAACTCATTGGCGTACTGCTTTTCCATGCCCTGGTTACGGATCAGGCGGCAGCGGCGAGCAAGCTCATCGTCAGCGGTGGTGACCATGCCGCCCTCAAGGGACGTCATGTTCTTCGTCGGGTAGAAGGAGAAGGATCCCCAACTGCCGAACGTACCCACCGGCTTGCCGTTGATCGACGCGGCGTGTGCCTGAGCGCAGTCTTCGAAGACCAGCAGATTGTGCTTCTTGGCGATCTCAAGGATGGCTGGCATGTTGGCCGGCAGGCCGTACAGGTGCACGACCTCGATGGCTACGGTCTTGTCAGTGATTGCAGCTTCAACGCTGGCCGGATCGAGGGTGAACGTGTTGACGTCAATATCAGCGAACACAGGGTTGGCTCCGGCGATGGCAACGGAGTTGCCGGTGGCAGCGAAGGTAAACGACGGAACGATGACTTCAGAGCCTTCCGGCAGCTGTGAGGCCAGCGTGGCGACGTGCTGAGCTGATGTGCCGGAGTTGACGGCCACGCAGTTCACGCCTGCGACAACCTGCTCAGAGAATTCTTCTTCGAAAGCCTTGACCTGAGGGCCCTGAACAACCATTCCGGTTGCGAGCACATCGTCAACAGCCTGACGCTCGTCGTCACCGATCAGTGGCTTTGCAGGCGGGATAAATGCACGTTCCATTAGTGAGAAACCTCTTTCAACGTTGTCTGTCCATCACTTGATTGTTCTTCGTAGTACAGGTCACCAGTCAAAGGGCAGCGGTACAGTGTCTGCCCCTCGTTCACCGGTTCGAGAGCGCTGCGGGCGCCCTCGTCAATGTCATGTCGATCCACTGGTTCAAGGCGTGCGCCCGAGCGGCCGACCCACCCAATGCGCCTGGCTGGCACGCCGGCAACAAGGGCGAAATCAGGGACGTCCTTCGTGACGACTGCTCCGGCAGCGACTGTGGACCACGCGCCGATCGTCACGGGCGCCACGCACACGCTGCGAGCGCCAATTGCGGCGCCTTCCTTGATGGTGACGCCAACCGGCTCCCAGTCAGATGCAGATTTGATGGTTCCATCCGGGTTGACGGCCCTGGGGAAGTGATCGTTGGTCAGGACTGCTGCCGGACCGATAAAGACACCATCGGCAAGGGATGCGGGCTCATAGACAAGGGCGTAGTTCTGCACTTTGCAGTTGTTCCCCATGCGAACGCCCTCGCCGATATAGGCGCCACGGCCAACGATGCAGTTTTCACCGATGTGAGCATCTTCGCGTACCTGGGCGAGATGCCAGATGCTGGAGCCTTCGCCAATGGACGCGCTCGATGCAACATCGGCAGTATCAACAATTCTGGGCATATACCCTCCTGACGTACTGTAGCCACTTAATCATACGCACTCACAGCCCAAGATCACAGGCACCACCCGCACACTTCGGCAATGCGCAGGCAGAGCGTGCGCACCGGTGTGGAATAATGCCAGCATGGAGCGATATGAGGACACGTGGCTGATTGTGCCTTTATATAACGAGGCCACAGTTGTCGGACAGGTGATCCAGCAGGCGCGGCGCACGTTCCCGAACATTGTGTGCGTGGATGACGGGTCAAAAGATGATTCCGCCAGACAGGCGCGTCTAGCCGGGGCACACGTGGTGACGCATCCCATTAACCTCGGTCAGGGCGCAGCGCTACAAACTGGATTCGAATACTTCCTCACCCGCACCGACGGCACCTACGCCGTCACCTTTGATGCCGATGGACAACACCGCGTCGAAGATGCCGTTGCGATGCGCCGCACCTCAATCGATACCGACACGCCGATTATCTTCGGCTCCCGCTTCCTTGAAGGTCACGTCGATATTTCCAGTTTCAAGCGTGTGGTGCTGAAAACGGCAGCGCTGGTGACTCGCGTGCGCACCGGAATGAAACTGACCGATGCGCACAACGGTCTGCGATTACTGCGCCGCGACGCTGTCGAACACGTGCATTTGACGCAAAACCGTATGGCACATGCTTCTCAAATCGTTGCCCAACTGGCGCGTTCAAAGATGAAGTGGCTGGAATTTCCGGTCACGATCATTTACACCGACTACTCGCGCTCCAAGGGACAGTCACTGCTGAACTCCATTAATATCCTCGTCGAATTGCTGATGGGGTGAGCGACATGTTGACAAATTACTGGCTTATCAAGCTACTCCTGCTGGCGGGGCTGCTACTGCTGGCATGGTTCGTCATGCGTCCCATACGCAATCCGAACCAACTGGCGCTCAAACGCCTCGGCATGCTGCTGATGATCGTCTTTGCAGCATTCGCGGTGCTCTTTCCCGGTCTGCTGAACCGTCTGGCCGAATGGCTGGGCGTGGAGCGAGGCATCAACCTCCTGCTCTACGCGTTGGTTTTGGCTTTCTTCATGCAAGTTGCCACGACGTATCGGCGCGATGCCGATACGGAAAAACGTTTAACGCAGTTAGCTCGCGCTATCGCGCTGTCAACACACCCGCCGCTTCCTCACTATCGTGATGACGATGCATATTCTGGGACAACCTCTGACAGCGTTTTCCCTGCCGATGCCAAGGATTCAACGGAACCTGTGCCAGATGGCGATGAAACGAAAGATGCCGGCGCCCCCCTCGACAATGACGCTGACGACAAGTAGCATCGGCGGTCAATCTGAGCAACGACGGCGCTTTGACCTCGGGCTGCGTACGCTGGCACGCCAGGGGCCGCATATGCATGGGGAACGACACGACAAACCTTGCAGTCTCAATAACGTTTGGATAACGATTTTCCGGTACAATCACACTCAATGAGTACAGCCAATCGATTTCTTGCGTTTCGCGCAATGCAACACAGCGCCACTGAAGTTCGATACTTCAGCGCGATTCGCGCTGTCCTCGGCGTGCTGGTCTCGCTTGTATTGTTAGCAGGCTGTACAGGCTTCTTTGTGATTAAAGATTTTCGTGACCAACTCTCCGAAAACATCATCGATATCAGCGATTTCGACAAGGGTGGCAAGACCGACGAAGAGAAACCACCAGGGGATCCTTTCGCCGGCAAAGCACTGAACATTCTGGTTTCCGGCATTGATTCGCGTAACAACGCAGACTACGCGTATGGCGATCCCGACGAGATCGACACCATTCGCTCAGATACCACGATGATCGTGCACATCTCGCAGGATCGCTCGAGGGTACAGGTGGTGTCGATTCCGCGCGACCTGATGACGACGATCCCCTCATGCCAGTCAGCCGAAGGCTACGAGACCTACGAACACTATGGTCAGTTCAACTCTGCCTTTGCTGACGGGGCAGGCAAAGATGACATCGCCGGCGGGATCGCATGCACGAAAGCGACTGTCGAGTTATTGACAGGACTTGAGCTGGACGGGTTCGTAGTCGTCGATTTCGCTGGTTTTGCGCATATGGTGGACGCGCTCGGCGGAGTCTGGTTTGACGTTCCTTCATACATTGAGGACTACAAGTCGGATATCTACTTTGATCCGGGCTGTCAGCACCTCGATGGGCGGCGAGCTCTTGATTATGCGCGCGTGCGCTACGGAGTGGAGGATTCTGACGGGTCCGACATTGAGAGGATCAGCCGACAGCAAGCACTCGTGGGTGTCATGTTCACAACTTTGTTGTCGAAGAACTTCATCACCGACATGCCGGCATTGCTGTCGTTCCTCAAGCAGACTCTGGCGGCGCTCAAGATGTCCAGTGAATTCGCCGACATCACTGATGACGCGGGACTGCTCATGTCACTGGCAAGTATCAGCCGTGAAAACATCCAATTCCTCATGATGCCGAACACGCCAGACGACTACGACCCCAACAGGGTCATCGCAGTTGAGCCCGACGCCACTGACGTGTGGAACGCTCTTGCCAACGATGAACCGTACCCACCTGGCAGCGAGTACCGCGACGGCAACGGCGTGATGCGCACAGTCCCCTACCCTGAGAGTGATGGACAATCCAGTGATGACAGCTCCGGGGCATTCGACGACTCTGATAACACCGAGATTGACGGCGATAATGCAACCAACGAGGCGCCGAGCCCTGATCCACTGTCAGAGGATCTCTCAGATGAGTCAGCTGAGAGCACCCCAAGTTGTCCTCCGACCGGCCACTAAACGTCAAGCCGATACGTTTCGCACGCGTCCTCGTCGTTTTTGTTGTGCCGAGTGGTCGCGTGCAAGCGACCACTCGGCGCCACACTGAGCGACAGGATTTGAGACACCGATCAGGCATACGAGCACCTTGAGCCCAATACAACGTAAATTTGACACCGGTACCCATTGGCGTGCCGCGAAGTCTCTCGCTTCTATGATGCTGTGCATTCTCGATTGCATGCGACGCACTGCCGAAGAACTCAACGAGTAAGGAATATTCGACGTGACAGACCATCCCCCGTCATTTGCACCTGACCCGGGTCGGTCTCGCCCTCGTGCCAATGATGCGCACAAAACCTCCGAGCATCGCCGCACGCCAGATGCGCAGCGCTCGCCAGGCCGCAGTGCAGCGAGCCACCTCCGCACAGCATCTGATGCTCCCGCAAATCCGAACCCCGCGGCCACACCTCAGCGCCGTTCCTTCCGTGATCCGTATGCTCGCCGTGGTACTCCTGACCCATCATCCAGCTCTTCTCGCGTCCAACAGTCCAGAGGAAGCAGCGCTACCCACGCTGATTCACATTCGCGTGCAGATCGTGGCGGCCCTGTCCACCTGGGCCGTGCGTCCTCACACAGCTCCGGCACCCAGTCCTCACAGCAATCCTCCGCTCACAATCAGCCGGTGGAGCCAACCAGGCGCATGCCATCACACACCACGCCGCGCAATCAGCGGCACCAGCCACCCTCGTTCCTGCCGGCCGACCAGGTGCGTCAGCTTCAATCTCAACGCGCTGCGCTCTCTGGCACCAACGATGACGGGACTCCCGCGACGCCGCGCCAGCAGGCTTTTCATCCGCCACGCCAATGGACGATTCCTGAGCGTTCGCATCCAGCGCAACAGTACGGCTCGTCCGGCCCATATGGCCCCTCAGAACCCTCCAGCTCATCCGCGCGCGACCGCGCACGCCCGCGACGCCGGCGTCACAGGCGCTGGCCACTCGTCCTCGTCATCATTCTGGTGCTCATCATCGGATGGCCGGCATTCCTCGTCTGGGATGCGAACCAGCACCTCGGGCGAGTTGACGCACTCACCACGAACGCGGACACTCCTGGCACCACATACCTGCTCGTCGGTTCAGATTCCCGGGCCGATGGAGCCGTCGCTGACGGTACCGAGGGCGCTCGAGCCGACTCGATTCTGCTGATCAACGTCGCGCCCAACAGTCAGGCCACCGCAATTTCACTGCCTCGCGACACGTACGTGTCGGATCCGGACTACGGCGACATCAAGCTCAACGCAGCCTACTCCCTGGGAGGTCCCAACCAGCTGGTCGCAACGGTCGAATCGCTTACCGGACTCACCGTGGATCACTACGTCGAAATCGGAATGGGCGGCGTGGGAACAATCGTTGACGCGCTGGGGGGCATCAATTTGTGCCTCGACATGGACGTGAATGACGAGCTGTCCGAGCTGAACTGGCAGGCCGGATGCCACGACGCCGATGGTCGCACCGCGTTGGCATTTTCACGCATGCGTTATTCAGATCCGCTCGGTGACATCGGCAGAGCCGAGCGCCAACGCCAGGTCATCACCAAGACCATCAGCACGGCCCTGTCCCCCAGTGTCCTGCTCAACCCGATAGCCACCCTGAGAGTTGAACGCGCCGGAGCGAGTTCACTCACCGCCGACAAGTCCGCATATTCAACCGACCTTGCCCGATTGGTGTGGGCATTCAAGTCAGCCAGTGACGCCCAACTCATGGGTGCACCGCCCATCGAATCCATGGGCTTTGAAATCGGATCTGGCTCAGCCGTTTTGCTGCGCGATACAACCGCGCCCGAGTTCTTCGCCAAAGTCGCACGCGGCCAGATCACGCCAGAGGACCTCAACCAGCTTGACGGGTAGGTCGCTAGTGCGGTCCACCTTGTAGTCGGCCGACACTCAATGGTGCGCGCCACCTGCAGACTAAACGAGCGCCACCACGTGCGCACGCTCCCCTATCCTTGGCGGCGACATGACAAAGCCGCCCTCGTCACTGTCGAAAACACCAATGACGAGGGCGACCCGTGAGCCTGTAAACTCCGCCGGCTCCTAGTTGCTGGCGGGAACCTCAAAGTGACGAGGGCCGGCCTGCCACGCTTCCCATGCGGAGCTGAGGATGTCATGGACATCCAGTTCGGGCGTCCAGTTCAGGTCCTTGCGGATACGGGACGAATCGCCGATGAGCTGAGGCGGGTCGCCGGCGCGGCGATCCAGCTCCTCGACCGGGAAGTCCCAGCCCGACACTTCGCGCAAACCGTCTATGACCTCGCGAACGGATGTGCCTTTCCCAGTGCCAACGTTGAACACGCGATGTTCCGGCTTTCCATCTTCAAGAGCATCAAGTGCGGCGATGTGTGCCTGAGCCAGGTCGCGCACGTGGATGTAGTCGCGGATGCAGGTGCCATCCGGCGTGGGGTAATCTGTGCCGAAGATCTTGGCGGACTCGCCCTTGGAAATGCGATCCAGCACCATTGGAATCAGGTTGAGGGTCGCGGGGTCTTCCAGGTCGTTCCACCCCGCACCTGCCACGTTGAAGTAGCGCAGGCCGATCCAGTTCAGGTCCCATGCGCGTTCACAGTCCGCCATCATCCACTCGGCGATGAGCTTGGTCTCGCCGTATGGGTTGATTGGTTTCTTCTCGATGTCTTCGGGGACGACCTCGACGGGCGGCATGCCATACACCGCGGCCGAAGAGGAAAAGATCATGCGGGTGACGCCTGCGTCCTGCATTGCCAGAAGCATGTTGGCGAGGCCGCCGATGTTCTGTTGGTAGTACCAGGCGGGGCGCTCCACCGATTCGCCAACCTGCTTGCGGGCGGCGAAGTGGATTACTGCGTCCACGTCCTCATCGACCATGGCGTTGGTCAGAACGCCGCGAGCTTCATCGGATGCGCAATCGATTTTGATGAGTTTCGCGTCGCCGATACGGTCAGCCGTTCCATACGACAAGTCGTCGACGACGATGACGCGTTCACCGCGCTGCTGGAGAAGCCGTACTACATGTGCGCCGATGTAGCCGGCGCCGCCACATACAAGAATACTCATGCCACTACTGTATTACGGATATGCATGCCAGGTCATGCGCGTGGGTGCGTGACCGTCCGACGAACTCTCAGTGTGACTCGAGGGGCGGCGCGCATCGGTCCGAACGCTGGGCCAGATAGATGCAGGTACTGGTTGGTGGATCGACAACGGTAGTGAAAGGTGTTAGTGCTTCTGGCCACCCAGTTCATCGCGCAGGCGTGTTCCTTTGTTCATGGCAACTGCGCGCAGATCCTGCTGGAAAGCTCGCATGTGGGCGCGAAGATCGGCAGCAGCCTCGTCGGTACCGACGCTGAGGATACGTACCGCCAACAATCCAGCGTTTCGTGCACCGCCGATTGACACCGTGGCGACCGGGACGCCAGCAGGCATCTGCACAATCGACAGCATGGAGTCCACACCATCCAAGTGTTTCAGTGGTACCGGAACACCGATGACGGGCAGTTCGGTGAGCGCTGCGAGCATGCCGGGCAGATGCGCTGCACCACCGGCACCTGCGATGACGACACGCAGACCTCGTTCGGACGCTGACCTGCCGTAATTCACCATGTCTTCAGGCATGCGGTGCGCAGAAACGACACCGACCTCACAGGCGATGCCAAACTCTGCAAGGGCATCAACGGCAGGTTTCATCGTCGGCCAATCTGAATCCGACCCCATGACCACCCCGACCAGTGGATTCTGACCGGTTGGGGTCACGATAGGAAACGCGTCGCCACCCTCGCCGCGCCGAGTGGTCGCTTGCATGCGACCACTCGTGGATTCCTCTGATGGTTGTAGGTTCATGGTGCTCCGTGTCCTCTCGTGTTGTTCATTGGTGCTTTGCGCACTCACAGCGCGCCGCCACCTCATCATCAGGCAGACCCCTGTCTTAATCTCAACGTGCCACGCCGCAGAGCGTCGCCCTCGTCAATGCCGACCAGTGTGACGGGCCTAGCCGTCCTCCTCCTCCGGCTCGCCGAACAGCGCATCGACCGCCGCCTGAGCTGCGGCCTGAGCTTCTTCCACCGTAGTCGCAGATACGTTGACATGTCCGAGCTTCCGGCCGGGTCGCACCGACTTGCCGTACAGATGGATCTTTGCCTCCGGACTCGATGCCAAAGCCTGAGACAGGCCCTCGCTGGGATCGTGTCGATTCGACCCCAGTAGGTTCACCATGACCGTGGCAGGCGCCGTCATTCGCGTGCTCCCCAACGGCAGGTCGAGCACAGCGCGAAGATGCTGTTCAAACTGACTGGTCACAGACCCGTCGATCGTCCAGTGACCCGAATTGTGCGGTCGCATGGCAAGCTCGTTCACCAACACGCGCGCACCGTCAACCCCATCAGCAACAAAGAGTTCGACAGCCAAAACACCGGTGACTCCCAGCTCAACTGCAATACGCTCCCCAAGATCTTCCGCCTGCCGGGCAAGCTCGGCAGAAATACCTGGTGCAGGCACCCGCACAATGGAGCAGACTCCGTTGTGTTGGATCGTCTGAGCAACTGGCCATGAGCGCACCTGACCGGATGGATTTCGGGCGACGAGGGCGGCCAGCTCCACCGTGAATGACACCTTTTCTTCAGCAAGGAGCGGCGCTCCACGGTCGAACCAATCGTCAACACCATGAGCATCGCTGACAACCCGCACGCCATGACCATCATAGCCGCCAACCGGTGTCTTCACGATGACCGGCCATCCAACCGCGTCGCCAAATGCTGCCAGTTCCTCGGGTGTGGTGACCTTCGCCCAACGGGGGCACGGAATCCCGGCGTCAGTGAGGCGTTCACGCATAGCGAGCTTGTCCTGCGCGTACAGCAAAGCCGATGCAGGTGGATTGATTGCAATGTCGGATCCTACTTGCCTGAGGATGTCCTGCGGAACGTGTTCATGCTCGAACGTCAGCACATCCGCGCCGCTGATGATCGTGCGCACAGCATCGATGTCCGAGGGGTCCCCCACCACTGAATGCACAACAACTGAGCCCGTTGCACCATCCTCAGCTTCAACCAGCGCATGTAGGTCGATTCCCAGTGCAATGGCACTTTCCTGCATCATGCGCGCCAGCTGACCACCACCGATCACAGCGATGACGGGGCGAGGTGAAGAAGGCGCTGGCGCACCGCTAGGTGCCCCGGTGGCATGAGACGCCACGTGACCATTTGGCGCTTCGAGGTTGTCGACGGCTGCTGCCGTGTTTGCGGATTCTTCGACTGGTGACTGCGCAGTATTTGATGAGCTCACACATAGAATCTACCGCTCACCCGCGGCTTCGTCACATCCCAGCGCACTAGGGTTGTGTGTGTGCCGAGTGGTCGCTTGCACGCGACCACTCGGCACACACAACAAAAATCAGAAGCGCCGCGAGCGCCTTCCCATTGATACCAGGGGTCCCTGCGGCATGACTCGGTCGGGGTCAATCGATGCGGGAATGGCCGCGAGTGACACGGTGAATACCGGTGGCGCTGCCTGCGTCAGTTCCAGTCGCCCGCCCATCGCTTCGGTCAGGTCGTGCGCTAATCCCAGCCCAATTCCACTGGACCCGTGACCGGATACGCCGTAGTCAAAAATCTCGGGAGCCAGTTCCTCAGAAACACCCTCGCCCTCGTCACTCACATCGATCATCACACCGCGCTTCGTGGGTGACTTGCGGGCGACCACTCGCGTTTCGCCGGCACCGTAACGCAAGGAGTTTTCGATCAGTGTTGCCAGCACCTGCCCGAGCTTCGCTGCATCGGCCAGCACCGAAGCACCCGATTCATCGGTGAAAGTCAAAGTCCGACCGGCCTGCGTGAAAGCACTCTCCCACTCTTCGCGAGCCGTGTTGAATATTTCCACCACATGGATAGCCTCGGTGTGCCCGCTGGTGCGTTTGGACGTGTCGAGCAGGTCCGTCACCACGGTCGTCAAGCGCTCGACCTGTTCAAGACAGCTGGATGCTTCTTCACGCACTTCGTCTTGCTCAGCGATCATCTCGATCTCCTCGAGCCGCATCGACAGAGCCGTCAGAGGCGTGCGCAGCTGGTGAGAAGCATCAGCGGAAAAACGGCGTTCTGCCGCCAAGCGCCCCGCCATGCGCTCTGCTGTTCTGGCCAGTTCATCCTGGACCAAGTCAATTTCCTCAATGCCGGATGGCTTCACTCGCGCACGCACCATACCGGCGCCAATTTGCTCAGCCTGAGCAGCCAGATAAATCAACGGGGCGGACAGTCGTCGCGACAGCCGCTTCGCCAAAGCCCAACCAACCAGCATCGACAGCGCTGCACCACCGATGAACAGGACAATCACACCGATCACGCGACGGATCGCGGGCATCGCGGAAGTTTCCATCGTCACAATCGTCCCCAGCGAAGATGATTCCGACGACCTGAGTTTAGGGCCCGAAATGGTCTCCCCCACCACGATTTCATCCTGCCCGCGAGCTTTCACACGTGTCCATGCATCAGCCTCTTCCACGATCAGCGGTGTCGCCCAGGCCTCAACCAGATGCTCAGAAATCTGTGTGCCCTCCGAAATGCGGCGGTCGGATGCACGCATCAGGGATTCGACGCGCGCATCCAGAGCATTTTGCTCACTTTGCCACGCCATAATGGAGCCGATCGTCGCGCCCGGAATACCCATCAGCAGGACAACGACTGTCACGGCAGCCAGGATCATTTTTGCTGCTCGACGTCCCATCGTTCCCTCCGATCTTGGCGTCAGCCCATCGTTTTGTGCAAGCGCTGACCGGTTGCACCGCAACGTGTAGACACCGGTTGGCTGCGAGCGCTTACATGCGCCGGCAGGGTCTAACAGGTGTCAGCGTTGGCTCACTGCTGGGATGAGCATTCACCATTAAGCCCCGCCAATTCCAAGCGCAGCGCAGCAAGGGGAGCGCAGCAAGGGGTTAGAGCAGGAGCGGCCTAGTGACCGTTCTTTTCGAAACGGAAACCCATTCCACGCACGGTTGTGATGTAACGCGGCGATCCGGCATCGTCTCCGAGCTTGCGGCGCAGCCACGACACGTGCATATCCAGCGTCTTGGTCGACCCTGATGGGTCGGACCCCCACACTTCACGCATCAGTGCTTCACGCTCGACCACGTTACCGGCTTCACGTACCAGCACTCGCAGCAGCTCAAATTCTTTGGCAGTCAGATGCAGTTCACGCGATCCGACGAACGCCCTATGTGCAGAGACATCGATTGTCACGTCCTGAGCGCTGATCTCACCCTCTGACACGTCACCGACCGAGCGGCGCAACAAAGCGCGCACACGAGCCAGGAGCTCAGCCAGGCGGAACGGCTTGGTCACATAGTCATCGGCACCGGCATCCAGGCCTACGACCATGTCTACCTCGTCAGTGCGAGCGGTCAGAATCAGGATAGGTGTGGTGCGGCCTTGCGAGCGGATTTCACGCGCAACCTCAAGGCCGTCAATGTCAGGCAAGCCCAAATCGAGGACAACTAGATCGGCGCCGTCAATCTCATTGAGAGCGCCTTTACCAGTGCCATGAGCTCGGACCTCGTAGCCTTCACGCCCAAGGGCGCGAGCCAGAGGCTCGGAAATCGCGGGATCGTCTTCGACGAGCAGTACTGTAGTCACGGCTTAATGGTACATCCTAGGAGCGCTCTTTCACATTACTTGACCTTTTTCATCTCAATTTGCACCGTTCTTTAACGAGGAGAACGCGGCCTTTGAGCGGGCGAGGTCACACCGTTGTCTCACGTGGCAGGTGTTTTGAGCAGGCCGGAGGCGAAGGCAACGAGACGGAATTTTATGCGCGCAGCTTAAAACAGACGCTGTAACTGACGCGGCGCTCTCCCCTCGTCCACCACCGTTATTCGTATTGACGCGAGAGCAGGTACGGAGAGACGAGGCCGAAGCCGCGAAGTTCTGTGCTGGGGAAGGTTTCGATCGCGTAGCCTTCTCCGCCTTTACCCGCGGAAACTGCCGCGGCGGTAGTCGGGTCAGTCAGGATTCGCCCAACCGGCGCGATATCCACCAGCCGAGACGCGAGGTTCACCGGCGGTCCAAATACGTCACCTGAACGGGAGAACACGTCACCCCGTACGAAGGAAGCGCGAACCGGCAAAATGTCATCATCGGCGTTAAGGCGCTCAATCAATGAGGTCACCACATTCAGTCCGGTGGGCAAATCGTCAGCAATGAAGAACACGGCGTCACCAATCATCTTGACGACTCTGCCGCCTGCTTGAGTCACAGCGATTCGGCTCGCGTCCTCAAAACGTTGGATCAGGCCAACTAGCTTGCCGCCCAGGATGGTCGAGGAGGCCGTGTATGAGACCATGTCGACAAAACCGAGGGATCGGTTCAGCGGGAATCGACGCCTGGCTGATTCGTGCCCGCGCTGCGAGACTTCATGGTCGACGCGATCCAGGAGCGAGTGCAGCTGTCGCTGCCAGGAGTATACGAGAGTCTCGCCCAGCAGGTCGACGTACTGGCGCATCTGGTCGAGTGTGACGAGGCGGGCCGCTGTATCATCAAGCCTCAGGCGGCGGACAGAATCTTCCACAAACGCTTCCACCTGCCACAACGCAAGGCGGTCGGTAATGTGGGAGTGGGCTCGGAGCAAAGACTGTGCGGTGGATCGGTCGACACTTCCATCGGCGACGAGCTGAGTCCACTTGGCGTAAATTTCCTGGTCACGGTGGGTGAAGAGCGGCGATTCGGGGTCGGCGTCCGGGAAGCCCATCGTCGTCCAGAAATCATTCACGTCGTCAACGGTTCCGCCAACCGCGTTGGCAAGGTCTTCAACGGTCAGATGCGGGATTTCGCCTAGCAATTGTTCCTCGTACTCGCGTATCGTGGCTCCCGCCCCGCGGCTCACTCCCGCCTGCACGCTTCCCCGTTCTTCCCCCGCTTGCGCCGAGTGGTCGCGTGCAAGCGACTGCTCGTGATGCATAGAAGATGGCGAGCCCGGCTGCGCGGACGGTTGATCGTCTTCTGAGGGCACAACTGAACTGGCCGGACGTGAGGGCGGGTGCTCAGAAGTTCTGCTCGACGAAGCATCACTGTGACCGTCTCGCTGATCATTGTTGCTGTCGTTAATGTCAGCTTCGCACTGTCCAGTCACGCACCATTCCTCCCTTCCGTACTCGCATCCTTCTGCATCAGTATTCTGCATCGCGCAGCGTAAGCCGTAGCGTTATCTCTTCGCCTGACACACTTGTGAAAGTAGCGTTCGTATCGCCCCAACGCGGAAATTCTCCGCGATTGGCATGCCACCTGCATGAATGCAACCTTCCATAGCATAGCGCCTTATGTGTCGATCGTCACGTTCCCCGTTATCCGCGAGTGGTCGCGTGCACGCGACCACTCGTCGAAGTGACACACTAGGCGGTATGCATCTAGTTTTGGCTTCCCGTTCGCCGGCGCGCCGCGCGACGCTCCTATCAGCTGGAATTACACCGATTGTCATGGTGTCAGATGTTGATGAGGACGAAGTTCTCCGACGGCTCAAAGAAACCTTCTCTTCGTCAAGTGACCCTGCACACGAAGACTCATCGCCTGCCGACCAAGTTCTCGCTTTGGCTCAGGCAAAATGCCTCGCGGTGGCAGACAGGCTGGCCTGCGCTTACCTCGACCATACGGCCGTCGACGAGGCTCGTGCCGAAGATCGCACACACGAAGACCTTATCGTCGTGGGCTGCGACTCCATGTTCGAACTGGATGGCGTCATGTATGGAAAGCCGCATAACCGCCTGACTGCCATCGAACGCATCAGGTCGATGCAAGGACGCAGCGGCACGTTGTGGACAGGGCACTACGTCGCCCTCCTAACAGCGCAAAGCCACAATTCGATTGACGAAGAGAGTGCCTCTCCCCTCGCTGGCGTGAAGCCGTCCCGTGCCCCCGAACCCGCCGCTGACACGCCCAAGTCGACGGACGTGGCCTATCAAGTTGCGCGAACGGCCGGGCGTTCAGCTTCCACAACCGTATATTTCGGCTCAATGACCGACGAAGAAATCAAAGCGTACGTTGACTCGGGTGAGCCGCTTGAGGTGGCGGGCTCATTCACGATCGATGGTCTTGGAGGGGCATTCGTCCGGGGCGTCGAGGGGGATCCCCACTCCGTTGTTGGTATCTCCTTGCCGCTCCTTCGGTCGATGCTGGCTGAGCTGGACGTATTCTGGCCCGACTTATGGGATCAGCACAACAGGCCCAACGGGCACTGACACCCATTCAAACCATTCGACGATCTCACAATATGGGAAAACCTGATCGCGTTTCAATCCTCTTGTGTGCCGAGTGGTCGCTTGCAAGCGACCACTCGGCACATGCCTCGTCGACTATCGCACCCACCTGCGAGCCGCCTGCAGCCCTCCCCCTCACCAAAGTCCTTCCGGGGAATGCCAAGCACCGTAAACTGAGACCATGACTGAGGACACAACTGAGACCCACAATATGAACGCATGGGGAATTGGGCTGGCAACAGTTGCCGACGATGGTCACACACTGGACGTGTGGTACCCGCACCCCCATTTGGGCGAACGTTCTAACTCGGCCCCAGACGCCGAGCTCTTCGATATGCTCTCCGAACTGGAACGACGCGATGAGGCTCGCGGAGTGCACACACAGGTTGTCACCTGCACCGCCGACCTAGAGGATCGCCCTCAATCCACCGCCGATGCCTACCTTCGCCTGCATCTTTTGTCCCACCGGCTCGTCAAGCCCAACACGATCAACCTCGACGGCATTTTCTCGCGCCTCCCTTCAGTTGTGTGGACGTCGGCAGGCCCGTGTCCGATCGATGACTTCGAAGGAACCCGCCTTCGCCTGCGCCAACACCTCGGCCGTCCTGTCACCGTAACCGGCGTGGATAAGTTCCCCCCGATGGTGAACTACGTCGTGCCAGATGGAGTCAGGATCGCTGACGGTGCGAAAGTTCGCCTGGGTGCCTACCTGTCGAAGGGCACAACAGTCATGCATGCCGCGTTCGTGAACTTCAATGCGGGCACGCTGGGCCGCAGCCTGATCGAAGGTCGTATCTCGCGCGGCGTTGTCATCGGTGATGGATCCGACGTAGGCGGCGGAGCTTCGACCATTGGCGCTCTGAGCGGTAGCGGCGACGACCAGGTCCGCCTGGGCAAACGCTGTCTGCTGGGCGCAAACTCCGGCTTGGGCATTCCGCTGGGTGATGACTGCGTGATCGAAGCCGGACTGTTCCTGACAGCCGATACCCAGGTGGCGCTCATGCCTGGAGGCGGCGTCATTCCGGGCGCGAACGGTCTTTTCGCAGAACCGCGAACAGTGGAGGCTCGTGAACTTGCCGGAGCCTCGAATGTTCTCTTCAAGCGCTCCGTGTCCGGCAGAATTGAAGCCCACGCGCGCGGAGGCCGCTCAATCGAGTGGAATGACCCGCAGCAGCATCATCGTGAAAACCACGAGGACGACTAGCCGAGCCGCATACTTGAGCTCTCCCCCACCGTTAGGTCTTTGAATGGAGGCCAGCCTCCTCGTGACGTGATCGTGATGCTGGGTGCAGCGACGCGTGGCGGCACGTCCGGGTGCTAATAAGCCGGAAGCCGCATCGCATTTGAGCGTCACGTGGAGATAGCGGGGTAACGTCATGTTCCTCGCTCCCAGCAAATAGGACCTCCGAGATCAGTCATTTCCTAGTGGGCCAGCCAGCTTCTAGGTGCCTGGCTATTGCAGGGGTGCTGGGCGCTGCTTATGCCCGTGGTTGATACTGCACGAGGGTGGCTCATGCTATCCACAATTTCGTCATTTTTCTCATATTTTCTGTGGATTACTGCACCTTTTCAGTAAGGTCACACCCTGTAGCGCACCCAAACTTAATTGTCAAATTGGCGTCTTTCCAACGATTTCCGGGACTGCGCCGACTGGTTCCACACAGTCCACAGTTTTATCCACAGTCCTCGCGTCCAGTCGCCCGCAACTAGGCCACACAGACCGAAACGCGGAAGGAGAAGTCCCCCAGCCCTCAACAAGATCTCGCGAGTGGTCGCCTGCAAGCGACCACTCGCGAAAAAACAAAAACTGCGCGGACTAGCTACGCTGGCGTAACGGCACGTAGTCGCGTTCAACCTCACCAATGTAGACCTGACGGGGCCGACCGATCTTCGTTGCCGGGTCCTCCGTCATCTCCTTGTACTGCGCAATCCAGCCGGGAAGACGCCCCAGCGCGAACAGCGGTGTGAACATCTTGGTTGGGAAGCCCATCGCCGAGTAAATCAGGCCAGTGTAGAAGTCAACATTGGGGTACAACTTGCGTTCCTTGAAGTAATCGTCATTCAAGGCAATATCCTCGAGCTCCATCGCGACATCCAGCATCTCATCGCGTTTGCCCAGACGAGACAGCACATCGTGAGCCGTTTCTTTTACGATGGCCGCCCTCGGATCGTAATTCTTGTACACACGATGGCCGAAGCCCATCAAGCGCACGCCCTCTTCCTTGTTTTTAACCTTCTCAACGTAGGACTGAACTGATTCGCCCGATTCGATGATCTGGTTGAGCATCTTCAGCACGGCTTCGTTGGCACCGCCGTGAAGCGGACCTGCCAGCGCGCCAATTCCCGCTGCCACTGATGCATACAGGTTGGCTTGCGAGGAGCCGACGAGGCGGACGGTGGACGCCGAGCAGTTCTGCTCATGATCGGCGTGCAAAATGAACAATGTGTCGAGAGCATGCACCAGCGCCGGATCAATGTCATAGGACTGGTACGGCATGCCGAACGTCATACGGATGAAATCCTCAGTGTAGGAACGTTGAGCATCTGGGTACAGCAGTGGCAGGCCGGCGGCTCGCTTCGCGATGTAGCTGATCATGGTGGGAAGCTTCGCCAGCAGCAATACGAGCGCCACGTTGAGTTGCTCGGGGTCGCGCGGATCCAGCGTGTCCTCGTAATAGGTGGCGAAACCGGCGACACCTGCCTGGAGGATCGCCATCGGGTGCCCGCGGTGCGGGAATGCTGTAAAGAACGCCTTGAAATTCTCGTGAAGCAGGCGGTGACGCTGGATACGACGGATGAACAGCTCAAGTGTCTGCGCGTCGGGAAGTTCACCATAAATCAGCAGGTAGGCAACCTCGAGGAAGGAGGAATGCTTCGCGAGCTGTTCAATGGGGTATCCACGATAACGCAGGATTCCTTTCGCGCCGTCAATAAACGTGATGGCAGACTCGCACGATCCGGTGTTGACGAAGCCGGGGTCCAACGTCACAACGTCAGTGTCTGAAAGCATTTTCGTGATGCGTACGCCATCAGAGCCGGCGGTCGCATGGACGCGTTCAAGCGGCAGCGTCTTGTCACCAATAGTCAGGCAGCCGTCCGGTTTAGCTTCGGCGTCATGTGGCTTTGACGAGGACGGGGCTGCTTTCGTTGACTGATCGGAAGCTTCAGTGCTCATCGGTATGTACTACCTCCTCAAACAGGCGCGACTACATCGACGCATGGGCTTATAGTCCTACTTTAATACCCCCGAGGTCAGCTCGCGCAGGGATCTCACATCCAGTAGCGCAGCCCCATCCTCGTCGCATTGGATCTTAGCGACTATTCGCGCTCGCAAACCCGTCAGAAATGAGGCGGCGGGCCGCAGTTTGGATGCGTTCGTCGGTTGCGGTCAGGGAGACTCGTACGAAGTTGGTTGAGCGTTCTCCGTAGAAGTCGCCTGGTGCCACGATCATTCCACGCTCGGCAAACCAGTCGACAAGGTCCCAGCCGTTCATGCGTCCACTCGGATCGCTCACCCATAAGTAGAGACCTGCTGCCGAGTGCGGGTCGACGCACAGCCCCGCGTCCTCAAGGGCACGCTTCAAAATGGTGCGGCGAGCTCCATACAGGGCGTGCTGGTGCTCAACGTGGTCGGTGTCCGTGAGTGCGACAGCCATCGCGTGCTGTATGGGCGCGGGGAGGATCATTCCGGTGTGGCGTCGCACGGTGAGAACTCGAGAGATCAGGTCGCGATCCCCTGCCATCAGTGCGGCTCTGTAGCCAGCCATGTTGGACTGTTTCGACAGGGAGTACAGGACTATGATTCCGGTTGGGTCACCGTCGCAAATGTCGCGATCAAGCAAGGATGGGACACCCTCGGAAGTAAAAGGAGCCTGCCAAGGCAAGGCGGCGTAGCACTCATCCGAGACCACTATCGCACCCTTCTCTCTCGCCCATTGGACGCTTGCATGCGACTTCTCGCGAGTGAGGACGTGCCCAGTGGGGTTCGACGGCGAGTTCACCCAGACGAGGGATGCGTCAGGCCACGTGTCGACGCGCTCTGGATCCACGCGGATGCATCGCGCACGGATGAGGCGGGCGCTGATGTCATATGTAGGGTAGGAAACTTCCGGCACAAGGATGGTGTCATCGCTAGTCAACCCCAGTTCGAACGGCAGCCATGCGACCGCTTCCTTCGACCCGATCGTCGGAATGACGGCCGCCGATTGTGCAGTTGCCTCCCGTGGAGATTGGAGAGGAACCATACCTCGCTTCGATGCCCACAGAGCCATTGCCTCCTGGAGTTCCAGCGTGCCTTCAACCCGAGGATATCCAGCAGCATTAGTGGAATTGGCGAGGGCGTCCTGGATGATCGTGGGTGTGGGGTCGACCGGTGTGCCGATCGAAAGGTCACACACGCCACCGGGATGCTCCGCGGCGCGTGCGCGCGCCGGTTCCAGACTGTCCCAGGGAAAGTCAGGCAAATTCAAGGGACGGAGCAGAGCATTCATACAAGTCTCCAGCAAATAAGTGGCGAGTGGTCGCTTGCACGCGACCACTCGCCAATATAGTCATCACAGCGATGCACTGATGGGACTGCCTCAGTTTTGGGACAGGTACTCCTCGTTTTGAGGCGGAAGACCCTGAATCATCTCATCGTCGAATTCTTGTGCTCCGACACGCTGCGCGCCGCCTGGCGAGCCGAGATCTTTGAAGAAGTCAACATTCGCCCGGTAATAATCCGACCATTCTTCGGGAAGGTCATCCTCGTAAAAAATGGCCTCGGTCGGGCACACAGGTTCGCATGCCCCGCAATCAACACATTCATCGGGATGAATGTACAGCGATCGTTTCCCCTCGTAAATGCAGTCCACAGGGCATTCATCCACGCAAGCACGGTCTTTGACGTCCACGCAAGGTTGCGCGATGACATACGTCATGAGATCCCTCCCTCTTCTCAACGCGACGTGCACTCGAGGCCATCACATATCCCACGGGACTGCCGGCTCATCGCACAGCTCGACGCGTTGACTATATTAGTGCCACTATTATCACTCATATGCGACAGCATTCAGGCTGCGACCACCATTTGCGCGTGGACTCTCAGCGATTTCTCCTGTAAAGACGCCACTTAGTCGCAGTGGCGCCCAATCAATCAAAGAAAGCTCATGTTCTCAGAAAACACGTCACAACCTGCCAATAGGGCTCAACACGGCTTTCCTAAACAACCGCCTGAGCTTCCTTGGATGAGATGGGCAGTTGGCACTCGGGTCGTGGTGAGGTATCGCGAAGGCGAAGGCTTTCGCGATGCTCTGGGGACTTTACTGGAAGTTGCGCCCGACCACGTTACTATCGAGGCGCGGCGGGGAATCGTTCGTGTCGAAGCGGACACGATGGTGACCGGAAAAGTCGTCCCTCCTGCGCGCTGGTAGCAGGGCACGAAAAGGCAACCATCCCTGAAATTTCGCCGAGTGGTCGCTTGCACGCGTCTACTCGGCGAAAAAACCTAGACTACTTATCTTTACGACGTTGACGCGCTGCGATCTTAAAACGCTCCTGCGAATCCAACACGACCTTACGAATACGAATCGCCTCAGGCGTGACCTCAACACATTCATCATTAGACGCGAACTCCAGCGACTCTTCCAGCGTCAGTTTTCGCGACGGAGTCAACGTTTCATACACATCAGCGGTGGCCGAACGCGTATTCGTCTGCTTCTTCTCACGCGTGATATTGACGTCCATATCCTCGTTACGGGGATTCTCCCCTACAACCTGACCTTCATAAACCTCTGACCCCGGCTCAATAATGAACGATGCGCGCTCCTGCAGGTTGGTCATCGCGTAAGGCGTTGCCTGCCCTGCACGGTCAGCAACCAAGGAGCCGGTCAGCCGCTGCTCAATCGTCCCCTGCCACGGAGCGTATCCCTCCGAAATTGACGAGGCGATTCCCGTTCCACGAGTTTCAGTCAAGAAACGCGCACGGAAGCTAATCAGCCCGCGGGCAGGGATCGTGAACTGGAGGCGGATCCAACCACTCCCATGATTAGCCATCGAGTTCATGCGGCCTTTACGCTGAGCCATCAGCTGGGTCACCGCGCCCAGATACTCCTCAGGAATGTCAATGGTCATCTGCTCCATCGGCTCGTGAACTTTACCGTCAATTTCCTTGGTCACAACCTGTGGTTTACCGACAGTAAGCTCAAACCCTTCACGCCTCATCTGTTCGACGAGGATTGCGAGCGCAAGCTCGCCTCGTCCCTGAACTTCCCACGCGTCGGGCCGAGAAGTCGACAAAACCCGCAACGACACGTTACCCACCAGTTCACGATCGAGACGGTCCTTAACCTGGCGAGCAGTCACTTTCGCACCCTTGACACGCCCAGCCAGCGGCGAGGTGTTGATTCCCACGGTCATGGAAATCGCGGGGTCATCCACCTTGATCAAGGGAAGTGGACGAGGATCGTCGAGGTCGACCAGCGACTCACCGATCGTAATATCGTCGACGCCGGCAATTGCAACGATCTCGCCGGGGCCAGCCTCTTCAGCAGGCACGCGCTCCAAACCTTCTGTGCGTAGTAGCTCCGTGACGCGAACAGACTTGATGGTGCCGTCATGACGGGCGAGCCCGACGTTCTGTCCCTTTTTCAGGGTGCCGTTGTGCATGCGCAGCAACGCCAGACGCCCTAGGAAAGGAGAGGCATCGAGGTTGGTGACATGGGCTTGTAGAGGAGCCCCCTCGTCGTAACTGGGACCGGGAATACGTTGCAAGATGGTTTCAAAGAGTGGCTCGAGGTCTTCTTCCGGAAGCTTGCCGTCGCCGGGATTCGTCAATGAGGAGACGCCTGCTTTAGCTGATGCGTAAATCACGGGCACGTCCAGCAATGCATCAACATCCGCTTCCACGCCTTCGTTCATGAGGTCTTCAGCCAAGGACAACAGAAGGTCAGTGGTTTCCGAGACGACCTCTTCAATGCGCGAATCGGGGCGGTCCACCTTGTTGACAACAATGACGACCCGCAGTTGAGCTTCGAGGGCTTTGCGCAGGACGAAGCGTGTTTGCGGCAGCGGACCTTCAGAGGCATCGACGAGGAGGACGACGCCGTCGACCATGGACAGCCCGCGTTCAACCTCGCCGCCAAAGTCGGCGTGACCTGGGGTGTCGATGACGTTGATGGTCACGCCTTCGGTCAGACCGAGTTTTTGCGCAGCGGGCCCGCGGTAGTGCACAGCGGTGTTCTTGGCGAGGATCGTGATGCCTTTTTCACGCTCAAGATCACCCGAGTCCATGACGCGTTCGCCGGTCTTTTCCACCGAATCATGTTCGGAGAAGGCTCCTGATTGCCAGAGCATTGCGTCGACAAGCGTGGTCTTCCCATGATCCACGTGGGCGACGATAGCGACGTTACGAATGTCCTGACGCACAGGCATTGCCTGCCTCCTTTATGGCGACGATCGAAGAAAATGCGCCGAGTGGACCCGTGCAAGCGACCACTCGGCAATAAACGTCTGGGGTTGCCAGTTGAGTGTAGGGGTCGATTCCTCTTCACGCAGCTGTGCACACGAAATACCAGATTAATCACTCATCGGCGTCTCCGATAGAGACGAGCATGCGAAATCGAACACTTTACGACACACAATGTGTTCCGTTTCATCCTGGAACTGCGGCTCTTATCGATCACGACGTCTCATCGTGTACTTGTTCTCATCCCCTAAGGTCGAAGCGGCTTGGTCAGCATCGCGACGTTTCGGCCGCCGCTCGGTCTAGGGTCAGCACACCGCCGCCACTTGCCAGCTATGGCTCACCGACTCGTCCCGCGTCCACGCATTTCGACGCCGATCAAAAAGCGCTTTCTTCCACGAGCGCCGCATGGGAATGGAAGCCGAATGGCCTAACAGCTGGGCAATCCTTCTTTCGAGATACGGCGTCTCGCCGCGAAGATCTTTACGACGAACCACGAGGATAGTCCACCCAGCCTCTTCAAGAACCTGGATCCGCCAGCGGTCATGTTCGGCTTGTGGACCAGTTTCCGGATGGAACTCCTCGCCAAAATATTCGACACCTATCTTCACCGCTGCGTTTTTTAACCCGCTTGAGATCTCACCAGTAGCCCCTCCGGGCACATGGTGCGCGCCCTCGCTCCGCACCCCTGTCGAGTCCGCCCTCGACCGTCCGAGGCTGCATATTTGCAGCTTCGAGCGCCCACCATCTTGTGCAGGCAGGCACCATCCCAGATCGATTCGGAACGAGCCTTTACCGCTGGCATGCCCTCCACACAAGTTGGTGCTGTTCTGCGGGCAAACGAGGGACTCTTCGCTGTCCGTCACCGAGTCCCGCGCCTCACTCATGCTCCTACTTTTCGCGATTCGGCCTTGCTGTGTGGCGCTGACACGCACAGGGATTTGAAGAATTGGACGGGGAAGGCCTGCTTCACGTAAACGCAGACGAAGGGCAGTTTCCTGAACTGATTCGGATCTGATGTCGGCATTGTTAATCGCAGCACGTAAAATCCGTACACCTCGCCTGCCAGCCCTCGCCTGCGCGGCCTCTACCAGCTCGTCCACTGTTACGAGTCCCTGGCGCAAAAAGCCTTCAATCCACGCTGTCGCGAGGTCAATCGTCGCCCCCATCGCAACATCGCACACTGTGCGCAAAGCGCTCGTGACGCGCATGCCCTCCATGCTCACGATTTCGCTTTCATCAACTTCCATAACTCTGCATGCAACACCAGGTCGGCGTACTGCGCGAGTGCCGGCCGGGCGAAGCACACAGATCCGAAAGGCGTCATCAGCCTCATGGCTATCCCGCACACTAACCCCATACATTAAAGCGGCGGTTTCACCGGCAAAAACAGCATCATCAGGCAAAATCGCCGCGACCGCATGCATCATTTCGCCGTCGAATAGCCGGCGCGATACATACCATCCGCGCGCCAGGTGAACAATGTGTCCAGAGCGGCACGCGCTCTCAATTTGTGAGGTTTCCACTCCAGCCCGCCGCAGTTCATATGTCGATGTCACGACGCGCGAGCCAACCATTTCACGATCGGCACACATGACCGAGGGAGGCTGCGTCACTCCGCCGAGTTCTTTAAGGTCTGTCTGCCACTGCTCGAGGGTGCGCGAGCGGAAACGCAAAACTGGTGAACCACGCGAGGCAGCAAAGCGCTCGCAGTGCGTCAAGGTTCGGATCCCCTCGCGAATGGGCCTCGTAGCAGATGAGCCCGAGTTCTCGCCGTGGGTATCGCCACGCGCCTCTTTCGACTCCGTGGGGATCGTGACTGTGCCATTGCGACGGAGTTCTGGCTCGCTGTTTACGCCCTTCCTAGTGGTCATGGCAGCCACTGTGCAGTACGACGCGGCCACCTGGCAGTGGCCGTCACCGAGTTGTGGACGTGGCCCCCACGGGTGAAAGTAGTGTGGATAAGACCATAGCCAGCCACATGCCTGTGGATACTGCTCATCCACGCACGCGGCACCTCCCCAGAATTACTGATTCACCAACTCCGCCCCCTCCCTCGCACCGCTTCGGGCTCCTGTAGTTCACGGTGAAGACAACAGCGCATCAGCCTCCCTCGCCAATGCCCCACCGAATGGCGCACAGCCCGAATGATGTTGTTCCTTCTTGTGCAGCCCGCATGGCGAATGCGCCCATGAAAGCCTGTTTCGCTCTACTCTTAAACCATGACGGATTCATCAGCACTTCCCACTCCCCTTAACCTGGAAGGTTCATCCTCGCGGGCGTCGATCTCCCCGTTCGGCGCTCAGGTGCTCGAGTGGACGGTTGACTCTGATACACCCGTGATCTGGATGTCTCCGCTGGCAGCACACGATGGTGTCCGTACGCCACGAGGAGGGGTCCCAATATGTTTGCCGTGGTTCGGAGCTCATCTGAGTGATCCTGAAGCTCCCAAACACGGTTTCGCGCGCACCGCTATGTGGACTCAGATCAGCCCAGATCCTGCCGACAAGGACATTGCGCGCGGGGAAAGCGACTCCACGTATGCCGAATTCGCCCTGGCTCATTCTCCTTCACAGAATTCCAGCCAGTCGGACCAGCCAGTCCAGCCAGGCGCCGACGGCTATTTTCCTTTCAGTTTCGAGGCGAACCTTTCGATCGACGTAACCGATTCCCTGATGATGAGGTTGACTGTGACGAACACAGACACTCGACCGTTTACCTTTCAGGAAGCTTTCCACACCTATGTGGCGGTTGGCGACATCAAAGACGTCACGATTGAGGGCCTCGACGGCGCTTTCTACGACGACAAGTCGCTTGCACGCGACCACTCGCGCAAGCAAATTGGTGAGGTGACGTTCGTACGGTACACGGACCGGATCTATCACTCTGATGCGAACGTGCAGATCCGCGATCCCCGTTTCCGGCGGATCGTCTCGATTGAAAAGTCCGGCTCGGCCAACACGATCGTGTGGAACCCCTGGTCAGACACGGTTGGCCAATTTGATGATCTTGAATCGCGCGCATGGCAAGAGTTTGTTTGTGTCGAGTCCGGCAACGTTGCAGACGAAGCGATCGAACTCGAACCCGACCAGTCTCACACCATGACTGTCTCGATTTACGTTGACTCGATGGAGTGAGCAGCGATCCCTCACCGAGGAGCTATGGCACAGCGCCTCACTCGCGAGGTCGCACCAGATCCTTGCTCACCAGTGTCACCTAAATCTCACTCTCCGAAGTGCCCTAGATCCTCACTCCCCAATACCGCCGCTGAGCCCCACTGAACAGCGCTGCCCCACCGCCTCAGTCGACCTCGTCAGGTTCTCCCGCGCTGGGTAGAAGCCACTCGGAGTCAGGACGAGCGACGAGGCGGGCATTCGAGTACGCCATCTCCAATGTCAACACGGTGTGTCCGCGGTATATGCGCTCATTAGCCTTGGACACTACCAGCGCCAGATCTGCTCGACCATCACTGTCAAGATCCAACGGCATCAGGAACTGTGCCGTATCTTCAGGCGCGGCCGGATACCACTGAGGCACGACCACTTTATAGTTGCGGCGAGTCTTGCGCAGCGCCCAGTTCACCGCAGAATCAAGCGCCTGTCGCGCGCGGACCGGGTTCGCCTGCAAATCCAGTGGAAAGCGGTCAATGTTATCGCCCAGGATGTGACTGTAAGCCAATTTGAGTTCGCAGCTGCAGTCGTATACGAGGTCGCCAGCTGTTCTCACGTACTGTGCCATCTGCGGCAAGGGGTCAAAATTAGCCAGAAGATCTCTGTTGGACTCGGTAACCCATCCCTTGAAAAACCAATCTTGCGCGTCATCGTTGCGGAAGTGGTTCCTCTCAAAAAGCGCAAAGAGCTCCTCTGAAAGTGCAGTCAGCAGTCCAGTATTAAATGCAGCGTATTGCCCATCAGCGCTCACATCGATCTTGTCTTCGGTGACGAGGCGCTTGTACGTGTAGTTGACATAGTTGTTGAGGATCGGATGGTCGAGTGACCGGGTCGCCTCGCCCCAGTCTTCGTCCTCGGCAAGCGCGGCAAGCTCGTTCAGTGTCTGGTTCCACGCCAAGAGCGGACTGTAACGAGGCGCAGCGCCGCGCTCATATTTCACACGAAAAGGGAAGAAAGCAAACTCACGGAGCCGATCCGGATTTCCATTCGTCACGTAAGCCTCCTCAGCAGGTTCGAGGTTTTCCTGTCCTCGCATATAGTGCGTCACTCCTGATCTCTTACTCAGCGCCTGTGCCGACGCGCGCTCGCACCCAACTGTGCGGCTGGCTCGCGCCCAAGCTGGCGATTGCCACGCCTCTCTCTCGGTGAGAATCCGACGTGCGCAGCGACCACTCTATTCACACGTTGAACCGGAATTCGACCACGTTTCAGAACAGGGTAACCTCTGGATCGGTAGGTGGTGCGTCCGCCGCAGTCGCCCCGGCAGCACCGGGGCAGGAGCGTAAACCGTCTTCAAGCTCTACCCGTGACTGCCAGCTCGTGGTCCCCATTTGAGACTCGCGTGTAACGGACGTTCCTGAAGTATCTATGTAAATCTTAGTACTCTAGAGCTATGTTTCGAATGCCGTCTCGGCGCGGTGGACGACGGACCACCGAGGGCCATCCGCACGACGCGACCACGCGCGTCAGCTCACCCGAGCCTAACCCAGATCACGCATGGAAGACTCTCGCTTTGGTGAACGAGTGGATTCGCCACTCAGATGCGAAGGCCAGCGTGACACTTGCCTTCACCGGGGTGATGGCAACAATGACGTACAACCTCGCAAAGGACTTTACTTCCCGGACTGCACTGTTCGACACTCTCGTTGGGATGGCCTGCTTGTTTCTTTTTATTACCGGCGCTTGGTGCGGATGGACACTGACACCGAGAGTCAAGGATAAGGATGCAGATCAGGACGCGATCAACAGGCTGTTTTTTGGAAGCATCGATCGAAATTTCAGGGGCAAGAGACACGAGTACAGCGAAGTGCTCCATGTACTGACCTCTGACCCTGCTGAGCTGACGAAAGATCTCGCTGACCAGATACATGTCAATGCTCGGATTGCCACGGTAAAAGCATCCGCCGCAAAGTGGGCCATCCGGTGTGCTCTCGCTGCAGGAGCCGCTATCGCAGTCCTGGCCCTCGTTGTCGGCATCACGAACAGTTAGGACGCAAATGGACGGAAACTACAGACCGTATGACTGGAGGGCCAGCTCGGCCCGGATCCAAGCGATCTTGGACCAGCCGGCAGGAGCGTATGAGGAGGTAGACGGGCTTCCTGACCGAAACAAGCTCACGTTCTCCAACGGCTTCTACGGCATGTGCTCGGCGATCTTTATTGACATCCGAGACTCGTCCGGCCTGACGTCGAAGCACAAGAGGCCCGTTCTTGCGAAGATCTACCGGTCGTTTATCTCGGAAATGGTCGCAGTCCTGAATTCGGCCCCCTATGTGCGCGAGGTGAATATCGTCGGCGACTGCGTGTGGGCCTCCTACAAGACGACGCAGGTCAACCACATCGACGATGTGTTCGCTACCGCAGCGCAGGCCAATACCCTCTTGGAGCTCCTCAACCACCACTACGAGAAGGCAGGGATCACCCAGCTCCGCATCGGCATAGGCGTGGAATACGGGAGGGTCCTCATGATCAAGGCAGGGTACAGCAGCAGCACGATCAACGACGTCGTGTACATGGGCGACGTCGTCAACAGGGCAGCCCACCTAGCGCACCTGGCGGGGCGCGGTTGGGGATCGAGCCCGGTTGTCGTCGGGGATGTCTTCTACTCGAACCTGAACGATCACAATCAAGGCCTACTCCGGCCGCAGTGGACGTCCGGCATCGGAACCGTGTACCAGGGAAATCCCATCATCCCGCAGATGGAAGAGTGGATCAGCTCCCTCAGTTGACATCCCCCGTCAGACCGGCCACCAGAACCCCGACCCGTAGATCCGATAGCCCATGTCGGAGGTCCCCAGGTCAGTCCACATGTTCCGCTTCGGGTTACCCCCTAGCTTCAAGGTCTCATTCAGACTGCTGTAGACATCGGCAGTGATGTAGGTCGGATAGCGAGGATCGAGCGTGGCCAGCTTCGCCGCTTTGTTTGCTGCGTTCCCAACCCACACTAAGTCATTGCTGCCTCGGATGCCTGTTCGGGCGACGAAAAGCTTCGAGGTATCGATGCCGACTCGCTGCTCTAGCACGAAGGTGCTCTTCGGGTACTTCTCAGCGATCTTCGCTGCCACGATATTCTTCGAAGCCCAATTGATCTGGAGCCCACACTTCGCGGCGGCGGTGTTCTTCGAGTCCCCGATGAACACACCCATGACGCGGTCCCCATCGAAGGCCGTGACGATACCACCCCGCGCTCGAATGATCTTTGCTGCACAGTAGAGATAGCTCTTGTAGACCTCCGCAGCGAACCAGTCCTTGTACCCCTTGACCATCTTCGTCGACGACGCAAGATCCGCGTAGAGGACAGTTGCGTCGAGCTCGACAGCAAGATTCTTCAGCGGAAGGTCATCGGCGTCGGGCACCTTCTGGCCTGCGCGACGTTCCCACTGCTCGTCGACGGTCTTCTGGACGTACTCCTCCAGTTCATCTTTCAGACTCATGCCGAGGCTCCTCCCCACGCTCACTCTAACTGTTTGCTCATTCAGCTTAGCCATTGCGCGGTGTCAAAAGGGTTGCTGCGATAGGTCTGCTCGCGACCCTTCACATACGCCAGAGGTTATATGACGAAACGGAACTCCACGGAGAGGCGAAAGAACGCTACATCGCTCCCCGTCATGAAGAGCTAGCACCGCCGAAGTTCCCCTCGAGTCAGATTCGGACTCATTCTCACAGTCAGTCGCGGAACGAAAACCAACTCAGTACGGTCCCGACTGCAACTAAAACTGTTCCTGCCGAAACTAAATGCCACCTTCTAACCGCTGGCGAAGCACGACTTCCTCTTCATCGCTGAGCCCAGCGAGTCTTTCACCCTGCTGTTCTTCTTCAAATCGCAGCGCATCCGCCAATGTCTCTTTCAACGGGCGAATCTGCAGGCCCGCTTCGTAGGCTGCGGTGCAATCGAGTAGCGCGATGTTGCGAAACTGTTCACCTGGTACCCACAACGGCAACGATTTTGGGCCCATCCACGGGGTTACATCATTAGCGAGAAGCAGTTCATCAGAGCAAGGTCGCTCCGTAGCCTCCGATGCGGTTAACTCACGCGAAATCTTGAACACATCGGACAAGGAAGTAGCAAACCCCGTAGCATTAAAGGTTCCGAAAGTCCCAACTTCTGCAGACTCAACTATCCAGCCTGCAAGGTCTTTCACATCAATCATAGCGACGGGAAACGCCGGGTCTGGGACGATCACGTTCTCACCCGTGGGATGCGCGAAGCGCCACGGATAGTAACCACTGCGCCCTGTTTCGTCGCCGTAGCCAGCGATCAGACCGGGTCGAACTACCATTACCGACCGATTTGTGCTGCGATAAATCGTTTCGCAAGCAGACTTTGCGGCTGGGTACTGCCCCATGTCCTCCATGTAGTCAATTTCAAGCGGAGTGACTACGGAATCAGACTCGGAAGAAATACTTCCCTGATCCTCATATACGCTGCTCGAAGACACAAATATACGATGCTTGGCCTGGAGTTTCGCCGCCGCATCCCGCGCATGCTTCGGCTGACTCGTCAGATCCACAATGGTATCCCAAGTTTTCCCCGCAACCTCATCGTACGCACCGTCACGGTCACGGTCCGCACTCACAAACTCAGCTCCGTTGGGAGCCTTCCCGTTACCTCGTGCAAGGCAAGTAACTTGATGGCCTCGGTCGACTGCTGCAGCCGCAATGTGTCCTCCAAGGAAACCGGTACCACCGAGCAATAAAAAGTTCATGTCACTAGTTGTACACGAAAACTTCTCACACGTGACCAGTCCTAATCCCAGCGCACCCAAGCTAGATTAAGATGTCAGAGCAGGATTGCCCCACCATCTGCCAGAGCTTCTTATTCGGCTAACCTACACATTGAACTTAAACTCGACGGAGTGTCGTCGATAAATAACTATTCGATGCGCAAAGTACAACGAAATACCGCTAGAAACAGACAACATATGGGGGTGCACAGAAACACATATAGGTTCTGCGGAAAACCTATAGGGTGCGTCGCTAAAAACCGCTGTGCGCGAAAAACATAAAGGGTTTACGGACCCGGTCCCAGACCCCTCAATACTCTGAGCCGGAAGAATGGAAAGTGGAAGGTTGATGTATCCCCACTATTTATTTTTTCCGTTTTTCGGAGTACATCGGGAGCTACAACTGCGGACCAGCTCTGTGTGAACTAGATGAGAAGGCGCAGCAGCGAATCATCGACGCTGGACAGTTGGTGCTGCGGGCACGCGAGCGGCACCCCCAGCGGTCACTCGCGGAGCACTACAACCCGTTATCGATGGACCCAATTCTGCTCAAGGCCCACAACAACTTGGACCGGGAAGTCGATAAGGCTTTCGATGTGGCACGCAAACTCACCAACGAGCGCCAGCGCCAGGAGCTACTGTTCGCCAGCTACGGGGAGTTGGCGAGGGGCTATGTCTCCTCGCTTTCATCAAAATCGAAACCACCAGCAGGGTCGTTCCCCGTGCGGGTGATTTTGATCGGTCCCGCTGCTGGGTGTAGAACCCTGTCGCTGGCAACGCCGGGAACTATGACTGTGCCCGACGAGAACACGTCACTGCCATAACGCGGCTCACGGTAGACGAACATGGGTCGTTCACTACTACTGGTGGATTTCGGTTTTGGTGGTGGGGGGATTACCGCCGCCGGCCTCGATTTTTCCGTTGAGGAGGGCGTTGACTACTTCCCGATTGTGAAATGGGCCGATGGCGCGGTGAAGAGGAACCAGTCACCTGGAAGAGATCGATCCAGTCGCTGGTGTGCAATCTGGGAGGTAGGGTTGCGGGGTCGATTCCTCGCGAGCGCAACCATGATTGTGTCTCTGAACGTGATGAAAACAACCCTGCCCTTCGGAGAATTTCCCCTATCCCGCGTCCCCGGGCGGTGAAAACGGTGTGCACCATCGCCTGAAAGGCTTTGCGTTGCTCTATCGGGATCTTCGGGTCACCCACCCGGCGGATCACTAAGATCCCCCCGTCAACGTTTGGCTGTGGCCGGAAAGCAGACCTTGGTACTCGGGAACCAAGGTGAAACGTGAACCATGGGGACCACTGAGCTGTCATCATCGTGCTTGCACCTACCCCGGCCCGGCGGCGAGCGACTTCCCACTGCATGAGGAGTACAGCGGCAGTCCATGCCGGCGCATGCAACAACTTTCGAAGAATGGCAGTGGTGAGGTGAAAGGGAATGTTTCCCACAATGACGCAGGGAGTGGCGGGTAACGGGAAGTTGAGGAAATCATCATGGACCACTTCGACCGACGCCGAGGCGGTCTTTTTTGTGAGTTTGGCAGCTAGTTTTGCGTCTACCTCAACTGCCGTTATTGCCCTCCCCAAGTGGGATATCGGGTGAGTGAGGGCACCGCTTCCTGGCCCGATCTCAATGATGGGGCCGGAGGTTTGTTTTACAAGATCGACGATGGAGTTGATGATCTTGTGGTCTGTGAGAAAATTTTGGCCATGTTCGTGACGGCCGTATCCGTATGTAGACATCAGGTGTGCTCCGTGGAGTTGAAACGGAGCCGGGCATGGCAAATGGCCGCCCGGCTAAAGGACCGGAGCGGTTTCTAACCTGCGGGAGGGAGAAAACCGCCTTAGCGGCTGGTGAGCGGCCGCATGAAAACGGAACCTGAAATCAACATGGGCCTATCGTATCCAATTAATTTCGCAGGGTCCAATACGGTGAGAAAGAAGACAACCGCACCGCAACAGTGCAAGACCTCTCTGGATTGGAATTTAATTGAACATGGGTTTGGGGTACGACGCGCCCTACTCGGAGTGGCACGGACACTACGGCTGCGCGCCCACACACAACAGTAAAGAGCTCGGCAATGCACAGACACGTAACGAGAGCGCCACAAATGTATGTACGTTTAAGTTACAGCATCGACACTGACGCTCCACATGGAGGGACGGCCGCAGCCCTGCAGCAAGCACACGGCAGGGTGTCTGCTTCGGGCGACGTGAAATTACGCAGAAAAATACGAAACACATCACCGCAGGTCACGGTAGGTATTTGCGGGTCATTTCGTAATCTCGTAAACGAAAAGAACAAAACTACGAAACACAAAAACATACGTTGAGCAGCGTAAATGGTTTTCGTTTCGTAATTTTTCCACTTTTTGAAGAAAATCTAAATAAGAAGAGACACCTTGATTGCGATTGTGTCCCGTGTCACATAGCTGCAACCCCTGCAGCGTGCCCTCAACGAGGACGCTCTGTGTCGTAGACATGTGCCTGCAATGCGTGTCTGTGTCTCTCTCTTAAACGGTTTGGGTCGAAATACCGCAAAATTACGAAACACCGCCGAAATGTGACGTGTCTATGCAGGTCACAGCGTTATCGCGTGTTTCGTAGTTTTGTTCTTTTCGTTTGCGGAAATC